>NZ_JCAQOY010000039.1:0-626833 GCF_059567925.1 Paraburkholderia sp. BGA-UO-ETr-F21 | reverse complement strand
CGGACTGATGTCTTGGCTGAGGGTGGTCATGGCTCGGCTCCTGTCGAGTAATGAGGCGGATTGCCTCATCAATCAACATAGGAAACAGAGCTGGTTTCCTACGAAAAACCACCACCTTCAACCGGAGCGCATACCGCGCGAGCGGTTTAGTCCCCTGACCCATTTCGGCCCGTCGGCACATCGTCCAACATGTGACCGCTTTCGACTGTGCAACGGTCGTTAGTCCACGCTTCGTTCATTCGAGATCCGCGTCAATGCGTTCGATCAATCCATAGCAGTTGACGGATATTTCAAGGAGGCCGATCTCGTGGCCGAAGTCCCCGGTAAAATCGACGCGAACGCGAACACGGCTGTTTCCGAGGCGCTCGACAGACAGCAAGCGGGTCACAGTGTGATAGCCGATAAAGTACTGCTCGATATAGCTCCGAATGCCGGCATGGCCGTCGAAACGATGGCCTGTGGACGGATCGTCAATCACCGCATCCGGGGTAAACAGGGGAAGCGCGCTTTCGACGTCGAACGCATTGGTTGCCGCGATCAGGGCGTCCGCGGCCATGCACAGCTTGTCTGTCTGCTCGCTCATCGCATCAACCTCCGTGCTGCCAGCTTTTGTAGACGAATTCCAGGGTGCAGCCATTCATGTCCCTGATCTGAGCGGCGTAGTAGCGCGGAACGACGTGAAGCTGCGGCCCGGGGGCATGGATCTCTGCCGCGCCGATCTCCAATGCCCCGTAGAAGGCCATCGGACGGTCGGTGTTGCTGGCAGTGAGGACGACGTGATCATTCATTGGTTTGCCCTCTCAAATGACGTAACCGCCGGCGACCTCGATGTTCTGGGCATTGATCCAGCCGCCATCCTCAGTCAGCAGCGAAGCAATCGCGCGTGCGACGTCTTCCGGTTCGCCTACGCGCCCGAGGGCGGTCTGCGAGCTAAGCAGCGCTTCGAACCCAGCGTTCAGACCTCCGCCGAGTTCCGTCCGAATGGGGCCAGGCGATACTGAGTTGACCCGGATGCCGCGTTCGCTGAACTCCTTGGCCATATAGCGCGTCAATACTTCCAGGCCGCCCTTGAAGGTCGCATAGGGCGCAACGCCCGCAGTGGCCACCCGCGTGGTCGCGCTGGTCAGGTTGACGATGCTCGCCCCATTGCGCAGCAACGGCAGCAACGTTTGGGTAAGGAAGAAAGGGCCTTTCAGATGCACATTCATCAGCCCGTTGAATTCGGACTCACTGACGGTTTCAATGGGGTTGTAAAGCCCGTAGCCGGCGTTGTTGACCAGACCAGCCAGGCTAGTCGCCCCCCAAGTGGATGCCAGCACCTGCTCCACCGCGTGATGGAAAGCTGGGAAGCTGCTGACGTCGGCGACGTCCAGCGGCAGGGCGACGGCCTTGCCGCCTGCATCTTCGATCTGGCGAACCACACCCTGCGCGGCATTCGGGTTGCGGTTGCAGGTGAGGATGGTCCCCAGTCCGCGCTGTGCGCATTCGAGGGCGGTACTGGCGCCGATGCCGCGACTGCCTCCCGTAATAACGATGATGTCCACGTGTGGCTCCATTGAAGTTCAACGGCGATACGATAGGTCTCTGCCGCTTTCGCGGCTCGCCTGATCCTGCCTCAATCCTGCCTATTTCTGCTTTTTTCGCTTGTCCCAAGGCAAGATTCGAAGTCCAATGGAGGTATGGAAGAACAATTGAGCGAACTCCGGAAGTTGGCCGCCCACGCGCAGAACCGTCGGACCGAGACGGGCATCCCACGCGTGGCGATGGTCCAGGGGGCCGTGCCGGAACATGAGCTGGCAGCTGTCTATGAACCCATGGTCAACCTGATCCTTCAAGGCGGCAAATCCATGACAGTCGGCAGTCAAACCCTGCACTACGATCCCGCCACATATTTCGTCATGTCCATCGATCTTCCTGCCGCCGGCATCGTGCGCAGCAGCGAATCGGGAGCCCCCTATCTGGCGGTGAGCCTGACCCTCGACCCGGCACTAATCGCCGGCTTGCTGTCGGAGCTGCCAAACGCTGCCGGGCCGGTTCGCGGAAACGCGGGGTTTTCGGTCGCCGCAGTGACAGCGGAGCTGCTGGATGCATGGGTCCGCATGCTACGTTTGATGAAGCATCCCGCCGATATTCCCGCGCTGGCACCGGCCTATGAACGCGAGATTCTCTACCGAGTGCTGCAAGGGCCGATGGGCTGGATGCTGCATGACATTGCCACGCCGGATACCGCACTGTCGCGAATGAATCGGATCATCCAGCGTATCCGCCGGGATTACGCGCACCCCCTGCGGATGCACGAACTCGCCGAAGACGCGGCGATGAGCGTGTCAGCGTTTCACCGCCACTTCAAAGCCGTGACCTCGCTCAGCCCACTGCAGTACCAGAAACAGATTCGCCTGCTTCAGGCGCGCACACGCCTCATCACGGCCGGCCAGAGTGTCACTACGGTGGCGCATGAAGTCGGCTACGAGAGTCCAACCCAGTTCAGTCGCGAATATGCTCGGGTGTTCGGATTACCGCCTGCGAAGGACGCTGCTCGAATCATTGCAGGCTTGAGGCCTGAACTTCGACGCTAGCCGCTTGTTGTTACCGTAACCAGCGGCACACTTCGAATACGGAGGATGCAATGGCTCTGGTCCGCAGAGAGCGGTCTGTTGACTGACGGTCCCCACTACATCAAGATTCCCTGGCGCGCACCGTCGCGGCGATCTGCTGCTCGACGGGTTGTTCGACCAGGGGGGCACGGCAACAGGTATGACCGCCATGCCGTCATCGAGCATCGCATAGCGCTCGCTGGCAAGCGCCTGTGCCACTTTCGGTGACGCTTATTGGTCACCAAGAGCGTGCAAACGATGCGAGCACCGACCCGGCAGATTCGATCCGCCATCGCTATACTTTTACCATCTCGTCTTCACAAAATTTGCAAACACAACTATGACCGACTATCAGGCTTGCGCCGATCTCGTTCGTACCATCACGCTAGAAATCGCGTCGACGCGACCGGCGAAAGCTCAGGACGCTACAATTCCTGAGCAGATCAGTCAGCTGTCCAGGATCAGCGCTTGTGCTAAGGAGCAGTTGCGCCGCATGTTGCAGGAGAAGTATCCGGACATCGGCTGGCACGACGAAGAGGAGCGGCCTGCTGGGCAGGCTGCTAGACCATACTGGCTGTACGACCCCATCGATGGTGCTTACCATTATCTGCAGGGGCTACCGTTGTGGTCGAGTTCGCTCGCACTTGTGACCGGCGATGAAACGTTGTTTTCTACGGTGTTCGATCCCGCACTAGACGAACTGTTCGTCGCAGTCGCCAGCGAGGGGGCAACGCTCAACGGCGGTCGCATTCAGGTCTCGCCAAAAGCGGAACTGCAGGCTGCCGTGGTCGGGACAGCCGTCGCACCGCGCCTGCAGATCGGCCCAGAAGCACAGGAAGAAGCTATACGGTTATTTGGATCGGTTGCTTGCGATGTGTTCGTGATGCGTCCAATGGCGGCGACCTCGTTACAACTCGCTTATGTCGCCGCGGGACGGCTGGACGCCTATCTTGAAACGGGTGATGACGCCGCCGACTGGATTGCGGGAGCATTGCTGATCCGCGAGGCGGGCGGGACCGTGACCGATCTGCGAAACGAACGGTTCGGTTGGTCAGGGGAAGGCGTGCTCGGAACCAACGCGAAATTGCATCGCGCTCTCATTGCGCCTATCGAACGCGCCTATGCGGCCGAACGTTAGACAGAGCGCCCAGATCCACGGGCGCAAGACGTTCGCGCTCACAACGCTCAATGTAGCTGACATGCAGTCTTTCTTACCCTCCACATGCATCGTCCGCTGACAATCACTTTCCGTAAGGGGCAATGGAGCGGCCACCCGAACGACTGCGTTCATGAAGTCCATACAGCGGGATTTGGCCGATTGGATGAGGTCGCCAACGGCCGCTTAGTGGCACTCCAGTTTGCAAAATCTGGAATGGGCTGACTGACCGGTCTGGAGAAAGTTGTCTGATCGGAGTGGGTCCGGAGTGCGCGTTGACGACCGGCCGCTTTCGGGAAGCGAAATACCAATGACCGCTTCGCGGCGATGAGTTCGAAGCGCGGAAGGACTCAGCCCGACCCGCAGCGGCCTTTGCGTCACCGAATACCACCCGACGGCTTCCCACAGCACAGCGGTCATTTGCGCTAACAGCGGCTCACCCGATGTAGAGCCGCTGCGCTCCGCGCCTAGGAAGCGAAGTCAGTGGATGCTGACAGTTCCTTCCACGCTTCCGTTTCTTGCGTCACATAAGCATTTTTCGCAGCGATGGCGGCCAGTGTGTCCGTGCCAAGCGGAAGGCGCAACGGTGGATTCGGCGCGTCGACCAGCTTGACCATCGCGGCCGCAAGCTTCGTCGGGTCGCCTGGCTGGTTGTGATTCATCTGTACGGCCTTGCGGCGAACTGTACCGGGGGTTTCGTCGTAGTCCTTGATCACGTCCGGCGCAACGGCCAGCGAAGACGCATCCAGAAAGTCCGTACGAAAATACCGCACTTCATGCATCAACGCCCCGTTGTGCACACAAACCATGGTTCCCCATCGAAACCCGCAATCATTTGACAGCTCGGCCTACAAATCACGAACATAGCAGGGGTACTCAGTTTTCTGTTGACGCGCGAGCGCGACGCTCACGTTTGCTATGCAGACTGGTGCCTCCTTGCTCGTCTCGCCTATCAACATACCGTCGGGCGCGAAGGCGAACCCCATTCCCCCAAACTGCTGACCGAGCGCACCCGCTCCATAGCGATTCGAGCTGATCAGATAAGCACCCGAAACTATCGCGGCCAATGAACCAGCGGCCTTCCACCGGTGCATTGACGTCCCGCTTGATCTGGGGCACACAATGAGATCGACCCCGCCCTTACCGTATTCTCGAGCGCGCTCGTTAAAAAACAATTCCGTGCATAGGAGCACGCCGATTTCGAGCCCCGCTAGTTCGATTGTCTCAAAACCGGATTGGCCACGGTCGAACCAAGTCTCCTCATAGAAGCCCGCTTCTTGCGGGAAGAATTTTTTGTGATGCAGGTAACGATATTGTCCGTCTTGTAAGCCGAAAGCCTCATTAACAAGCTTGCTACCGCGTATCACCGGCCGGGAGGACACAACTGCCTTTACTTCGAGCGCCTTCAAGGCATCGATTGCCTGCTCGTGTGCTTCCGCCCACGAATGCGCGGCGGAAGAGTCGAACTCGGACCTCTCAGGAAGCCAACTGCCGAACGGCATCTCGTTAGTGATTAACAGGTCCACGCCGGATGCCTCGACGTTTCTTCTAATGCGGTCCCATTCGGCCCCGCTGTGCGTTAGCCCCTCCGGCCATTGCACATAGCCTACCTTTACCTCGTCCATACATTCTCTCGCTGTTAAGTGATCGCACTTCGGTACCGTGGCTGAAGATGAATCCCTGCAAGTACGCGCCGCACTGATCCTCCCGCGAGCTCGACCGTTGGTACAGAGAGCGGTAGCACTTCGGTGAATCTCTCGAACTGCTTTATTTGCCGTCCGGACAATGCGGCGCCCGCGGGCAGACATCGCAAAAACTGGTCCGTCCCATCCTTGCAGTTCAAGAGCGTTGCCTGCGAAGTTCGCGATCTGCGATTGGTCCACTTCAATCACCACTTTTCCGCTCCGCTCAAGTCGATCCGCAACGGCCATTCAGGCGGGGAGCGGCTCAACCCACGCCGAGCTGCCGCTTTCGTCACTCAGCTAGCAAAGTCAGTCGATGCCGACAGATCCTTCCACGCTTCCGTTTCCTGCGTCACGTAAGCGTTTTTCACGGCGATGGCAGCCAGTGTGTCCGTGCCAAGCGGAAGGCGCAACGGTGGGTTCGACGCGTCGACCAGCGTGATCATCGCGGCCGCAAGCTTCGCCGGATCGCCAGGCTGGTTGTGATTCATTTCTACGGCCTTGCGGCGAACCGCACCTGAGGTTTCGTCATAGTCGTCGATCACGTCCGGCGCAACGATCAGCGACGACGCATCCAGAAAGTCCGTACGAAAATACCCCGGCTCGACAACTGTCGCGTAAACGCCAAGCGGAATCAACTCGGCACGCAACGCTTCCGTAATGCCCTCGACGGCAAACTTCGTCGACGAGTACACGCCAAAGCCCGCTGCGGCACGATAGCCGCCAATCGATGAAATATTGATCACGTGGCCCGAGCGGTTTGCGCGCATCGTCGGCAACACCGCACGGGTGACGTTCAGCAAGCCGAACACGTTCGTGTCGTACATCCTGCGCACGTCCTTGTCGGCAGATTCTTCCACCGCGCCCAGCAGGCCAAAGCCTGCGTTGTTGACCAGCACGTCAATGCGACCGAGCTTCTCAACTGCTGCCTGCACGGCCGCCTTTGCCTGGGCTTCGTTGGTCACGTCCAGCGCAACCGGCAGCAACGCGCCCGATTCGCCAAGACGCTCGGTGATGGCCGCGATATTGCGCCCGGCGGCCACGACTGCGTTGCCGTCTGCGAGTGCGGCTTCGGCAATCAGTGCGCCGATCCCGCGCGATGCGCCGGTGATGAACCAGACGCGCTTGAAACCACCTTGTTGGATGCCAGCCATGATGTTTCTCCTATGTGGGTGCTACATGTGTGATCGGGTGATGCCATCGTAGGCGTGGCGATTGACACAGACTAGCCGCCCAATATTGGAGTCATAATCAACTTTTATTTGCGAATTAGGGGCGGTAACAATGAATGGAATACGTGGGCTCACCGTGTTTGTCCGCGCAGCAACGCTGGGGAGCCTGCGCAGCGCGGCCGTCGATCAAGGCATCTCGCCGCAGGCCGCGAGCCATGCGGTGATGCAACTGGAGAAGGAGCTGGGCGTGCGGCTCTTCCATCGGACCACGCGCAAGCTGAGCCTGACGGAGGAGGGCCAACGCCTGCTCGACAGCGCGAAGCCGGCGCTCGCAACGCTGTCATCCGCGCTAGACGAGGCTCGGCGCTCGAAGGAGGAGGTGGGTGGCGTGCTGCGCGTGAGCGCGCCGCGTGCGCTTGGGTTGCCGGTCTTGTGGCCGTACTTTGAGGCATTCCAGAAGCTGTATCCGAACGTGCAGCTCGAAGCGCAATTCGACGACCAGTTCACCGATCTCGTGACCGACCGCGCCGACGTGGGGTTTCGCGGTGGGCCGCCGCCATCGGGCGGCTCGATCGCACGCCGGCTGGTGCCGATTCAGTTGATTGTGTGCGCATCGCCGGAATATATCGAGCGCAACGGTGCGCCGCGCACCATTGAAGACCTGGCGCAGCATCGCTGCACCGGATACCGGCGCGCAAACACGGGCAAGCTCGCACAGTGGCAGTTCCAGATGGGCGATGAGATCGTCTACCGCGAAGTGCCCGCCACCATCTGCGTGAACGACACGGCAATGGAAACGCAGGCGGTGCTATCAGGCCTCGGCATCGGGCAGTTGGGCAGCTTCAACGCGGCAACGCATATCAGGAGTGGCCGTCTCGTTCCGTTGCTGACGCGGCACGTCTCCGAGCACGGCATGATCCACATTTACTACGGGCATCGCACCGAGCAATCGCTGCGGGTGAAGACATTCATTGATTTCATGGTGGAGCGCATGGCGGGCAACCGAAACTTCTTCCTCGATCCGTCGGAGCTTCGCGCTAGGCAGCCGCAGCAGCACCGCGCAGCGAGAGGGCGTGGCCAGGAGCGACTTTGACGACGGGGGTGACGAACGCGCTCGTTGAAGGACGGGCTACTGCCGGACAATCCGAGGTTTGAGCGCTCAGGCCGAAGTCGGAACAGCAAGTCCCAAGTAGTGTCACCGTTTCCGGTGTACAGGTACTTTCCCTCCGCGACTCTTTTCGCCTCGCCCGCTTCCGAGTAGATGCGATAGTTGGGACCGAAGATGCGAAACCAGAAGCGTAGTCCCTTGTCAGGTGTCGCCTCAACAAATGCTTGGTCGACAACAAGTGCGCGATTGAACGTAAGCCGTCAAATAACGACGCCGGTCAGAGAGTGATGGAGAGGAGCGAGGAACTTAACGTGGTCCAGCGGGCATGTTCGAGGGCATCAGCGCGGCGTAATCATCGACGGTCTGAGCGAGAGGAAGGCGCTGGAACAGCCAGGTGAGGTATCGATATGGATCGATGCCACCGGCCTTGCAGGTTTGGACCAGAGAGTAGAGATTTGCGCTGGCATGTGCGCCAGCAACGGTATCGGCGAACAGGAAGCTTTTGCGTGCGACGACGAATGGCCTGATTTCATTTTCGCAGGGGTTGTTCGAAACAGGCCAGTTCCCGTTTTCGACGTAGCGGCTAAGCTTCGGCCATTGCCCATTTAGATACTGCAATGCTTTGCCGAGCATGCTGCCGGGAACGACGGTGGGTCGATGCTCGATCAGCATCTGCTTGATGATGGCAAGCACGCGTACGCTGTAGCGGCGTCGTAATCGCTGACGCCGATCGGCTGTCCACTTTGCGCTACGTGCCTCGGCAGCGAACAGCCGTCCGATCAGGTGGATGAAGCGCGTGGCCAACAGGTTTGGCGTGCGGGCCGCTTTCGGCACCGTTTCCTCAGCCTTGACGAGTGCGCGCCTCGCGTGAGCCCAACATCCAAGGGGGACGAGTTGATGGTCGCGTGCGATGCCGCTGTATAGCTCGTACCCGTCGGTCATCAATGCAGCGCCGGGTTTTATATCGGCATAAAGCTGCGCTGCATGTTTCGCTCCGCGTCCAGGCGTGTAGGTGAACAGCCGTATAGGTGGCCCTGAACCATTCATCTGAGCCCAGATATAGCTCTTGGTTTGTGGCCGTCGCCCAGGCTCCTTGAGCACCTGGAAGGTGGTTTCGTCGCCATAGATCAGGTCGGACTCAAGCAGTACATCGCGCATCAGATTGATCACCGGCTGGGCTGCCAGCCCTGCGCGCACGACGCTGACGGCGATCGTGTTCGACGAGATGTCGCCGCCGAAACGGCGTAGCAGTCCTGCCTGACGGTAGATCGGCATGCCAAACTGGTATTTGCCGGTGATGACCCACGCTAGCGCCGATTCGGTGAACAGTCCGCGCGGAATAATCCGTGGTGGCGCCGGCGTGACCTTGATGCCCAGATCGCAACACGGGCATGCGTATTTGATGCGCTGGTGCTGAACGACCCGAATCTGCTCCGGGATCACGTCGAGCTGCTCGCTGGTTTCGACGCCGATCTCAACGAGTGCGTGGCCATCGTTGGCGCAGAAGCGCTCCGACTCGGGAAGTTCATGCCGGACGATCTCGCGCGGCAGCGCTGGATCGAGCGGCTTGCGACCGCGCTTTTTACGCGCATGGGTGGCTACCGTCGTTGTCGGAATGTCCTCTTGCGCGGGCTGGCCGCCAGCGCTCGCCAACGCTTCTGCTTCGTTGAACAGGCCGAACTGGCTGGATTCGCGTGCCTCGCTCGATGCACCGAACAACTCACGGTTGTAGGCACGCAGCCGTTCCTCGGCCAGGTCCCGCTCAGCAGTCACGAGTCGCAGTGTGCTGCGTAGCTCATCACGTTCTTGCTGAGCGACATCGAGCTCAGCGCGCGCGGCGAGCAGCTCCTTGAGTTCCTCGGCGGTGATCGTGACGTTGATCGGCATGCCAGGTTAGACCTGTGCGCCGTCGTCCTGTTCAACTCACGCGCGCGTAATGTCGTTGCGGGTGTTTCCTGATGGCAGTAACGTCGATGCCTTGTAGCAACCAGTGAAGCTGCTCAACGCCAAGCATGGCAATCTCGGTGGCAGCGGGCCAGACAAAACGGTCGTTCGCTTCAAGACGCTTGAGTAACAGCCAGAAGCCGTTGCCGTCCCAGCAAAGAATCTTGATCCGGTCCCGCCGGCGGTTGGCGAATACGTAGAGAGCTCGGGCCATCGGGTTCAGGGACATCGCCTGCTCGACGAGAATCGACAGGCCGTTGATCCCCATGCGGAAGTCCACGGGCTCGCGGTGCAGATACACCTTCAGGCTTTCGTCGAACCGGAACACGGCATCCTCCCCAGCATCTGGATGATCGTCGTCAATTCGTCGACGCTTGCATCGCCGAAGTCGAACTCCACTCCATTCGGTAGCCGTACGTGTAACGCAAGCGCCATTGCCGACACCGGGGACGAACCTGGCCGATCCACCGGAGATACTGCTGATGGCGCACAAACGACCGGCACAAACGCTGGCGTTATGGCCGAAGTCATAGGACTCAGGGACGTCGGTGCGGAAACCTCGATGGGAACATCATCGATGACCATCGGGTCAGCGCCCCCTGACGTCAGCGAACTTTGCGTCTGCTGATAGCGTGTGATCCATCGACGCAACTGGTTCGGATTGACGTCGTGGTCCATGGCAGCTCGTGCGATTGACACGCCCGGCCTCAGGCACATCACGACCAGCTCCTGCACCGCATCTTCGTTAAATTCCCGTCGGCCATCGCGTTTGCGGCCGGCTACCAGTCTGCTTCGAAGGTCTTGTTTCTCTGTCATAGAGGTAGGTGTGCATGTGTCCACGCGGACACTTAGCATCTGCCCCTACGCCTCTCATTGGAAGGGCGTCGTTAATTGACGGCTTACGATTGAACGGCTCGCGCGCCGCAAAGATGTTATCGACTGTGGCGTACGCCTGCGGCTTGGCGCGCCATGCTGGCTGGTCTGCCTCTTCCGCGTGCGCTGGCGGTGAAGGGCGCTGGGGCTCACATCGCCAAACGGGCAAGGCATCACGGCGAAGCCACCTCCCCAGCACACATGCACGCCTGGACACCACGATTGTTGCTGCCGAACACGATCTTCGCCTTGGGCAGCATGCGCTTGACCCACTCGACGTCGGGCAGCGAGCCGAAGGCGCTGTCCATGCTGATCAGCCTGATGCCGTCTCCCTGCCCGCGCGACGGCGGGACCAGATCGACATGTCCATACAACGCGTAGTCAAGGTGCATTAATTTGCGCTGGATGACGTCCGGTTCGTCAAGGGGGGATGCGGAACGCCAAGTCCGCTTCGCTCCGCGCGAGGTTATAGAGGCGCGAATCCGTGAACAAGCTCCAGCGAGATACCTAGGCGCTACGCCAATCGACTATCAGGCGCAGTCCGTCGACCAATACGTCGAATCATTGACACAGGGCGCAGGCTTTGACCTGGTTGTAGACACCGTTGGCGGCCCAACGCTCGATGCTTCGTTTGCCGCCGTCAAGCATTTTGGTCATGTGGTCAGCGCGCTGGGTTGGGGTACGCATGCGCTCGCTCCGCTGTCGTTTCGCGAAGCGACATACTCAGGCGTGTTCACCCTTTATCCCCTTCTGACGGGTAAGCATCGTGCACACCACGGAGAGATGCTCCGCGAAGCCACACGGCTGACGGAAGCCGGCAAGCTCACGCCGAATCTCGATCCTCGCCGGTTCGATCTTGGGTCCGCGGAACCCGCCTATGACGCGATAACGGACGCCACCGCACGCGGAAAAATCGTGGTGGACATCGCGTTAGATGCACCTTGACGAAGGAGCCTTGCTCGCGGCCGATGCCCGACTGCATGAAGTTTCCGACGAGTGCAGGCGGCCTTCGATCTGTGCAGCACAAAAGGGCCGTTATCCGATTGAACTTGACGTTCGAGCGTCCATGTCAGCGCTCGATCGAATGGCTATAACTGGCCGCACCTTGCCCCACGTGTCGTGCGCGGCGATCGCGCCGGGTGCGCATCTCATACAAAAGGCATAACCCGACCGAAGCCGTGTGAAAACGCGAAAGTACTCGGTTTTCGGGTGTCGCTTTACCCTTCCCGAGTGGCTGCCAAGCCAATACAGCACGATCTGAAGGGTCGATTTTTCAGGGGGTTGCATTCAGCGCGCGTTTTCACACGCCCTCGACCCACTCCGGACGCTGGACCGGAAGCCACCTTCCTGGCAGCTTTCAGAGTGCAGCGGTCATTCATTCCTTCGAGTCGCCCGGCAGGTGATCGGACATTGCCTTTCCGGCCATCCGCAAACGTTATTGACTGCGGTAGTGCCGGCGCGGTTAGATCGTCCGCTTCGGCGGGTCCCTTGGCACAAGGACAAAATGACGTGCTCAGTAGACCCCTGCCGCTCCCGGTGGACGGTGCTTAAAGCGTCGATGTACCCAGTAATACTGTTCCGGACATTTCAAAATCTGCTCCTCAAGAAACGCATTCATGCGCCGCGCGTCAACCACGTCGCTTTCGGATGGGAAATCGTCGAACGGTTCGAAGACTGTCAACTTGTATCCTCGGTAATTCGGCAGCACCTCGGTCACGAACGGCACAACCCGCGCATGACCGAGCCGTGCAAGTCGCGAAACGGAAGTGAGTGTGCAGGCGGAAACGCCGAAGAATGAGACAAAAACAGAGTTATCAATGCCATGATCCATGTCCGCCGCAAGCATTACGGGCTTGCCTGAGCGCAACAGTCCCACGATCTTTCTGGCGCTCGTTGAGCGCTCAATCATCTCTGCGCCAAACCTGCCACGTTGTCGCCTGGCCAGATCGCACAAGCGTGTATTCGACATACGTGTATACAATGAGGCGGCGGGCAGGCGTGTCGAGAAAAGGATGCAGCCAACCTCGATGGCCACGAAATGAAAGCCCATAAAGATTGTAGGCGGAGCATCCTCGTCGTAAAGGTCAATTTTGCTTTCGATCTCGACGAGATCATTCAGCGACGTCGCGCTACCGAACCACTGAATGCCTCGCTCGAGATAGCTACGCACCACGTGGCGGAAGTGGTTCCTCGCGAGATTATCGTATTCGCGTTCGGTCTTCTCGGGGAAGCAGAGGCGCAGATTGACAAAGACTATGTGTTTGCGGCGACTTGGAAGCACATACAAGGCTGCCCCGATTGCGCTGCCGAGCCTCGCGACCAACCCGTAAGGAAGCAGAGACAATGCTCGTAGCAGCGCTACGATGAGAGCAAAGCCAAGTTGGTCCAAGAGTATCTCCTGATGCGATGCTTCAACGTCCCGCCCGAGAACGGCCGAACACTCGCCTTCTACCGACGTTCAGCAAGCTTGCATCTTGATGTGACGTCGGCAAAATCAAATGACATCTCGTTCGAAATTTCCAAAGGCGGCTAGTTCGAGGGGCTCCCACGTGAAGGCCTGTCCGACCGTGATGCGCTTTCCGTCTGATACGGACGACATGAACAAGCCGTACCCCTCGACTACACAGTCATCGGCAAGCTGCCTCATCGGATTTGCATACGGAAACTGATGCACGTCCCATGTCACGTGTTCTCGGCAAAAATCTGTTTTATGCAGCGCCGCCAGATGAGCGAGCAATAACTGATGAAAGCCAAACTCCGTATGCGCAAAAATGAGGCCACTCTTTTTATGATAAAGAAAGTTGCCGGCCAGCCCCGAACGCACGTCGTCCAATACATCCGCAAGCGGCTCCGCGTAAGCGAAGCGCGCGTGCCGCCAGAGATAGCGGTCTAGACCCTTTTCGATCGCAGGCTGTGGTTCTGCCGTAAAACCCGACAGGAGCAAATGCGTGAGCTTGGGAGCATCACCAATTTGGTATCGCATATGCCGCTCTTGTTGCGGTCAGCCTATTAGGAAATTGTCAGCATGCAGCGAATACTCTACATGAGATTCCACTACAAATCTTTTAGCAGCCGAACTTGCACGTTTGCCGAACGTCTGTTGCTGGGCGGCAACGCAAGATCGGGCAGCCTGACGAAGCAGCGCACTGACAAACTCGTGCGCCAAAGCAACTTTGTATCCCAACATGCCTGAGCCCACAATCACGCCAGCCGCCAGATCATCTGCTACCCATTCGCCCGTGATGCAGCAGTACCTCCTCCCCGCCAGATAAGCCTTTGCGCGACGGCTTACGCCATAGCCCACGCTCGTCGATTTCTCGTCAACCCCTCCCGGTCCAGGCCACTCCGAAGAGGAGCACAATCACCTTGCTGCACCGTCAATCACCCCCGTAAGGAGTAGCCATGAGCACCGAAGCTTTGAAGAAACTGTGGGCGGAGTTCGACGATCTCGCATCCAAGAGCGAAAGCGAGGACGTTCAATTTCTGATCAGGGCCATTAAGCTGCACGCGAAAGTAATGGACTCCCGCCTCGCCGCCATTGAGGCGACGGCAAACGTGTCCGCCAAGCATCCAACGAAGTAGCCTTAGACGGTCGGATTGAGCATCCGGCCGCTGGCGGGCGACTTCCCCGCTCTCCTCCCCCTGCTATCGGTCCGCTGAGCGCAATGCGGACCCCATGTCGATTGTCGCGGGGCGGACCCACAAGAGACAGTCATCGCACCACGAAGCCGCCGTTCGCGAGGGCTGTAAGCACCTTTACTTTTTGTCAAGCGCGAAGGCTACCGGAGTGAAATGAAGGCAGCATGCTTAGCCAATGCATACGACTCTTCGCTGAAGCCTGGATTTTCCGTTTTGAAAGCCACTAGTTCTTCCTCGAACGTTCGCTTGGCCTGAGGATATTTATAAAATGCCAAGCCTACGGCAGTCGCGTCCTTCCACATCTGTCTCACCAAAGCCAAGGCGTGCTCATAAGTGGGCTGGCTCAACCCGGGCAAAGCTTCCGACAAGTCAAGCTCCGGAGGGCGCTCCGATTGTGGTCCCCATCGCCGTGACCACTCGTTGTAATAGAAGAGCAGAAACACCGCATCTAATAACTGGGCGGCCCGAATTTTGCCAATGTAGTCTGCCCGTTCCTCGGCTCTGTCCATTCTTCCCCCCGATCAATTGTCTAGCAACGAGTAGCACGCAGCATGGACTTAGGACGGTCGATTGTCGGGCATGTGGAAATCGGTGTCGACTGACCGCTTGCGGCCTGGAATGGAAAAAGGGGTAGCCTGACGAAGCAGCGCACTCACCATCACGCCGGCCGCCGGGTCGTCCGCTGCCCATTCGCCGGTGATGCGCTTTCCGTCAGTCATCGCCAAGAAGCCCTGCATGTGACGCATAGCGCACCAGGGCTGCATCATTAGCCAGCCCCGTCTTTTCCAAGATTTTTGCCTTGTGCGTACTGACCGTCTTGGTACTGAGATGAAGGTATTCGGCGATCACTGTCACCGAATCCCCGGATGCAATTCGCAGAAATATATCGAACTCCCGGGGGGACAGGCGCTGGTGTGGCAATACAGCGTCCACTTCATCGAAACCTCTGGCGATCTGGTCCGCCATCGCGAGACTTACATAGATGCCTCCGGATGCAACCTTCCTGGCTGCGGCGATGAAGTCCACACCGGGCGCATTTTTTGTAAGGTACCCGGACGCTCCGGCTTTGAACGCTCGAACCGCGTACGCCTTCTCCGGATGCATCGTCACCACCAGAATTCGCAGGGAGGGGTTTGCGTCCTTGATCAGCGGGATCAGATCGAGCCCATGGATGCCCGGCATGGAGAGTCCAAGTGTAAGGAGGGCCGCATCGGTGGATCGCGCAAGAGCCAGAGTGCTTGCTCCATCGTACGCCTCACCGACAACTTCGAACTCACTAGTGCTGCAAAGAAGCGCGCGCAGCCCCTCGCGCATTACTCCGTGTGCGTCACAAATTGCCACCTTCGTCATGGAGAACTCTCATGGAACGAGGCGACATTGCCTTTTGTCATCATGGACCGCCGACAAGGTAGCAGAGGAGCTATTTTGTAACAACAATATCAACCAGCTCCGGCCAATTGCACTTCCTCTGCCGCCATTTAACATCGCAAATTTGGGTAGTCACGCCTACCCAATCGCGACGAACGGCCACCATCCTACGAGCCTACGGGGGAATACTCGCGCGGCCATATCCCGGCGTGATAAGCAAACCCGACCGGCTTCAGTTCGTCTTTCGCATTTGTACAGCCCATACCTCGGCATTGACGACAATTGGTAACCGGTAAACTCATATGGCCAAAGCAACTTTGCAGCGGAAGTATGCAAGCACCCGTCGACGCTCCAGACGCTGGATCATCTGCGTCCCATTCTCCCGTGATGCAGCAGTATCTCCTCCCCGCCAGATAAGCCTTTGCGCGACGGCTTACGCCATAGCCCACGCTTGTCCAATTTGCCGTCGGACCGTTCTCGACCCTGAGCGGCCGATCACGGCGCGTTGGCGAGCGGCTCTTGCGCATCCTTGAAGCAGCCGCTCGCGGGCAGCCGCCGCTTACTCTGTCTTGGGCGAATTTCCATTTTGCGTCACCCCCTCGCTCCGCACTATTGCATTTATCACTTGAAGAGTAACGCAAATCGTATCTGTGTCAGCTGTGGCCGTCTGCGTGCAGTTCGCTCCCCATCTCTAGTCTGATAAGCCAAGGCGGCCCGCGAGCTTTCGACAATGGTAATTTTCAGGATCCTTTTCTAGACCCGCCGCAGCATATTTTTGGGCTTCGCCTTCCAGTCCTTGGTGTATAGCGAGCCACGCCATTCGCGAAAAATCGTCTGCATCGGCTTCCTCTATCCGATTCTCCATGACCGTAGCAAGCCGCTGAGCGAGTGCTTGCTTTTCGTGAGTATCGAGCTCCAATCCACGATCTCTCAGAAATTGATTCAGGCGATTCGCCGTATTGGAAACGTCAAAAAATGGAACGTCGGAAAGTTGCGCGCGTTCCACAAACGCATGAACCTCTCCCAACGTATCCCCCAAACGATGGCATACGAAGGCTAACGTACGCCAGGCATCAGCGACTTGAACGCCATCTGGTTCGTTCTCTAAAAATCGGACCAATTCCGATTTTGCTTTTTGCAAACCGTCTTCCGAACCTAGCTCTAGATGCCAGCGAGCTAGTACAAGCCAACCCGCCGGGTAATTTCGGCAGATCATCTCGATAATAGGTTCATAATTTTCATAAGACTCGCCAGATTCACAGCGCTTCGCAATCGCAGCCACGAACCTTTCAACTCTTTTTGCGAGGCCAAGCTGTATGCCGTCCCGTCGACTCGGACCCAGCATTTGAAGAATTTCAGAATCCGACAAAATAGACGTCTTTTGTGGACTTATATTGAGCTTCTTCTTCCCGAATACGCTCGCAACGAGCGGAAGCGAAAGAAATTCTTGATTGTCCGCAGATGCGATGTGAGCTTCCGCCAAAGAATAATTAAGTAGCGCTTCAATCCCACTTTCAACTTGCTGCCGCTCTCCAGTCGAGCGTATTAAAACAGCCTCTAATGCAAGTCGGGGCACTAAGGAATTCCATGCCGATAATGTTAAAAAGGCACGCTGTGCGCAGGGATTAAGAGACGCATATGTTCTTTCAAAAAGCGCCGTCAGGATCTCATCGCTTCCCGCTACCAATCTTGGTATGTTCCCGGCTGCGCCTGTCTTCGCAACCTCGCCCAACAATATTTTGATTACATACGGATGGCCTTCGGATTGATCAATTAAATCTTCGACATACGAAGACGTCAGGTGGCGAGCGATTCCAAGTTGTGCAGAAACTTGATTAATTAGTTTAATTGATTCGTCGCGATTCATGCCCAGAACGTCAACAGGATAATCACCCTTGAAATCGCGAAGTCTGGTGGTTACCAGTGCTTTGTTGGGCAACCTGATATACGTGTCAATCCAAGTAAATACTTCTAGTGGATTCTGCGTTGTTTCAAAATTATCGAAAACAAACAGGCAAGGACCCGAATCGGATTTTTGCAGCTGCCCCTCAAGGAATTGACGCGCGTTGAAGCCCTTTGCAGCTCTAGCCTCGTCAGAGAGTACAAGCCTCGCGTAAAGCCGACTCATATCTTCAGGGCTAACGACGTTAGGTCGAACCGGTTTAGGTCCAGACATATGCAAATCGACGTCCCGGGCGCTTAGCCATACAACCGTCATATAACGAAGATCCCGGTATACGTCCTCCAAGACCCGAAGCGCCAGCGATGTTTTACCAATACCACCTCTGCCTCGGAGCGTAATAATTGGGCGCTTATCGTCGATCAACAGAGACAGAAGTTCGGCCTCGAGTTCAGTACGATCCACGTAATCGGCAAGCGAGTCAGGCGCATTGGAGAAGCAGTTTTCGCGTGGAACTAGCTCTCCACGCCCGTCGGTTTCGCTGGCGGGAAGAGTGCCTGGCGGGACCGAGTATGTTTGCGCGTCGCCGTATTTCTTGTTGTCGGTAAGATAAGAAAGTAATTCGTATTTTTTTCCAGAAAAGCTTCCGTTGGCAAAATAAAAATCCGTTAGATCTGGATCGCTTTCGGTTAGCGAGACAAGGCGAGGGCAATCCCAGTAGATGTATATCCCATTTTGCAATACATGCGTAGATTCGCGCTTCAAATATTCGAAAGCAGAAGGATCACCGGAGACGGAAGAAACCCTGTATTTCCCTGACAAATTTCGATGGAGGTAAACCCAAGAACGTTTGAACAGTGAAAAATTTTCGCAGAATATTTCCAAACTTTCTTTCAGATATTCGGCGGGCTGCCCCACGCTCGCAGCCTTTGTTGCACCGTGGGCCCGTGTCTTGTTTCGGAGCGTTGAGAGCAACCGAAACCAACGCTTCATGTCAGATTTGACAGGCAACTCTTCAGACTCGATACCTAACTCATCTAGCGCGCATTTCATTGCCAATACGCTTCTGTACTGCCAGTCGCCTTCCCGACACAGCTTGGTAAGTTCACTTTGCTCGGTATGGGCGCTTGTTACCAGATACTGCGAGGCAAGTCCTGTGAGTACATCCTCAATTGCGCGCCCCCAGTCACCCATTCCGTCGGCGCGGACGAGAGCGTGCTCAATTCGGTATCTGTTCCGCTCCTTGTCTTCTGCAATCGCGGCGACCATTCCGAGTGTCACCGTCTTCGCTAAGGCCTCAGCCGCCAAAAGCAAGTTGAAAAAATAAGTAAAGTCCGAGTCGTCTTTGGACAAGGCAACCCGTTGGAAAACTTGTTGGAGGGCTTTGTGAGTCATAAAGGTTGCGTTAGGCTCCGTCGCTGTTTTAAGTACATTTTCTGTGCCTAACATAGCCGTTCGCTGGAAGCACCGCAAGGTCCCAAGTTACAGTGGGACGACCAATTCAAATCGCATCGATCGCCTGGTTACCCCGCGCTGGCGCTTTGGCTGCTCAATCACCGTTAGAAGACGTCGATCAGCCGATCGGGAAAGGCCGTTCGTGGCCGGACAGCGTACGATCGCTGCCCGGCCGCGTTGGTCATAGGTCAGTTTGCTCCGCCATCTCGAGTGCGTCATCCACCTCGATGCCGAGGTATCGCACCGTGCTCTCGAGCTTACTGTGTCCGAGCAGCAACTGCACTGCCCTCAGGTTCTTCGTGCGACGGTAGATCAGCGACGCCTTCGTCCTGCGCATCGTATGCGTTCCGTAAGCAGCATCGTCCAGCCCGATCGCCCGAATCCAGCGATGGACCAGCCGGGCGTACTGCCGCGTCGATAGATGCGGCGACCCGTGGATCCGACTGGGGAACAGATAGTCGCTCGGCGAGAGTCCCGCTGCGCAGATCCACGCCTCCGTGCTCGCGCGAGTCTGCTCGGTGATCTCAAATTGAACTGGCCGCTGTGTCTTCTGCTGCATGACAGTCGCCCGGCTTGCCACTCGCGAACCCAGGCAGATGTCGGAGACTCGCAACTTCGTGAGGTCGCACGCTCGCAACTTGCTGTCGATGGCGAGGTTGAACATAGCGAGATCTCTCGTTTTAGACGCCAGCTGCAGGCGGATACGGATTGCCCAGATTTCCCTGAGCTTGAGTGGCGGCTTCTGACCTGTCAACTTTCCCTTGTTCCAAGGCGCACGCCGCGCGCTGCCGATAGCAATCGCTTCCATGACGGTTCTCCTTTCGACGGAAGGAAAATCAGTTTGCGCCGCGCACCACGGGAGCGAGGTACGACCCTGAGCGGACCGTCGAATCTGCACGTAGCGGCCATTCGTTCGCCCTGACGGCACGATCCTAGTCTTCAGAGCGGGCAACATTCCGATGCGCTCAGATGAATGGTTTATGGCTGACCAGGTCGTGGAAGTATTTCTGGCCTTCCTCAGCGGTACACCGTATCCGCCATCCGTTCGCTGGCGCTTAGCGCCGAGCTTTTGACCCTGAGACGCAAGGCGGGTGGCGCCTTCGACGGGGTTCGCATCGCGAGTTGTTGATTATTCGAAACTGCGGCGTCGCTGAACGGACCGGCCGGCTCCTGTCCGACGGTTCGTGAAGTTGAATTACCTCGGATCGCTGTCCGGTAACCACCCCTCCTCGATCCGCTCTATCAGCATCGTGTCATTCCATGAGCCTCGAATGGGGAGCTTTCGCTGATCTTGGGTGATCTGACCGACGCGCCATTCCTTCTCCCCATCCCATAACCACCAGTCGACTACCTTCCCGACGGCCGGATCCACGACGCCAGCTCGGAACACGGGGATATCCGTCGAATGATCCGGAATTGCGTATCTACCGATCTTTCGAACGATGCCGCGAGAGAAAGCCGCTCCTACAGGAAAGAAGATCCAGAAATTGGTTTCTGTCGCTACGAGCGATTCCAAATCTGCAGGTGCGTCGGTGAACACACCCGGCAGCACGCGGATAAGTGAGCCCATCGGAGCGACTTTCTTCACATACTGGAAGTATGCCTCGCCGCCGGACGTCCGGATTCCAAAGACATCTCCTGAACGAATCAACTGACTCTCCTTATCGAGCTCTTCGACGAGGCATTGTCAACGCCCCCCGGGATTGAGTCGAGTGTTTCCTGTTGGCCGAACCCGGGCCGACGCAAACCTCGCAGCATCGCTGATCGCAGCAGATATGCGAAAGGCATGGGTCGGCCACAACCGGTCGATGAAATCTCTACAAAGCAGCCACTCGTTCGTGTTCCGGGTGAAGACCATTCCGCTTATATACGCGCAGCATTCCCCGACTACTATTGCGTTGCGATCTACGTGGTTTGTCTCGATTCGGGTACTGTGGCCACTTTGAATACGTCGGGATATTCGTGACGAAACCAATCTTTCACCTGATCGTGATTCAGCGCAAAGAATTCGCGCGATCGCGGTATCAGGACGAAACCGAAAGCGAGGAGACATGTGGCGAGACCGAAGCATGTATAGACCTTGCCCACCGCCCAATGTGTGAGCGCCACGCCTGCGATCATAGGTCCAATAATGCCGGCAATCTGCGTGGTCATCATGCTGGCAGCGAGAATGCGCACGCGGAAATCCTGCGGGACAGCCAATGAGCGGTGAGTCGCGCCAACGAGTCCCATCGATGCATTGGCGAAACCCACACATGTAAGCGCCAATACGAGAACGATGGGTGAATGGGCCCAGCCCGAAGCGGCAAGTGCCAGCCCTTCACACATAGCAGCCCCCACCCGGACATTGAATCGGCCGAAACGACTAACTAGTGCATCAGAACCACGAAAGCTGCCGAGTAGCAAACCTATAGATAGGGCCGCTTCGCAACCGCCGAGCCAGAGACCCGACAGCCCGAGTGATTGAACTTTGAGCGGGATCAGCATGCCGACCGCAGGGCCTTGGAATATCCACACTAGGAAATTGACAAGTGTCCAGCCGCGCTCCAACGGGACGACCCATTTAGCGTGCAGTCCGGCGCGTAGGTCTCTCCACCAACGGGCTAAACTGCGATGGCGTTCGCGCTGCTGAGACTGGGATGGAAGCTGCAAAGCCACGTAGGCAGCGACGCCAAGCAGAATGCCATTCATCCAGAATGTTGCAGCGATACCGCCCAAGGCCAGTGTCGCGCCAGCCAATGCTGGTCCTAAGCCGCGGCCAACCGCTTGCGTCGATTTACGAAGACGGAGCGCTTCGGCCAAACGATTCGCCGGAACAAGTTCAGCCGAAATGGTAGATCTGGCCGGATCGATGAAAGCTTTCGCTATAACGGTGACCACGCCTATGCAGATAATGAGCTTGAGCCGGTAAAGGGACAGCGAGGCGAGCGTAGCGAGGGTAAAGGCGACGACCATTAAGGCGCAGATACCCCATACAATCTGCGGTCTCTTTGCGTATCGATCCCCAAGTGGTGAAAGCAGCGGCATCGCAAAAATCGTAGTGACGGCAACGCCTACGCCGTAGATCGCAAGGTCATGTGCACCGCCACGATGAACGATCCACCAAGGCAGCGTGATGTAGCCAACCATGTCTGCCAAGATCGTCAGAAAATCGCTGAGAAGCAGACTGGCAAGAGATGGAAGCGTCGCGTTTATGCGAGATTTGATTCCGCGAGGCACCGTCTTCTCCCTTTTTTAGCTCGATGATGCTACCTCAACTTCTTGCCCGTCGTTTAGATGAACGTTACCAGATGCCGGTGTTTCGCTAGTGGGACGATAAGTGGTCGATTCGCGACTGACGATGCCTCGGATGGCGACTGTTACCAATTTACAGGGGTACGGCGACTGGCCGAAATTGGCCGACTGGGGCCTCACGCCTACTCGGGTCCGTCAAAATCCTGACGCAGCGAACAAGCCGGCTTTATATTGATTTGATTCGAAAAAAAACGGTCCAACAGCCTCAAGTAACGTCGAATCATATTTTCCCTCCTGGTAGGCAAAATTTTCCCAGACGTAGGATTCGCGATCGCGCCGCACGAGGGCCGAATATGCGCCGCAGCCAACATCGCCGCACTCTGGGCAGATGTAAAGCAGCACACGCTTTCCGTTCTCAGGCGGAACATCGAGCAGAGTCGCGCGAGTACGCTCGCATGACTCTGCATACCCACTCACAAAGCAACCCATGAAATCCGAGTGTCCTCCAGCATTTTTCACCAGCATTTCCAGCAAAGACTGTCCGTCTATCAGGAAGTCCGCAGAGGTTCTCTCAGTGCGGGTAGCAGCCCCCGACACGGTCCCTGGTCGATGAAGTGTGCGATGTCCAAGTAGGTTCATGTTCGTATACGGAATCGGCTTAATTTGTCGGCGTTGTCAACGATTGAGGAGCCCGTGTCGAATGTCCGTTCGTGGCCGAGGCCGTGTCAAAACCCGGCCAATCACCTACACTGAATCAACCTTTTAGCGCGAGAGGCGGAGATGGGTCGATTCGTCGAAGGTGCGAACCGCAATCAGGCAACGCTGCTGCCGGAATGTCTCGAAGACTTCATCGCCGAAGACAATCCCGTCCGGATAGTCGACGCATTTGTAGACGAACTCCAACTGACCTCCTTGGGATTTGACGGGGCCACGCCCGCGATCACAGGCCGACCGTCTTACCATCCGGCCGTGCTGCTCAAAATCTACATCTACGGCTATCTCAATCGCGTGCAATCGAGCCGACGTCTGGAGCGGGAGTGTCAACGCAATGTCGAACTGATGTGGCTGACTGGTCGCCTCGCGCCAGACTTCAAGACGATTGCCGAGTTCAGGCGCAGCAATGGTCCGGGGATTCGCAATGTATGCCGGCGCTTCGTGGTGATATGCCGTGACCTGAAACTCTTCACGCAAGCAGTCGTGGCCATCGACGGCAGCAAGTTCAAGGCAGTCAACAGCCGCGATAACAACTTCACACCCAACAAGATTGCGAAGCGTCAGGAACAAATCGAGCAAAGCATTCAGCGCTATCTGGATGCACTGGAGACCGCCGACCGCACACAACCGGCCGAGGTAGAAGCAAAAACCGAACGGCTACGGGAAAAGATTGAAACGCTGCGCGAACAGATGCGCGATCTGGATCATGCCGCAGAACTGTTGAATGATTTACCGGGAAAGCAGGTCTCGCTCACTGATCCCGACTCACGCTCGATGATGTCGCAAGCCAAGGGCACAGGTGTGGTCGGCTACAACGTTCAGGTGGCTGTCGACACGAAGCATCACCTCATCGTGGCCCATGAAGTGACGAACATCGGTAACGACCGGACGCAGTTGAGCCCGATGGCCAAGGCCGCCCGCGATGCCATGGGCAAGAAGACGATCAAGGCGCTAGCCGATCGTGGGTACTTCAGTGCCCCGGAGATCAAGGCGTGCGATGACGCCGGTATCGCGGCGCTGGTGCCGAAAATGCAAACCTCCAGTGCAAAGGCTGATGGACGATTCGACCGGGCCGACTTCATCTACATCGCCAGAGACGACCAGTACCTGTGTCCGGCGGGCCAACGGGCGATTTACCGATTCAGTTCGGTCGAGCGCGAAAATCCGATGACCCTGCGTACCTACTGGAGTAGCGCTTGCCCGAAGTGCCCGATGAAAAGCCAGTGCACACCAGCTGATTACCGGCGTATCCGACGATGGGAGCACGAAGCGGTACTTGAGAAAATGCAGTCAAGGCTGGATCGCCAGCTCGACGCCATGACGATACGACGCCGAACGGTCGAACATGTGTTCGGCACGCTCAAGCACTGGATGGGTTCGACCCACTTCCAGACACGCCGTTTGGGCCATGTCGCGGCCGAAATGAGTTTGCATGTGCTGGCATACAACCTCAAGCGAGTCATCAGGATTCTCGGGTTCGCAAAGACGATGCGCGCAATGAAGCTGGCAGGCGCGTGAACTCGCGCGCCAACGTTGTTCATTGAGCAAAGCTCGATCACGTCATCCGCTTGCGTCTCGGTCCAACGCAATCGTGATCCCGACAGGACTTCACCAACCGGGCGTTCTGCACGTTTTTACACGGCCTCGGCCGGGAACGGAAGATCGGGCTGCCCGATGAAGCAGCGCACCGATAAGCTGGGCGACAAAGCCAAAGTGCCAGAATGAAGGTATGGCGTACTCGTGGTGACCCTCGACATCCGCTTGGCGAGCCCTTCGAGCAATGGCGTTCTCAGTTGGAATCATGGCATGCGAACTTGGCGCTCGCGGCACATGGGATGCAACTGGCCGAGTGCGTTCAAATCCGCCAGAGCGACCAATGCAATGTACAACTGATGCCCTATCCAACGCCGTCGTTCAGGCTGCGCTTCGTTCCATTACATGCCGGCTTGACCCGCGTTGCTCCTTGCTCGTCGAATCGAAATCGGTTGCCAGAAGCGGAACCGTAGCTGGACTGACGACCGAACACTTCGCGCCGGCTTGAGCCAGGATGCGATTCAGATACAAATAGAAGTATTCGAGTTGTCTCGCGTCCGAAGCGCGCGGTTCGAGGTCAAACTCATTTTCGAGCACGCGACGCGATAAGTGGAAACGCTGAAGTCCATGGACAATACGAGCCTGGAAGACGACGCCGTCACTGTCGTGCGGCACCGCTGCCCAGATGAGCGAATGGCTAGCCATACAGCCCCCCGTGATTCATGTCAGATCAATAGCTCGTCAATTCATGTTCGGATATCTCTGCGAGAGGCGAATCTTTTCAAAATTGTGACGCTTTGTGATTTGACATTTTTACCACGATCCATATATTGCAACACAACGGAGCAGCGGTAGTGCAAAGACGGAGGGTCTGCAATCGTGCGCCTACGGTCGCAATATGACAGGAGAAGGCGCCGTGACGACCTCTCAGACTGACACGTCAACCGCCCCTGTATTGCATGTCTTCGAGCAAGACGGCGGCTGGCATTGGGGCATCACCGTCCCACGCGTTCAGGGGAGCGGCTTCAAACTCATTGCATTCAGTGAGAAGACCTTCCTGGTTGAGGAAGCGGCCCGCACGGACGGTCGTCAAGCGCTGGTCAACCTGGCGGATAGTGGCACATCTGGCCGACTTGCCACCGAGGCCGCCGGACAGAGCTTTCGTAAGTCCGCTATGCGAAAATCAAACTCAACTCTTATAGGTCAGGAAGTGACAGCCATGGACCAGCCCCATACGAACCTTACGGCAGCGCTCCTTACGGTCGACTCGACACTGTGGTTTTCAGCCTACGGTTTTGGTTGGAGATACTGCGCCTTTGCGCTCCCTGCTGAAACGGTTTGTGAAAAGCTCGGTGCTGCGAACGAGACTCCGAAACAATTGATGCTTGCATTCGAGCTTGGCAAGCGCCGGCTTTTGCAGGTGATTGAGCAAAAAACGTTGCCTGCCACTGGCGAACGGATAACTCTGTCGACCGCTGACCTCTAACGACCGTTGACGCGCCGGAGGATCAGATACTACGCCCCCATTGAGCGGCTCGCGTTTGCGAACGTCCACTAAGGCACGCGCACCTGGCATTCGACTATCCGCCCAGGTGCACCGACAAAAGGCTGAAATTGGCCGGAGCTATGCGGTCCGCACCGCGACACGTGGGCGATGACCTCGACCGACTCTTCATAGCGAATCCGTTACTGCCCCTCAATGAACTTCTTCGCATGTCCCCCCTCGCTGAACCCCTAGAGCCTGTACTACCCACTGTATTAAATCCAGTTCTATATCAAGACGAGATGCCGGCTGTTGGGACGCCCGCGAACCCGATGCCGTCGCCTCAATACAACGGCAATGCATCCCGGATGGAATGAAGCGGAGTAGCACGCGCCTTTTCTGGCAACGGTTTCAACAAGGTTATTTCGGATTTATGACGAATTTTCACGGCACAACTTACCGCTGCAATCCAGCTGGGAAGTGACATCATGGAACTCCCGCCTTTAATCCCCATGGCCCCGCTTTCTGCCTGAAATCCGCCCTTGGAGTGAAGTCATGAAAAAAGTCCCTGCCGCCCTCGCCGTATCCGCTGCAATTGCCGCATCGGGTGCCCATGCACAGAGTTCGGTAACCCTGTACGGCCTCATCGACGCTGGTCTGATGTATACCAACAACGTCAAGACTTCCGCCACTGCGCACGGCAGCCTTTTTCAGGCAACCAGCGGCACCATTAACGGCAGCCGGTTCGGTCTGCGCGGCGCCGAGGATCTCGGTGGCGGTCTGAAGGCCATTTTCGTGCTGGAAAACGGGTTCAATGTGCAGAGCGGCAAGCTTGGCCAGAACGGCCGGTTGTTTGGCCGTCAGGCATTCGTCGGTCTGAGCAGCAGCGACTTCGGTACGGTGACGCTGGGCCGCCAGTATGACTCGGTGGTCGACTTCGTGGCACCGCTGTCCGGTACGGCCGGCACTTTCGGCGACACAGGCTTCGCACACCCGTACGACAATGACAACCTGAACCACACGCTGCGTATCAGCAACGCGGTCAAATACACGAGCAGCAACTACGCAGGCCTGAAGTTCGGTGGCCTCTACGCGTTCTCGAACAACACTGACTTTACCCAGAACCGTGCCTACAGCGCGGGCGCAAGCTACGAGTTCGGCCCGTTGAAGATGGCCGCCGGCTACCTACAGATCAATGGCAACGGCGCCGTCCCGCAGGCGAACACCAGCGGCGCAGTTGACCTCGGCGAAGCGCCTACCCAGACGGGCGGCTTCAGGTTCGGCGCGGACGTTCAGCGCGTAATCGGCGCAGGTCTGAACTACACGTTCGGCCCGGCAGTGTTCGGCTTCGTGTATACGAACAGCCACTATCAGGGTACACAATCGTTCAACCTCAACAACGGTTCGCAGCGCTTCGACAACTATGAACTGAACGCCAAGTACGCGCTGACACCGGCAGTTACGCTGGGCATCACCGACACGTACACCGACGCCCATCTGTCAGGTGCGTTCAATGCGACCGGTACGCAGTACGGCTCGGATCCGAAGTGGAATCAGGTCAACCTGCAGGCTGTCTATGCGCTTTCCAAGCGCACGGACGTTTACGCCGAAGGTATGTATCAGCACGCAATCGGCCATAACGTTGTCGCCTTTATCAATACGTCGGGTGGTGCGTCGTCGACGGCGAACCAGGTGGTCGGCACGGTCGGGATGCGCACGCGCTTCTAAGGGAGTTTGAAGCGAACGGGTGTTGTCCTGTCTAAGGGCGCAACAGCCGGGCACCAGCGAATCAACCCGCCGGTGCTGATTCATTTGGGCACGACCGATACGGCTTGCCTGAAAAGGTCGCGTCCAGACGTGTCGGGACTCTCGTCACTAGTCCGGACGAAACGGCGGTCCCGGCGCAGTAAATGCTGTGTTAGTTAGAGTCCGCAGATACTTGCGCCGACGCGACTTTCCCTAATTGCCAGAGAGTTCGTGCCCCCGCTGCTTTCTATGCTCGTGGCGAATGTCGTTACCACGAACCGCATAGACGACGGACTCCGCGATGTTGGTGGCATGGTCCCCGATACGCTCGATGGATTTTCCAATCAACAGGTAGTCGAGCCCAATCTGGACGATCCGAGGGTCCTCCTTCATGGACGCGACAAGCTTGACTACGATGGCGCGAAATTCGGCATCGATAGCTTCGTCGTCACAGACAATCTGTGCAGCCGCCGCTGCATCCATCCGCGCAAATGCATCCAGCGCTCTACGAAGCATGTGCGAAGCCATTTCCCCTGAAGTCCTGATTTCAGGGATATTGAGTTTCCACGCACCGGCGTCCATGGCGACGCGGCGAGTCCGCTTCGCTATCTTCCGGGCCTCGTCGCCAACACGCTCAAGGTTGGCTGCGCACTTCGAAGCCGCCATCAGAAGGCGCAAGTCGGAGGCTGCCGGCTGCCGGCGAGCAATGACGTTGACTACTTCGTCGTCGATTTCTATCTCCATGAGATTGAGCTGACGCTCGGTTTCGCCAACATGCTCAAGAAGTGCCAGATCGAATGTCTTCAGTGCTTCCAGCACGCACGCAACCTGCGACTCGACCAGACCACCCATTTCTAGCAGTCTCGTTGAAAGCGTGGCAAGTTCAGCATCGAACCTGCTCGAAAGATGCTTGTCTGACATGCTCTGCCCTCGACTACGAGTGACTATCCCCTGCGAGCGCCAGTCGCGTGCAGCAGAATTGGCGCCGAGTTATGACTTTGCGGGGCGACCGGTCTTGACCGTTTCGACAGCATAAACCGCAGCGATCAGGCGCTTCATCGATGCGGCCTCCAGTAGAACAAGTCCCGCGCGCAGAAGCTCACTTTTTTTGGCCGACACGCCCGCGTCGAGACACGTCTGCTTCAGTTTTGCGATTTTTTCGTAGTCGGACTTCGGCATTGTGAAGCTATCGCGCACGACTTTTTCTTTCTTCACACGCTTCGCTTTTTCCTCTGCGGCAGCGCTGGTTGCCGCCGCTTCCACCGCTGTCGCCCGCTTTTTGTTTCTTCGCCTTTGTCGGGGCAGCCTGACTATCAGTAGCTACCGCCTGCGTCGCGTCCGCTTGTCTCTCATCAGATACGGTACGCCCATCGGCACTTTTCGGAAAGTGAAATGCTTTCTTCGTCGCCTTCCTGGCGCGGGGTTCAATCATGAGCACCGCCAGATTCAAAAAACGATATAAACAGTATATACCGTTTAAGAGATCTTTCCTGGCAGCATGATGGATTGTCCCGACGCGCCGCACGAGCCGAAAAATGTCCACAGAATCTGTTCGCAAGGCATTGATAATCATATAGCCGGCCTCGCGCCGTTCCGGTAGGACGGCTGGCGTAGAGTCAGGGTTGCGACACCGATGTGACGCACAGGAGGCCGGCATGAAAAAGTTTAGTGGAATCGACCTGCACTCGAACAACAGTGTGGTCGTGGTCAGCGATGAGGTGGACCACATCGTCTATCAGCGGCGGTTGCCAAACGACGCGTTGCAGATCCGCGCCGCACTGGCGCCGCATCGCGAAGAACTGGAAGGCGTGGTCATCGAGGCGACGTACAACTGGTACTGGTTGGTCGATGCACTGCTTGCGGATGGATACCATGTTCATCTCGCCAACCCCGCAGCGATCAGGCAGTACGAGGGGCTGAAATACAGTGGTGACTTCACCGATGCGGCCATCTCGCACAATTACTGCGTCTGGGGCTGCTGCCCGAAGGCTACATCTACCCCGCGGACGGACGGCAGGTACGCGACCTTGCACGCAAACGGATGCAGCTCGTGCAGTGCCGCACCGCCCAGATTCTCGCGATCGGCAACCTGTTCGCGCGGCATACTGGTTCTCAGATGCACGGGCCGCAGGTCAAGCGTCTCGATGGCGCGCAGGTGAGCCGATTCGGTTTTGCGCCGGACGTAACGCTCGCGATCCGGGCCAACCTGGCGGTCCTGCAAACGCTTCAGCAGCAGATCGAGATCGTCGAAAAGCGACTCATGCAGCAGGTGAAACTGAATCCGGATTACGCGCTGCTGAACACGGTGCCCGGCATTGGTCCGGTGCTGGCGACCACCATCATGCTGGAAACAGGCACCATCTCGCGCTTTGCCACCGTTGGCCACTTCAGTTCCTACTGTCGCTGCGTGGACAGCAGGCGCGAAAGCAACAGCAGGAAGAAAGGCGAAGGCAACACGAAGAACGGGAACCGCTACCTGGCATGGGCGTTTGTCGAAGCGGCCAACTTCGCGATCCGTACGTGTCCGCAAGCCAGGCGCTTTTACGAACGCAAGAAGCGAATGCGCAACGGCATCGTTGCGATCAAGGCACTGGCGCACAAGCTGGCCCGCGCCTGCTATCACATGCTTCGGGAGCACAAACCATTTGAGACAGTTCGCTGTTTTGGCTAGCAGGTGATGCAAGGGGAACGAACCCGGTAACTTGACTGGTGCACAGCCATGGCTTTGATTGGGTCTTTCCTTTGCTTCACCTCACCGACTGTCTGCAAGCAATCGGGTCGCCCGGGCGGGGAGCCACGTTTGACTGGCGTTGCAAACGCAACAGCCACGGCTTTGACCAACCCCTTGGACCTCGTCCGGCACCAACGTTTCTCCGGGGCGGCCATGGCCGCCAGGGCACACGTGACTTACCTCACGGCATGCTTGATCCAGATGGGTGTCTGGTGCGATCCGTTTCGCAACCAGCTTTGAGAAACCGGATGCGATATTGATCCTGCAGACAGGAGACGCACCACAAGCGTCCCTGCGATTGCCATGTCGATGAAACACATATCGACATGGCAATCGCAGGGGGAAGAGATTTGTACCTTGACTCCGGCCGACTAATGGGTGTCAAGTTGGCGGCAGGAGGCTATCTGTTTAGCCCAAGTGTAGTTATCCTTATCAGATAGCTTTCTCGGCTGCGCGAGTAGCAGTCCAAGCATGCCATGTGGCGAGACGTTGTTTGAGTACGGCGCGATGAGACGCCGCGTTCATCTGATTTCTGGGCAACGCAAAGTGCTGCCGGATTGGGCCGAAGCATGAAAGAAACGCCTGCGTGCGACACGCATCGCGAAAGCCGCACATCTGGCGTTCGCGCCTGCGTGTCGGCTGGTGGCTGTTCTCGGCTCTGTTGTTCACGCGTGCAGCCGCTTTGACGAAAACGTGCTTCACATGACGGAGCTCTGGGATGTCAGCCTTAGCCGCGGCATAGCTGCGCAACTGGTCGGTAACTATTTTGCGCGGCACCGGGTTGGAACGCAGCACCCTCCGGAAGAAGCGCTTTGCCGCAGCCTTGTCGCGTCGCTTTTGCACCAGCACGTCGAGTTCGACACCATGTTCGTCGACGGCTCGCCACAACAGATACGGCTCGCCGCGCAGCGTCACGAACATCTCGTCCAGATGCCAGGTGCTGCCTGGCTTGCGCCGCGCCGCTTTGGCGAAACGGGCGAATCTGGCACCAAACTTGTCGCACCAGCAACGGATCGTTTCGTACGTGACCACGACACCACGTTCGAGCAACAATTCCTCGATGTCGCGCAGGCTCAGGCTGAATCTGAAATACCAGCGAACCGCACAGCTGATGACGGCGGCAGGGAAGCGGTGACCGTGATAAAGCGATTTCGTTTTCTTCATCGCTTCATTCTACCGCCGCCTCTCCATCAACCTGACAGAGCCCTTCGTTCCGCAAGAGAAAGATTGTCTGACTGTTCGCCCATCGTCATGCGCAAATCAAAGATTGTTATGACATCGCGGTCTTTCAACGCCCCGCCTTCGACTCGTTCTTGCAAGCGCTATAGATCGTACGGACGCGCGGCGACCGGTAATCCATCCGCCAATCATCCGTGAATAGTTGCGCAAGTGAATCGGAATCTGCAAGCCCCGGCAACCCGGCAAAACCAGCATGCTCAAGCAGATCGCTGATGCTGCGCTTCGCCCAGCCAGGCAACGTGTCCAGATGCTCTGTGATGTGTCTGCGCACCCTCTCCGGGCTCTGAGGCAGCACCACGCGAACTCCGAGAGCAGGCTTCGCAATCGGTTGTAGGTCGCGGTCCGCTCTTCAACGAAACCTTGTCGTGTCCGATGCAGGCAAAGCGTTGCCGGCTGATGTTCGTCCTTCAGCGGCACAAAACGCATGCGTGGGCGCGTCACCGCTTCGCGGATCGCAGCAGCATCCGCCGCATCGTTCTTGCCGCGCTTGCCAGACATGCGATAAGGCGCCATGAGCTTGACCGTATGGCCGTGTTGCTGGAACAGGCGTGCCCAGTGATGCGCACCGGAGCAGGCCTCGATGCCGATGACGCTCCACGGCAACTGCGCAATCAACATCGCCAGTTGATTGCGCGGAACGCGTGGCTTGACCAGCATCGCTTTACCGGCCTCGTTCACGCCGTGAACGGCGAACACATTTTTTGGCGAGATCGATTCCGATAGTGACAATAGACATGGACCTCCCCTCTCGCTGCTGTCGATGAACGTTCGCAACTTCATCCTGGCACATTGATGCCGACTCGCGGCTTCCGCCGCAGCCTCAGGATGGGAAGTCCCTTTCATTCTCTAACCTCAGTGTTGTTCGAGTGAAAGTCTACTCCGCAGAACCTCATGTCGACTTCCGTGAGGTCTAAAGGCTTACTTCACTTTGACTCTACCTCTAGGCCTCTCGACGCGAGGCCCAGGCCCGCTACATGGTTATCGATGCCGACCGCAGGGGTGAGCGAAATTGCACTCAGAACGCGAGACGCGGCGCGACATACCCGCCATAGTTCTTCGTCGAGACGCCTGTTCCTTGGGTCGGCATCGTGTAACCGGCTACGAAGTGCCCCTGGATGTATTTGCCGCCCTGGTCCGCACTGTCTATGTGGAAAGCGGCGAACGCGATGATGGGGACGAATGTCTTGTTCTCGATTTGCGTGCCGACTGGCATGAGGACGGTCGTTGCCGTCGGAATGCTCTTGTAGACAGCCGCCTTGACACCCGGGTCGATGTAAATGCTGTCCCCGATCGACAGTGAGGTCGGATTCCCGTTATCGATCAAATTGACGACCGTCGGCGTGTCGTTGGCGACCACGAGAAACGATGTCCACTGCCCCGCCTCGCAAGAAGCGCCATATTCCTGGCCGTTGCCGACCTCGAATTCATAAGGCTGGCCTGCCGCGTCAAACTTGGGCGCATTCTTCGTCGAGTCCCAATATTGGTTGTACACGCATTGATCCATGACCATGGGAAATAGCGCTCCAGCAGGTACCGCGGATGGCGGCGCGATGACCGCGACGGCCGTTGCGCTGTCGGCCGTCGTCGGCATGCCGAGCAGCGTGCCGAGCAGCAGGTGCACGAGGCCGCCGTTGCTCGCGGCATTGCGGGAGATCGTCACCTGTACTGCGGGTTCCAGCAATTGGCCCGCTGGCGCCGGCAGCGTGACATTACCCGGCGCGAGCAGCGTGGGCGACGACGCGGCGACGTCCCAATATCCCGCCGTGACCGATCCGCTCGTAAGTTTGACGCCGTCAGACGTATTCAACGCAACGGCCGCCGTTGCGGACGAGGCCGCCCCAGCCCAGTTCGGTCCGCTCGTGCTGCCTTGCGAGAGCGCTCCGGCGCCGGCGAGCGCCGCCGCATCAGCGCCATTTTGCAATTCGCCACTGACCGTGAAGACACGCGGCAGATCAATCGCAAAAGCCCCGATGATCAGCAACGCAGTGAACGTCAACAAAAACCAAAGCGTTACCGAACCGCGCTCTTGCGAACTCGCACGCACGCACCGGCATAGGCACACGTCGCGGCTCACGGATGGACGGCAAAGCATCGCTGCCGCGGCTCGGCGGGAACGCACTCGCTTATTCACAGTTTTTCACCGCGACAGCCTTCACCGTAATAGGCCCTGTTATCACACTGAAAGCCGAGCCGAGCACAACACCGTTGTAGGTATAGCTGATGCTCACCTGCAGCGGATTGCTGCTGCCTGCCGACGCGCACCCGCCCGTCGGGGTCACGTTCACGGTGGGGGGCGTCGCCGTGCCGCTTGTCACCAGACTGTTCTTTGTATAGGCAAGCGCAACGTTCTGGATTTGGGTTTGAGTATAGGACGGCACACGCAGCACGACGCCCTGGCGCGCCGCTTCCCCTGCGGCATTCGTGATTACGGCCTTGTCGCACAGCACCATGCTTACGTCGACGATGCCGAAGAGCACCATCAGCAGGAACGGCGTCACCAGCACGAACTCTAGCGAAACGCTGCCGCGCGCGCGAACACGGGCACCGTAGCCGGGGCGCCCGCGCCGCTTCAATGGAGCACTCCGCGAGCAGCGACACTTGCTGCCGACACGGGCCGTGTTTCCGCTGCGCCTGCAACACCCGCGCTGCCTGCATCACGCCTGGCGGTGCCGAGGCGCTCGCGCAGTTGCTGGTAGAAGCGTAGATTGTCGTCCGCCGATTCGGCCGGCATGTCAGTCACCAGGATGCGCCTCGCCGCCTCGCTGTTGCCGAGCATTCCATACGCCAGCGCGAGGTTTTCGCGAGCCTGCGGCGGCGCATCAGGCAAGCCGGCGATATCGAGCAGTACATTGGCGCCTGCGCGCGCATCGCCGGCCAGAATGAGCGACAAGCCGAGATCGGCCTTGAGCCCCGCGACCTCGGGGTGACGCTGCAAGGCTGCGCGATAGACCGCCTGCGCTTGCGCGTGCTTACCCTCGAGATCCAGCGTAGTGCCAAGCCCCTCGGCCGCCACCGCCTGGTCCGGGTGGGCTGCGCTGAGTGCGCGGTAGCGCTTCTCGGCCTCGTCGAGACGTCGCTGGCGCAGCGCGACCCGTGCGAGCCCGAGCACGGCGCGCGCATCGTCCGGCGCTACGGCCGCAACCTGCCCATAGAGGACGCCGGCGCGCGAGAGATCGCCGCTCTGATACATCGCATCGCCGAGGCCGAGCTGCGCAGCATTCGATTTCGGGTCGGTCTTCAGCACTTTTTCAAAAAGCGACATGGCAAGCGGCGTGTCGCCGGCCTCAAGGGCGCTTTCAGCGACATGCATGTCGGCCTGCGCATCGGGCCGATGGGTGGCCGCGGCAGGCTGTGGCGTCACGAAGTGGTTGCTCGCGCATCCGGTGGCGAGCAGCGCAGCGGCAAAGGGGGCCAGGAGCGCGGCGAAGGCCTTGCGCGCGAGCAACGGATGGGATGAGTTCAATTTAAGCTCCAGAAACCTTGCAGCGCTCAATGGCCGCGAAATACGGCAATGAGTCGAATAACGGCCGGCCCCGCAGCGATGAGTGAGACGGTCGGCATGATGAAGATCATCATCGGCAGCGTCATTTTCGGCGCGAGCTTCGCGGCCTTTTCCTCGAGCGCGACCATCTGCATGGCCCGTTCGGTACGCGACAGGGTGCGCAGCGATTGAGTAACCGGCGTGCCGTACTTTTGCGACTGCACCAGTGTGGTCACCAGTGCGCGCATCGTGGACAGCCCCACTCGAGCGGACATCGCGCTGAGTGCCTGTGCTGTGTCGTTGCCGATACTGAGTTCGTCCGCGGTCACCGTGAACTCATCGGCAAGCGGCGGGCAGATAACGCGCAGCTCGCGCGCCACGCGCTTGATGGCAACGACGAGACTATTGCCTGCGTTGGTGCAGACTACCAGCAGGTCGAGCGCGTCGGGCAATGCGGCGGCGATCGCCTTGCGACGATGCCGGATGAAGAATGCGAGCGCGTATTCCGGCAACATCATGCCGATAACGAATGCGCCCGCCATCAGGAGCGCGCGAATCGTAAAGTTCTGGCCGACTTTGGGCAGATGACCGCCGAGGGCGATGGCGCCGAGCGCGAGACAGGCTCCTACAACAATCTTGAGCCCCGACATGACAGCGATCGCGCGCCGATCGCGAAATCCCGCGCTGGCAAGCCGCACGGCCACTTTGGCGCGGTCTTCGGCCTGCACGACAGGTAGCCGTTCACCGAGCGCGGCGATCCGTTTGGCGAAGCGCTGCGGCATGCGTTTCGCTGCGTCGGCCATTGCGTTGTTGTCGACGCCCACGCGCGCCACGCTTTGCCGCGTGCGCTGGGCAATACGCGCGCGGTGGCTCCTGTCGCGCAGGACCAGCCACAGCGTGAAGCCTGCGAGCAGGACGAGCAAGGCGGCATTGCGCCAGAAGTCGGCGTTCATCATCGCGAGGTGTCCAGGTTCGAAATCTTGTTGATCGACCACAGCCCGATCGTGAGCAGCACTGCGGCGAGGGCGAGAATTTTGTGTCCGGCCCGGGTATGGGTGAGCGTGTCGAGATACGGCCGATTGGCGATATAGATAAAGCCCATGAGCGCGAACGGAACGGCTGCGATCATCTTGCTGGCCAGCCGCCCTTCCGCCGTGAGCGCCTTGCTCTTTGCGCGGATATCCCGCCGCATGCGCACTATGCCCGCGAGGTTCTCGAGCGTATCGCCGAGATTGCCGCCCGTCTCGCGCTGCAGGACGAGGCAGACCGAAAAGAACGAGAAGTCGGCGAGTCGCAGACGCGCCGCTGCCTGTTCGAGCACCTCCTTCAGGTCGGCGCCCACGAGCAGTGCATCGCCCATGGTGCGAAATGTCGTGCGCACCGGCTCCTCGCTTTCGACTCCGGCGACGCAGATCGCCTGCACAACGGGGATGCCGGCGCGCACCGCGCGGATGATGAGGTCGATAGTATCGGGAAAAACGGCGAGAAAGCGGTTCCTGAAACGCGCGATCTGCCAGCTATAGGCCCAACGCACAACGAGAACGGGAATGACAATGCAGGCTAGCACGCGCAGCACGGGCCCCACAGGAACGAAAGCAGTGGCGATCACCGATGCAATGAGTGCAGCGAAAGCGATGAGATAAATCGCGCGAACACCGCCCGGGCCGCTGACGGTGCATACGCGTTCATGCCAGGCCAAGACGACGGCGAAGAGCGCGTCCTGGTCGGCGAGGCTGCGCTTGGGGTGCAGCAGTTGCTCCTGAAGACTCCCGTCACGCTCGGCGAGGGCGGCCTTACTTTCGTCGCGCACCCCGGCCACACGCGCGCGGATGCGCGTACCCGCCTGCTGGCGCGCGATGCCGCGCAACGCGTGCACGATGAGCCCCCCGACAATGAAGGCGAAGAAGGTGCCCAGACCGATAACGTCCGCAGGTCTCATGATTGCATCGCTGTTAGCAGCGCCTCTTCGAGGCCATAGTACGCGGCGCGCTGGGCGAACACTGGACGCAGCGATGAGCATTCGAACGTGCCCCGTACCTGCTCTTCGTAAGCGGTTCCGTTGTAGCGGAACTTGAACAGATCCTGGGTGATGACGACGTCGCCTTCCATGCCCGCGATCTCGGTCACATGAGTCACGCGCCGCACGCCGTCGCGCATGCGTTCGATTTGCACGATCAGATGGACAGCGCTGGCAATCTGCCGCCGGATCGACATCAGCGGCAAATTACCGTTGGCCATCATCACCATGCTCTCGAGCCGCGTGATCGCATCGCGCGGCGCGTTTGCATGGACCGTCGTCATCGAACCGTCGTGGCCCGTATTCATCGCCTGCAGTACGTCGAATGCTTCCGTCCCGCGCGTCTCGCCGAGGATGAGCCGGTCCGGGCGCATACGCAGCGCGTTGCGAACGAGGTCCCGTTGAGAGATTCCACCGAGGCCTTCGCTGTTTTCGGAGCGCGTCTCGAGGCTGACGACATGCGGCTGTTGCAGCTGCAGCTCAGCGGCATCCTCGATCGTGACGACGCGCTCGGTTTCGTCGATGAAACGGGAGAGCGCATTGAGCAGTGTTGTCTTGCCGGAGCCCGTGCCGCCGGAGATGACGACGTTCAGGCGGGACGCGGTTGCGATGCGCAGTACGTCCACCATCTGCGTGGAGATATTGCCCTGCTGCGCCATCCGGCCGAGTGTGATGTTGCGTTTGGCGAACTTTCGGATCGAGATCGATGCGCCGCGCAGCGCGATCGGCGGCAGCACGACGTTCACGCGGCTGCCGTCGGCAAGACGTGCATCGACCATCGGGCTGCTTTCGTCGACACGCCGCCCGATTGCCGCCGCGATGCGCTGCGCCACGTTGATGACGTGCGCGTTGTCGCGGAATTTGAGCGCCGTCAGTTCAAGTCGGCCGCCGCGCTCGACGTAGACCTGATCCGGTCCGTTCACGAGAATATCGGTGACGCGTTCGTCCGCGAGCAAGGGCTCGATTGGTCCGATGCCGAACATGTCATTGAGAATCTCATCGACAACGAGCGTCTGCTCGGCCAGCGTCAGCGACAAACGCTCGCGAGTGGTCGTCTCGGCTGCGATCTGCTCGATTCCCGTGCGTACCTCGCTGCGCGACATCATGAGGGCCGCCGACATGTTCATCGACGCAAAGACGGCCGAACGGATCGCCCTGAACGTCTCGGAGCGGATCAGCGCTTCGCTGCGATCCGCGGCGGAGTGGCTCATTGCTGCGGGTGTAGCGCTCAACGAGGCCAGCGGCGTCTCGCGCCTGCTCGATTCCGGCTCGGCGGCCGCGGAGCCGGCGACCGCCTCGGATTCTCGAGGCTCATGGTGATGGGCGAGCGCCGGGCTCGCCGAGAGGAGATTGCGGCGGCCGAACATCAGCTCACCTTCCGCGTGGGCAACAGACGCTTGTACCACGGCTCGGTGGCCACTGCCGTGTCGCTGCCCGTGATCGCATTGGCCAGCGACACGATGGCCGCTGCGAAGGGCGAACGATTTGCGTGGGCAAGCATGCCAGCTTCGCCGAGGTTCTCAGCGAGGGCCAGACTCTGCGGCTCGTAGGGCAGCGAATGCACGGTCCCGCGTGCGAGCGCGTTGACGAAGTCGTCTGCGCGAACGCGCCCGGAAACAGGCTGTTGTGCTTCGTTGAGCAGCACCGTGATGGCGGGTGCTGTGTCGAGGGTCTGTGTGAAACGGCAAAGCCGCGCAGCTTCGCGAGCCGAATGAACGGAGAAGTCGGCGACGACGTGGACTGTCGAGCTACTATCGAGCGCTTCCTCGACGATCCTGCCCGCGCGCCCAGGCAGATCGAGCATGATGTAGTGGAAATGATGCTTGAGCATTGTCACAAGCTCGCTCAGCGCGCCCGTGCGGAAGGCGAACTCCTGGTTGTACGGGAGCTCCGCCGCAAGCAAGAGAAGACGATCGCTCTGGGCAATGAAAGCCTGATTGATTAATTGCTGGTCGAGCCGCTGCGGGTTCTGCAGCAATTCAATAAGCCCGTTGTTGGCGGCGACGCCGAGCATCGATGCGGCCGCGCCGCCGTACGGGTCGAGATCGACATAAGCGATCCGGCGCCGCGTCGTGTCGGCAAGATGAGAAGCAAGTGCGGTGGCAATTGTCGTGACGCCGACGCCGCCTCGTGCGCCAACGAACGCGAGCACCTTGCCCGTGCGTGCCGACGTGCCATCGTCGGTGGCAGTCAGCGCGCGCCGGACGAGTTCCGCGGTGAGTGGCTTGACGAGATAGTCCTGCACGCCGATATGCAGCAGGCTGCGAAACAGCCCGACGTCGTTGCGCTCACCAATGACGATGACCGCAACCGAAGGGTCGACGACCTCGGCGAGCCGTGTGAGATCGGAAATCGGCATCGTCGATCCCGTCACATCGACGATCAGGTGGCGCGGCGACTCCTTCAGTGAAGTCATGATCCCGATCGCATCGTCAAGCGAACCAAGCGTGACGTGCGAGGTAGCGATGCCCTGATCGACGACGACGCTCTTGACGACCTCGATGCTTTGCGCGTCGGAGACGACGGCGATGAGTTTCTCGGCACCGGACGGTTGTGCCCGGCGTTTGAGGATGTTCGATTCGAAAACGCCCATGTGTACACTCTCCGCTAACGAGATCCCGACGACGATCCCGTCGTCGAGTTCGACGAAGATGACGAAGAACTCGAATAATCCGAGCTCAACGGTTTCGCCCGGTCTTCCTGGTAGCGCCGTACCGCGCTCGCGGCGAGCGGCGCGTCCGCGCCCGCGTAGGGCATGGGCGCCACGAGGTCGGCTGGCCGCGCGAGCATCGCGGCTAGGTTCGAGTACGTCGCGCAGCCGAACGCCACGCCGGGCCGCGCTTGACCCGCATCGCTCATGCCGGAACGCTGTGTAAGCGTTCCGCACGCCGGCGGCGTCGCGCGTCCACTGTCCCCGGGCGTAAAGCCAATCACCGATGGATCTGGCATGCCGAGCGGCGGTCGCGCCGACATGCACGACGTGAGGCTGGCGCTCGCTACACCGGCGAGAATGGTGGCAATGAGGGAGAGCCGAGTATTCATTATGGTCTCCATATCAATAGACAAAGCCCGCAGCGCCAATGAGGCGAGGCGAATTGCCCGCGAGCGGGTCGATCGGAAGCGACTGGCGCACGGCAAATTCGATGTCACTGCTAGGGGTGATGACATCGTCCAGCGCACCGCGCAGCCGGCCCGGCCCAGTCGGACCGACGATATACGGTGTCACGATTACGACCAGCTCCGATTTGTTGTTCTGGTATTTCGTCGACGAGAACAGCTTGCCGAGAACGGGCAACCCGCCGAGCCCGGGAAGCTCGGAGAGCACGTCGCTCGTCGAACTCTGCAGGAGTCCGCCGATTGCGAAGCTCTGCCCCCCTGACAGCTCGACAGTGGTTTCCATGCGGCGCACGGTCAGCGCCGGGACCACGATCGAGTTGAGCGTGATGCTATTACTCGGATCGATCTGGCTGACTTCAGGCCGTACGGTGAGGCTAATACGGTTGTCGGCGAGCACGGTCGGCGTGAAGTTCAGCGCGACACCGTAGGGCTTGTACTCGATTGTGATCGTGCTCGTCGTGCCGCTCTGGGGCACGGGTATCGGCAGCTCACCACCTGCGAGGAAGCTCGCTGTCTGACCCGACATCGCGGTCAGGTTCGGTTCGGCCAGCATCGTCAGCAAACCTTCCTGGTCGAGCGCGTCGAGGACCCCTTCGATCGTCGTGCGGCCCGCTTTGAAACCGCCCACCACCGAGAACGCACCGCCGGACGGCAGGTTGAAGAGATTCGTCGTCGCATCAAAAATGGCGCGACCGTTGAACAACCCACCGAAGAAGTTGCCGCTCGCTCCAATGGCATTCCAGTTGATGCCCAGTTGCTGCGTAATGTTGCGATCTACTTCGGTGATGCGCACGCGCAGCAGGACCTGGATCGGGTGTGCAATCGAAAGACGGTTCACGAGTTGCTCGTTGGCGTGAAGATACGGTTGCAGCGTTTGCACAATGGCATCGGCATCCGCCGCGCTTGGTACCGCGCCAGTTACCATCAATGAGCCGGGCGCGCCCGACACGGTGACCGCGAATTTGGGGAAGCGCGCGTCGATAAGACGTTGAATCGAAGCCGTATCCGTCGACACACTGATCGTCTTTCGGAGAATTTCCCGATTGTTCGTCCCAAGTGCGAAGAGTGTGGTCGTGCCGGACTTCTTGCCGAGCACGAACACCGAGCGCGGCGTCGGCACATGGACATCGGCAACGCTTGGGTCGGCGACGAACACGGCAACGGCGGGCTGCGGCAGTTGGATCAACGTGCCGCTGCCTGCCGCAACTGTCAGCACATCAGCTGCCTCGCTCGCCCATGCCGCCCCCGTACCTGGGCCGCAGAGCGTAGCAATGACTACCATCACGGTGCCAATGCCGGTGACGGCAGGACGGCCGCCTGCGTAAAGCCACGCGCAGAGTGAAAACGGCTTGCCGTGTGTGAGGCTGAACATGTGTCGTCCTATGATCCTGCGGAAATGGCGGAAGCTGAGTCAGCGTGTGCGGGAGCTGCGGGTGGCGAGCCACTGGGCAGAGGAGGCACGCCCGGCGCACCCGTCGACGTGCTGCCGGGCAATTCGCCGCCTGCCTGGTCCACTTTCGAGCCACGGTAGATGACGACATGCGGCGCCGGAGACTGCGTTTTCGCCGAGAGCGACTCTGCTGGTGCGCTCACTGCGCGCAATGCGCGCGAGACATCGCCGGCCCACACAGGACGTCTGTGCGTCATGGCGACGTCTTCGACGTCCGGCGTGTGCCGGTCACGCGTGGCAAAGCTGCGCAGCGCAAGCGAGAGCGTGCCGAGGTGAGCCGCGACCGTAATCGTCTCGGCGCTCGCCGGTGTGACTTCGATGGTCACAGTGCGAGCGGCCGTGCTCGGGGCATTCGTGCTCGAGGCGCTGTCGTCATCCTTTGGACGACGAAACGCTGTGCCGACCGCCAGCACGCGCACACGCTCGGCGACCGTTTCTGATTCAACCGCGCGTGCGGGGTCGACCTTGGCGCCTGTTTCCGCCCGCATCTGCTGGGTCAGCAAGATGTCGACATAGTCGCCAGGCTGAATGAGGCCAGCATTGCCCGACACGTCGTCAACGGCCACCGAGATCGCGCGCATACCAGGCTTGAGTGCAGCCGCAAGAAACCCAGGGGCGCTCGGCAAGATCACGTCGGCAACGCCAAGCGGCGTCCCTGCGCGTACTGCGTGCCGCAGTAAATCGCCCTTGAGGTCTTTTCCATCGCTGCTGTTGGAGGCTTCTTCGATGAGCGCACCCGCCGGGACCTGGTCGCGCGGCATCGTCTTCCATACGAGGTCCACGTCGCGCAACAGCAGGCCGTCCGGCAGATCGTCGGCTGCTGCGCGCACGTGCACCATCGACGACTGCTGGGCCACGCGCGGGCTCGATGCCGAAATGTACAGCGCGCGGATGATGAATGCGCCAATTGCGGCGATGACAACGAGCGCGGCTAGCTTGATGAAGTTTTGCATATAGGCGACGTTGTATTAGGCAAGCGGCGCACAGCCCGTGCAGCAATAACCTTAGGTTAATTCACCGAATAGTCGGAACAGCGCGAGCGTCGTCCGAAGACTGGCTGTGGGCTGCAGCAAGACTGCGACGATGCCGCCCAACGCGAGCGCGACGCCGTACGGGACGCCTCGCTCCGGCGCAATCCAGTCAAGCCGCATGCTCATGTCCGCGAGGGCGGGAATTCGCTGCATGCCGGCTACAGCGAGCACTGCGAGAGCAACAAGCAATCCGCTCAACGAAACGACCACCAGCACCGGCCAGGATTCCGGCCCCGCCCAGAGAAAGACCGCGGCGGTGAGCTTCGCATCGCCGCCGCCGAGCCAACCCAATCGAAACATCAATGCAGCCACGACAAGCGATGCCCCCCCCGCGGCCACATGGATGCCCCATGACGCACGGCCGAAACCGGCCATGGCGGCGCTGACGAAATACAGGGCGGCAAACGCGGCCACGGCGGCATTGGGCAGACGCCGCATGCGCAGATCGGAGCCTGCGAGCATGATGAGAGTCACGCAGGCACCTGCTTTCACTACACCGGGCGCTATCATCGTTTTCCGAATGTGCCGAGCAAGGTGGTCTCCGGCCCGCACGTGCTCGTGGTGAGCCGGAGCATCACGACCACTAGATTGCTTGGGTTGCCTTTGTGATCAGCGTCTGGAACACAGCCTGAAAGCCGCCGGCACCTTGCAGGAACGCACCAAGCGCGACCAGCACAGCGACGATGATGCCGCCAAGAACGGCATATTCCAGCGAGCTGACGCCGCGCTCGTCGCGCGAAAGGGAACGGATAAAACGCAGCATGAGAAGACTCCTTGTTAGGTAACGCCTGCATACAGGCTTGCTACGCGGATTGGCGACGAAGGAGGACAGACTCATCCCCCAAACCCGTCTAACGGCAATTGGCCGGCAAGCTTGAGCCCATCGCGCACAGAACGGGATCCGATGTGGACGCCCTTTCTCGATGCTTATCGTATTTCTGGCCGCAGCGTTACGATCCATCGAATAGAGGGGTAAAACAGTTCCAGTTTTTACCTTATAAAGACCTTTCATGTCAGACAAATATGGCTTACGCAGTAACGCTCAGTGGGAGGAATGCAGCATCTTGAGGCATCGCTGAGCCTCATTGCCGAGGCAGCGACGGACAGGAACGCGACCATCGTCGACGCGGGCGGAGAAGCGTCAGCGCTGGTCGATGATTTACTCGAACGCGGATACTGAAACTTGAAGGTACTCGATATGTCCGCCGCGGCCCTCCGGGCGACAGAAAGACGTTTAGGTTCCGTAGCCGAACGGATAACGTGGTTAGAAGCTGACATCACGGCAGGAGAGCGCCCACGAATGGATATGACACCTGGAATGACACGCGCCGTGTTTCACTGCCTGCCCGACGCATCACAGCGGACCGCATTTATCCGCCTGCTGACGAGAGTCTTGAAAGCCGGTGGCCACCTGGTCACTACTACATTCGGCTCAACCGGACGAACCAGATGCAGTGGACTTGACGTGACAAGATACGATGATTAGTCTCGGTCCCACGAAATCGGCATCGAATTCGAATTGGTAAGCAGCACAATTGAAAACCATCAAACGCTAGCGGGTGCTCACCAGCAATTTCTTTACTGCGGCTTCCGCGAGCTGTAATTGCCTCGCCAACGCACCTCGGCGTCGCACGCCGGACAAAGTAAAGGTCGAATCCAACACGACTGTAACCGTCGGCGGCTTAGTTGCCGGAGGTCTCGCGCCCACGCTGCTTTCGATGCTCGTGGCGAATGTCGGTGCCACGAACGGCATAGACGACGGATTCGGCGATGTTGGTAGCATGGTCGCCGATACGCTCAATGGATTTCGCGATGAACAGGTAGTCGAGCCCAGTCTGAATTGTCCGGGGGTCTTGCTTCATGGACGTGACAAGCTTGACTACGAAGGCCCGAAATTCGGCGTCGATGGCTTCGTCGTCGAGGACAATCTGCGCGGCTGCGGTTGCGTCCATGCGGGCAACTGCGTCCAGTGCTCTACGGAGCATGTGTAAGGCCATTTCGCCAGAAGTCTTGATTTCAGCGATGTTGAGGTTCCACGCGCCGGCGTCCATGGCAACGCGGCGAGTGCGTTTCGCTATCTTCCGTGCCTCGTCCCCAACACGCTCAAGGTTGGCCGCGCACTTCGAAGTCGCCATCAGAAGGCGCAGGTCGGATGCCGCCGGCTGCCAACGGGCAATGATATTGACGACTTCGTCGTCGATTTCTATTTCCATGAGATTGAGCCGGCGCTCAGCGTCGCCGACATGCTCAAGAAGTGCCAGGTCGAACGTCCTCAACGCTTCCAGCACGCGCGCAATCTGTGACTCGACCAGACCACCCATTTCGAGCAGCCTCGTCGAGACCAGATTGAGTTCGGTATCAAACCTGCTTGAAAGATGCTTGTCTGGCATGTTCTGTCCTCGACCAGGAGTGGCGATGCCGTGCGTGCGCTGGTCGTGTACAACAGCGTAAGCGCCGCGTTATGTGCGACCAGTTTTGACCGCTTCGACAGCCGAAATCGCCGCGAGCAGCCGCTTCGCTGATGCCGCCTCGAGCAGAATCAGTCCCGCGCGCAGAAGCTCACTCTTCTTCACAGACACGCCCGCGTCCAGGCACTTCTGTTTCAGTGCCGCAATTTTCTCATAGTCGGACGTCGGCATTGTGAAGCTGTCGCGCACGACCTTCTGCTTCTTCACACGCTTAGCTTTTTCCTCTACGGCTACATCAGTTGACGTGGCTTCCACCGGCACCACCCGCTTTTGTTTCTTCGCTTTCGTCGGGGCAGCCCGTACATCGGAGGCGACGCCGTCCACCGCGACCGCCTGCCGCTCCTCGACTACGGCACTCCCATTGGCATTCTTCGGAAAGTGAAATGCCTTCTTCGTCGCCTTCCTGATACGGGGTTCAATCATGGCCGTCTCCAGATTAATAAACGATATAAACAGTATATATCGTTTAAAAGTCAATTCCGGCTTGATGGTGAACGGCCCCGTGAGGCGCCGACTGGAAAGCTGTCCACAGACCTGTTTGCAAGGCTGTGGAAACACACAGGAAAGTTCAACAAGCGGCCGATGTGACTGGATTTGTGCAATGCGAGCGTTAGCCACGCATCGAACAGGCGCTGACGATAAAGATTCTATGAAGTAAGCACACCGTCTTTCGAAAAACAGCTGGGTATGTTCAGACAAGATGAGGGTAACTGACTTGCGTGAACCATAGGATGATTCAATTTGCACGGAGGCCGACAACGTCGTTTAATCGATTTCCAGCTGGCTACCATGACTCTTGCCGCACGCCCGGAGCGCACAATGGCCGACCTTAACTTTGAAGACGTCGTCAAGGCAATCGCCTCTGACACCAATACCCCGACCGAGACCGTATCGAGGATGTACGCTGAGACGTGGGCCCAATACAGTGACGGGGCGCGTGTCCTGGACTACCTGACAGTCCTCGTCGCTAAACGCGTCCGGGAAAATCTTCGTGGGATTTCGCAAGACAGGCGCTAGACCGCCGCCCCAAAGTTTTATTTAATCGTTTCGGAGTATCCAGCGTCATAAGAGTGCGCCCGCGAACCTTTCGTTGCCCTTGCATTCGCTGCGTGCCTGTTGTTGAGAAATACAGTCCGTTGAGCGGCTCACTCTATCGCCGCATGTATCGCGTCATGAGGCATACGGTAGGTGTGTCGACTACGAGAACGGCATCTCAAGTGTGCGAGGAACGGCATCAACGGTACTAGAAATCCTCGCGAGGTCGCTGTCAACCGACCTGTCGCGCCGAAAGTGGAAGCGAAAATCCGACGACAAAATCACGCTCGCGCCGGAATGCTCAAGGCAAGCGGCTGCCTTGGCCGATTAGCCCGTCCCGCGCAGGATTTCACGTGCCGCGCGCATGTGGCGCTTTCTCAGTTCTTCCAGATAGCGCAAGGCCGCCTCGACTGTCTTCGGCTCGCGGAGCTGGAATGAGTACTCCCGCAGCAGCGTCTCGCTTGTGACGACGTCATTGAGCTTGCCAAGTTCGTCCTGTACGGACGTCAGGCGTGAGATGCTACCCTCATGACTACCGTCCAGGACTGGCGAAAAGAACTCCAGCAGATATCGCAGCTTCTTCCCGGCGATCCGTACGTCGTGAAGCGCCGCGTAGCCTGCCCCTCCATGCAAGGCAACTCTCTTCACTCTTTTCCTGACCGCCTTCTCGGCCGATTCCAAACGTTCCCGCGCAAACTCGTCAATCGTGGGACTGACGGCACGCAAACCCAGCTGGTGTCGGGCGCCTGTCAGTGCGCGCTCGATTATCCGCTCGACGCCGGCGTTCCCGATTGTGCTTCGACTGAGCGACAGCGCGGCGGCACGATGCTCGTCGACGGATTCGAGAAGTGAGGCAAATTCGTGCTGCAACGACTGGTCCGCTGCTAGCAAGTCGCGCAGGACATCCCAGTCGCGCGTTTTGCCTGCGGCATTGGCCAGCGATTTGAACTCGCCACGCTGCAGCTCGGAGTCATTCCGGTCGAGTAGCGGTTGGTAAGCCCACCAGAGCGAACGCAAACGACGAAGCGCGACGCGAAGCTTGTGGAGGATTTCCGGGTCCGCTTTCAAATCCAATGCCTGAGCGCGCCGCACTGCATCCGAAGAAACTGACGTCGCCAGACATGCAAACGCGTCGGCCGCCGACATGGTCCGGGTTATCGGATTCGCTCTTTCGCCCTCGTCGTCGGGGCCGGGTGTGCACGCGCCTGCTGCTGCCGACACGGGAGTGTTGGAACTCATTTCCGTAATACCTGCGAACATATTGTGAACAGGAATTGCAAGCGGTCGACACCGCCCCTCTCGAGAGTTCCACGACGTGCCATTATTTCAGACGCATTCCCTCGCCCGATTAAATCGTACAACGATAAATTACCGAAAGCCAATCGAGCTTTTGGCTCACCAAGAGTATTGTGGAAAATCCCGCCCTGCCAATAGACGCCTAACGGCAATACCGGGTCGAATGCCTCCCCGCGAAAGGTTGCCGTTCCAGAGCGAACCGGGGCGATGCACGTCTAGCCGTCAGAACCCACGGACACGGCGCGGCTAATATCAATTCTGTAACCGGCAGTGACCTGCTATGGCTCACTGCCGGCTCTGAGTGGGTTTACGACACTGGCAGTGAGTCGCCGGAGACATGAACACGTTCGCCAATCTGGACTGGCGGCTGCGTCGAGTAGTCGAAATTCCGGCAGCTGCCATCCCGTATTCCGACCTGCGCCCGGTAGCTCGTGGCCTTGCGCACCGCATGCTCGATGCCATTGCCCGCGAGTCCACCGCCAAAAGCTCCCGCAATCGTGGCCAGAACGCAACCACTTCCTCCTCCAACCTGATTTCCCCGCAGGTCACCAGCGACAACTCCGTATACGGCTCCGAGAACCGTTGTCGGTTCGGTTTCCTGAACTGTATTGACTGCGACAATTTGGCCGGCGTTCGGGTCAACCGCGATTGGCCTTGGTGCGGGTTGCACGGCGCTTTGATACGTGTCGTTGCCTGAATACCCGGGAGCCTGCTCAACTGGAGTGGTCCGGTGACGATACAAACGAGGCTGGACTGGCGCATCCTCCCGCGTGAAGAACTGCTGAGCGTCTGGTTGCGGCAATACAAGCGGCGCGCTGGCGGCCTGAGCGACGACCGGCACAGCTTGCGTCGAAGGCGCGGTCGTTGCCTTGGACATCGGAAGAATGCCGGTCATCGCAGAGATGCCAGTCGCACTAGCCAGGACAACGGCCACTGCCCCGCCTGCAACCAGAGGGTGGGTACGACTGCGTTGCGGCAAAGTGGAAGCCGGGATGGTATTCATGTCGCGCTCCGTTGACGTGCGTCAGCAAGAACGCCGGAGCCGACAAACCGGTGGGCGTAACGACCTCGATATTTGTAAGCAGTTTTGGCGTTTCCCGGCTGTCTTTCGCCAGCGTTGTCCCGGACGTACCGCTTCAGATGGCGTCCGGCGCGTCAGGCAACCGCTCCGAACAAGGCACCGACACCTGAGGACACGCCCATGGCTAAAGCGCTCCAGAAGACCACCCGGATAACACCCGGGCCAACTTTCGCCCCGCCCGCTTTCGCGGCCAGGCCACCCAGAGCCGCCAGCGAAACAAGAGCAGAGACGACGATGGCCGGCAGTAGTACGGATTCGGGCGCGAGCGCGGCTACGATGACCGGCAACGCGGCACCAACCGCAAAGCTGCCGGCAGAAGCCAATGCGGCTTGCAGAGGACGGGCTGCAGTGACCTCCGAGATGCCCAGTTCATCGCGAGCATGAGCACCCAGCGCATCCTGCGCCATCAGCTTTTCGGCAACCTGCCTCGCAAGCGGCAAATCCAGGCCCCGCCGCAAATAAATTGCCGTCAATTCTCGATGCTCGCGGGAGAAGTCGGCATCGAGCTCCGCCCGCTCCTGGACCAGCGCCGCCTTCTCCGTATCCGCCTGCGAGGAAACCGACACGTATTCTCCCGTCGCCATCGACATGGCCCCTGCAGCCAGGCCGGCCACAGCCGTCAGCACTACGCTTCCGTGAGTAGTGTGCGCGGAGGCTACGCCGGCAACGAGGCTGGCCGTTGAGACAATCCCGTCGTTGGCGCCCAGTACAGCGGCACGCAACCAGCTAATGGATTCCAGACGGTGCTGCTCCTCATGCCGAACAGGCATAACTCCTCCATCTTTGAAATGTTGATTCACTGGCTCACAGCGGTGGCTGCAGTGGCAGTCGTTTGGTGAAGCTGTTATGGCAGTGCAGTGCACCGGCTCGCTGGATTGTGACGTCCCTCCCGTGGCATTTCCTGCCAGCGCGACGGGTCTCGCGATTCGCGCTGCAGCTTTCCCCCCCTGCTCGACCGGTCGGTACTCACCTGACCACGTCAGCGGCTAGTCATATTCTTCCATTTGCGTATTTAATCGCGTGTGCGAAAGCACCCAACCCATAAGCCGGACTTCCCGTCCTGGATTTTAAGACATATACCACAGCATCGCGAAGGTCCGGCCCTGGGCCGGCCCCCCGCAGCACGTCGCAATGACCACATCCATTTCCGGAGCAGAAGGGCCGACGAACGGGTCCCAGGTCTTTGCCCGTAGCTTGCCTAATCCGGAAATAGTGGGGCACCGCTGCTCAAGCGTCCGTGGATGCACATCGACTGCCGGCTCGATGTCAGCACTAAATGCATCGGATCGCAGGCCGCCAGATTCGCGCAGCAATGCCTCGGCCATGACACTACGAGCGGAATTGGCGCGACACAAAAACAGGACGTTGCATTTCTGATGCCATAGAACACCCCCGTCATATTCTGGCGATAAAGTTTTGCGAGAATTCAAAAGGGGACGTTTTTCGCAGCCGTGACATCCCTTCTTCGAAGACGTCCTAAGGTTCAGGCTCTTCGCGCCAGGCGCGAGGGCTTCACATCCTGCGAGCAGGTCACAGGCCTTTAAAGGAGCGTGGCCCTGATGCTCTGCCAGGCCACTTTTTAGATTTACGCCACCAATCCTCTGGGCGCGTGGTGCGTTACCTTTATTGCAAGACATGACACCGAAGGAAACTGGTCAGGCGAACCAAAACCGCACCGTGACCCAAATTGCGGCCGACTTCGAGGAGCTTCTGGCGACACGACTCTCATTCATTGACGCGAGCGAGAGACTCGAAATATTGTGGGACGAGGCGAATGCGGCGGCGAGTCGCCTGTTAGGCAATAGTCTCGGGTACGGCTATATCGCCTTGCTCAGGCAGATGCACGCAGAGTTCGGTTCTCGCTATCCAGATGGCGACGACAGGGATTTGATGGGAACGAGGCCGGCACCGGCAAGCGCCAGGATGCAGGCAAGCCCGGGAGGGCTTGACGATGCCCGAGCGTTTGACTGCGCCGCCACAAATTGATGTATGCCATTGATGCAAGCGTTTCGCACCCGGCATGACAGTGTCGGGACCTGCCATCCCAAAGACCGATAAACCCGGGAATCTGCGCGAGCTTGCTCCCGGGCGGTGCGGGTCGTTGCCGACGACCAGAGGGCCAACGAGCAGAATAAGACAATTGTCCTCAGATGGAGTCGGGCGCGCCCCTCGTTCTGTAACCCGAGACAAAACGCACCTGTTCGCGCCGGGTCAAGTCAACGCCAACGTCATCGACAACCACTTCTCTTATCCAACGGTCACGATAATGAGCGCGGCAGGTCTCGCTATCGGCAGCGGTCAGCGCAGGCATCTACGGAAACCGGCGTGGCAGGGACGACTCCAGGGGACGAACGGCGCTAGCCCTCCCCCGCTCAGGCGCAACTGGCGTGAACAACTTACGCCGACGACATGGATGCGTCTGCCTCCCCGATGGCCACATCCGCCTTGACGCCGACAAGGCCCTGCGGCCCCGCGCCAGCTGAGCTGTCTTCGCTCTTCAGCGCTTCGCACAGGGGTGCCCAAGACGCCGCGTCGACCGCCGCTATCCAGCCCCACAGAACCGACGTCGTTGTTACGCACCAAAGCCGCGCATTGAGTCACAAAACATTCACTGAATATCGTGCGACGTCGGCCGTAAACAAGACGCACGCCACGCTGATGACTGTCCTCCGCCACAAGTGCTGTATGAACCCGCGTGAGCTAGCACCCGCCCACCGAATTGCGAAGTATGCAGCCCCCCCATGAGCAAACTCACCGTAAAAAGCCGCCTCCTGATTGTGACGATGGCCGTCTCCGCTATCCTGATTGCCGTTGGAACCGCAGGACTTTTTGGCATGACGCAGGGAACGAACGCCCTGAAAAGCGTCTTCGAAGGCAGGGCGAAGGCACTGCAAACCATATCGACAATCGATGAGCTTGTGGGGGAGACACATTTTTCTGTGAGTGACGCTGTCCTCGACCCGTCAGCCACGAAAACCCAGGTAGTGACTGAGGCAACAGCGCGCCGCGTCGAGAAAATTGACCGCCTCATCGACAATTTTTTGAGCTATCGGCTGGACGGAGACGAGAAAAAGCTCGCCACGCAATTCGTGTCCAACTGGCGCACGCTCCGCGACAAGGGATTCAAGCCCGTCGCACAGTTGCTGCAGGCAAACAACCTGTCAGAAGCGCAATGGGTGGTGACTCAAACCATCGAACCTACCGCTGCGGCAGTCAAGTCAGAAGGGGCACAACTGCGTGAACTTCAACTTGAAGCGGCACAGGCAGAATACGACCGCGCATTGAGCACCAGCCGGATAGTGCAATGGGTCGTCGCCGGGTCCATCGCCATAGGCGTCGGCGTAGTTGCACTGCTCTGCGCGTCTTTGGCACGGATGCTTTTCAATCAGCTCGGCGGTGAACCAGCGCTAGCGGCCAGCATTGCTCATCGGGTCTCCGAGGGAGATTTGTCGGTCGTCGTTCCCGTAAAAGATGGCGACACCCACAGCATGATGTACGCGATGAGTCTGATGCGTTCAAGACTGTCATCGATGATTGGAGGCATCCAGTCGTCTGCCGACACCATCGCCAATACAACCACCGACATCAACGCAGGCAACACTGCACTGGCGGGCCGAACGGAAGAGCAGGCTGCGAGCATCGAGCAGACGTCTGCAAGCATGGAGCAACTGGCATCAACCGTTAAGGCTAACGCTGACCACGCTGTACAGGCGCGCGAGCTTGCGAGCGTCGCGTCGGCCAAGGCACGAGAAGGGGACCGCGCAGCAGCAGATGCAGTGCTCAGAATGCAGAGCCTCGCGGAACGCTCGGCCCAGATTCGGGAAATCACATCGGTAATCGAAGGTATCTCGTTTCAGACCAATCTGCTCGCACTCAACGCTGCTGTAGAAGCGGCGCGCGCGGGAGCCCAAGGTCGCGGATTTGCTGTTGTTGCCCAGGAGGTGCGGGGTCTTGCGGAGCGCAGCTCAAAGGCTGCGAAGGAAATCGCTGCGCTCATTAGAGATGTAACGACAGAGGTGGATTCAAGCGGAACCGCGGTAAAGGTTGCCGGCGAAACTATCGTAGAACTTCTTGGCTCCGTTACAGGCGTGTCAGAACTCGTCGAAGCAATCGCACACGCCTCTCGCGAACAAAGCGCGGGCATCGACCAAATCAATGCGGCGGTTTCACTCATGGACCACATGACCCAGCAAAACTCAGCTTTGGTTCAAGACAGCGTCAGTGCCGCGAACGCTTTGGAGATACAGGCTCAACAGTTGCGACAGGCCGTTCAGACGTTTCAACTCTGACGCAGACCTGGGTCGGCCTACTGACAGGGAACGGACGACGTAAGGGCATCTCGGAACCCGCAGTCCTGGCGGGAAAACAGCAGCTGGCACCCCGGTCGCGCTTCGCTACAAGCCATGTTTTCAGCGCATCACCCCGCATGCAACTTGTCCGACAGGCTCCATTGGTACCGGACTGATGCCACCCTGCCATGTGCAAGCGCCATCGGGTAAAGAATCCTCGCCACGGCTGCACCTATCCATTCGCCACGGCTCGCAATCTCGTGCTCATCGGCAATGAGCGCATTGCGCGACGGGCATCTGCACAACATCGATGCCGCCGCTTGCGCGCATGCACAAGATGACGACCGAACCTCGTCACGTCGAACTGGGTCATCGTCGTCCTCATTCTGACCGTCGGCGTGCTATGCCATTTGCGATATAGCACCTTCAAAGCTTCACAGCCACATCACATTCCCCGGCCAGATTAGATAAATATAGTGACCAGCGCGAAATCAATAGGAAATTTAAATTTAAGATAACGTTTACACCTTTGCCTCAATCAACCTGGGGCCCTGTTGAAATGCGCCGCAGTGCCGTTAAGCCGTATGAGAGGACATGGAACGCAGGTTCGGACAATTTCGCAAACTGGCACGAGAAGCGAGATAGACGCATAGGCTTCTTCGGGCAGCGACCGCCCGTTGAAATTTGCCGGATTCCATCGTCGGGGCGCGCGAGAAACTCTCATCGGTGTTTCCAGGTGCGAGTCATCGGCGCAGCGCGAATATGCGAATGGTGCTGAGCACGTTGAACGATGCCGACGAGTATTGCGCGGCGACCTTCGCTCCGGAAGTTAAAAAATCGCCACTTCTGGCCGGGTGTACTTCGTTGGGTGGAAAAAGTGACTGTATCGATTGCTGAGTGCATCAAAGGGCAGCTCCTCCGGCCAGCGTTCCAGCCTATCGGGATGCTTGCGTCGGGTGACGTCATCGCATTCGAGGCACTGCTTCGCGGTCCCGCCCGGTCAGCGCTGGAGAGTCCTGCTGCACTATTCGGACTTGCCCAGCGCGAAGGTTGTATGGTTCGTCTGGAGCGCTTCGCCGCGCGCCTGTCCCTGACGGCGTTCAGTCAGGCTCAGTTGCCGGGCAAGCTGTTCGTGAACTTCAGTGCGGCCGCCGTCCGGGAACTCGCCACCCGCCAGGAGGAAATACTGGTCTTTTTGCGGTCCCTGCAGTTCAGCCCTGACAGGATGGTCATCGAGCTGACCGGGCAGTCTGCCATCGGCGACCTCCGGTCGCTCGGGTTGGCTATTAGCGTTCTGCGCGAATCTGGATTGCAACTGGCTCTCGACGATTACGGCTCGGGTACCTCGAACCTCGGTCTCTGGATAAGCCTGGAACCAGACTACATTAAAATCGACCATTCAATTATTGGCGGAGCGAGGGCTTCGCCGTTTCGTTTCGAGGCGCTGCGCTCCTTGCGCCAACTCGCGGAAGCCGGACGGGTGCAACTCATAGCAGAGGGTGTCGAAGACGCAGAAGACCTTATGGTCTGTCGTGACCTGCGCATCGAACATGGCCAGGGTTTTTTTCTCGGCAGGCCGAATTTCCAACCGGTTGAACGGCTCGAAGACGCTGCGCTTTCCGCAATTCATGACAGTGCGATAACGGTGTTTCCTGAGACCATGGTGGGGTCTCCCCGTGCTTTTTCCGCTAGCAAACTTGTCATCTCCGCGCCAACGCTGTCGCCAGCGGCGACGAACGATGATGTCCTCGATGTGCTTACAAATTGCCCGGACCTGCATGCGATAGCCATTGCCGACGAAGGGCGGCCGGTAGGACTGGTCAATCGACGCGCCTTTGTTAATGCCTACGCGCGCCCGTTTTACCGGGAAATTTTTGGCAGGAAGAGCTGCGCAGCGTTTGCCGACATGTCGCCCGTGCTGGTCGAAAAAACCGCCACCATGCAGGAGCTGGCTGAACTGTTGACCGGCGACGACCAGCGTTACCTCTCGGACGGCCTGGTCGTCGTCGAAAACGGGCGATATGTTGGTCTGGCTACCGGGGAGGCGCTGGTGCGCGCTGTCACCGAAGTTCGTATTGAAGCAGCGAGGTACGCTAATCCGCTGACGTCACTGCCGGGCAATATTCCAATCGACATGCACACCAGGCGCCTGGTAGAGCGCGGCGCGCCATTTCATGCGTGCTATTGCGACCTGAACAATTTCAAGCCCTTCAACGACCAGTATGGGTACTGGAAGGGCGATGAAATGCTGAAGCTCGCGGCATCCATCCTCAGTGATGCATGTAATCCATGCCGGGATTTTCTCGGCCATGTAGGCGGCGATGACTTCCTCATTTTTTACCAGAGCGAGGATTGGGAAGTTCGGATTCGCGCCGCAATGCAGCGCTTCAATGAGAGTGCGCGGCAACTTTATACGTCCGCCGATATCGACGCGGGAGGAATACATGGAGAGGACCGCCACGGCGACATGCGCTTTTATCCTTTCGTCACCATCGCTGTAGGCGTAGTGCCAGTTGCTGCGGACCTCGATATCGATAGCGATTCCATTGCTTCGCTTGCCGCAACAGCCAAACGCGAGGCAAAAAAATCGGTTGACAGCTTCTATGTCGCCGATTGCCCGCGCGAACCTGCTTGTTGCCCCTCCCTCTGACACGTCGACTTCCCTGACGTCGGGCTCGTTCACGGTCATCGCCGACGTATAAACCGTATAGACCGCTAGTAATCGCACAGGCTATATCATCCCAGCAACAACGGATGGCGCTATCACGAATATAGGTCGGCTCCGTCAGGTGCCGGAGCGTCAGTTGCGTTGCGCAACACTGGTCGTAGCATCTTCGCGATTGCATCTTCAGAGACAGCTGGGCTGTACAGAAAACCCTGTCCTTCAAGGCAGCCATGCTCAACCAGAAAGCGCCGATGGATGTCCAGTTCCACGCCTTCCGCCACGACATCGAATTTCATTGCGTGGGCGATGGCGATGACGGCAAGGGTCAACGCCTCGTATTCAGTGTCGCGCCCGATTTCCTGAATGAACGCCCGGTCAATCTTGATGCGGTCGATGCTGAAGCGTTTCAGGTAGCTCAAGCTCGAGTAACCGGTACCGAAGTCGTCAATTGCGATTTTTACCCCAAGCCGGCGCAGGTCCCGCAACACCCGCGCCACCGCGTCGGCATTGCGCATCAGGCCCCCTTCTGTCACTTCGAGTTCGAGCATTTCCGCAGGCCAGTCGGCCTCTTCCAGCGCCGAGCGAACGATGCGCAACAGGTCCGAGTGCTCCAGCTGAAGCGGCGAAACGTTTACCGATACCCGGATTGGCGCCAGCCCAGCGTCGCGCCATCGGCCAGCCTGCAGGCACGCTGTGCGCAGCACCCATTCGCCCATGTCCTGAATCAGTCCCGTTTCTTCGGCGACCGGGACGAATATGGCGGGTGATACGACGCCCAGCTCCTCGTCATCCCAACGCAGCAGCGCCTCGACACCCTGAACGCGGCCCGTCACCATGTCGATTTGAGGTTGATAGGCCACCTGCAGACCCTGATTCTTCACTGCGCGCTTTAGACGACCCGAAAGCTGCAATTTTTCGGCGGCCGCGCGATTCAACTCCGGCCGGTAAAACTCGTAGCCATTGCGTCCGTTCGCCTTCGCCAGGTACATTGCCGCGTCCGCATTCCTTATCAACGTGTCGGCATCGTCACCATCCTGCGGATAGGTGCTGACGCCGATACTGGCTTCGACATACAACTCCTGCTCGCCCACATGAAATGGCTCTCCTATTTCGGCAATCAGTCCGTCGAGCATCGGTATGAGTTGTCCGTCCTTCGAAGGCTCGACAACGATGATGAACTCGTCTCCGCCGTAACGCGCGACCAGGTCACTGGAGCGCACCAGTCGCCTCAGGCGTTTCGCGACACACGCCAGAAGCGCGTCGCCTACGCGATGCCCGAGTGAATCATTGACTACCTTGAACCGGTCGAGATCGAGGAAGAGCACCGATACCTGGCCATCGGTCCCGGTAGCGCGCCGAATCATCTCCGTCAGGTGCTCGTTGAGGTGGGTGCGGTTTGGAAGGTCAGTCAGTCCATCGTATCTGGCCTGATGCTGCAGGCGGGTCTGATATTCGACCAGTGCAGTGACGTCGCTCATCACGCAAACATGGTGAGTGACCTCCCCGTTCGCGTCGCGCACCGGGGCGACCAGAACGTTGGTCCAGAAGCGTTCGCCGTTTTTTCGCGTGCAGAACAACGTCACATTCGCTTCAGTGTTGCTGTCCATGGCATGACGAACGCTCTCCCACTTCGGCGCCTCACCTGCCATCCCGAAGAGCGTCTCGCAGTCAGCGCCCGCTACGTCTGCTGGCGAATACCCAGTGATACGCTCGAAGGCCGGATTGGCAAAAGTGATGACGTGACGGTCATTCCGCCGCTCTGAGATAATAATTCCGTTAATGCTCGCGTCTATCGCCCTGCCCTGCAGACGCAGAGCCCGATGGGCATCACGCCGGGCCGTGATGTTTTCGTAGGCGACGAGTACGCCGGTGACATTGCCGTTCTGGTCTTCCAGCGGCAGCTTGGTTTCAGAAATCCAGACTTCTGAACCATCTACGGCAACCAACGGGCGCTCGAAATGCCTTTTTGTCACTTCGCTAGACATCACGCGTACATCTTCGTCCCGTACCTCGTGTGGGTCGTCGCCCCAGCGCAACTCCCCGTCAGTCAGGCCAATCAGGGCGCTTCGGGACGATAGCCCCGCATCGCGCGCATAAATCTCGTTACCGCCAGCGTAGCGATGGTCTGTGTCCTTCCATGCGATGCCCTGCGGAATATGGTCCAGTACATACTCGAGGGTCTGCTTCGACTTGAACAACTCTGCCGTGGCCATCGCCTCGGTGGTGACGTCCACCATGACAGCCATCGTGGACGGAGAGCCCTCGAATTCAACATTCAGATGGTGGACGTCCATCGAGCGACGTTCACCCGCTTTCGTCTGATACACCCATATGCCGACTGACCGCGTTTCGCCGTAGACCACTTCAGATTTCGATTCGAGCGCTTCTTGCAGGCGGGCGAGTTCATCTGCCGGACGCATATCCCGCATCGATATGTTGAAGAACTCAGATTCCGAATAGCCAAATGCTCGTAGCGCGGCGGCATTGACAGCAACGATGCCCAGCGAGGCATTGTCAAATATCCAGATAGGCAACGGATGTTGGTCAAAGAACCGCTGGTACTTCGCCCGAGCGCTATCGGCGGAGTGCAGGGCCGCTCTTAACCGGTCCGAGATAAGCGAGTTCCAGCGCATGAGCGCAAGCAGCAGGACGGCCGCCGTCGCACCGCAGACCAGCACAGCATCGGCGACCCATTTGGCGTCCGAGGATGACTTGCCGACAGTGGAACTGATAGCGGTGTCAGCCTCCATCCTCGCATCAACGACCTCCTCGAGAACGCTGTAAAAGTAGGCGTCAATTTCGCTCAATGCGGGGTCGGTCAACCCGACACTCCCCGGATGCAATGTTGCTTGTATCGCCAGCGCATTGCTATGCTTCGCCAGCGTCCGAATCATCGTGTCCAGGTCGTCGAGCCGGGAGAGGCACGCATCGCTCCGTCGGCATCCTCCGCGCGCGTCGGATGTCAGGTCGAGGAGCGCCGACAGGGGAAAAATATAAGCGGCCCGCTTGTAGAATGCACGGGTCCCGACCAGTGTGTAGAGCTGTCCATGTTCATCGAGCATCATCTGCTGGACCTGGTCGAGGTCCTGCTTCAGACGCCCCGAAGCTTGGAGCGTTCGCAACGAGTTGTCCTGCTCGCGCGTCTGGCGCATCGCCAGAAACGTGCTCAACGCAATCGCCGAAAGGATGATGGTGACCACGACGAATGTGACTGCTCTACGAACAGCCTTTCCGCTCAGGATGTCCCCTTCGGGTCTGGCACCTTGACTTTGCCCAACCGTCTGACGGCTACCCGCCCGATTGTCTTTCATCTTCACCATACATTGTCCCGATTACGCCGCCCCGCCGGGATAATGACGTAAGTTCCAAAATTATTCCGCGCCAGGCGCAGGTAGCTGCCCTGTTCTCAGCTCACGTGGGCTGTCACTTCCAACAGGCCGCATGGGTGCGGTAACGCGGAAAGAGATTGCCGCTTGGCGTCTCTGGATTGCCCGGGCGTTTCCCGGCAAGTCGACCGTGCTACGAAAGTCCGACCGCGCACTCGCGCACGACCCACCCCCATCATGTTCGAAAGACCCGAAAGGCGCGAATACTCACCGGTGCTGGGGACAATGGCGTTCGCTCGCCATAGCGCTGGTGTCCGCTCCAAATACTCGCCGCGGGAGCCACCACCCGGAAGAATTCCCAACGACCTGCTTATGGCCGCCCCAGCGCCACCCCTGCGCTCGCTGCAAACGTTTGGTGCAACACGTTGCCGGCCACGCACATCAAGGTTCAAACGATGGTTCGCGACATGGACTGCACCGTGCAAATCTGAAGGGCGCCGGCAGTAACCGGCTAACCGTCGCACGCAACCTCGTTTCCGCAGGAGTCAGGCTTGACGGCCGTTACAGGCTCCGGCGCGACCGTGTATCCCGGTAATTCCATGAAGAGCGTGACACGGTGCAAAATCTGCCAGAAAACCGTTTCGAACGAGCGCGCACACTCGGCCTGAGTCATACCTTCCGCGAGCGGGTCTGCAAAATTCCACCTGAAAGAGGGCGGCGCACCCGGAAACACGGGCGCGTGATATTCCTCTACACAGCCATCCATGGCGATGACAAGGTCCATCTGCGGCGCCCACTCGCTCGTGAATTCAAGCCAGCTTTTAGGACTAAGCAGGCCGAGGTCGGAGATGCCGGGACGCAGTTGTGCCAGGGCCAGTGGATGAACGCGTGCTGCAGGCTCGGCCCCGGCGCTGAATGCTTCGAACCGATGGCCTGCCAGTTCCCGCAGCAGTGCCTCGGCGATGATGCTGCGTGCGGAATTCTCCCGGCAGAGAAACAGCACCTTGTGTTTTCTGGTCACGCACCTACCCCATTACATACATCCTTGATTTCGCCACGGATTCTGCCGTGCCAGTCTTGCACTTCCATGACAGCACAAAAGAGCGGAGACGAAATTCGTATCAAAAGGTGAAGAAATTGCTTCCGGGATGCGTGGTGTCGTGTCACATCGATTGGTTACAAGGTGAGGAATAACCCGTTTCGGAGATTCATGTGAGCACACGAAAACCCGCGTTGCAGAACACCATCGCAGCGATGCACGCGTTCGAGAATTGCTTCGTGGGCCTGGGGGACCACTCGGCCGACCAGGCGCTTATTGCGTTAACAGCCGCTGTGCATGCGGAGCGTCGCGACATGAATGCCTACGACTGGCTTATGCAGGCTCTTCCCGGCGCGACGCTGAAGCCTGCGCTTGCAATCGGTACAGTGGGCGAACTATATCGGTCCTATACCCGGCCTGCCGAATTCGACCGATTGAAGGGAATAAAGCGTTCGTGAGGAAATCAGAGGCGGAGTGAATCCACATAAGGATGAGCCGGGACTAGGCGAATTGCAGTGCCGCACTGCCGAGGTTTCAATGCCTGCCAGCCACCCGATGAGCCAATGAGCGGCCCTGTCGACGGACGCCCCCTGAATGTCTTTCTCGTCACCTGGCCTCCATCCGCGCGTCACCCTGGCCATACCGGTTCTGCCGCCGATTCGGCGGACAAAGCTGATGAAGTGGCCAGCAATGGAACGTTAGAGGCGGGCAGTTGCGACGATATTCCTTCGGTCGTGCGTCTCGCGCTGATGTATCCCGCTATGTATGTATCGGACTATGGTACATCGGTCGAGGCGACCGTCTCGCGCAAATAGTACGCAGGTCGCTCAACATTTACCGATGTTCCTTGGTACGCGGAGCGTTTGGGAAATGACCCGGAAGCGCGGAAATACGCTCAGGAACTAGACAGCGAATAGATGCAATGGAAGCCTGTGGAAGTAAGCCCGCTGGAGGAAAACGGGATTCGCAGACTCGTTTCTCCACCTGAACACGCAAAATGGACGCGACTGACACAACCCTCTCATAGCAACTAGTTGACTGCCACGAGTCAGGCCGCCGCCTTCGATGGCTGAACTTCCACCGTGACGTGCGATAGCCCCTTGAAACGCTCGAGCACCGCATGATAGAAGCGTGAGTCTCGCTGTGGCTCACTGGTCGAGACCGACACCACCGCGCTCATGTGGCCAGGCCCCAAGCGCCAGACATGCAGGTCGATAACCTTGTCGCCATGGCCCTCGATGGCGTGACGCACGTTTTCCGCCATGGGCTGGTCCGGATTGATATCGAGCAGAATCGCACCGGTGTCGCGCATAAGTCCATAAGACCAGTTGGCTATCACCAGCGCCCCGATGATGCCCGCCAGCGGATCCATCCAGAGCCAGCCGAAGGTGCGCGCCAGTACAAGACCAAGAATTGCCAGCACGGATACCGCCGCGTCAGCCATGACGTGCATATAGGCGGAGCGGATATTATGGTCCCTGCTTACCGCGTCATGCGTGTCGTGGCCATGCTCATGCTCGGCAAATTCGACTTCATGGTCGCCGTCAGACAAACTCACAATCGCTCTGAATGCGTGCGGCTCCGGGATTTCGTCTTTCGATTCCAGGTAACCATCACGGTCCCCCAGCACAAAAACCTGACGCGCCCCGCCCGGTCTGACGGTCGTGATAGTCATTGTTGATGCGACCATGCGCGAGTCCGGTGATTCCGGCGTAATCCGGAAGACGGGCGGCACGCCGTCCTCGAAAATTGATACCGCGAATACACCAGATGGGGCGACAATCTTCTGCGCTTCCTCGTCGTGAGCGTGGTCGTCATGACCATGCCCATGTCCGTGGTTATGACCATGGCTATGGCCGTGATGGTCGCCGCTCAGAAGCCAGACACTCGCGAGGTTGACCAGCAAGCCGACCACTGCGATAGGAATTGCCTCGCCGAAATGGATAGGAATCGGCGCAAGAAATCGGGAGACCGCCTCGTAACCAATCAGCAAGGCAATCATTGCCAGTACGATGGCGCTGGTAAATCCGGCCAGGTCGCCGAGCTTGCCCGTGCCGAACACGAAGCGCGAATCAGAAGCATGTTTGCGCGCGTATGTATAGGCAAGTGCTGCAATCAGCATCGCACCCGCATGCGTCGACATGTGCAGTCCATCGGCGACCAGCGCAAGCGACCCGAACATACTGCCGCCAACGATTTCAACCAGCATCATGGCACTGCACAGCGCAATCACGGCCCACGTCTTTCGCTCGTTCTTTTCGTGACCAGCGCCAAGGAAGATGTGGTCATGCCCTGCGCCGAACGCGGCGTCTTTGAAATCATTCATTTCCAACCCAATCACTTGAAATAGCTGTGAACAACTTCGATGAGCTGTTCCGTGGCGCTGTCGCCGTGTTCCTCGCCGTTTTCAGCATCGACAAGGTGGTTCCGGATGTGGTCCTCCAACACAACTGCCAACAAGCCGTTCATCGCTCCCCTGCAACTCGTAATCCGTTGCAGGACGTCGGAGCACCCGTGCTCTTCCTCAAGCGCACGTTCGATGGCCTCGACCTGCCCTTTGATACGGCGGACCCTGTTGAGAAGCTTCTGTTTTTCCTGAACTGTGTGACTCATCGCGCCCTCCGTATACCCCGTAGGGGTATATAATTGCTCCGAGTCTACCATAGGGGGTAGGGGTATCGTTTGTTTGTGTGAAATTATCCGTGCTCGCTGATTTCGCCAGATGCCTCCCAAACCCGGCTAATGTTTGCAGCCGTCATTCATGAATGCACGTCACAACGCCGCTTTTACAGCTCTGCTAGCAGCCGCGCTATTCGGCGCGACGACGCCGCTCGCCAAGACGCTGCTTGGTACGCTGTCGCCCTTCATGGTCGCAGGCCTCTTCTACCTGGGCAGTGGCGTTGGTCTTGCTCTCGGAATTTTTGTTCAACGCCTACGCCGCACGACTGGAGAGCGCCAGAACGAAAGCCGGATTCAGGTCGCCGAAGTGCCTTGGCTTCTCGGGGCAATCGCAGCGGGCGGGGTGGCCGGACCTGCCCTGCTGATGCTCGGTCTCAGCACAACTCCCGCTGCAACCAGTTCCCTACTACTGAATCTTGAAGGCGTGTTCACGGCAGTGATTGCCTGGGTTGTGTTCCGCGAAAACGTCGACGTCCAGATATTTCTTGGGATGATCGCGATAGTGGCAGGCGGTGTCGTCCTTTCGTGGCAGCCTGGCGACACTGCCGTCTCGCTCGGTGCACTGCTCGTCGTCGCAGCCTGCGTTGCGTGGGCGGTCGACAATAACCTGACGCGAAAGGTCTCGGCGAACGACGCGATGGTCATTGCCTGCCTGAAAGGGCTTGTCGCGGGCTCAGTCAATCTGTGCATCGCGCTGCTTCTCGGCGCGCATCTGCCAGGCGTCGGGAAGGTGGCGGCTGCCATGCTGACCGGCTTCGCTGGCTACGGCGTGAGTTTGGTTCTTTTTGTCGTCGCCCTGCGAAATCTGGGTACCGCCCGAACCGGCGCGTATTTTTCAGTCGCCCCGGTATTCGGCGTCGCGTTATCGCTTTTTCTCTGGCCGGAAGTGCCATCGCTGTCTTTCTGGATTGCCGCGGCGCTCATGGCTTTGGGAATCTGGCTTCATATCCGTGAGCGGCATGAACATCCGCACACTCACGAGGTTTTGGACCATAACCATCGACACCGGCACGACGAGCACCACCAGCATACGCATGATTTTGATTGGGACGGTGATGAGCCGCACACGCATCCTCATCAACATGCGCCTATCACTCACACGCACGCGCACTTTCCCGACATCCATCATCGGCATACCCATTGACGCGTGGAGGACGACAAACGGCTATTTGGGCCTTCTATTGACGGGCGCCAGCATGAGCAGCGTCGGCAGATGGTGCTGGTATAAGGCCCCCTCAAAGAACAAACAGTCGCAGCGCGAGTCCTATTACACCGCATGCGAGCACGACCGTTATTACTCCGACCTTGAACCGGAACAGTGCGATACCGGCAGCCAGACCTATAAGCACCGAGGGCCATTCGAATCCGCCCTTGATGCCATGTGGCCACAGCACCTGAAGGCCAAAAAACACGGCGAGATTCACGATGAAGCCAACCACAGCGGAAGTGATGCCTGTCAACGGCGCAGTAAACTTCAGGTTACTGCGGGTCGTTTCGATGAAGGGACCGCCGAACAGAATGAACGTAAGCGCCTAGCCATCCCGATACTGTGCCCTTGCGCCTCAGCTACGTCAGCAAGGGCAGCCTTGGCTACGAGCTGGTTGTTGAGGAACATGCTATGGCGGTCCAAGCACAGCCGCTCAGGCTGAAGGAAGCCGTACCGTCGAGAAGTCATTCCGGCGCATCGAGGAAAATTGCCTCACCCAGGTTCACGGGAATGCACGCGGTGTCGTGTCGGGCGACGCTCCTTCGAGCGCTCATCAGATGCGCGCTGGCCTGCGACGTCTGCGGTCCGCCTTCGACCTTTTCGAGGGTGTGATAACGGCCCCTCTCCTTTCCCGAAGAACTGCGGTGGATCGCGGGCGAACTCGGTGCTGCACGCGACTGGGAAGTACTGGCAGCTTGACCTTGCCCGCTGGCTTAGACGGCGCGCCCGTCGATATCTACGCCGACGCAGTCACGCAGGCGGCCAGAGAAATGGCGAAACAGAACCGCACCCGCGCGGCGGCGGCGGTCGACTCGGTGCGCTATACGCGACTCATCACCGAGCTTACGCGCTGGATTGATCAGGCGGCCTGGCGTGAAGGACTGGAGTAGACCCGGCGGCCGGCGCTCGACCGGACGATCGGCAGGTTCGCCAGCAGCCGGCTAGCCAAGCGGCACGAGCAGCTGAGCAAGCGTGGCCACAATCTGCCGGACCTGGATGCGCAGCGGCGGCACCGCCGCGCGCGTTGCGGCGAAGAGACTGCGGTTTGCCACGGAGTTCTTCGCTTCACTGTATCCGAAGCAGGGAGTGCGCCATCACGTGGCGGCGCTCAGCAGGCTTCAGGACGATCTCGGCCGGCGCAGCGATGTCGTCGTAGCGGACGGTCTTCTCACAATACTGGCATCCGAACGCCAGGAGACGGCGGCGGGCACCCGGGGTACGCGCGAGGCTATCTTGCGTCCCGCGTTGCGGCCGACCATGAAGCGTTACGGACGCTGTGGAAGCGCTTTAGTCGCCTGTCACCGCCACACTGACCGTTTCGTCAGGATACAACCAGGGACGCATTGAAGTGCGGCAGAATTTCTTTTGCGTGGCAGTTCGCCCTTTTCGGACACCTGATAGCGAGCAATCGCCTTTATTGCGCTCAACGCGGGCCCTGCAGCGCAACGACAGGCAACCGTAATGCCCCCGACCCGCAATGTTCACGGACGCTCCCTAAGGTCTCACCGTTGTAACCAACGGTAAGGAGATGGGAGATGGGCGTGTTCCACTTGTCACACCGATGCAACAAGGTTTACCTGCAAGCTTCGCTTGCCACCTGCGCGGGAGCGGCTGCACTCGCGTTCTCAACATTGTCCACGGGCGTTGCGGCAGCCGGTGACGACCACCGGTCCGAGACGCGTACGCCGATCAGACACGTGATTGTCGTTGTCGGGGAAAACCGCACGTTCGACCACGTGTTCGGCACCTACCAGCCAGGGCACGGGCAGTCGGTATCAAATCTGCTGTCGAAGGGTATCGTCAATGCGGATGGCTCGCCCGGCCCGAATTTCAGAAAGGCGCAGCAATACCAGGCGCAACTGACCGGACCGACGGAGTTCGCGCTCGCCCCCCCTGACAAGACTGCTTATGGGACGCTGCCCTCCCCAAACACGGGTGGCACGCACACCGCGGCAAGCGATACGAGCCCGCCACCTTTCGCGACCCACAATGCGGCCGCGCAGGCTGAAGGTTCCGCACTGGAAGCGTCCGACATCGACCAGCTGCTTACCGGCGCTTCAGGATTGCCGACGGACGTAAAGGATTCCCGGGTGGCCAACTACAACGCGCTACTGAACGGCCCATATCTGCTGCAGCCGCCCCTCTATGATGCTTACATGGGCGGTCCGGTGCACCGCTTCTACCAGGCATGGCAGCAATCGGACTGTGCAGTGGCGCACGCGAGCCGTGAAAACCCAAGCGGCTGTCTGGGCGACCTTTTCGCCTGGGTCGAGACCAGCATCGGCGCGGGCAGCAATGGCAAGCCACAGCCCACACCCTTCACTGACCAGACCACCGGGGAGGGCTCGAATGCGCTTGGCTTCTACAACGTGAACAACGGCGACATGCCGTACTTTACGCAACTCGCCCGGCAATACACGATGAGCGACAACTACCATCAGCCGGTAATGGGCGGCACGGGGGCGAACAGCATCATGATCGGCGCCGCGGATGCCTACTACTACATGTATGGACGCCCCCGGTTTGCCAAGCGGTCTTTTCATGATGGGTAAGGAAACAAGATTGCAGCCATGTATCCGGACTTTTTCACCAGGCCCATGGCCCGATCCGTCCCTGATGGAATACGCTGATCGGCTCCCCAACACTGAATCGCGCTCCGTGGCGCTTTGGTAGTAGCGGGCTTATCCGATCACGGTCCAACCTGTTTTGCCATCACTGCGTGAACGCCTGAGCAATCTATGGGGTGTGCGAGTTTTCCTCTCCTGCTGAAACGCCAGTTCGAAACCTGAGCGTTACTCGACCTAAACCGCGGGGTTCATCTTGTAGTTCGCCTGATACTGCCGGTTGCGAGCAAGTAGGGCCCAGATGACACGCGCGTTTCTGTTCGCTAGCGCAACCGCGACTACATTGAAGTGGCGTCGTTCGAGGAGCTTGCGGAGCCAGTTATCGCCGCTTTGGTCAGCCTTGTTCTGGAACGCTCTTAACGCTGCACGCGCGCCGTGAATGAGCAAGGTTCGCAAATAAACGTCACCTCTTTTGCTGATCCCTAGGAGCGTCGTCTTTCCTCCGCTCGACGATTGACCCGGCACTAATCCCATCCAGGCGGCAAGTTGTCGCCCGTTGGTGAAGTCACGGGCATCGCCGATTGTCGCCACAAGCGCACTCGCCGTAATCGGTCCAATGCCAGGTATCTTCTCAAGCTTTCGGCTCATTTCATTCGTACTGTGGACACTCCTGATTTGAGCCTCGAGTTCTTCGACCTGCCTGTCGAGCTCAGCGAGGTGATCGAGCAGTCGTTCGATTAGAAGCCGGAAACTACCGGGCAATTCGTTTCTCCCGTCTTCAATCAACTCACGTGCACAACTGCGAACATTCGCAAGACCCTGCGGCAATACTATGCCGAACTCAGTCAGTAGTCCGCGAATCTGGTTCGCCTGCGCGGTGCGCGCGATAACGAAGCCCTGACGGGCTCGGTGTACAGAGAGCATTGCTTGTTGCTCAACGTTCTTGACCGGTACGAATCGCATGTTTGGCCTTGCGACGGCTTCACAGATAGCCTCCGCATCAGCGGCGTCGTTCTTGTTCGTCTTTACATATGGCTTCACGAACTGCGGTGCCATCAGTCTTACTGTGTGGCCAAGCGTCTGCAGCCGGCGAGCCCAATAATGAGCGCCCCCGCAAGCCTCCATCCCAACGAGGCTTACCTCCGGGTTCGCGAAGAACTCAATCATCTGGCTGCGTTTGAGCTGCTTCTTCAGGACGCATTTGCCGTGTTCATTTACACCGTGAACCTGAAACACGTTTTTCGCCAGATCAATTCCTACAGTCGCAATCTTCATGGTCGCTCCACTCAGTCAGGTGATGACGTAGCCATCTTGACAGACTTCGCATACCAGTCGGTCAGGTGGGGGCGTCCATTCCATTACTGACGGAAACGGTAACGCGGCGACGCCGCCATCGAACCAGATTGAAAATCCCAATCCACTGGCAGGCACCAACAACTGGTACACGCAGGACGGCTACTCAGGCGGCAGCTACAGCAATTGTTCTGATCCCGGTCAGCCGGGTGTGGGGCCGATCCGCCGGTACCTCGAGTCCTTGCCGTACGACCCGAAACCGAACTGTGCGCCGGCGCACTACTACCTGCTCAACAATTACAACCCGGGCTACAACGGCGACGGCACAGTGCTCGACACGACGACATCGCCGTTCACGATCCCGCCCTCGCCGGTGCGCACGATCGGCGACACGCTGCTTGATCGCCATATCCCGTGGAAGTACTACGGCGAAGGCTGGCGCAGCTTCATCAGCGATCCGTCGAAGAGCGTCTACTGCAACATCTGCAATCCGTTCCTGTATGAGACGTCGATCATGACGAACCAGAAGGTTCGCGAGACGCACCTTGCGGATCTGCCGGACCTGTACGCGGACATCAGTTCCGGCAACCTGCCTGCGGTGTCCTTCGTGAAGCCGAGCGGACTGCTCGACGGGCATCCGACCTCATCGAAATTTGGCCTGTATGAGGCATTCGTCAGGAAACTGGTCGATGCGGTGAAGAACGATCCAAGGCTATGGGCCAGCACGGCGATCCTTATCACCACGGACGAGGGCGGCGGCTACTACGACTCAGGCTACATCCAGCCCGTCGACTTTTTTGGCGATGGCTCGCGTATCCCGATGATCGCCGTATCGAAGTATTCCACCGGCGGCCACATTTCGCACGGCTACGCCGATCACGCGTCGTTGGTGAAATTCATCGAGCGCAACTGGGGCTTGCCGCCGATCACCGGGCGCAGTCGTGACAACCTGCCGAATCCGGTCCAGCGCAGCGACAATCCCTACGTGCCAGTGAACGCGCCGGCGATCGGCGATCTGTTCGACCTCTTCGACTTCGGGCGGGACCCGGACGCTCACGGGCAAGGCAATGGGCAGCAGCGCAACGATGGGGGGCATGACAGCGGGGGCAAAGGCTGGTGGCCTTTCTGATCGCGAGCGCCGGCTCCTTTGCGTTCGCAATGGAAACGTGACCGCCGCGCATTTCAGCGGCGGTCTTTTTTCGCCTGCCGGCAAACATCGGACCACGGGAAAAGGACTTTGTACGCTCGCTGTGCAAAAATCGCGATTCCCCTATCGGTCAGGATGGTGACATGGACCAGCCCAAGAACCTTACGGCTCCCTTCCTTTGTGGCGATTCAACACTATGGTTTTCGGCCTATGGCTTCGGTTGGGGATACTGTGCCTTTGCGCTTCCAGCTGAAACGGTTTGCGAAAAACTCGGCGCCGCCAGCAAAACCCCAAAACAGTTGATGCTTGCTTTCGAGCTGGGCAAGCGTCACCTCTTGCTGACAATAGCGAATAAAGCGTTGCCGGCCACCGGCGAACGGGTAACGCTTTTGGCCGCTGATCTCTGACGGCGGACTGACGCGCCGCTGGTCACGGTATCAGGAAGCCTGCGCTGAAGGTTGAATGCTCATGTAACACGCAGATAGACACCCAGATCGGCTTCGCTGGGTCGTGTACCCCATCCGCTGGATTGGCTCACCGAGGCGATGGCGACCCAGGAGTCGGGTGGAAGCCGCGCGTTGAGGATTTTCGCCCCCTCGATGATGCGCAACCGGCCAGTGGATTGATCGAAGGTTGCACAGATGATGCGGTCGGCGAGGTTGACACGTGCCACGACGGGTTTCGATGCAGGCATGGCGGTCTCGCTGGGGGATGGGAGATTGCTGCGACGCAGCAATAACTGAACCCGCGTGATCGGCACACATTCCCATGGCAGCTCCGGTGCTGCCCGCTGCCCCCCACATCAAGGCACACATAGGCCTCGCTGCCCAGCCTGCCAGCCTCCCGCCAGAACGCGGGCGGGCACCCTCGCCTCTCAAGATGAAGCATCGATGATGCATTTCCAGATCTGTAAAAGTCGGCGAAGCGCCGCTTCCACGTCCCGATCGAAGGAAAGCTCACTCTCAAAAACAGTCCTGGCCGTGCCGGCCGGTGCGCTCGATCAGCGCGCGCCATTGCGGCTCAGGGATTTCCTGACCGTAGCCGCCGAACTGCGCAGAGCAGCTTGAGAGGATATAAAGGTCCCGGAAGGCGGACCTGATCTCTGGCGGCACGACGGGATCTGACCTGTCGCCGCACGCATGCGACTCATACCCCCTCCAGACAATCTTCGGAAGGCAGAGGCCCCGTCGTGTCTCTCGTGTCCGCTGCCGCCGGGCCGTACCAGCAGTACCGGTGCAATGAAATGGTATGCACTATGCGGGTACTATTCAGCATCCCCTTTTCACAGAGGTCCAACAAGAGCAAGCACCCTCTACTGCGCATTTACATTTAGGTTTGGCGTGCAAGCTCAGGAACGCATCCGGGCGCGTCACCCGGATGGCCGGTCTCAAAAGCCTTGCCTGATGGTCCCCTGCCTTACTCGGCCACCGACTTACCCGACGCGTCCTTCACCTTCGCCTTCCATTGCGCACGGATTTCCGACACAACCGATTCCGGCAGTGAGATGTAATCCAGTTCGTTCGCTGCCTGTGCGCCATTCCTGAACGCCCAGTCAAAGAACTTCAGCGTCTCCTTACCCTGCTCCGGCTTGTCCTGCGTCGTGTGCACCAGCACGAACGTCGCGGCGACGATCGGCCATGCGGTCTTGCCCGGCTCGTTCGTCAGGATCTGGTAGAACGACTTCGACCAGACTGCGCCAGCAGCGGCGGCCTTGAACGTGTCCGTTTTCGGCTCGACCACCGTACCTGTCGAATTTTTCATGTCGACATAGGTCATGTGGTTTTGCTTCGCGTACGCCCATTCGACATAGCCGATCGCGCCTGGCAGACGCTGCACGAAGGCTGCTACGCCGTCGTTGCCCTTGCCGCCCGTGCCCGTCGGCCAGTTGACCGTGGAACCCTCACCAACCTTCGTTTTCCAGTCCGCATTGACCTTGGACAGATAGTTCGTCCAGACGAAGCTGGTGCCCGAACCATCGGCGCGGCGCACTACCGCGATGTCGGTATCCGGCAGCTTGACCTTCGGGTTGAGCGCGACGATTGCCGCGTCGTTCCACTTCCTGATCTTGCCCAGGTAGATGTCGCCGAGAACTTCGCCCGACAGTGTCACTTCACCGGCCTTCACGCCGGGCACGTTGATGACGGGGACCACCCCACCGACGACCGTCGGGAACTGGAACAGACCTTCCTTTGCGAGATCTTCGTCCTTCAGCGGAGCGTCCGTGCCCGCGAAATCAACCGTCTTCGCGATAATCTGCTTCACGCCGCCCGACGAACCGATACCCTGATAGTTGACCTTGCCGCCGCCGGACTTCTGATAGGCGTCGGCCCACTTCGTGTAGATCGGCGCTGCGAAGGTGCTGCCAGCGCCCGTGATATCGGCGGCATGTGCGGTGGCGGCGCAAATTGCGCACAGAGCAGCGGCGAGTCGCTTGAGCTTCATATCCAGATTCCTCACGTGTTTTGAATGCCCTACGGAGGTCTGCACCTTAAGTGCAGGATGTGACTTTTTTGTGACCGCTCCATCCAGGAATCAGTAAAAACGCAGCGAAAATCATCGATCGCATCAAAAGGCGCAAGGGGACGCTTCGCCCTTGCGCATAGCTTTACCTCGCCCCATTTCGTTCAGCTCGACTGGGCGCGATTCCAGTCCCTCTCCCTCGATAAGCAGCCACGGGGCATGGTCGGTGTTGCGCCAATTCCACTGGTATTGCAGGCAAATGCCGATCGTTTTGCTTTTACTGACCCCGCCAAGCGCTGTCGCGCCTCAATTGTTTCGAGTTTGTGACGAATTGTTTCATTTATCGCAATAGCGTTATACCGGACGGAAAGGGCTGGTTTGATGGAGCGGTTTCCTATACTCACGCGGTTTCTAACCCTTGTAGAGCAAAAGCCAGAGTTAAATTATGAAAAAAATCACCATCGCCCTCGCCGTATCGGCGCTCGCCGCATCGGCTGCCCATGCACAAAGTTCGGTCACGCTGTACGGTCTCGTCGACGCTGGCATCACGTATACGAATAACGTTGCGACGGGTAACGGTCATGGGAGCGGCCGGGTAGCCCTGGCGAGCGGCAACATCAGTGGCAGCCGGTTCGGCCTGCGCGGTTCGGAAGATCTCGGTGGTGGTCTGAAGGCGATCTTCGTGCTCGAAAATGGTTTTAACGTCAATAACGGCACGCTCGGTCAAGGTGGCCGGATGTTCGGCCGTCAGGCGTACGTTGGCCTGAGCAGCAATGACTTTGGCACCGTCACGCTGGGCCGCCAGTATGACTCCATGGTCGATTTCGTCGCACCGCTGTCGGCCACGGCAGGCACATTTGGTGATTCGGGTTTTGCGCACCCGTATGACAACGACAACCTGCAACACAGCGTTCGCTTCAATAACTCGGTCAAGTTCGCCAGCGTCGACTATGCCGGCTTCAAGGCTGGGGGTATGTACGCATTCAGCAACACGCAGACCGGCTTTGCAGTCGATCGCGCCTACAGCGCGGGCGCCAGCTACAAGTTCGGCGGGTTGAACGTGGCAGCCGCCTACCTGCAGATCAACGGTTCGGGCGCTTCGAATCCGAATACCACGGGTGCCGCTGATCCGACCGAGTTCAAGGGTGGCCTGACGTCGGATGTGCAGCGTACGGCCGGTGCGGGCCTGAGCTATGGCTTTGGTCCTGCGACGGTCGGCTTTGTCTACACGCACAGCCAGTACCAGAATACGAACGCGTTCGGCCTGAAAAATGGTGGTGCCCATTTCGACAACTACGAACTCAACGGTAAGTACGCACTCACGCCGGCGCTGATGCTCGGTGTTTCGTATGCGTACACGGACGCACACCTGAGTGGTACAACGTCGTATGGCGCCGATCCGAAGTGGAATCAGGTCAACGCGATTGCGCGTTATTCGCTGTCCAAGCGCACGGAGCTGTATGGTGAAGCCATGTATCAGCACGCAACCGGCAACAAGAACGTCGCAGTCATGTACAACGCCGGCGGCGCTTCGTCGACGGCCAATCAGGTCATGGGTTCGGTCGGTATCTTGACCCGCTTCTAAGGAAGCCTGACGCAGAAGTGGTTTAGCCCTGCGTCAGCACACAAGAGCAGTAGGCGCCGGCAAAGCAGTCGCCGGGGCAAATTCATCCGGACGCGACCGATGCTGTCTGATTCAAAGGTGGGATCCGGATGTGTCGGGACTCTTGTCGCGGATCCCGACGAAACGGCGGTCACGGCGCAGTGAATGTGGAAACGAGCGTCCGCATTCACTTGCACCGACGCGACTTTCTCTGCGTAGTATTTTTGCCCGTCCTGATGGACGGGCTTTTTTTCACCCGGTGACCCAGCCTAGTCGTCTGGCGACAATGCGCCCCCCGTTTTTCCAGCCGTTTGCTGCAAGCAGGCGACATGCCCCCGACCACCAAGGTCCGATGTCTGGGCGGACCCGACGTCCGAATGTCCACGAAAGCCGACGGTCGCAATGTGAACGGAACGCGCACCGAATGGCTATCCAGGGATGAACATCGCCATTGCCGCCACGCCCATAATGGCTGTCGCGATCCAGCCTAGAATGACAAGCGGTCGACTCGCCGTGAAAGCGCCCATTACCGATTTCTTCGAGACCAGGATGATGATGACAACCATCAGCGGTACGGCGACGACGCCGTTAATGACGGCGCTCCAGAACAAGGCTTTCATCGGACTGATTGGCGAATACTGGATACCGAGTCCGGCGAGCACGCTGACGGCGATGATGCCGTAGAACCCTCGCGCATCGCCCACCCTGCGTTCAAGCCCTTCCTTCCAACCCATCACCTCCGAAAGGGCGTATGCCCCAGAACCTGCCAGCACCGGCACGCCAATCAGGCCCACACCGAGAATGCCAAAGGCGAAGAGCATGTATGCAAAGTTACCCGCGAGCGGCCGCAGCGCACTGGCTGCCTCCCCCGCCGTGTTGATGTCGGTGATTCCAGCCACATGGAGTGTGACGGCGGTCGCAAGAATGATGAAGTAGGCGGCAACATCGGAGTAGAGCATGCCGCTCCAGGTATCCCACCGGATGCGCCGAAGTTCCGTGCGTGCAGCACGGGCGTCACGCACAAGCGGCGCACTGCCGTGTTTCGCCTGCATGTCCTCGACCTCCTCGGACGCCTGCCAGAAAAACAGGTAGGGGCTGATGGTCGTGCCGAAAACGCCGACCACCACGGCGGCGGCGCTGGCATTGGGTGTGAACTTGGGCCAGACCGTGCGCAGTGCGACCTGTCCCCAGGGAACATGAACCGTAAAGAGAACTGCCGCGTAAGCAAGCAGGGAGACGGTCAACCACTTCAGGAAGAAGACGTACCGATGGTAGGGAACGAACATCTGCAGCAGAAGCGTCGCGAACACGAAGAACGCTGTCATGAGGTGACGATTGAAACCTGAGACAAGCTCCGCCACTTCGCCCATGGCTGCTACGTCGGCCGCGATGTTGAGCGTATTGGCGATGAGCAGTAGCAGCACGACGCTCCTTACAACGATCGGAGGGAATGCGGTTTTTATGTTGGCCGCGAGCCCCTTCCCTGTAACCCTGCCGAGGTTCGCGCACATCGATTGAACGGCAACCATTAAAGGGTAAGCTAGCGGCATCGTCCAAAGCATGTTCAGGCCGAATTGAGCGCCCGCCTGGGAATACGTGGCGATCCCGCTAGGGTCATCGTCGGCGACGCCGGTGATGAGCCCTGGTCCGATCCGCGATAGCGGGTGCTCCTTCAGACGCCGCAAAAGAATCCGAAGAGTGTTCGTTTGCGGCGGTCCCTGCTGCCCATTAACGTCCATTCATTCACCTCGCTAGTGGGAAACAAGCACGGGTATCTTCGACGACAGGAGGATGGATTGCGTAACGCCGCCGAAAATGAATTCCATCCACATCGGGTGAGAGTAGGCGCCCATCACCAGCCAGTCGTATGGTCCTTTCTCGATGTGCTCCCGCAGTGAAGCATGCTCTTCCGCGGTTCTCATCCGGATCAGGTCTTGTCCGACCGCCACCGAATGTCTGGCGAGGTGCGCGAGGAGGCTTTCCGCGTCGTCCTCGCGGCTCTCCGCTGACGGGGAAAGAATCGTGATGATCTGGACCGACCGTGACAGCCGCAGTAGCGGCAGAGCGTCGTGGATTGCCCGCACGGATTCGCGGCTACCGTCCCAGGCAATGGCGGCCCTGGCCAGTGAATTCGACTGTACGGCGGCAGGCACGACCAGGACCGGGCGACCGCTTCGCACGGCGACCCGGTGAGCGACCGGCAAGGGATGGGTTTCGGGCGGGCCTTGCCATTCATATTGGCCGATGACGACAAGGTCTGCGTACCGTGCCCTGTCGCTGACGCCGTCGGCTACGTCACCGCTCGACTCGAACCAGCATGCGTCAGCGAGGCGTGCCATCGCTTCTTCCCCGAAGGCCGTTGTTGCTGCCCGTGTGTCCCGAGCGAGTATGGAGGAGAGATGCGCAGCCACTTCTGCGACACGTGTCGGCTTGTACAAGGGTGGGACTTCTGCCGGCGGGGTCACATGTATTCCAGTAAGGCGTGCGCCCGTGCTCACTGCCAGGTCGACGGCGAATTGCACCCTGCGCCGCCCCGACTCGCTCCCGTCCACGTGCACCAGCAAATCGCGTAGCATCTCCATTCTCCCGATTACTTGCCTGCCGGATCCGGCGCAGACGCGCGCCGTTGAGTCGACATCAGGCATGGCGAGTGGCAACCACGATAACGCGCGATCCCGCTTCCTGAATTAACCGCCCCACCTCCCGCGGATGATTTGATGCAGATCACGATACTTCACGGAAGCTGCGCGTCGGACACAACGCACTAGTCAGCGTCTTGACGAGTGTCGTTGTAACCTAGTCCAAAGCGACCTATACCGGGACGATGTTCGGCATCACGCAGCCGGAAAACGCGGCATCGGGACTACCGCATTACGATGCCTGTTCAGGTTCCAGTTCCGGTTGCGCGATGCTCACTTCAACGTGAATGCCACGTACACTATCGCTCCGTACCGGTCCGCGAACGTTGCGGCCGTTATGGGACGCCTCGATCGTTACGCCGCAGGCAATCCGATCACCGAGCGCCGACTCGACCTCAACGGGATGGCGTCAGTCCTTTACCGCTTTTGGCAGCGAAAGTCTTTCGCTGGCCCTCGCCCGCCTGAATGAACCGGGGGTAAACCCTTCTATTTTGCCGGGGAGTAATCGGCAAGAAAATCGTCGAGCATTCCCAGCGATCGTCCGGTGCATATCGCCATCGTTGCTTTAACGGCTTCATGACATTTTCTGGAACCGCTGCTTATGCGATGCGCGGGCACACCCAGTGTTGAGCAGTTCAGGTTGCCCCACCGCCGGCACTCAAGTTTTCCGAAGCGACCATTGCCGCGAACGCCCACTTGCCTGCTCAGTGTGCACACAGTAATCCTTTAGCGAGGCAAGCGGAATTTCGACTGCGCGCTGCAACATCGGCAATATCCATGCTAGGTCAACCATACAAACGAATGAGCCCGGGCTATTGCCGCAGTGCAGCAACCATCGGACTGTTTCTCGGTAGCATTGTCGGATAACTCCTGTTGGGAGGCTGCTTTTGTTTTCTCCATCGGGGTTCGGCGACGGTCATGCAAAGGCCGTCAACGAGCGTAGGGGCGACGCAGACGATGGCGCCGAACAGGCGACCGTTCGCCTCGGATCCGACTGGAGACAGCCATGACGCAATATTCTGAGGAGTTGCGGGTTTCTTGGCGCGATATTTTGTGCACGTGTGGGACGGCGATGTTCAGCTCTCTCCTCGCCGGTACGCTCGGGAGTGCAAAATCTGCCTGCGCGGAACCACTGAACACCTATATGCCCGAAGTGGATAGCCTCGCTGTGCGAGTCGTCACCGCTAGTTAGCAAATCAATTGAAAGCAAAGGAGAAGGTCTTATACGTAGCGTCTTATACGTAGCGTATAGACTGTCTTTTGACGGGTATGCCTAGACGATGCTTCCGTCGGGCGTTTTCCGCGATAATCACGGAGTCTCTCCATGAACCAGGAAGTCAGTTCCAATTCGCCTTCGGCCAGTTTCAGTCGGCTTCTGCTTTGCGTAGATTCGAGTATCGCGTCCATCCATGCGGCCACCTACGCCTGTCAACTGGTTGTTGCAGGCGTCCAGGTTCGTGTCGTGAGCGTGCTCGAAAACCCCAGGGCGATACTCTCCGCGCACTCGACAACCGGGCTGAATATCGCGGCTTTCTCCGACGAGTTGAGAGAATCCGCGGAGGTCGCGTTATCGAACGTTCGACGCATTTTTGAAGACCGTGGTTTGAGGGTGGAGGCGGAACTGCTAGACCTCGCGAGGTACGGCGGCGATGTGTCGCATGCCCTCGCATCGGAAGCGCAGAGGTGGAATGCGGATCTGCTTGTCCTTGGAGCGAGACAACATCATGGCCTGTCGCGATGGGTTGAGGGCGCCGTATCTGGACCCGTGAGCAAGCTGGTTCAATGCCCCGTGCTCATCGTCCCGGAGAGCTACGAGCCGCAACTCCAGCATGGACCGACTAAGATACTCTTCGCCATTGACGGAAGCCCGGCGTCTCATCAGGCTTTGCTGACAGGCATGACGCTCGCCGCGAAAGGGGCGCATCTAAGGGCGGTGTTTGTCGTAGATCGGACCATCAGCTTCACCGATCTGGTTCCAATGGACGTGCGGGAGGCGGCACTGGTTGACGAGGGGAAACGGGCCCTCGCCACGGTGGCTAAAGTATTTGCATTGCTTGCCCCCGGTATTTCCACCGACTCCGGTTTTCTGCATACGAAGCGGAGCGGTGACGATATCGCACACACCATAGTTCGCGAGGCTGTTCGCTGGCCGGCGGACCTGCTAGTCATGGGCACGCATGGGCGGCGTGGCGTTGCAGGATGGGTGCTTGGCAGCGTGTCAAACCGCGTCGCGCGTATCACTGCAACGCCGCTGCTGCTCGTACGGGCAGTAGCCGATCAGGCAGAGAACAATGAAGAGACGGAGACCTCGACAGTAGAAATCAGATCGCTAGGGAACCAGTCTTAGACAGGCAGCGCCCGCTTGAATATTCTGATTTTGTGTTTTTCCGATAGCGTACGCTGGTCTGATTTCCAAGCACCACAAATGCGTGTGAGATCACGCGTTGCGCGGAGCACAAGACATGACTGCACCGAGTGCCAGTAGTATCCCTAAATCAGGATTCGAGCGGATTCTAATCGGTGTTGACTCGACACCTATGTCCACACGTCTGGCGAAGTATGTATGCGGCCTCGTGAGCCCAGGCACTGAGGTGTGTATAGTAAGTGTCGCCGAGAACCCGCGTGTGCTCGTGCCGCTTGGATTGTTGGCGGATGCTGTATTCGAGACGATTCACGAGGAGCTTTTGCGGGATGCCAGCGAGGCAGTTAAACAGGCACAAGAAGTTTTCGCTGATGCAAAGATCGACGTCGAGGCCCGAGTGGTCGAACTTTCGAGGCCAGGTGGCTATGCGGAAAATGCGTTGATCGATGCTGCAAGTGAGTGGCAAGCCGACCTGCTCGTGGTCGGTGCACGTCAACATGACGGCATGTTGCGCTGGTTCGAAGGAACGGTATCCGAATTCGTCACAAGCCAGACTCCGTGTTCAATTCTCATCGTGCCCGCCAGCTATGTGGCCGCGATACATGCCTATCCGCGACGAATCCTGTTCGCGCTTGACGGCAGCGAGGCTTCATTCGATGCCCTGAAGTCTGGCCTGCGTCTCGCAAGATCCGATTTCTCAATACGAGCTGTCTACGTCGTCGATCGCGCTGTTCGATTTCTCGAGGATACGTTCATCGAAGAGGGGGATAAGGTGCTCGCCGCGGCGGCCGAAGTTTTTGCCAATCGGATTAACCCCGTAGAATTGGGGCTGGTCAAAACCGACCCTGCAAGCGATGACATACCCCACACGATTGTTCGCGAGGCTCAGCGATGGCACGCGGACCTCGTAGTCGTCGGCACGCACGGTCGGCGCGGCTTCTCACGCTGGTTTCTCGGAAGCGTCGCAGGCCGAACAGCCCGCATTACTCAAACTCCGCTGTTGATGGTTCGCCCCCACCTGAATTCTTCATCCTTGTCATGATGCATGCAGAAACTGATCCATTCCTGAATTCTGTGCGTTCGCCTGAGTGATGCGAGCGACAGTTCGGTGGCGTTAGCCAGTTAGTCAGGCACCTGCGTTCTCGCGCGTCCTGGGGCGTCTGAACCGGAGCTTGTGCTCGTTAAGTGCAACGCTCCAGTCGATTCGCATCAGGGCGAAAACAAGCCCTAACAAAGCCAGTTGGGTAAGAACGAAGTAAGCGCCCAGATACCCTCCCTCGAGATCCAGTTCAGGGTCCAGGTACGAGTGTGCGACCTGCGCAAAATGTGTCCAGAACGCATAGCTCGCGAGGCGTCCGAAGAAGAAGGGCACGCCGATCAGCCACAGTCGCAAGCTGGTTAGCCCATACGCGATGAACAGATAATTGGATGGAAATGGACTGAATGCATACAGCAGCAGCACACCGGCAGTCACCGCCTTTCTTTTTTCCAGCCACGCCTTTACGACATCGATGTTCTGCCGGTCCGCTTCGCGCATCAGGTGCCCGCGTACGAGCCATCCGGAGCATCGCGCGAGAATCAGACGCCCCATGGTGGCGGCACTGGCAGCAATGACTGCAAGCAACAAGGGGCTATGGTCTGGCTGGTTGAATCCGATCCACGACATTGCCATCCACGTGGGACGGGCGAAGGCCGGAATGACGTTGAGCAGCAAAATTGCTGCAAATAGCATTGCCATCGTGATCACAGAAGCATTCTCCAGGTCTTTTGTATCTGCACCTTCAGGCCCTCAGCAACGCAACCAGTCCAAACAGCCGAGCCAGGGCGGGAACGGTCATAAGCAGCAGAAGCCCCGCACTGGTGACACCAAGAACAATCCAGAGGTAGCGATTCGGCTGACGTACGCGGGTACGGCCCCCCGACTGCGGAAAGAGTCTGATTACAAAGATCAACGTCACATTACACGCCACGAGCGTCACGAATGACAATGTGCGCGCGAAGGCAAGGTCGTAGCCGTGAGTCAGCAAGCCGGCATAGAGACCGAGAACCAGCATGGCGGCCAGCGCGCCCGCCACCGCCCCTTGGCCCATCGCGCGGTTCGACAGCAGGCGCGCGCCAGCACGGCGCGGTGGCATACGCATCAGGTTCTCGCGTTCAGGCTCGTTCTCGAACACGACCGAGCAGACGGGATCGATAACCAGTTGCAGAAAAACGATATGAACCGGCCCAAGCATCGGCGGCCAGCCGACGAGCACCGGAATCATGGTGGCCGCTATCATCGGAATGTGAACGGCAACCGTATAGCTGATCGCCTGCACGAGATTGGCGTAGATACGCCTGCCCAGCCGGATCGCCGACACGATCGGTGCGAAGTCGTCACGGAGCAGAACCAGCGAGGCTACCTCGCGCGCAACTTCGGCGCCGCGCAGTCCCATCGCAATGCCGATGTGTGCCGCCTTGAGCGCTGGCGCGTCGTTCACACCGTCGCCTGTCATCGCGACCACCTGGCCACTTGCCCGGAGCGCGTTGACGAGCCGTAGCTTCTGCTCCGGTTTGACGCGAGCGAACACGCCGATGGTTTTTATGGTGTCGCGAAGCTGTGCGTCGTCCATCGCTGCAACTTCCTGGCCGGTCACGATCCGTGCGGCGTCGATGCCGACTTCGGTCGCAATCGCCCGCGCCGTCGACGGATAGTCGCCAGTGATCATCACCACGCGGATGCCGGCTGCCTGACATTCCGAGATAGCGCCCGCAGCCTCCGGCCGGACCGGGTCCAGAAGTCCAACCAGCCCCACGAACGAGAACTCGAAGTCATGCTGCTGTTCCGGCCAGTCGGTATGTGAGTGCCGTGCCTTGGCCACCCCAAGCACCCGCAGCCCGCCCGATGCCATCTGCGCGGCCTGATCAAGGACAGTTTGCGTGTCCCGCTCGCCCAGGTGACACAAAGCACAGACCGCCTCTGGCGCGCCCTTGCAGGCCACTGCGTGATGATTGAGTTCTGGCGCGTGCCATGCGTGAGACATAGCCGGCAACTCCGGTGTCAGCGCGTACTCATGAATCAGAGACCAGTCCTCGTGGAGGCGTCCGGTGCCGGCGAGCCCAACCCGGCCTGTTTCGTGAAATGCCCGCTCCATTGGATCGACCGGTTCAATTTCGCTGGCGAGCACCAGATATTCGATGAGTTCGTGATACGCCTCGTCAATCCGTCGCGTCGTCTGATCGATGATCTGCTGTTTTCCTTGCGCAAACAGCACGCGCACGGACATGCGGTTTTGCGTCAATGTGCCCGTCTTGTCGACGCACAGCACTGAGGTCTGGCCAAGAGTTTCGATGGCGCTCATACGGCGCGTTAGCACGCCTTCGCTGGCGATGCGGCGAGCCCCAAGTGCCATGAACACGGTCAGTATCACCGGAATCTCTTCGGGAAGAATCCCCATGGCCAGCGTGATCCCGGCGAGCACGCCCGGAAGCCATTCCCCGGAACGCCAACGATAGGCCACGACGAGGAGCAGACACACTGCGATCGCAGCCAACGCAAAGCGATTGACGAATGTTCTCGTCTCCAGTTGCAACGGCGAGCGGGCTTCCGTAATGCCGGTCAACGATTTTCCAATGCGACCGAGCGTCGTGTTCGGCCCGGTCGCAGTCACAATCATCCGCCCCTGACCCTGCACCACCATCGATCCGAAAAAAAGCTGCCCGCCCGGATCTTCCTCTGGATTTGCATCGGGTCGTGCCACGGACTTGCTCACAGAAACGGACTCGCCTGTCAGTAACGACTCGTCTACGCTCAGCTCGTGAGCCTCTGTCACGGCGCCGTCAGCGGGCACGCGTGCGCCTTCGTCGACGAAAACCACGTCGCCGGGCACCAGTTCGGCAGCGGAAACGAGTTGCCGTTGCCCGTCTCGAAGTACCTGCGCGCGGGGCGCGGACAATTCGCGAAGAGAGTCGAGAACCTGCGCGGTGCGGTGACTTTGAAAGACCGTGAGAAAGACAATCCCCATCACGAACGCGAGGAGCGTCAGCGCCTCCGAAATGTCCCCGAGCACGAAATAGATAGCGCTCGCCGCGAGCAACAGAAGGAACATGGGCTCACGGATTACCTCCCACAGCGTTCGCGACCAGGTGCGGCGCGCCGTTGAATCCACGATGTTACGACCGAAGCGGGCGCGCTGCTCCGCCACCTGCGCGCTCGACAGCCCATGCTTCCTGTCGGCGTGTACGACCGCCGGTGCCGGTTCGATGGTGCCAGAGATTACGTCCGGGACGCGCTCTATGCGATTTGTTTGCATTCTGGTGTCCATCAGTACGCGGATTGCGACACGGAACAGGCCGCTCAGGGACGGCCTGTATCTGTATCCGGACAGCTTTTACAGATGTGCACGACTCCGTGACGATCCGGATCTTCCCAGTAGAAACGCAAATCGGCCCCGCCGCGCGCGGGCACCTGCACCTTTCTGGTTTCCGTGATGTGACGCGTTTTCGCCCCGATCTGATAGCGCCCTGCAGGAAGGCGGACAAACAGGAATGGACCCTCTGTCCGAACGGACAGGACTGGTCGCCCGGCTCCGGACGTTATCGTTACGTCGACGTCGGACAGATAGTTCCCTGTCTTCGACGCGAACGTCATGCGAAGGTTGTAGCCTGGAGCTGCGGCGCGAAATGCCCGAACTTCGTCTTCGCCCACACCGCCGGTTATGTAGGAGACGCCGTTTTGCGAAGCAGGTTGCGGTAACGATTGTGCGAGCGCAGAACCGTTTGCACAGACGCAGACAAGGAAAGGTAGAAGCAACGAAAGACGGGCGTTCCTGAACATGGCAATCCTCGATATGCGAACTTACTGACGAAACAGGCGACCGAAGTCGTCATTTGTTCTCGCCTGGACAAGGGACGGTCAATCCGCTGCCGACAGGCGCCCTACGCGGATAACGTATCCATTTTCAGAATGACGCCAGGCGAACACGCAGGCGTTGACCTGCGTCAAGCAGCGGACTTCCGGGTGAAATAGCCTGAACTCAGCGATCCGTGATTGCAGCATTGCGCGGCTGGCGATCTGACTGTCGGATACCCGGAGGTGGATGATGATCAAGCTGATTCCAGGGCGGTGGAGCATCCCGGGTGCAATGCTGATATTTTCGTCTTCCTTAGTCGCTGCCAGGGAGCTGGCGACGATCGAGACGCATACCCAGCGATATGGTTCTCACATCGCCATTTCGGCTTATGACGATCCCTTCGTGAAAGGCGTGACCTGCTATGTGTCAGAGGCGCATTCCGATGGCGCACTGGGAAGTGGACGTAACACCCACGGGACGGACCTGACGGCTTCCTGCCATCAGACAGGCGACATCCGCATTGCCGAAACAGTTTCCAGGCAGGCGCAGGTATTCACGGCCGAGACAGATCCAACTTTCAACTCGCTCCATATACTCCGGGTACTGGGCACTGAACGTCACTCGCTTGTCTACGTCACATACAAAGAAGACGAGGTTGCGGGCGACTTGCCGGCTCGCATCTATGTGATAAGGTTGCCAGTCTATTAAGGTGGGACGGCGCCTACGCGCGACGGGCGTTCCGATCAGTCTGATCTTCACGTCGGTTCTCGATCGTGCAACTGAAACAGCCAAGTTGATTGCAGATGCAAGCGGGAGATCTAATACAGGGATCCTTCGAGACTGGCGGCTAAACGAACGTCACTATGGTGCACTTACTGGACAATTAAAAGCCGAAATTAGCGAAGTCTATGGGGCCGAGCGGACCCTGTTGTGGCGGCGAGGTTTTGCTGCATGCCCACCTGACATCGATGAAAATGGGCAAAAGTCGCTGATTTCTGGCGTGGCGCAATGGGGTGTCGACCCCACTTTGCTGCCAATGTCCGAGTCATTGGCCGATACCCAGACTCGCGTCTTAGAGTTTTGGCGGGAGAGAATATATCCCGCTCTGAGCACGCCGTCCAACCCAGTTGTCGTGGCACACGGGAATTCATTAAGAGTCCTGATTGCATGGCTGGAAAACCACAATCTGGATGCACTTGACGAGATCGAGGTTCCGAACTGTGAACTAATGTCGTTACAATTTGACCGCGATCTACGGTTAATGTACCGCTTTAACGTTTGAGTTCTCGCAGGCAATCTGAAGCTCGTCTGGATCGGCGCGGTTGAGCGAGGTGGTACAAGAACTGAGTTGGTCTCACACAACAGCAATCTCATGCGCGAACGCTGTGGATTTGTCTAGCGACCAAACGCAGGAATGTACCTCGTCGTCTGTCTACAACTGACCGGTCAATGATCTCCGTGCGGATCACCCCAGCCGACAGGACGGTCGTCGATTCGCTCGAAACCGCGATGCCTAGAGCAATAAACATCTGGCTACTCTGCCCTCGTCGTCTACTGCAAGGAGCGCAAGTTGAACAAGAGACCACTCGGCAAATCGGGACTGGAAGTATCGGCGATTGGCCTCGGGTGCATGGGGCTAAGCCACGCCTACTGGCCGGCCACCGATCGACACAAAGCAGTGGAGTTAATATGCTCCGCCTTCGACCGCGGCGTGACATTCTTCGATACCGCAGAGGTTTACGGGCCTTATCTCAACGAGGAAGTCGTCGGCGAGGCGCTGGCGCCCATCCGTGATCAGGTGGTGATCGCGACAAAGTTCGGCTTCACTTTCGGCGGCGACGGAAAGCAGCAAATCCTAACAAGCCGCCCGGATCATATCCGATGGGCGGTCGACGGCATGCTCAAACGGCTGAAGACCGACGTCATCGACGTGCTCTATCAGCATCGCGTAGACCCGGACGTGCCTATCGAAGAAGTCGCAGGCACCGTCAAGGCACTCATCGCCGAGGGCAAGGTGAAGCACTTCGGCCTGTCGGAGGCCGGTGAGCAGACGATTCGGCGCGCTCATGCCGTTCAGCCCGTGACGGCTCTGCAGAGCGAGTATTCGTTGTGGTGGCGTGAGCCGGAAGCGACGGTGCCGCCCACGCTAAAGGAACTGGGCATCGGATTCGTGCCGTTCAGCCCGCTCGGCAAGGGCTTTCTGACCGGCGCGATCGATGCGGCCACGTCGTTTGACAAGACCGATTTCCGCAATGTGGTGCCGCGTTTCTCCCAAGAGAACCGTAAGGCCAACACGGGCCTAGTCGACGTGCTCGGCAAGATTGCAGACGGCAAAGGTGCGACACGCGCGCAGATTGCCCTTGCGTGGTTGCTGGCGCAACGGCCATGGATAGTGCCGATTCCGGGCACCACCAAAATCCATCGGCTGGAAGAAAATATCGGCGCGGCTGCGGTCGAATTGTCGGCTGCCGATCTCGTCGCTATCGAAGCGGCGTTGGAGCAAATCAAGGTCGTAGGTGATCGTTATCCGGCCCATTTGCAGCAGCGAATCGACCGCTAGGCTCAACGGTTCGCCCTACCCGTTCGCTCCTACGCCGTCGCAAGTCTGCGGCAACTCGGGAGCGCTATTGGCTTAAAAGAGATACCAGATCATGTCGTTGAATAATTGCTCACCCGCTCCAGCGGGAACATTGCCCAGCGCTGCGACGGAGAGCGTGACGCCCTCCACCGACCAGCACGGGCCGCGGATCCTCGCCAGTCTGAGCTTCCTGACGGAGCTCGCGTCGATCTCGACAGACCTGTATCTGCCTGCCGTGCCCGCGATGGTGCTCTCGCCGCACGCCGATACGGGTGCGATCGAGCTGACGATCTCCAGCTATCTGGTCGGGCTCAGTCTGGGCTAACTGCTGTGGGGTCCTATCGGCGACCGTCACGGCCGCCGCATGCCGAAAGCCATCGGACTCGTGCTGTTCGTCATTGGGTCCGCCGGCTGTGCGCTGTCGACCAGCAGCGGCGTGCTGGTCGGCTGGCGAATCGCCGCGCAGGCTACGGGCGCGTGCGCGAGTAATCGTCCATGTGAATCACCGATGGTAGATGCACCACAATGCCCTGGCACATCGGACTCGGTACGCAACACACATGCGCCTATGAAAAGGCGGCGCATTCAATCGGGTTCGGTTGCGCGAATCGCTAAGGAATACCTGTTCTATGTGTCCTAAGGCCATATTCCAGCGCTTCCGCTGACATGGATAAACAGCACGTCAGGCGGTATCGGCATGTCAAGTGCGGGGACATCGCCCATCGGCAACAGGCGCCCGCCAACTGCGATCAAAGTGCGGCTTACGTCTGAATTCTGTCAGACACGGCAGAGCGCCGGGCTGCCCTGCCTCTGTACATGAAAGCGAAGTCCCGACCACGGCTGTCCAGGATTCATCAAAACAGCGACCAAGTTTCGACGGCTGGTCGCGCATTATGCGAATGCCGAGAATTTATGCGGCATTGTGACAAGCAGGCCACCGACGTTTCCGGTCCGTGTCAGCGCATGCATGACCGCTGCCAGGTCGCCCTTCGCTACCTGCATGGGCAGGCAAACGGCGTTGTGGCGTCGTGCGCGAAGCCACGCGTCAACTGTCGCGGCGATTTTACGAATTCGATCGGGTAACCGATGATCGGAAACAGCCTAGTAGCGCCATCCAGTTTTGGTTGCATGAGGTCTCTCTTGCGTTGGATCGACAGGTGCGTTTGCTCCAGCCGTCAGGTCCCGTGCAAGACCTCAGCCAGGTCGCTTATCAAGTACGTCCTTGACGACCGGAAGTGCCGTAAATACATTCGGCCAACCCGCATAGAACGCCAGTTGTGTCATCACCTCCGACGCCTGCGCCTTCGTCAGTCCGTTATCCATTGCCCGGTTCAGGTGATAGGTCAGTTGCGCGACCTGGCCGGTGGCAACCAGCGCGCTGACCGTGACGAGACTGCGGTCGCGTGGCGCCAGACCTGGTCGCAGCCACAGGTCGTTGAACAGCGCGTCCCGGGTGAACTGGACGACGCCGGGAGAGACCACGCCGAAGTTTTGCTGCACGGTGCTTTCGCGCTGGGCTTCTGCCGCCTTGTCGAGAGGAAGGAAATCAACTGCCGCCGGCGGAAGTTGCGCCGCCGTAATCCCACGTCTTTCGAAGACGGCCTTCGTGACCTTCACCGCTGCGGTCGCGGTGGCCCAACCGGAGTAGAACGCCAGATGCGTGATGATTTCCGAAATCTCACTGGGCCTCAGGCCGCTGTCGAGTGCGAGATCGAGATAGAAGGGCAACTCCGCACTCTGATTGCGCGCAATCAATACCGAGAGCGTAACCACGCTGCGATCCCGAGCGGAAAGCTGCGGACGTTTCCACAGGTCGCCCAGCACCACATCGTTCGTGTAGCGCTCGAGGGCCGGTGAAACGGCGTCCATTCCGGCGAGCAGATTGACGGGGGACGAGCGATCCAGACTTTCCATATCAGTTTTCCTTTCGAACTGCGAACAGGCTGCGGCGCCGAGCGCAAGCGCCATGATTGCCACAACGAATATCCTCATCGGCATTTCCTCGACAGGTTCTGACCGCATTGAAATGAGCCGACCTGCCCTGCGCCGCATTTGAAATCTAACGCAGCCACTCGCCGGCGACTAGGCGCTAGAATCGGCAAACACCTATGAAACGAGTTCATCAATGCGTCGAGAAAGCTACAACGACCTGCTGGCGCTGATTGCCGTCGCGCGTGAGCGCAGCTTCACACGTGCGGCCGCGCAGCTCGGCGTGTCGCAATCGGCCTTGAGCCATACCATCCGGGCGCTCGAAACCCGGCTCGGCATGCGACTCCTGACCCGAACCACGCGCAGCGTCGCACCGACGGAGGCCGGCGAGCGACTGATCCGAACCATCGCACCCCGCTTTGAGGAGATCGACTCCGAACTGGCGGCCGTCACGGAGTTTCGCGACAAACCCGCGGGCACGATTCGCATCACCGCGACGGATTACGCGACCGAGACGGTCCTGTGGCCCAGGTTGTCGCCGGTCCTTCGCGACTATCCTGACCTCAAGGTGGAGATCATCACCGACTACGGCCTCTCGGACATCGTGGCAGACCGGTACGACATCGGCGTTCGCCATGGCGATCAGGTGGCGAAGGACATGATCGCGGTCCGCGTCGCGCCCGAAATGCGCATGGCAATTGTTGGCGCGCCGGAGTATCTGAAGACACGCGCGCTGCCAAAGAAGCCCCAGGACCTGACTACGCACAACTGCATCAATCTGCGTTTGCCGACGCTGGGCGGCTTTTATCCGTGGGAATTAAAGAAAGGCAGTCGCGAAGTGCAGGTTCGCGTGGACGGACAACTCGCATTCAACGGGACCTACCCGATGCTGGCTGCGGCGTTGTCGGGATATGGTCTCGCTTACGTCCCGGCTGACCTCGCGCAGTCTCATGTCGAAGCGGGTCGCCTCGTGAAGGTATTGGAAGAATGGTGTCCCACGTTTCCAGGGCTGCACGCGTGCTACGCGACCCGTCGTGAGTTCTCGCGAGCGATGACCGTGGTGATCGATGCGATCCGTTATCGCACGGAGCAACCCGGACGCTGAAAATTGGACTCATGATTTCAGTTCATGAGGGTTTGCGGTTTTACGGGCTTTATCACTAGATACCCGCGGCCTATCATCCTCCATGCAGATGGCGATCAAAGCGCCGGCGTGCGCGCCGTTTGCGGTGCGCACGCTCTCTCTGCTAACCGCAGGTGCAGCCTGCATGGAGATGACGAGAATGGACTATCGGTATCTGGGTCGCAGCGCCCTCAAGGTTTCGCCTTTGTGTCTGGGTGCGATGATGTTTGGCGGCGAAACGGATGAAGCGACCTCGCGCCGGATTATCGACAAGGCCTTTGATCATGGTGTCAACTTCCTCGACACCGCGGACGTCTACCACGCTGGTCGATCTGAAGAAATTGTCGGCCGGGCGATCGCGGAACGACGTGACGACTGGGTCGTGGCGACCAAATTCGGGTATCCGGCTTCGGCTGCGGCTCGTCCGAACGAACAGGGCCAGTCGCGCAAGTGGATCTGCCAGACAGTCGACGCCAGTCTTAAGCGCCTCGGCACTGACTACATCGACGTTCTCTACTTCCACCGGTCGCTTGTCGACGCGCCGCTGGAGGAAGGGGTGCGGGCCATTGGCGACCTCATTCGCCAGGGAAAGGTGCGTTACTTCGGCCTTTCCAACTTCCGCGCCTGGCGAATTGCGGAGATCGTGCGCCTCGCCGATCAGCTTGGCATTGATCGTCCCGTTGCAATCGAACCGGTTTACAACCTGGTCGACCGGACGGCCGAAGTCGAACTGATGCCTGCTGCCGGACATTACGGCATTGGCGTGGTGCCCTACAGCCCCCTCGCGCGCGGCGTGCTGACCGGCAAATACGCACCCGACAATGCGCCGCCGGCGGACTCTCGCGTTGCGCGCGGTGACAAGCGCATCCAGCAGACCGAGTGGCGCCCGGAATCGCTCGCCATTGCACAAAAGGTTGCGGCGCACGCCGCCGAGCGCGATACCACCTCGATCGCGTTCGCCATCGCGTGGGTGCTCAAGAACAAGTTTGTGAGTTCCGCTATCGCCGGTCCACGCACGGGAGCGCATTGGGACAGTTACATGGACGCGCTGACGCTGCAACTTGGACCCGATGACGAAAAGTTCGTGGACAGTCTGGTGCCTGCGGGCCATGCATCGACGCCCGGATATACCGATCCGAACTATCCCATCGAAGGCCGGCGCCTCACCGATTGATCTGGCAGCACGGGCATCACCCTATCTCCAGCGAACGACGCGGATACTTTCTTGCGCCGTCGTAGAGCGAAGTAAATTCGTCACCGAAAACGAAGTAAAGTCGTCAACACCCATTTTTGCGAATCTTGCACGACAGTTTCGGGACGAAAATTAATGGAAAGCTCCTGAACTATGACGCGTACGCCCCTGCCACGAGGCCGCGAGCTACCGGTTGCGTTCATCCCTGCCAAGGCAAAAGCTGCCTGCCATGCGATTGTGGAAATTTCGCGCGATGCCGACAGCACCGCCCCTTTCGCTATGCAAGGTAACGGGCAGCAGGCGAGTATATTCCGTCACGCGGGCATGAACGACAAGCGCACGAAAGCCGTATATCCGCCCGTCGGCATGCAGCGAGAGCGCCCTGTCGAGAAGCCGGTAGAGCTGTCTGCGGTTGACTCCAGTTGCGGCCTCAATACTGCCGACAGGCTCATCTTTGGCATAACGCTCAATGGCGTCGATACGCCTCTGGACGCGACTGCGCCCGGCGGCGTCGAGTTCTGTCCAGGCGATTGTCGGCCACGAGGCGAGATCCAGCGTCTGAAATTCGGGTCTGCGGCGGCTCATGATGTGGCCTGTATCGCAACGAAGCGCGTCAGAAACGTCAGGCTTTCAGTGTGTAACTCCAGCGCCTGGATGCGACCGCGATGCAGCAGTTCGAAAACGGCCGCCCGGACGAGTGATGGATCGCCCGTGGAGAATTCCCGCTCTACGGTCATCAGCGATTGGGGCGACGCGACAAACCGCTCGATCTCGCCGAGCATCGAAGGCTTGACGAGGCCCCGAGCGGCTATAAGTACGGGCAGCATGCGCTGCCAGTTACCGGTCCAGACACGCGCAGCTGCTCTCTCGGTTGCATCAATGTGCCGCACAGCAAAGGCTTCCGGGTCGAAGTCAACACGACCCCGCAGACGATCCGTCGCTGGCGTTACTTCCAATAGCACTACCAGGCATTCATGGTCATTAAACTTTGCCCAGAAATCGACGACGCAGCGTTGCCCGTCGACTGCCATGAAGCCAGGCCGTTCACAGAATGTCTTTGCCGCAGGATCCGCTTCGAGCATCAGCCATGCTTCGAAAGCGCTGCGCCTGTATAGGGTCAGACGTCGCCCCAGTTTCGGACTGAAGACGTCATAACGGTGCGCGCCGCGAGGACGCGGCAGCGTGAGTGACTCGAAGCTTCGCAAAACGTCGACCATGTGTACCACCTGCCTGAAGATTTCATGGTCTAGAACGAACGTGAGTTGACAAATTTAATGCGCACTGATGCGAAGTGACAACTTTACTTCGCTGCGCAACGAAGTAAATGCGTCAACGCAGAGGCTCACGCCCTGTCCCGGCGGGCAGTGGCCGGTGACAAATTTACTTCGCTCTACGCCACCCTACCCGATCCGCACACCTCTGCGCAATCGGCACGCAACTGCGCCACCCGGCTCGCCGGGATAAGCCGGCCGATCCAGCTTCGCTAACTGTAACCGTGTACGGGGAACGCGGTCCACGCTCCAGTGCGGGACTTTGCACGTGCAAAGTCCGGCATATCACGAAGGGTCAATGGTTATGGTTCCGCGCCGCAGACGCCGCAGACGCCGCAGACATCCCAGCGTCCCGGGTCGCGTAGCTCGCCGCCTCAGTCGCGCCTGCCCGCATCTCCGCATCTCCGCATCTCCGCATCTCCGCTCGCATCCGGCCTCGCGCCCGGATCGACCGTCCGGTGCCGCGGCATCACTCCGGCCACGTATTTTCCCGGAACAAGTGCGAATGTCCGCAAACGAAGGGGTAGATAGCTCTGACTATCGACCCCTCACTTATGTTCGCCGTGGTTGCGCCGCCGGGATCGGGATTCCACCCGAAGGCGGCTTACGCCAGATGGTCGCGTCCAAGCAGTTAGCGAACATATCGTCCGACCGTCTTAACCCCGGCAAGGGGCGGCAAGAACCGAGGATTCCTCGCCCACTCCAGTTTTGATAACTGCTACTACCAAAACTGCGTTTAGTGAGCTAAATCGGTAGTTCTTCGATCAAACCTCAATCTCCGCCGGTCCAAACGGGGGAACCCGAGCGGAACTATTCAACTTACCTGCGGCTATTCCGCGTCTTCCAACCCACGCCGCCAAACCTCTCGGTGCAACACATTTTGCTTAAAAGTCCGTTGGACTGTTGCCGTCCGAGCGTTACCGCCGCGAAACGCTCAACATATGCTTTAGCCAACAGTTCCTTGATAAAAAATCACACTTAAAATCAAAGCATTGCGTTTAAAATCAAGCAATCTCGGCTTTTGCTTTATTTCCGCAAATGATTGCAGGTTTTTGGTTTATTCGGTGCCAGCCGCACCGGGCCGGACGCCCGATCTGACGTTCAACTTCTGGTTTATTTTGTGTCTGCTTATGCTTTATTTGTCACCACCACATCAACGCTGGAGTCGTTCGGGAACGATCCCCGGCTGAAAAGGACGGGCAGGTTCGCGAACCGCGACCGCGCGACCAACAGCTTTGCCGTCCCGGATGACGGTGCCGCCGTCATGGCCTTCCTGGCAGAACGCACCGGCCGATCGCCGCAAACGCGGCGCGCCTACGTCGCCGAGATCCGAAGGCTGATCGCACCTGTTAGCGACGCAGCGGACAGGCTTGCGGCTGTCGATGCCCTCTTCCGCTTCGCCGCTGGCATCGACCTTCGTGACAGGAATCTTCTATCGTCCTCTCTCGCAGAAAACGCCGTATCGGACTTTCGCCCGGCCGCTGCTAAAGCCGGGTTCGACTACCCGGTCATCGAGGGCAGAGAAGTTATCGTTGCTGCCTTGACTGCCTCTCTCGCGACACTGGATACAACGCACTCCGTGACAAACCCACGCGTCACCATCAACGGTGACACGGCGCGCCTGCATGCACTTGTGGAAGCCCTGCATGTCCCACGGGACGATCACACTCGTCACTATCTGATGAAGAACCGCTACGATGTCGAACTGGCAAGAGAGGGCGACGTCTGGGTCATCACGCGGAACACGGTCGACAATGTCTGGCGCTCTGGAGATCCTGCGGTTCTTTCTGTCGTATAGAGTTTGCTTGCCCGGAGACTGAATGGTGGTGTGATCGAGTTACCGTCACCCCCGACACGGCGCGGCTTTGATCGCTTCATTCGGAGCGTCGTAGGCTCTGCGCATAGGTCTGTCGATCACCGAATGACCTAATTGGGCCGATCAGCGGGCGTCCGTTCAGGCTTGGCGATCGACTCGTAAGCCGTCTTTCGCTCCGGGCCATTGGACCGGCTCACGTCAATCAGCTGTCGACCGGCATAGACGCTCCTGAACTGCGTTGACGCATTCCAGCGCGGCCGGCAACACGGAATTCACAGACGAAGTGCTATAGAACAATTGCACGGTCTCGAGAAAGCTCGCGCCAGGCAGGGCGAGGATGGCGAGACCGGCACGGCCTGCTCGCTTGCGCGCAACGGCCAGCGGCATTAACGCCAGAAACGGGTAGTTCGCCAACATGGTCTCGTTGGTCGGCAAGGAAATAGACTGCACGCAGCCATCGGGAAACGCAAGTCCCGACTGGGCCAGCCAGCTTTGCAAAGCGAGGTACGTCGGAGCCTCCTTCGGCGGCAGGATCCAGGGCGAACCGGCCAGGTCTTCCGGTACGACGTTTCTGCGGCTCGCCAGCGGATGATCTCGCCCGCACACCACCACGATCGGGTCGTCCATGATCGCGCGCGACGCAAAATCCCCTTTGCCGAATCCGACCGGCTCGGTGCGGCTCAACACGAAATCGAGTGAGCCGTTCGCGAGCAAGGGAAAGAGCCGGTCGCTAGTCGCTTCGTGCAACGCAACATTGACGTGTGGCGCGCGCCGCTTCAACTCAAGTATCAACTCCGGCGCGAACACCGGCAGCACAGTGGCGACCGCACCCACTGAAATTTTGCCGGAAAGGCCACTAGTGAGCGCGTCCACTTCGTAGCGTGCCTGCTCGAGTTGATGGAACACCTCTCGCGCGCGCTTCGTGAGCGTCTCGCCGACGGCCGTCAACTGAAGCCGGTTGCCGACCCGCGTCATGACCGACACGCCGAGGCCGGCCTCGAGTTCGGCAAGCTGTTTCGATATGGCGGGCTGCGTCACATTCAGCGTTTCGGCAACCAGCCGGATTTGGCCAAGACTGTCGAACAAGGTCAGCAGCCTTAGATGGCTCAGTTTCAATCCGGCCTGAAAAAAACGCTCGATCGGGTCCACGGCGCTCCTCATTGCGAATAACTTATGGTTATGCGCATTCGATAAAATGTCAATTGCTTGTCATGCGTCCGCGTACCATCATCAAGCTCAGGAGACAGCCGCACTCACAGCGCGCCCTGACATACCCACCATGAATGCCACGAACATACTGTTCATTCTGTCGGACGAACATCAGCACAACTTGATGGGCTGTGCCGGCCACCCGTTCATTCACACACCCAATCTGGATTCGCTCGCTGCGCGCGGCACGCGCTTTTGCAACGCCTATACGCCGTCACCGATCTGTGTGCCGGCGCGTGCGAGCCTTGCGACAGGGCGGTATGTTCACGACATCCGCTGCTGGGATAACGCCATCGCGTACGACGGCGGCACGCCGGGCTGGGCGCAATATCTGACGGCGAGCGGCATGTTGACCGACTCGATCGGCAAACTGCATTACCGGAGCGACGCAGCGCCCGTTGGGTTCCGCCGTCAGCATCATCCCGTGCATATCCTCGATGGGATCGGCCAGGTCTGGGGCTCCGTGCGCAATCCGCTGCCGCACACCATGGGCCGCTCACCCCTCTACGACAAGATCGGTCCGGGCCTGTCGAACTACAACCGCTTCGACATGCGCGTGGCCGATACGGCCGTCGAATGGCTCGGCGAGCAGCGCGGCAACTCGAAGCCCTGGGTGCTGTTCGCGGGCCTCGTCGCGCCGCATTTCCCGCTGGTGGTGCCGCAGGAATTCCTCGATCTCTACGATCCCGACAACATCGAACTGCCGTTGCTGCATCCGTCCAGCGGTTATGCGCGGCACCCGTGGGTCGAACGGCAGGCGGTCCATATGGACCATGACGCCGCCATCGGCAGCGACGGGCGGCGCCGTCTTGCGATGGCCTGTTATTTCGCGCTGGTCACGTTCCTCGACGCGCAGGTCGGCAAGATTCTCGCAGCGCTGAAATCCAACGGTCTCGACGAAACGACCACGATCATCTACAGCAGCGATCATGGCGATAACCTCGGCAAGCGCGGCATGTGGAACAAATGCCTGATGTATCGCGAGTCGACCGGCGTGCCGATGATTGTCGCGGGCCCCGGTATTCCCAAAGGCAAGGTGTGTGAAACACCGGTGTCGCTGATCGATATCCAGAATACGATTCTGGAGCGCACCGGTTGCGCGGCACCCGGCAACACCAGCCCCGGCGAGTCGCTGGCAAAACTGGCCAATGCGCCGGATCAACCCGGGCGGCTTGCGTTTAGCGAGTACCATGCCGTCGGCTCGGAGACGGCGGCCTATATGCTCGCGGATGCCGACTACAAATACCATCACTACGTCGGCTTGCCGCCCGAGTTGTTCGATCTGCGCCGCGATCCGCAGGAGTTGCGCGACCTCGCGGCGTTGCCGGATTACGCGGGTGTCAAAGACCTGTTCGAGCGGCGTCTGCGGGAACTGCTCGATCCTGAAGGCGTGGACCGGCTCGCGAAAGCGGATCAGGCGCGTCTGGTCGAGGCGTTCGGCGGACGGGAGGCAGCGCTGCGAACCGGCACACCCGCGGCGACGCCCGTACCGGTCGAATAGGATCCGGCTCAATAGCCGGTGCAGCACACAAGACAAATGATCGACGGAGACAACGCGATGGCCTCAGCAGAACTGGCAGCGACGGCGCATGAGCCGACGCGCCAAACCCGATGGAAGACGGTCATTCTCGCGAGCCTCGGCGGCTCGCTGGAGATTTACGACTTCATCATCTACGGCGTGTTTGCCCGTGAAATCGCGCGACAGTTCTTTCCGGCCGCGGACCCGATCGCCTCCTTGATCAGTACCTTCGGCGTGTTCGCGATTGGCTATGTGTCGCGGCCGCTCGGCGGCATCGTGCTCAGCAGTCTCGGTGACCGCTTCGGGCGGCGGCTGGTGTTTCTCGTTTCCGTGCTGGCGATGTCGGCGTCGACTATCGGCATCGGACTGATCCCCGGGTACACGTCGATCGGCGTGATGGCGCCCGCGCTCCTGATTCTGCTGCGCCTCGCGCAAGGTTTTTTCCTCGCGGGCGAATTGCCCTGTTCGATCACCTATGTGGTGGAGGAAATCCCGCAACGCGCGAGTCTCGTGAGCGGGCTCGTCATCTTCTGTCTGAACTCGGGTGTGCTGACGGCGACGCTGATCAGCCTCGCGCTACATGCGGGCTTGAGCGCTGAGGCCGTGTTGTCGTTCGGCTGGCGGATCGCATTTATTTTCGGCGGCGTGATCGGGCTCGTCTCGTACTGGTTGCGTACCTCGCTCGAGGAATCGACGGAATTTCAGCGCTTGCGCAGCCATAAGGTCAAGCGTCCGTTCCGGGTCGTGCTGACGGAGTATCCGAAGCAGGTGGCGGTGGGCGTCGGCGTGGCGGGTATCGTGAATGCGTCGAACAGTCTGCTGTTCGTGGTGTTGCCGTCGTATATGACCACGGTGCTTCATATCTCGCCGGGACTGGCGAGCGCCGGCCAGAATGTCGGCATTGCGACGATGTCGGCGTCGCTGCTGTTCTTTGCCTGGATCGGCGATCGCGTGGCCTCGCGTCATTGGCATCGCATCGGCTCGATTCTCATGCTGCTCGGAAGTTATCCGTTCTACCGGCTGATCGCCGCCCATGAAATCGATCCGGTCTTCGCCTTCGTCGTGATCGGTTTTGTCGGCGGGCTGGTCAACGGTTCGTATGCCTATCTGCTCGCGGATCTGTTTCCGACCAACGTGCGCTTTAGCGGCATCGCGTTGTCACTCAATCTCGCTACGGTCATCTTCACGGGCATCACGCCGCTCGTTGTGACCCAGTTGTTGCACAAGACGGGTTCAGCGGCTGCCCCGGGGCTTTTTCTGACTGGTATTGCCGTGATTGCGTTGGCTGCCGGATTGGGCTTGAAACGCTTCGGCGGACAGATCGGCCGCGCCTCGGAAAAGCGTTGATCGATACATGACACAGCAGACAAACGATATGACGGACCTGCAACGGACACTCATCGAGCAACTGGGCGAACAGTGCGTGTCGCTCGACGCGGGCGTACTGGATGCGCACGCCGGCGACTGGAGCGAAGCCGAAAAGCGACGCCCGGAACTGGTACTGATGCCGCGTACGCCGGACGAAGTGGCCAAGGCGCTCGGCGTACTCTCGAAGCTCCGCCAGAAGGTCGTCGTGCAAGGCGGCCTGACCGGTCTCGCGGGTGGCGCTACGCCACAAGCTGGCGAAGTGGCGGTCTCGCTCGCCAGAATGAATGCGATCGAAGAGTTTGACTGCATAGGCGGCACGATCACGGTTCAGGCAGGCATCGCGCTCGAGCAATTGCAAACGCACGTGGAAGCGCAGGGATGGTTTTTTCCGCTTGATCTGGGCGCGCGCGGCTCTTGCCAGATCGGCGGCAATGCGGCGACCAACGCAGGCGGCAATCGCGTCGTGCGCTTCGGCGTAATGCGCGATCTGATTCTCGGCATGGAAGTCGCGCTCGCGGACGGCACCGTTCTTTCGATGATGAACAAGGTCACCAAAAACACCACAGGCATCGATCTGAAGCAACTGTTCATCGGCTCCGAAGGCATTCTCGGCGTGATCACCCGGCTCGTGTTGAAACTCGAGCCGAAGCCCACCGTGTCGAATACCGCCTTGTGTGCGCTTGGTTCGTTCAATGCCGCGACACGGTTGCTGAAAGAGCTGCGGCGCCGTTTACCGGCGCTGTCGTCGTTCGAATTGATGTGGGACGATTACATGAGCGCCGCAATGGAGATCGGCGCACTCAAGGCGCCCTTCGCGAAGCGCTCACCGGTCTACGCGATTGTCGAAACGTTGGGCGCCTCGGAAGAAAGCGAGCGACGAGCGCTCGAAGAGGTCCTCGAATATGCGCTCGAAAGTGAAATCGTCGATGACGTGATCGTCGCGCAGTCCCTCGACCACTCCAGACAGCTATGGGCGTATCGGGAAACCATCGGCGAATTGCTGGGCCGCCTGGCACCGCATGCGGCGTTCGACGTGGGCTTGCCGCTCATTGCGATGGACCGCTTCGTCACAACGATGAGGGAAGCGCTGACGTCGCGTTTCCCGGATCAGACTCATCTGTTCTTCGGCCACCTCGGCGACGGCAACCTGCATCTACTGTCGGGTCCGTACGCTGAAGCTGGAGCAATGCAGGAGGTGGAGCGGCTGCTCTATGAGGGGGTGCGAGCCGCCGACGGATGTATTTCCGCCGAGCACGGCATTGGTGTAGTCAAGCAGGAGTTCCTCCATCTGAGCCGGTCTCCTGAGGAAGTCGACCTGATGGTCAAGCTGAAAGCCTTGCTTGATCCGTGCGGAATACTCAATGGCGGCCGGGTAGTCAGTGAACTCGTTTTTGGGTCAAGCGCCAGGAATATCTAGCGTCTGTTGTACTCCAGCAAACGGCCGTTCGGCCGCCATGCGTCGAAGGGCAGCTCCGGGTCGCGAGTACTCATTCACTCGCATCGGCATCTGACATTCAAGGCTACGGGGCACCCGAATTACCCCCGGGAGCTTCGTGAGCGACTGGCAGCGACCGCTCGCGTGCCGGGCGTATCAATCGCAAAACTGGCTCGGCAGCATGGCATCGACGCGAACATGCTGTTCACCTGTCGGCACGATCGAGATCCGGATCGGTCGTGCGGTGGTTAAAGTGGACGGCCTGGTTGACGCGGATATGCTGCGGATCGTGCTGGATAGTCTGCGCTCATGATCTCCCTACCGGCAGGCACGCGCATCTGGATCTCTGTGGGCGTCACTGATATGCGATGCGGGCTTCAGGGGTTGGCAGCGAAGGCGCAAACAGCGCTTGAGGAGAATCCGCTGGGCGGCTACGTCTACATCTTCCGCGGCCGTCGGGGTGATCTGGTAAAGATTCTCTGGGCCACGGAGGACGGAATCTGGCTGCTCGCGAAGCGGCTTGAGCGAGGCCGTTTTATATGGCCCAAGGCCGACAGTGGCAAGGTCCATCTGAGCTCTGCGCAACTGTCGATTCTGCTTGAGGGTATCGACTGGCGACAGCCGCTTCGCACTTGCGCACTATCGATGTTGTAAACCGCGCGGCGGACTCGTCAACCACGGCGCATGTCGAACGGCGCCGATCTCCCCTGATGATATCGAACTGCTGAAGGCCTTGCTGGTCGAGGCCCGTAGTCTGCTTGCCGAGCGCGATGTCGAGATTGGGCGGTTCAAGGCGCAGATCGCGTCAGTCGAAATTAAATTCAGCTTCTGGTTTAATTCTGAAAAAATCGACCACCTTCTGGTTTAAGCGGACAAGCCGAGACAGATATCTAGCCGCAGATTACCGTTCGGCTTTTCCTTATTTTTTTCCAGATTTCGCTTTATTCGACAGGTGATGACTAATAAAACCAACGTGCAATATCAGCACGACCGCCACGCCGACGATCCGCATACACCGAAGCCGAACGGTCTTATCAACCCAGCGCCGTTTTCCACGGGGATGTCACTTCGCCGTCAGCACGGCGAGCAGCGACACGCCGCACGGCAATGTACCCCGCGAAACCCAATGACGCTCTGCACTGAAAATCCGATAGAGGAGCATGTTTAGAGCCGCGGCTGGCGTGGCATCGCCGCTCGACCGGTCGTGCTTGAGCAGACGATCGATCAAGCGCACGGCAATCGCCAGCGGAAGCAACAGCGCGTTGAAGTAAGTCATGCGTTCGATTCGATAGCCTGCTTCGTCGGCGCACGCCGCAAGGGCCGTTCGACTGTAGCGTCTATGGTGGTGAAGATAGACGTCGTGCGCGCCCCACAACCATTGGTATGCCGGCACTGTCACGACGATTTTTCCGCTCGGGGCCAGGGTTTCCCGCATACGCGCAAGCGCGCCGACGTCGTCAGCGATGTGCTCGAGGCAATCGAAGAAACAGATCAGGTCGAAAACTTCGCAGTCGAACGGCACATCGTCCGGGCAACGCCCCGCGCGAACATCGAAACGTGCTCCGGTGCTTTTTTCCGTCAGCATCCGCGCCGTCTCGTCCATCTCCAATCCGCTCACGCTGCCGAACTCGGCCAGCATTTCGAGGTTACCGCCTGTGCCCGAACCGATTTCGAGCACACGGGCGCTCGACGGCAACGCAAGTCGGTTCAACACCGAACGCACCACATCGCGCCGACCGCGGAACCACCAATGTTCGGCCTCGGTCTCGGCCATCTGAAGATAAGCATCAGGGGACATGATTCATACCTCCACAAATCAACGTCCAGCGAAGCGCACGCGCTTACGCGAGGATTCGAGCCGCAATGTGTTCGTCATGCGCGAACTGTTGCGCCCGACAGGCAGCGTGCTGACCTTGCTATTTTCCTGATAGCGGCGGCGCACGAGATAGACTGGCCGCCCTTTTGTCTCGTAGTAGATTCGGCCGATGTATTCGCCGACCACGCCGATTCCCACCAACTCGATACCGCCCAGGAACAGCATCACGGAAAGCAGTGACGCGTAGCCCGGCACTGGGTTGCCGAGCCAAAGCGTGCGCCCGATGATGAAGCCGCCATACACAAAAGCCACCGTGGCGATCGCAAGCCCAATATAGCTCCAACTCCGCAGCGGCACGGTGCTGAAACTCGTAATGCCCTCGAGCGCAAAATTCCACAGGCGCCATCCGGAGAACTTCGAATGACCAGCGCTGCGTGGTTCGCGCTGGTACTCGACGATCACGGTCCGATAGCCGACCCAAGCAAAGAGTCCCTTCATGAAGCGCCGCCGCTCCGGCAGGTTTCGCAATGCGTTGACGACCTGGCGGTCCATCAAGCGAAAATCACCGACGTTTTCCGGAAGCTTCACTTCCGATAGGGCATTGTGAACACGATAGTAGATCGCGGCGGCGGTACGTTTCGCGAAAGTGTCGCACGCCCGATTGGTCCGTTTGGCAGCGACAACTTCCGCCCCCTCCCTCCAATGTTCGATCATGACGGGAATCAAGCTCGGCGGATCCTGCAGATCCGCGTCGATCGGGATCACCGCATCGCCCCACGCCTCGTCGATCCCCGCCGTCAGCGCCGCCTCCTTACCGAAGTTTCGCGTCAAATCGATCACACGGATGCGCGTATCGCGCGCGCTGGCAGCGATCAACTTATCGAGCGTGCCGTCGCTGCTGCCGTCGTTGACGCAGACTATTTCGAACCGCGTCGACGCGATCCCCTCGAGCACCGGAACGATTTCGCTAAAGAATTGACCGACCGCCTCGCCTTCGTTGTAGAACGGCACTACTACTGAAATTAGCTGCATATTATTTTGTTCAAACATGATTGCCTCCCCGTAAATCCGATTTGATGTCATGAGCCGGTCCGGGCCTTCAACGCATATCGCGCACGTTGACTACCGCCGTTTCCTTCTCTTTTTTAACGGCCGTCACTCGACCCCATAACGCTGGAAGACCGGGGCCGCGCGTCCTTCCAGCACGATGCGCCGCACCAACAGTCCGAGCGTTGTCAGCGAGATCCACGGCAAGAACTGGAAGAGCCCGCAGGCAACGATCAACATGCCCCCAAGCGGGGCGACCCAGAGCACGGCCAGCCATTCCCGCTCACCTCGCTCCCAACCCGCGACCAGCGCATGCCGGCAATACCACGCGATCAAGACACCGAACCATGCGAGGTCGTAGTCGTAGAGATAGGGGCTCACGAGCAGGCTCGCACAGATCAACGTTGCCGCGCGCAGTGAATACGCGCATTCCCGGCTCCAGGCGTAACAGACGGCAGCTGCGGCGAGCAACGCGCACGCGCCTTGCGCTGCGTAGGCGAGCACAGCCGGCGCATGGACCAATGTAGCGAACGCGAATACAGTCGGCACGCGTGCCAGCGTGGCGTGCGCTGACTCGATGCTGTAAGTGGCAATTCCGGTGTTATGCAGGAATGCGGTTAGGGTATCCGCGCCGAACGCAAGCAAAGCCAACGCAAGTGTGGTCCCGGCCGTCAGCAAGAAAGCGGCGAGCGCGCGCCACGAACGCGAGCACAGTAACGCCAGCGGAAACAGCAGGACCAGTTGTGGCTTCATGCAGAGCAGGCCCAGACAGACCCCTGCAGCAACCGGCCGGGTGCGCAACCACACAAGGCCAGACCCAGCAAGCGCTGCTGTCAGCAAACCGTTCTGCCCGACGCTGATGACGAAAAGCGCACCAGGAAAGAACAGCACCGGCAGCATGGCGTGCCGGTCCGGCACGATGGCCCGGATCACCTTTACGAAGAGCACATATGCGCCACCGAGCCATAACACCGCGGCTGCCTTATACGGAAGCAGCGCGAGCGGAACGATCAGCAGCAGCGTGTTTGGCGGATACAGCCACGGCAGGATGCCATTGACGGTGCCCAGGTACGGCACCGTGCGGATCTCGATGACAGACAGCGCCTGAATGTTGTACGCGTCGACTGCGTGCCCGTGCAATGCAAGAACTGCTGCACTCCAGAACGGCAGGAAATCAACGACGAATGGACTCATGCCGCTCACCTCATTCTGCCGGCTCAGCCGGATCAGATAGATTGCGATGAACAACGCATAGCATCCAACTACGATAACCGGGTATAGCCGCAGACGGTTGGCGTTGAGCCAATGCGGACGCCTCGCCGGCCCCGCTGCGTGCAATGGAGGAAACGGCCGGCATTTGCGCGACGCGCGGCGCAACACGTTCATGTTCATGCCGCCTCCTGCTTATCGAGCCGCACACGCTGAACGATAGTAAGCAAAACGATCAACAGGACTAGCGGCCCGACTTGCGGCAGCTGCATCAGCCGATTGACGTACTCGTATAGCGGCAGCAGCCACGCCAGCACCAGAATGACCTGCTCGCCACGCCGCCAGCCCTTTTCCAGACCACATACCGCAAAGCAGGCAAGCGCCACGCCGAGCCAGGTCAATTCGTAGAACCATAGATAGGGGTTGGCAAGCATTGTCGCCACGGCCAACGCGGCGGCTCGCAGACGCAGATCGTCTGTGAGTTTCCACACATAACATGCGGCCACCGCCGCAATCAGTGCGACGCCGCCTTGCGCGACATAAGCCATGGTGACCGACGCGTCAGCGAGGCGTAACGCGGCGAACGGGGTCGGAGAAGCAAACCAGTACTGCATGCGGCTCTCGAGCACCATCTCCCGCGCGAAGCTCGTGCTGGCTGCGAACGCGTGGAGCGATTGAGTGCCACACACCAGCACACTGAGTGCTCCAAACGCCGCTGCGCTGATCGCCGCTATCCACATGGTTCTCCACGCACGCGCAGCGATCAGCACCACTGGAAACAGCACCGCCAATTGCGGTTTGATCGCCAGCAAGCCGATGCAGATACCGGCCAGTACGGGCTTTTTCTCGGCCCAGCGAACAGCGAAGGCCATCAGCGCAGCGGTCAATAGCGCATTCTGTCCAATGACGGCTGCGACATAGACACCCGGGTATGCCAGCACGACGAGCATCGCAATCCACGGGCGGCGAAAGTGCGCGGAAATACCGCTGACAGCTAGCGTGCCTGTAGCGAACAACCAGGCGCTGACGCACACGAACAATAAATAGCAAAAGGTGTAAGGCAGAAGAGCAAGCGGTGTGACGAGCAGCAATAGCGTTGGCGGATAAAGCCACGGCAGAAAGCCATGATTCACATACGCACCAAAAAGCGCTGATTCTGCCCGTGCAAAAGTAGGGTAATCGTAGACCGCCGCCGGTGAGCCGTTCAACATCATGTGCGACGCGGTCCAGAACACCGAAAAGTCGACGCCCGGCCGGGTGACATCGGTTGCCATGAAACCGCTGCTGGACCAACCCCATGCCGCCAGTACGATGATGTTCATGACCAGCATCGCGCAGCTGTACAGCAGCACGCGTTCACGTGTCAGCCAACTATGGATGCGACGTTCGCCGCCGAACGCTCCCCGATCTGAAAAGTACATGATCCCCGCCTCGCACGAAAGCCGGATATTTCTTTTCATCCGGTCTATCTGATTTTTTGTTTCTATTCCTAAGCGAACGAATGGTTCATCGCACGCTTGTGGTCGGATTCATTGTTGTGGGAAATACGTTGACTTTCAAGCCATCGTTTTCCTCACAGGCAGCGGCACCCGTCAAAAACGCGCGCCACGGGTCAAATTCGACACGTTTTTTCCTGCCCTGGATGTGACGCGTTTCAACTTTGAAACGATTTGGACTCAGAGGACTATGGAAATGCCGCCGATTTCGTCGACGCAAGCGTTCGCACCGGACTAGGGTAAGTCCCATTTACCGCTGCGCAAGGAACGGCGGGCCTCTGCGGGATTTTTTACCGGACCGATTTCCTCCGGAAATTGTTGCAGATTAGAGCCAACCTGTGCGCCAAGGACGAGAGCGAACCATGATGAAACTGGCCTCACGCCCGTATTTCCTCGCGTTTTGAGAAGCTGGCCCGGTGCTTGCAAAGGAAAGAGCGCGGAAGTCGACGACGTGACGACCGTTGCGATTCAGGCAGCAGGTGCAAGGGAGATCCTGAAAAACGCAACTGGAGTCAGCCACGGGGAAGTTTCTTCACATACGCAGCTGCAACTATCAAGACGGCGCGGATGGCAGGAGAACAGATGGTGGTCGCCGACTAACTAGCGGGCTCCGGCTTAGGCCGGAAGCCAATAACGAGCAATAGAAGTCGAGGACCAAGACATGAAGATCAATCAAATAAAACGACAGGATTGCCGTTGCTACGGCGACACCGGTCTCACGTTCCCTGCAGCACCCACGTCGTTCATTCGCCGCGCGCATCATCGCGCCGCCAACGATATCCACGGACCCTGTGCCTGGCAATTCGCCAGACACGCGCTCCGCAATCTGTTCACTCGCAGCAACTCTTCCGGCCAGATTGGCTGGCACGCATCAGCGTGCACGCCGGCGCGGCCGACCTAGACTCTGCGCCCTTCTTTTTCGCAGTGCCTGTAGTACCTTCCATCAGCCAATTCAGGCCGTTGGCTTTTAATTAGCTATCCAAAGGAGTTGACCATGCAACATATCATCGACCATGCCAAGCGTTTCGTTCGTGACGAAGACGGTGTAACCGCCATCGAATACGGGCTGATCGCAGCCTTGATCGCTGTCGTGATCATCGGCGCCGTAACGACCGTCGGCAACAAGCTGAATTCGGTCTTTACGACGATTGGGAATGACCTATAAGCCGCGCGCCGACGGACGATTTCGATGCGTTGATTCGTCCGTCTCCGCCGGGCTTTCCATTCTGACAGCGCTCTACAACCTACATAGGAGAGGGCAATGAATGCGATGAGAGAAGCGGCACGATTCGTTACGCTGATGCAGTCCTTCCGGATTGACGCAGCCCGCATCAAACGTTTCGTGTCGGACGAACAAGGTGTGACGGCCATCGAGTATGGCCTTATCGCCTCGCTAATTGCGGTGGTCATCATCGGTGCCGTAACGCTAGTCGGGACAGACCTGAACGCGGTGTTCACCACGATCGGAAACGACCTGTAGAGACGGGATTTGACGGGTGAGCGGATTTCCGTCTCTCCCGTCTTCCCAGAAATCATTGGGTGTTCAACCGTCGAGCGAATCCGACGACGAACCAATTCGGGAGATAGCCATGTACGCATGGAGAGCCATTGCAAGGCAATTGCTGCGGGATGACGGCGGCGTCACTTCGATCGAATACGCACTGATCGGGTCGCTCATTGCAGTGACGATCCTCGGCGCGATCGCCACGCTTGGCAGCTCCTTGGGCAATCTCTATCAGCGCATTGCGACCAAAGTCGCGACGGCGCTTGGATAAACGCAGACGAACCGAATCGAGACTCGCCATGTTTCTGCCCCCACAACCCATTCCGGCATGCGTGATCGCCCTGGCTATCGTAACGGCCAGCACGGATCTCACATGCCGTCGGATTCCGAACCGCATCATCGCAATTGGCCTCGCCGCTGCATTTCTCGTGCAGGTCTGGTTGAACGGTCCGCTTGCCGGTAGTGCGCACTGGTTAGCGGGTGCCCTGACCGGTTTCGCGGTGTTGCTCCCCTTCTATCTGCTACGGGGCATGGCGGCCGGCGACGTGAAACTGCTCCTGACGATCGGCGCCTGGGTCGGGCCGGCGATGACCGTCCGTATCGCCTTGGCAACATTCGTTGTTGGTGGGATCTGGTCGCTATGCGTCACCCTGCGTCGCGGTCGTACAAGGCAACTGTTCGTGAATCTCTGGTGCATTGTAAGCAGCGCGTGGCGCCCCGGACGACAGATGGCCGGGAATCCTCAGTACCAGCAGATCGAATCGGTTGGATCACTGCCCTACGGTGTCGCCATTGCCGCTGGCACATTGGGTGTGTTGTTCGCATCGGCTGCATAGCCGAGGAAATCCGGGGTTGCCGCCAGCATGGACAGCCAGAACTTTACAGCCTGTGATGCCGGTCGCAAACCGGTCCAGGAGAACAGAGCGATGAACCAGCAGAACATTGAAGGCGGGAGTGTCGCACAGGTTACGCACCTCCCCGATCCTGCGCCGTCGTACAGCCGTCATGCGGAGGAATCCACCGTGTCGCTGCGTGCTCCGCGCACGCTCACAGAGACCGGACTGCCGCAGGAGTTCGTGGCGCGGCTCGTACTCAAGTCCGTCCTGCTGCACGGCAAGTCGAGTTTCGCGGATCTCGCCGAGCGGCACAAGCTGTCGGTGGGCGTACTGGACGACGTGCTGGCATTTCTCGTGCGCGAACATCTGGTCGAGATCACCCACCGTGGTGCCAATGACATCGACGTGCAGCTTCGCCTCACGGACAGTGGCCGCAACCTCGCACAAGACGAAATGACACGCTGCAGATATTGCGGCCCTGCTCCCGTCGCGTTCGACGGCTATGCAGCAAGCGTGCGCGAACATTCGATTCGTCGGGTCCGCATCACGCAAGGCGATGTAAGTTCGGCCTTTCGCGACGTGGTCATCGATTACGCGCTGCTCGACGCAGCGGCGACATCGCTCAATGCTGGGCGCCCCCTGATGCTGCACGGCCTCGCGGGCAGCGGCAAGACCTTCCTCGCCGAGCGTCTGGGACTGCTGCTGCGCGGCAATGTGCCGATTCCCTACGCGCTCTACGTCGGCGGCGAAATCGTGCAGCTTTACGACCCACTCGTGCATCGCGATGCGCCCGAGCAAAGTCAGACGCAGGTGGCGGACCGGCGCTGGCGCATGTGCCGCCGCCCGGTAGTGATCTCAGGCGGCGAACTGACGCTCGAAGCGCTCGACCTGCGCCATGACGCCACGGCCGGCTTCTACCAGGCGCCGCCGCACATGAAAGCAAACATGGGGCTGTATATCGTCGATGATCTTGGGCGCCAGCGCATCGCGCCTCACGACCTGCTCAACCGTTGGTTGATGCCGCTCGATCGGGGCGTCGATCAGTACACGCTGCAATCCGGCTCGCGCTTCATTGCCCCTTTCGACGTATGGCCGGTGTTCTCCACCAATTTCGCTCCGACACAATTCGACGAAGCATTCCTGCGTCGTCTCGGCTCGAAGCTGTACGTCGGCCCCTTATCGGTCGATGACTATCGCGCCGTCTTCAACGCGCGTTGCGCTGCCCTCAAGCTCACTGCAGTGCAGACCTCATTCGACTACCTGCTGCACAACCTGCATCTGCCGAGCGGCAAACCGTTCCTGGCCTGCTATCCGGGCGATCTGCTCAGTCTGGTCTCCGCCACGGTGCACTACCGCGGCGCGGCGCGCGAAGTGACGGGGGAAGGACTGCGCGAAGCATGGCACAGCTATTTCGGCACCGCGATGGACCACGACAGTACTTACCCACCTATGACCGACCGGCCGGGCCAGCAGTTGGCAGTCGGTTGACCGGCAAGTATCCAATGACCTACGCAGGAGTATCACCATGAAAAACAGTCGCGCTTTAGTCATGTTGGCCGTCGCCATGGTGGCCGGTCTGGCCGCCGTAGTCTTTGCTTCTCGATGGCTGATACAAACCTCGTCGAACGCGGTTACGCCCATCGCGGTCGCGGCGGGCGACGTCAGTCTCGGCGAGCCGCTCAATGCCAATCTGATTCGCACCGTCAACTGGCCGACGGGAAGTGTGCCGCCTGGCGCGTTCACGGATCCGAAAGCGCTCGAGGGCCGTGTGGTGCGTGCGAGTCTCGGTCGCGGCGAACCCGTGATTGAGTCGAAGCTCGCGCCGATCGGCACCAAGGGCGGCCTCTCCGCCGTCATCGGTGAAGGCAACCGCGCCATCACGGTCCGCGTCAACGATGTGGTCGGCGTAGCGGGCTTCGCCCTGCCGGGCAACTACGTCGACGTCATCGTGAATACCCAGGAGCCGGGCAAGAGCGACGCTCAGCAAAGCATCTCGAAGATCGTGCTGGAAAAGATCCTCGTGCTCGCCGTGGCCCAGCAGGTCAATCGTGACGACACGGCGCCGAAGGTCGTCAACGCGGTCACGCTTGAAGTCTCGCCTGACCAGGCAGAAAAACTCGACCTGGCGCGCAGCGTCGGCACGTTGTCGCTGGTGCTGCGCAACCAGGTTGACAAGGCGACGCTACCGACCGGCGGCGCCACGAAGATCACGCTGCTAGGCACGCCGGTAGCCGCACCAGCCTCGGCACCCGCAGCTTTGCCCGCGCGGCCGGCGCGCGTGCACTACGCCGCACGACCAGCGGCGAAGCGAGATTGCGTCGGCGTGCTCTCGGGTGCGTTGGGCAGTGTGGAATGTTTCTAGGGCGGACGCGGTGGCGTCTGCGAAGACGAGCCGCCGCAGTTGACTCAACCAAGGCAAATAACTGAAGTCTCGATCGACCGAAGTCGAGAAACGGGGGCAGGAAAATGAAAACGAAACTGAGGTTCTCAACCGGTGGTGCGATGCGTAGCCGTTCGCTGAGCGGCGTCGTTCTCACCTCGGCGTTGTGCACCGGATTGCTCGTTGCACAAAGTGGCGCGGCGCAGGAGGCGGTCGAGGGCCCTGCGCTCGAGAAGGCCCGACCGAATACGCCGCTGCCGGCGGGCCGTGCGCCAATACCGATGATGGTCAGCATGGCGCCCATGCCGGCTGGCGGGGCAGCCGGCGCATCCGTGCCGCTGCGCGGCCCGAACTGCACTGGCGAGGTTCACGAAGACACCAGCGTGGTCGTGCCGGTCGGGAAGTCGACACTCCTGCCTCTCGCAGAACCGGCACGCAACCGTACGCTCGGCAACCCCACGATCGTGCAAGCCACGCTCGTGTCGCCACGCACACTCTACCTTGTCGGCATGGCTGTCGGCACGACCAACATGATCGTTCAGGGACGCAGCGGCGGATGTCAGATTATCAACGTGATTGTCAACATCGACGCCAACGGCTTGCAGCAATCGCTTGGGCAGTTGTTGCCCGACGAGCGTGGCATCCGTGTATCGACCGCTGCGGGCAACCTGGTTCTCGGGGGGCACGTGTCGAGTTCGCCGTCAGCCCAACAGGCGCTGGAGATCGCGAAGGCGTTTGCGAGCGCACAGCCGACCCAGCAATCGCAGAACGGGTCCGGCACCCTTGGCAACGGGACCAACGTGAACCAGCAGAGTTCGAGCACCAGCAAGCCGGCCGAGGTGATCAACATGATGACGGTGGACGCGCCGCAACAGGTGATGCTCGAAGTCAAGGTCGCCGAAGTGTCGAAAACGCTCATCAACCAATTGGGCTCGGCGCTCAACATTCAGGGCGGCTTCGGCTCATGGAGCGGCGTGCTCGTGAGTAACCTGCTGGCCGGCGTATCGAGCCTCATTTCGGGCAGCAAGGCGAACAACCGCCCATTAAGCTTTGCCATCGATGCGCAGAAGACGGACGACCTCGTCAAGATCCTTGCCGAACCGAACCTCGTCGCCATCAGCGGCCAGGAGGCCACGTTCCTCGCAGGCGGGAAAATCTTCATTCCGGTGCCGCAAAGCAGCAGCACGGGGGCGACGACCATCACTTTGCAGGAAGAAGAGTTCGGTGTGGGCCTGAAGTTCACGCCGACCGTGCTCGCCAACGGCCGTATCAGCCTGAAGGTCGCACCTGAAGTATCCGAGCTGTCGCCGACCGGCATCACGCTCAGCGCGACCAACGTCAGCGGTGTGTCGATTCTGCCGCTCATCACGACGCGCCGTGCTTCCACGATGGTCCAGATGAGCGACGGCGAGTCGTTTGCGATCGGCGGCCTGATGAAGAGCAATGTGACAGGTGCGCTGAAAGCCATTCCCGGCATCGGCGAAGTGCCCGTGCTCGGCGCTCTGGCGCGCAGCACGTCATTCCAGCAGGACCTCACGGAACTCGTGTTCATCATCACGCCGCATCTCGTCAAGCCGCTGCAGACTGCCGACCTGCCACTGCCGACTGACAGCTTCTCGCAGCCGAACGAGGCTGACGTCTACGCAACCGGCAACATGGAAGGGCGTCACCCGAAAATGCGTACCGCGCCTGCCGGCACTGCTCCGGCCGCTTCACCCATGCCAGCCCCGGCTTCGGTGAACCCACCGGCGCCGTTGCCCTCGCCCGCACCGGCGCCGCAACCGCCAGCCGGACCCGTCGCAACGGTGTCGCCGCAGTCCAGCGCGCAAGCGGCAGCGCTCGGCGCCGACCGGCCGCGCCTCATGCCGGATGCCACGGCCGGGACTACGGTCCCAGCGGACACACCGCCATCCGCGGAGACCGGAAAAACGGCCCGCGCCACCCGCATCGAAAGCGCCGCGGCAGGGATCGCCTCCCGCAAGGGTCGGCAAGACGTCGCGAACGCGGACGCTTCCAATCACGCGATCGAACATTGATGTGATGCCAAGGGGAATCTCATGAAACACGAACACTTTGCTTTCGCACGCTGGGCCACGCTCATCGTGCCGGTCTGTGCAGCGCTGGGCGGTTGCATGTCCAGCACCCCGATCTGGGACGCGCATTTTGGCGAGGCACTCAAATCCGTCACTCAGGCGCAGATCATCGATCCGCACGCGGCTCAACATGCGCAGTCGGCTCAGGGCCTGGACGGCAAATCCGCCGCAGCGGCAATGGGCAACTACGACAAGTCATTTCAACAACCCGCACCATCGCCGAACGCGTTTGTCATCGGCGTAGGAAGCGGGGGCGGCGGGGCCAGCGGTCAATAAGAACAATATGCACCGGGGGGCAACATGCGTAGCGTCAATCAATCTGGCAGGTGCGGTGCAGCTCGTCGAGGCGAGCGCGGCGCAGTGTCCATCATCGTCGCGTTGTCGCTCGTGGCGCTGATCGGCTTCGTCGGCCTTGCACTCGATCTCGGCAAGCTGTATGTGACCCGAAGCGAGTTGCAGAACAGCGCCGATGCCTGTGCGCTGGCCGCCGCACGCGATCTCACCGGTGCAACAGTCAATCTGTCTGTCTCCGAGGCGGCCGGCATGACTGCCGGCCATCTCAACTACGCGCTGTTCCAGAGCGGCGCCGTGCAGATGACAACAGACAGCAGCGTGCTGTTCAGCGATTCGCTGAACAATCCGTTCCTGCCCAAGAGCTCCGTCGCCACGCCGGCAAACATCAAGTACGCAAAATGCACGACAGCCAAAGCCAATATCGCAAACTGGTTCATACAGGTGCTTGGCGCGTTCAGCGGCACGAGCATAGCGAATGCCACCGTTTCCGCCACGGCCGTCGCAACTGTCGGCGCCGCGCAAACCACCTGCGCGATTCCGGCGTTCATCTGTAAGGCAGGAACCGAAACCACGCCACCGACAGCAGGCGAAACGTATACGGTCGGGCAGTGGATCGCGTCAAAAACCGGTGCGTCGCCGGCGTTCGGCCCGGGCAACTTTGGATGGGCCGCCCTCGACGGCAGCAACAGTGCCAATTCCATCAAGAATGAATTAACCGGGAATTATTGCGCTCTGCCCGCTGCCGGCGCGAACATCGGCTCGGCAGGCAACATGGTCGCCGACTCGGGCGCCTGGAACACACGCTTCGGGATCTACGGCACCTCGTACAAGGGGCCAGCCGACGGCGCACCCGACTTCACCGGATATGCGTACACCGCAACGTCTTGGCCCACGCTGAAGGACGCATACAGCAACTTCGTCAGCAAACGTCAAACGTTTCAGCCTTACCAGGGCGACACGCTCTCCGGCTCCAACACCAAAGGTACATACAGCGCGAGCAACTACCCGCTCGGTGCCGACCGGCGTCTCGCGCTTGCGCCCGAACTGGACTGCGGGGTGCTGGCAAGCAGCCACCAGGCTCCGGTCATTTCCTGGGACTGTGTGCTGATGCTTGACCCGATGGACTCCGGTGGCAACCCGGGCCCGGTCCATCTGGAGTACCGCGGTTCGTCGTCGGCGCCGGGGAGCCCGTGTGCGACGCAGGGTGTTCCTGGTTCCGGCAGCTCGGTCGGGCCGCAAGTGCCAGTGTTGCTTCAATAGGGGACTGTCATGAACAAACGCTCCAGCCGTCCAGCACGCATGCGCGGTGTCGCCGCAGTGGAATTCGCCATCGTGCTGATACCGCTCGTGACGCTCGTCGCCGGCGTGGCCGAATTTGGCCACGCAATTTACCAGTACGAAGCGCTCACAAAGGCCACCCGCAATGCTGCTCGCTATCTGTCGACTTACCTGCCGTCCGATAGCGCCTACCCGCTCGCACAGGCGCAGTGCCTCGCCGTCTACGGCAGTACGACCTGCGCGGCGCCGGGCAGCGGCGCGGAGCTCGTAGCAGGCTTGACGACCGCGATGGTGGTCGTGTGCGACAGTGCTCACACGACCAATTGCGCCGATGCATCGGACCCCGCGCAGTTCACCAACGTCCCGACGTACGACAACGACAACGGAACCGGTCCTTCGAACGCAGCCGGCAGCATCAACCTCGTCGAGGTCAAGATCAAGGGGTATCCGTACTCACCGATCCTGACCTACTTCAATCTGTCGCAACTGACGTTCGGCAACATCGTCACCGTGATGAGGCAAGTGTCATGAATCCGAGCCCTCTTTCCCGGTCACCGCGACTGCGCGCACAACGCGGCGCGGCCGTGGTGGAATTCGCGCTGGTGGCAGGCATCTTGTGCACCTTACTGATCGGCATTTGCGAAATGGGCCGCGTGCTCTTTTACTGGAACACGGCGAGTGAAGCAGTCCGCCTCGGCGCACGTACCGCCACGGTTTGCGACGCCAATGCCGCGGTAATCAAAAGCAGGATAACAAGCCTGCTGCCTCTGCTCGCCGCATCCAATGTGGCCGTCACGTATACACCGTCCGGTTGCGATTCCGACGCCACCACGGCACGCAGCGCGTGCACGTTGGTCACCGTCAGCGTCACCAACGTCAGCGTGAAAACCATGATTCCGTTCGTGCCCCTCACGCTAAAGATGCCACCGCTCACGACCACCCTGCCGCGCGAAAGTCTCGCAACGTCGACGGGCGGCGCCGTCTGTCAATAACACAACACACCCAGGCAGCCACGACCATGATCAATATTCTCATTGCTTCGGAAGACGCCACGCGATTGGCCAAAATCGTGAATCTGATCGGTGAATGCGGCAACTATCGCACGACCCGCGTGGCCGGGAGACCATCCTCGCTCGTTGAACGCGGCGACAGTCTGGACGCCTTCGACGTGCTGATCGTCGATGCAGTGTCACTCGAAACCGCCGAACTTCCGGTCGTCGGCAAGCTGTGCAATCGACGCTCCCAGGTCACATCCATCCTGCTGATTCCAGATGCGTCGCCGCAGACGCTGATCGAAGCCATGCGAGCCGGTTTTCGCGACGTGCTCGGTTGGCCGCTCAACAAGGCTTCGCTCGGTGAGGCGCTGTCGCGCATCGAGAGTCAACTGGCATTGACTGGCACACATGAAACGCAAATCGTCTCATTCCTGTCTTGCAAGGGCGGAGCGGGCACCAGCTTCATCGCCAGCAATGTGGCTCATGCGATCGCCGATAGCCAGCAAAAACGCGTGCTGCTGATCGACCTCAACCAGCTTTACGGAGATGCCGCCTTTCTGGTCACCGACGAAAGACCACCGTCGACGTTGCCGCAGGTGTGCGCGCAGGTGGAGCGGATGGACGCGGCCTTCTTCGATGCCTGCCTCGTGCACGTGAGCGACACCTTTCATATCCTCGCTGGCGCGGGCGATCCGATCAAGGCATCGGAGATCAAGGAAGAAAGGCTCGAATGGATTCTGGGCGTCGCCGTTCCGCGCTACGACATGGTGATCTTCGATCTCGGACAATCGATCAATCCGCTCTCCATCGTGGCGCTTGACCGCAGCAATCAGATCCATCTCGTCTTGCAGGCGAGCATGCCGCATGTACGCGCAGGCCGCCGTCTCCAGGAGATTCTGGCGTCGCTCGCGTATCCGCCTGACCGTACGCGGCTGCTTCTGAACCGTTACACGCGCCATCAGGAACGCGCACGGACCGCGCTCGAGGAGGTTCTCGGCATGCGTCCCTATCAGATCATCCCGGAAGACGCCGACACCGTGTCGGAATCAGTCAATCACGGCGTGCCGGTAGCGAAGCTGAGCCACAACAGCGCGGTGTCACGCAGTCTGCTTGCGCTCGCGAACAACATCGTCAGCCTTTCAGCGGGATCCGAAGAGGCACGCGTCAAGGCTGAGCCGCTGCTCAGCCGCTTCTTCGGACGCAGCCCGGCACCAAAGCTCAAGGCTATGTAACAGACACCATAGGAGACCATCATGTCGCTGCGTGAACAGATTTCCGCTCAACGCGTGCAGCCGTTCGGCGAACGCGAAAACGGGCAGCACTCGCCAAACCACATGGCACGGACCGCTTATCAGACGCTGAAACGCGAAATACATCAGTGCGTGCTCGAGCGAGTCGAACTGGAACGCCTGGCGCGAATGCCGCCTGAGCAGGTCCGTCACGAAATCGGTGCGCTCATTACGCGCATTCTCGAAGAAGAAAAGGCGCCGGCCAACGATCTCGAACGGCGGCAGCTGGTGATCGACGTCTACGACGAGATGTTCGGGTTCGGTCCTCTGGAAAGCCTGCTGCGCGACCCGACGATATCCGACATTCTCGTCAACACGTACAAACACACCTACGTCGAACGAAAAGGCCGGCTCGAATTGACCGACGTGAAGTTCTACGACGACGCACACCTGATGAAGGTGATCGAGAAGATCGTGTCGCGCGTGGGACGCCGGATCGATGAATCGAGCCCGATGGTCGACGCACGGCTTCCAGATGGCTCACGGGTAAATGCAATCATTCCGCCCTCCGCGGTAGACGGACCGCTGCTCTCAATCCGGCGGTTTGCGGTCAATCCGCTGCAAATCTCCGACCTCATCGACTTGCAGAGCCTCACACCGCCGATGGCGGAGGTGCTCGATGCACTGGCTCGCGCGAAGGTGAACATTCTGGTGTCGGGGGGAACCGGCAGCGGCAAGACGACGCTGCTCAACGTCCTGTCGGGCTTCATTCCGGACAATGAGCGCATTGTGACGATCGAAGACGCGGCGGAACTGCAAATGCGGCAACAGCACGTGCTGCGGCTCGAAACGCGGCCACCGAACATCGAAGGGCGTGGCGAGATCACGCAGCGCACGCTGGTGCGCAATGCCCTGCGGATGCGACCAGATCGCATCATCCTCGGGGAGGTGCGCGGAGCCGAGGCGCTCGACATGCTCAACGCGATGAACACCGGTCATGAAGGATCGCTTGCCACCATTCACGCGAACACCCCGCGCGATGCGCTGACACGCCTCGAAAACATGATCAACCTCGGGGGCCTGTCGCTGCCGACCAAAACCATGCGCCAGCAGGTTTCATCGGCCATCTCCGTTGTGGTTCAGGCAGCCCGGTTGACCGACGGCCGACGCAAGATCGTCAGCATCCAGGAGATCACCGGCATGGAGGGAGACATCGTCAACATGCAGGAAATCTTCACGTTCAAGCGAACCGGTGTCGATGAGAACGGTATCGTGCGTGGGCGGTTTTGCGCAACCGGCGTACGTCCAAAGTTCGCCGAACGCTTGCAGGCATTCGGCGTCGCGTTGCCCGACCAGACCTACGACCCGGGGCGGCACTTTGAAACCACGTGATCCGGCTGAACCGATCCGCTCTTTTTGAATCGCGCGGTCTAAGGAGACCTGCATGAACCCGATCTTCTACGCATTCGCCGTCTTCCTGTTCCTCGCAGTCGTTCTCGCACTCGAGGGCGGGTATCAGTGGTGGAACAATCGTCACGGCCCAGCAGCCCGCCGGATCGAATCACGTATTCGCGCATTGTCCGCTGGAGGTCAGGTCCACAAGGAACGTTTGACGATCCTGAAGCAGCGCATGTTGAGCGAGTCGGAACTGCTCGACAGGCTGCTGATGCAAATGCCTCGCATCCAGACGCTCGACCTGTGGATTCAGCAAAGCGGACTGAAGTGGTCGATTGCGCGGTTGATCGGTACGACCTTCGCTCTGCCTGCAACCGTACTCGCTCTGGCCACATTCACGCCCGTACCGACAATGTTCGCGGTACTCGCGGCCCTGTGCACGTCGGTACTGCCGTTTCTCCATGTGAGCCGTCAGCGCAGCAAGCGGCTGCGTCAACTTGAACGCCAGTTGCCCGATGTCGCTGACATGATTAGCCGCGCGCTACGCGCCGGACATGCGTTCTCCAGCGCCATCGGCATGGTCGGCTCTGAGTTCGCAGAGCCGATGGGTGCCGAATTCCGCATCACGTTCGACGAAATCAACTATGGCGTCTCACTGAACGAGGCCTTGATGAACCTCGCTACACGCGTACCGATCCGCGATCTGCGTTACTTCGTGATCGCGGTCCTCATTCAGCGGGAGACGGGTGGCAATCTGGCGGAAATACTGGACGGCATTGCAATGCTGATACGCGAACGGCTGAAGCTGTTCGACAAGATCCGCGTGCTGTCGGCCGAAGGCAAGTTGTCGGCGTGGATACTTGGCCTGCTTCCGTTCGCCACCGCGGGCTTCATGATGGTCCTGAACCCGACTTTCCTCGACGTACTGTGGCAGGACCCGGCCGGCATCAAAATCATAGAGGCTGTGGTCTTTTCCATGTTTTTCGGCGTGCTGTGGATGCGGCGCATCGTGAAAATTCGCGTCTGATAGAGCTTCTCACATGCTCGCCACGGAACAGAATATTTAGGAGTTGTTCATGCAAACGCTCGACTCGATGCATATGTTGTTGCTGGCCGGCCTTTTCGCGCTGGTGTTCGGCGCGGTATTCGCGGCAATGCTGCTGTTCTCTCCGCGCGATATGCGTCGGCGGATCGAACAGGCAGGAGGAGCCAACCTGCCCATATCAGAACAAGGCAACATGCCAACTGGGTCAGCATGGCTCGAAAAGCTCGCTGAGATCTCACAGCCGATTTCGAAACTATCGGTCCCCGTTGAGGGCTGGGAAAACTCGGCGCTGCGCGTGCAAATGATGAACGCAGGTTGGCGCACGCAGGGGGCCGCAGCACTCTATTTCGCCGCGAAAACCGTGCTTGCGCTCGCGCTGCCGCTGATTGCGCTTGCGTGGCTCGCCAGTACGCCACTCGCGGCGCAGAAGTACATGTCGATGGCCCTGCTCGCCCTGCTCGGCGCGATCGGCTATTACCTGCCGAATTTCGTGCTGACACGTCGCATCGCATGGCGAAAGCGTGCAATTTTTGAAGATTTTCCCGACGCGCTCGACCTCCTCACAGTCTGTGTCGAAGCGGGCCTCAGCCTCGACGCGGCGCTAGTGAAAGTGGCGGGAGAGATCGAACTGCGAAGCCCAGTGGTCGCAAGCGAACTCCAACTGATGCTACTGGAAATGCGCTCCGGGTTTACCAAGGAGAAAGCGCTACGCAACCTTTCTCTGCGCACCGGCGTGGAGGATGTCGACGCCTTTTGCGCAATGCTGGTTCAAGCCGAACGTTTCGGCACCAGCATCGGCTCTTCGTTGCGCGTACTTTCTGACACCCTGCGCACACGCCGCCGAATGCGCGCCGAAGAGCAGGCTTCGAAGATCGCGCTGAAGCTCCTCTTCCCACTCATTTTCTGCATCTTTCCTGCCCTTCTTACTGTCCTGCTGGGTCCGGCGTTTATTCACATCTACAGGATTCTGCTCCCCACGTTGAGCGGGGGCTAGCACGTGATCAAACGGCTTAGACAGCAAGGGACACACGAGACGGCATGACGCGCGTCGGACATCGGCGATGTGCATCGAATCTGACTTCCCAGGTATAAGTACGCATTTACCCATCAGCAAGTCGGAACGTTATTCCTGTACATGATCTTTGACCACGACGCTGGAGCAACAGTATCAAGACTATTTTCTTTGGCGTTTACAGCGAGTAGCATCGACATACCAAACGTCGTTGCGCTGTCGATTGTCAGGCGGGCAATGAAAAAAGAAAGTAGGACAGGGGGAGTGTCATGGCAAATTCACCCGACCATTTTCGAACGAGTTCCTGCGTGAGTGCCGACTCGGCGCAGTGCGCCCCCCCACTCCAGCCGGACACCCAGCGCCGGGTGATCTGCGTCGCTCGCGCACCCGACGAAGCGCTGATCGAAGAAATACGTTCAGCAGGCTGGGAAGTCGTCCTGGCGAAAACCGCCGCCGGAGCCGAGGCTGCGACGAAGAAATGTGGCGTAGCCGCGGGCCTGATAGATTTCGACGGTTTTACGCCGCGCGACTTTCCTACCCTGAAGGCATGTCTGAGCCAGACTACGATCGGCTGGGTGGCAATCACTGCTGAGGGCAAATCGGCAAGCAAGGCGGTTCGCGAACTGATTCGCAACTTCTGTTTCGACTACGTTACGCTGCCGCTGCCGGCCGAGTGGATTTCGCATGCGCTTGGCCACGCGCGAGGGATGGCGGCACTGGACTACGTCGATACGGCCACCGGCGCCCTGGTCACGGACGACAATACGATGGTGGGCACCTGCGAAGCAATGCAACAGCTGTTCAGCACCATCCGCAAGGTCGCAAACACGAACGCCAGCGTGTTTATCTCCGGCCAATCAGGTACCGGAAAGGAACTCACCGCCCTCGCGATTCACAGGTGCTCACCGCGCCGAAAAGCGCCTTTCGTTGCGATAAATTGTGGCGCGATTCCACATCATCTTTTGCAGTCTGAACTTTTCGGCTATGAACGTGGCGCATTCACTGGCGCGCACGAACGCAGGATCGGCCGCATCGAATCGGCGAACGGGGGCACCCTGTTTCTCGATGAAATTGGCGACACGCCGCTTGAGACCCAGGCCGGCCTGCTGCGCTTTCTACAGGAAGGGAAAATCCAACGGCTCGGTGGCAACGAGTCGATTCCCGTCGACATACGCATCATTTCAGCGACCCACGTCGACCTCGAAGCCGCCATACTCGCAGGGCGTTTCCGCGCCGACCTGTTCCATCGCCTGTGCGTGCTGCGCGTTGACGAACCACCGCTGAGCGCGCGAGGTAAGGATATCGAAGTCCTGGCGTACTACGTCCTGCAGAAGTACAAAGCCGACAGCACCCACAAGATTCACGGCTTCACGCCGTCGGCCATAGACGCAATGCACAAGTACCACTGGCCGGGGAACGTGCGCGAGCTGATCAATCGCGTGCGCCGTGGGCTAGTCATGGCTGAAGGCAGGCTGCTGACAGCCCGAGATCTCGATCTCGACCTCGAATCGCAGACGGCCGGAAGAACAGCGACGCTCGATTGTATCCGTGAACAAGCCGAGCGCAGTGTCATTGAAACCGCTTTGCTGCGACACGATTACCGGCTGGGAGAAACAGCGACGGCCCTCGGCATTTCGCGTGGCACGCTGTATCGGCGAATGGTCGCTTACGGAATGCACGTCGCGGAAGATACGGATTCAGACAATACGGGTGCGGAATTGGATGGGGATGTGCCCATCTGAATGGCAACCTTCCGATTTCACGCGGCCAGCATACCCGTGATGATCAGCGACGCGAGAAGTACGCGAGATCTCTTCATGTCTTATCTCCTGTCAGATCCGCGGCTTACCGGCTTGGGGAAGCACTGAAACGGGCAATCGGGAATCGCCGCATCTCCTATTCAGCTAATCAGAGCCATTAGCGAGTACTGACTGCTGCCCGAGGGTGAATTTATTCGAGATCCGGGCCTCGCGTTCTCCCTGATGCGGCAGCAGGCTGTCGAGCGAGCGCAATTGCGCATTGGCCTGGCACTGCGGATGCACGCTGCATCACATGCAAATTGGCGCCCAAGGTTTCTCCCGGCACGCCAGCAGTTTGCCAAACATTCTGGTTACTGATCGTTGCAATTTATTCGATTCACTTACAGGGCGTTTCCGTATTCTTCAGCTCACAACAATGAAGGAGGATTCCCCATGAAAACGATACTCAGAACGCTGACGTGCATGCTGGCGTTTCCACTCGCGCTTGCCGCATGTGGAGGCGGAGGCGGCGATGGCGGCAGCACGGCCACTGGCACGCTCCATGTCCAGATGACAGACTCCCCGTCATGCGGCTTCGATCATGTCTATGTGACGGTCAGCAAGGTTCGCGTCAACACGAACGCGCAGGCCGGTGACGCTGACGGCGGCTGGACTGACGTGGCTTTGGCGAGTCCGCAGAAGATCGATCTGCTGTCGTTGACCAACGGCGTGCTGGCCGACCTCGGACAAACCGCGTTGCCCTCTGGCCAGTATCAACAGGTTCGTCTGGTGCTCGCGCAGAATCAGGGCAACGCATTGGCGAATTCGATTGTTCCAACGGGTGGCAGCGAGCAGCCGCTTGACACGCCAAGCGCCACGCAAAGCGGCTACAAGATCATCCGGCCGTTCACGGTCCAGCCCAACACACTGGTCGATCTCGTACTCGACTTCAACGCGTGCAAATCGATCGTCCAGAAAGGTAACGGCTCGTACAGTCTGAAGCCGGTCGTGACAGCGACGCCGACGGTCGTGAGCGGCACGATCTCTGGCTATGTCGCGCCAAGCGAAGCCGGAGCCGCTGTCTATGCGGAGCAGAACGGCCACGTCATCAAGGGCACCGTTGCCGACAGCAACGGACAGTTCGTCCTGACGCCGCTCGAGCAGAGTTCCACCAACGGCAACTATGATGTCGTCATCGTGCAGAATAACGTTGCGACGGGTATCGTGCGCTCGGTGCCGGTCGTTGTGAATACATCGACAGTCGTTGCCACGTCGTCGGCACCGATCGTGCTGCCGCCCTCCGCGATGCACGTCGCAAGCGGGACAGTTCTGCCGGTCAGTGCGCAGGCCATCGTACGAGCGCTGCAATCGATCAGCGGTCTAAATTATGAAATCACGACCGCGAACGCCAACCTGGATACCGGCAACTACGCACTGAACCTGCCCGCCGCCGCGCCAGTTACTGGCACCTATACAGGAAACCTGCCGGTTGCGCTTTCCGCTGGGAGTGCCGCCGGACAGTACACCGCGGAAGCCGATAGCGTAAGCGGGGCGACCCAATCGTCCGCAGTCAATGTATCGACAGCCGATCAGGCCAACGTCAACTTCAGTTTCTGACGATCATTACGTGATGAAGGAAGGGCGAATGCCCTTCCTCGAGGAACCCCATGAAAAAAATCTTCTGTCTCCTGATAACGAGTGCCGCCCTGTTGGGCGGCTGTGCGCTCTATGTGCCTGATTCGCCGGGCGTGGTCGTCGTGCCGCAGGGTGGGCCCCAAGGCGGTCCGGGCAACGGCTTCTGCCCACCGGGACAAGCTAAAAAGGGGAATTGCTGACGAGACGACTGATGGGCCAACGGGGCGCTCGCAGGACGCTGGACCCTTGTAACCGACTGTAAGTGGCGCAATCTCGTGCCGACGGATCAGGGCTCGATTTCTCGGCCGATTCCTTGCATTGGCCTCTTCATCGGCTACCATAAATGTAGCCTGCATTAATACTTTTCGAATGAAGACAATACTCCATTTAAAGCAAATTAATCAGAGTAAATGTCATGGCGTTCCGAATCCTACAGCTCACCAATAGCCGGCCTTGGCGGTGCTTATGCTCGACTCATCTGCGCTATCGCCCCGCCGTTGGCCGGGCGCTGGCCTTCTTCTAACCTTCGTTGCCGTCGGCGCGCTCGCGAAGCCTGCTTGTCCAGACTGGGTCGTCACCCCGGCAGGGAGCGCGTTTAATTTAGCGGCGCTCATTTCGGACAACGGATCTCCCGGTGCGGCACTCGAGAAGGTGCGCAACGCCATTGCGCGTGTCAATAATGGCGGCGGATGCCAATCAATCGCCGACCCGGCTGCTTGCGAAGAAACGATTGCGCTTGCCAACAAAGCCGTAGCAGCTTTGGAGGCATGCGGGACACCCAACGCTCCTTCCAAGCCCGCTCCGAGAGCGCGACACTTTATGGAGACAGAAAATTAACCTGGCTCGTAGAAAAGACCTTCAACGACCAGATTAAGACGCGCGACTCAAATGCTGGTTGCGAGGTCTCGGAGGATGATCCTTGGACTGCACGATCCGCCGCTAAGATCGCGCTTGAGCGAACGGCGCACGTGCCGCGTCGATGAAACAGGCTTCGATAAAATCCCCCGTGGGGGCGGCGCCACCACCGATGCTCCCAGCGCCGCACCGCAACGCGTGGTTCATAGATGTTTGAGCACACCGCTCGCCAGCCTGCGCAGTTCGTCGAACTGCGTAACGAGTTCGAGGCACAGAATAAAGGCCAGCATCGCTGAGGGCCCCGGGTAGCGTTCGATCCATCGCAGCGCAGGAGTCGCGTAGCGCACGCGGATCGCATCTCGCGTCACGACATAGGTAATTGCGATTCCCAAGGCGGCGCCCACCAGCAAATCGGTTGGGTAGTGAAAGCCCAGGTAGGCGCGCGGAACGCAAATGAACAGCACGGTATAGGAAAGCGCCAGCACACCGATACCTCGCCACACGAGGAAGATACCGGTGGCGACCGCCATCCATAGCATCGCGTGATCGCTCGGGAAGGAACTCCAACTTGTCAGCCGTGCGTCATTGAGAGCGCTACCTGCAAAGTGCAGATGCAGTTCGTCGCTATAGATAGGGCGCACCCTGAACGGCAACCAGTGAGTCAGCACCCTTCCGACGAAGAGCGCCATGACGCTACTGAGAAGCGTCGCGATCACCATTTCTCGCCGCCATTCGCGGCGCTCGTCCTGCTGAAACCACATCCACCACAGCACGGGAATGAGAACGAGGCCTTTAAAGGTGTAAAGGTCGGCGATGACTTCTATGGATTGGGTCGCGAAATGACCGAAGTGTAAGTTGGACAGATATGTTTCAACAGATGAATCGAAGCTGTTCATTATTTCGTAAGAAAGTTTAGCCAGTCGCATCGGGGTTAGCATAGGCCATAAGATGCGCTGCATTATTTGGCGCTTACTTCCACTGACAACTTTTACGGTGCAATCTCGACCCCGTGAACGCTTGATTGCCAAGACGGTATCTGCACCAAGGTCCGGCCGGTTGAGGTATCTGTTTCCGGGAAGCCCACCCAGGGGGAACCCCCAGAACAACGAGGCGTCCCTCAACAGCCCGTCCAGTCACGGTTTCAGCATTCGCCCTACAAGATCGTTACCCTCGGGATAACAGACGCGTCCCCAAGGTGATTGAACCGCCATGTCCCGCTCCCTAGACTCGCTTCATGTCTAGAGCGAGATCACACATGTCCAGTCAAAGTGCGCATCAATCCCGCTGGGCCACGCGCCGCGAGGAAAAGCATCGCCGCCTCGCGAGCGTCGCCTCGATTGCGGATGGCGTCATCCTCCCCACCGATCGTATCGTCGACGTCCTGCAGAGGCTTATCGCGCCCGGTGATCGCGTCGTCGTCGAGGGTAATAACCAGAAACAGGCCGACTTTCTGTCACGCTCGCTTGCCAAGGTCGATCCGGGCATCGTCAACGGTCTGCACCTGATCATCCCGAGCGTGAGCCGCGCCGAACATCTCGATCTCTTCGAGCGCGGCATTGCGAAAAAGCTCGACTTCGCATTTGCCGGCGCGCAAAGCCTGCGTATCTCGCAGTTCCTGCAGGATGGCATCCTCGAAATCGGCGCGATCCACACCTACATCGAACTCTATGGGCGGCTCTATGTCGATCTGACACCGAACGTCGTACTGGTGGCCGGCTATAAGGCGGATCGGCAAGGCAATCTATACACGGGCTCCAGCACCGAAGACACGCCCGCGCTCGTCGAAGCCGCCGCGTTTCGCGACGGCATCGTGATCGCGCAGGTCAATGAAATCGTCGACGACCCGAAAGACCTGCCGCGCGTGGATATCCCCGGTTCGTGGATCGACTTCGTGGTCGAGGCGGATAAGCCGTTCTTCATCGAACCGCTCTTCACTCGCGATCCGCGTCTCATCACGCCGATTCACGTGCTGATGGCGATGATGGCGATTCGCGGCATTTACGAGCGGCACCAGGTGCAGTCACTCAACCACGGTATCGGCTTCAACACGGCGGCGATCGAACTCATTCTGCCGACGTACGGTGAAAAGCTCGGCCTCAAGGGCAAGATCTGCCGCCACTGGACGCTGAATCCGCATCCCACCCTGATCCCCGCGATCGAAACCGGCTGGGTCGAAAGCGTGCATTGCTTTGGCGGCGAGTTGGGTATGGACGCCTACGTCGCGCAACGGCCGGACATCTTTTTCACGGGCCGCGACGGTTCGATGCGCTCCAACCGTGCGATGTGCCAACTCGCGGGACAGTACGCGGTCGACATGTTCATCGGTTCGACGTTGCAGATGGACGGCGCGGGCAACTCGTCGACGGTGACGCATGGCCGCCTCGCCGGCTTCGGCGGCGCACCGAACATGGGGCACGATCCGCACGGCCGGCGCCATGCGACACCCGCATGGCTCGATCTGCTGCAGACCGACAGCCCGCTCGAACGCGGCCGCAAGCTCGTCGTGCAGACAGTCGAAACCTTTCAGGCAGGCGGCCAGCCGAGCATCGTCGAATCGCTCGACGCAGTCGACGTGGGCCGCGAGTCGGGCATGCCGCTCGCGCCCATCATGATCTATGGCGACGACGTCACCCACGTGCTGACGGAAGAAGGCATCGCCTATCTCTACAAGGCCCGCTCGCTCGAACACCGCAAGGAGATGATCGCCGCGGTTTCCGGCGTCACGCCCGTCGGCCTGACGAGCAGCCCCGACAAGCTCGCGGCGCTGCGGCGTGACGGCTTTGTCGCGCTGCCCGAAGATCTCGGCATTCACCGCAGCGAAGCGAACCGGTCGCTGCTGGCGGCGAAGAGCATGGCCGATCTCGTCGACTGGTCGGACGGTCTGTACGTGCCGCCTGCACGCTTTCGGAGCTGGTGATGCGCGAGAACCTTGCAACGGCTCTCGCGACGGTTCGCGAACCGCAAGCCAAAGCGTCGGACCGGTTCGCCGAACGTCTAGGCGCGCACGTCACAGCGGCGCTGATCGACGAAGTCACGCTCGCGCCGAAGCCTGGACTCGTCGATCCGCGCAGCCGCGGCGCGCATCACGATCTCGACTGGCACCTGATGTGCGTCTCGGCCCGGACGTTGGAGCCGATCTTCACTGACATGGCGCGCGCGGGCACCGAAACCCGGCCCATGCTGGCGCTTCGCGAGCGGATCGGCGCACTCGGCCGCGAAGGTGAAGCGCGCATGCTGACGGCGACGAATGGCGTGAACACGCATCGCGGCGCGATTTGGGCGCTCGGACTGCTGGTGACGGCCGCCGCGCGCGAACCGGCCGACCTGTCGTGCGATCGTGTGGCCGCGCGCGCCGGATCGATCGCGCGCCTGCCCGACCGCCACACGCCCGCGCTGACCGGTCATAAAGGCGAGCAGGCCTGCATCGATTACAACGTCGGCGGCGCGCGGGGGCAGGCGCATGCGGACTTTCCGCACGTGGTCGAGGTGGCGCTGCCCGAACTTGCGCGCTCACGCCTGCGCGGCGAGAGCGAAACAGCCGCCCGGCTGAACGCCCTGCTCGCGGTCATGTCATGTCTCGACGACACCTGCGTGCTCGCGCGCGGCGGCCGCGGCGCGCTCGCCGAGACGCAAAGCGGCGCGCGGCGAGTGCTGGAGCACGGCGGCGCCGCGACGCTCGCGGGCCGCCGTCATCTGAAGATGCTCGACGCACGGCTCGTCGAACGCCATGTCTCGCCCGGCGGCGCAGCCGATCTGCTTGCCGCCGCCCTATTTCTAGACAGGCTTCAGAGCGAAGCGCGTCACACGACGAAAGCATAGGAAACCAAATGGAAAACATCGTCCTTGAATTCCCGGCGGGCCGGGCCGCCCGGGGCCGAGCGCTCGCCGGCGTAGTCGCGTCTGGCGATCTCGAAGTGCTGCTCGAAGCGCACGACGCCCCTCGCACCGTGGTGAACATCACTACTTCGGTGGACGGCATGGGCCGCGTCTGGGAAGCCGTGCTCGCGCGCATCTTTCGCGACGGCTCGCTGCCAGCGGCGAGGCTCGAGATCAATGATTTTGGTGCGACGCCAGGCGTCGTGCGCATGCGGATCGGACAGGTATTCGAAGAGCTGACCCGGACAGGCGGAGCGTAAAGACCATGAATACAGAAGAAATGCTCGAGCGCGAAAGCTTCATTGAACTGAGTGCGCGCGAGCGCGCGAAGAAGTTGCTCGACGAAGGCACGTTCACTGAATTGCTCGACCCGTTCCAGCGCATCAGGTCGCCATGGCTCGCGCGTCAGGGCATCGTGACTCAGGCTGACGACGGCACCGTCGTCGCAAAAGGAACGATCGACGGCCAGCCCGCCGTCGTGCTGGGCATCGACGCAGGATTTCAGGGCGGCAGCATGGGCGAGGTGTCCGCGGCGAAAATCGCCGGCAGCCTCGAACTCGCGGCGGAAGACAACCGCAACGGCATTCCGACGCGTGCCGTGATTCTTTTCGAAACGGGCGGCGTGCGCTTGCAGGAGGCCAACCTCGGGCTCGCGGCCATCGCCGAGATCCATGCGGGGATCGTCGATTTGCGGCGCTATCAGCCGGTGATCGGGATCACGGCGGGGCCGATCGGATGCTACGGAGGCATGTCGATCGCCGCGGGTCTTTGCAGTTGCCTGATCGCGACGCGTGAAGCGCGCCTCGGCCTGAACGGACCTGCCGTGATCGAGCAGGAAGCGGGCATCGCGGAGTTTGATTCGCGCGACCGGCCGATGATCTGGAGCTTCACGGGGGGTGAACAGCGATATCGCACAGGGCTCGTGGATGTATACGTCGGCGACGATACCGATGCGATCCGCGCCGCTGTGATTGCACGCTTTCGCGCAGGACGTCCGCACGCATGTCGCAGCGAACAGGTCACGGGCTTTCTGCAACGGCTCTCCGAAATCAATCCGGACGAGCAGGCCAGCCCGGAAGCGGCGGCCGCCATCTATGGCAAGGGGTTCCAGTCATGAGCACAAAAGAGCTTTCGAAGCGCGGCGCCGTCTGGCTGGATGCGCTCACCTACAGTGCACCATTGCGGCCAGGCTACCCGCCTTCGGTGCGGGTCGTCGACGCACGGCTCGGCGAACACCCGGCGCGTTTCGTTGCTGTCGTGCCGGACCCGGACAATCCGTTCGCGCGCGCACGCAGCGGCGAGGTCGGTCTCGTCGAAGGATGGGAAATCGCGCGAGCGGTGCGCGAAGTTGTCGATGCCGATGCCGAACGCCGCGAGAAGCGCGCGATCGTCGCGGTGATCGACGTCGCAAGTCAGGCCTATGGACGGCGCGAGGAAGCCTACGGCATCCATCAGGCCCTGGCCGGTGCCGCCGACGCTTACGCAAGCGCGCGCCTTGCCGGCCATCCGGTGATCGGGCTGATCGTCGGGCGGGCAATGTCGGGCGCTTTTCTGGCGCACGGCTATCAGGCCAATCGCCTCATCGCGCTCGCCGATCCGCAGGTCATGGTCCATGCGATGGGCAAGGAATCCGCCGCACGCGTCACGTTGCGCTCGGTCGCCGATCTCGAAGCGTTCACGGCCCGCGTCCCGCCGATGGCCTACGACATCGACAGTTATGCGTCGCTCGGCTTGCTGTGGAAGCTGTTGAAGGTGACCAACCCCGATGCGCCGACCGGGGCCGATCAATCCACCGTCGAAAAGGCGCTGCATGCCGCGTTCGACGATATTCGCGCCGACCCGTCGCGCGGTCTGGGCAGCCGGCTCGGCAGCGTGCACCGCGCGGCGTCGGTGCAAGTGAGGCGGAAGCTGCGCGAACAATGGCACTGAACTTGCCGCGACGCGAGCCCTGATGCGCCGTGGCTCACGGCACATACCAACCCGGCGGACCCCAAGCCGATAAAGCAAATACTGGAGACACGACATGATTATCTACGGCACTGCACTGCTGGCGTTCTGCCATCTGGCGGGACTTTTTCTCGGCGACCTGCTCGGGGTCGCGATCGGCGTGAAAACGAACGTCGGCGGCGTTGGCATCGCCATGTTGCTGCTGATCTTCCTGCGCCTCTATCTGCACAAGAAGGGCCTGCTGCCGAAGGAAACGGAAGCGGGCGTGGGCTTCTGGGGCGCCATGTACATCCCCGTCGTCGTGGCAATGGCCGCCAATCAGAACGTCGTGGCCGCGCTCAAGGGCGGCCCAGTCGCGCTGCTTTCGGCGTTGGGCGCCGCCGCCGTCTGCGCCTGCTGCATTGCCGTTCTTTCCCGCACCGGTCGCGACAGCACGTCGTTCGTGAACGCGCCGCATCTCGAAGAAATCTGAAGCAGGGGTCCACCATGTTGCATATGCTCGATAAAGTATTGATCCAGAACGGCCTCGTCGCTTCGTTCGCGCTGGTGGGGCTCATCATGTGGGTGTCGTCGCTGATTTCGCGCAAGCTGACATTTGGACGCGTGCACGGCTCGGCCATTGCTATCGTGATCGGCCTCGTACTGGCTTATTTCGGCGGCATCCTCACGGGCGGACAAAAAGGACTCGCCGACCTTCCTCTCTTCACCGGCGTCGGCCTGATGGGCGGCGCGATGCTGCGTGATTTCGCCATTGTCGCGACCGCGTTCGAGGTGCAGGCAACGGAAGCCCGCAAGGCCGGACTCATCGGCGTGGTGTCGCTACTGCTCGGCACTGTGCTGCCGTTCATCGTCGGCGCGAGCATCGCTCATGCATTCGGCTACACCGACGCCGTAAGCATGACGACCATCGGCGCGGGCGCCGTCACGTATATCGTAGGGCCGGTGACCGGCGCGGCCATCGGAGCAAGCTCCGACGTGATTGCACTCAGCATCGCAACGGGCCTGATCAAGGCGATCATCGTGATGATCGGCACGCCGCTCGCCGCCGGCTTCATGGGACTGAAGACACCGCGCTCGGCAATGATCTTCGGCGGGCTCGCCGGCACGGTCAGCGGCGTGAGCGCGGGACTGGCCGCTACGGATCGCCGCCTCGTTCCCTACGGCGCGCTGATCGCCACGTTTCACACAGGTGTCGGCTGCCTGCTCGGACCGTCCCTGCTCTACTTCGCGACCAAAGCGCTGGTCGGCGCTTGAGTGCGGCGATCTCCGCCTGCGCCGCGTGAAGAAGCAGACCATGTCACCCGCATCATGAGCGTACTGTTCACGTTTCCGGGCCAGGGTGCCCAGCGCACCGGTATGCTGCACACGCTGCCGGATCACCCCGAGGCCGCTCGTGCGCTCGAAGAGGCCAGCGATTCGCTGGGCTACGACGCCCTGTCGCTGGACGATTCGAACGCGTTGCGCTCCACTATCGCGGTTCAACTGTGCCTGCTGATTGCAGGCGTCGCACAGGCACGGGTAGTCTGCGCTCACGGTCAGGCGCCCGATATCGTCACCGGTCTGTCGATCGGCGCGTATCCAGCCGCCGTCATCGCCGGCGCGCTCGACTACGCCGACGCTGTCAGGCTCGTCTCGTTGCGCGGACAGTTGATGGAACGAGCCTTCCCGCACGGATATGGGATGACTGCCATCGTGGGCATGACGCAGCGCGCGCTCGAACGCTTGATCACGGAAGTGAACAGTGCCGCCATGCCGGTCTTTCTGGCAAACATCAACGCACAGACGCAGATGGTGGTGGCGGGCAGCGATGCGGCCATGCAACGTCTCGCCACGCTGGCGCTCAAATGCGGAGCGCAACGTTGCGAGCGTCTGGACGTAGCGGTGCCTTCGCATTGCGCATTGCTCGATGCACCCGCGGCGGCGCTCGCCGACGCCTTCGGCCAGGTCGCCATGCGTGCGCCCGGGATCGTCTATCTGAGCAGCAGCATGGCGCGCCCGCTCTTCGACGGGCCACGCATCGCGTCGGATCTGGCAACCAACATGGCGCGGCAGGTGCGCTGGCATGACACGGTGAGGCTTGCGTGGGAACGAGGCGCGCGTCTGGCCGTCGAGATGCCGCCTGCTAACGTGCTGACCCGCTTGAGCAGCGCGATCTTCACGGAGGGCATCGCCGTGAGTTGCAGCGAGACCGCGCTACCGGACCTGAGCGCATTGATCGAACGGGAAAGGCTGAGCGAATGAGGCGACAACCTCAGCCGACGCTTCTCGTACGAAGACGGCAGACGGCCATGAGCGCCAGCAGGTTCGGATCGCGCTCACGGGCGCGCAGAAAGCTGACACCGATCGTCTGGCGCATCAGGTATTGCGGCTTGAGAGGAATGAATTGCACCTTGTCACCGAACACGCCGCGCACGCGGCCCGGCAATAGCGTATAGCCGACCCCGCCGCTCACGAGGTTCATCAGCGAAAAAATATCGCCGACTCGCATCGTCACGTTCGGAGTGAAGTCCGCGACGCGGAAGGCCTCCAGAAATCCGTGATACGTCACGAACCCCTCGCCGAGCGAAACGAATGTTTCATCGCGGCAGTCCCGCAAATCGACGGCTTCCTGATGCGCGTACGGCGACCCAGCGGGCGCCGCGAAAAAAATGTCGTCTTCGAACAGCGGGATGGATTCGACTTCGGGCTCGGCATCCGGCAAGGCCATCAACGCCGCATCGACCGCGCCTTGCTTCAGCTTGTCGAGCAACTCGGCATTCGACCCGAGCGCGAGTTCGACCTGAAGCGTAGGCCGCCGCACCTTGATGTCGATGACGATGCCGGGCACAGTCCTGATGGTCAGCGAGTAAAGCGAGCCGATCTTTAGCCGATCCGATGAATAGCCGGCGGCTTCACGCGTCGCGCGAATACCATCGGACATCAGCGTGAGCACCTCTTGCGCCACATCGGCGAGCATTTGCGCCGCCTCCGTCGACTTGAGATTGCGGCCTTCATGCCTGAACAGCGCGCATCGCACGCCCTGTTCGAGCGAATGCAGCGCGCGATGCACGCTCACCGTGCTCACGTTCAGCGCCTCTGCCGCCTTCGAGAGGTTTCCCGTCTCCATAAATGCGAGCAGGACTTCCAGCTTGCGAAAGGTGATCTCGTCGTCAATTCGGTCGCGCATCTCGATTCACGGCATGGTCATGATTGTCGATTATCGACGCGTGAGCCCGCTCGACAAATAGCGATAACCCCGCATGCTTCGCGACGAACGGGCACGGAACAGGCGGCGATCGTCGGATCATGCCGCCTGTCGCGGAGATGCGAACGTCATTCTGCCCACTCGAGGGCTGCGCAATCGCCTGGTGGGGTGCAGAGCCTCCTGCTTCAGAGGCCTGGCGCTAGAATGCCTCGCGCTGTTGTACGGGCCAAGCAACGCTACATAGTGAACCGGCGGGCCGAATGAAGGCCCCGAATCGGCGCAGTTGCGAGGTCCGCCTAGAACGCGCCGCTGCGCACGTCTCCACCCATACGATAGTCCCGGTTACTCTGCTCCGGATTCCGGTTCACGAGCGGTCGCGCATAGAGCGGATGCCGCAAACTACGAACCTCATGTTCGAGCCTGAAGCAATGCGCACCGCTCGCGAGATTGATGAGGTCGGCGAAGCGATATTGATGCGGCTCTTCGCCATAGGCCAGCCCGCGCGCTGCGAGCCGTGCATACGGTTCGGAGAATTGGGCCACATAGATCTGGAGGTGGTGCCCGTCATAGTCCGGGCTTGCATCAGGTGTTTCCGCGTAGATAAGTTGCTGATGCGTGCCGACCGCGATCACCGCCTGCTGCGAACCATTGTGTTCGCGCACGTCGACGGACGCATCGAGCAACTCACGATAGAACCCCGCAATCGGCGCCGCGCAACCGATGGGCACATCGAGTCGCACATAAGCGATGCCGAGATCGATGCCCGACCACGGCGCGCCCGCTGCGTACGCGTGCGGATCAAGGCAGTCGTACCGGTTTCCCCATGGGCAGGTGACCTCTATGCAGTCGGCCCGCTCGCTCCATCCAAAGCTAGTCCCTTCAAGCACTGACTGAACTGCGCGCAGTCGTTCGATCAACGACTGCCGCGTGCCCACGATTAAACCGACGCGCCCTCGCAGGCGTTGTGCGGCGCCGTGCGGCAAGTGAATCTGAGAACGACCGATGTTGATCCACATATTGCTTACGCCGGTCATCAAGAAGGGATCGCGGGTGAGTCCAAGTCCGCTGACATAGAAAGCAGTCGCGAGGCGCTGGTCCGGTATCGTGAGGTTGACATGTTCGAGCAGGACCAGATTGCCCGTGTCTTCGCGTGCGTAATCGAAACGTTCCATCTGATTGCCTTCGAAGCTCCATGGTTTAGGATGCATCAATCCTTGACTAGGGGGCTCATGCGACGTTCTTTGTCGCACGACCGTCTTCGCGCAATTCAATGCGCCTGCGATCCCCAAGAATCAAAATATACGATGCCCCGCTCCGCAAAGCCACTGCGCTGATTCACACGAGCCCCAAATGAACCAACCGATCAGCGCAAGAACAAGCGGAGCCCAACCTATCGCCGCGAGCGGTAGAAAGCGAACGTCTGTCGCAACCCGTCTTCCAGCGACGTAGCGGGCAAACCCGGAAGCAGACGGCCGAGCGCCGGATCGCTCGGGAATTCGGTGGCGATGGGCAATGGCGGCCCGGCACTATCGAGGCGGGCGCCGGGCGCCAACGCGGACAGCCGCTCGATCACCGTATCGACGGCGGCGATCTCCCCTGCGAGGGTGAACACGTGTGCCCCTTGCGCCGGCGCGAAGAGTGCGGCTTCGTACGCTGCGGCGATATCGTCGGCAAATACGAGGCCGGTCGATCCCGTGAACGGAATCGTGTACGCCTCGCCGCGAGCCGCCGCGCGGCACGCGAGACTCGGGCCCGCACTCGAGCCGGTTTCCCGTCCCGCACCATACACAACGAGTGGCCGGAAGCCAATGCTGGCGAGGCCGCAGTCGTTCCAATACGCTCGCGCCGAGCCTTCGCAGGCCAGCTTGAACGCGCCGTAGTGCGTTTCGGGATGGGGCAACGCGCCGTCGTCGGGGCCGAAAACGCCTGCGCTGCTGGCATAAAGCACGCTGCGCACACCCACCGCGCGCGCGGCGTTGAAAACGTTCAGCGTACCGATCAGATTGATTTGCGCGCCGCGTACGGGGTCGCTCGCGCAACTGGGCGTGAGCACACCTGCCAGATGAATGACACCATCGCAACCCTGCAGCGCGTGGGTCACGTCGCCCGCGACAGCAATGTCGCCCGTCATCCATTCGACTTCACCTGCCTGATCGGGCGCGAGCTCGCCCAGCAAGCGCGCATCGCGGCGCAGGTCGAACGCCCGCACGCCAACACCGCGCGCCAGTAGACGGCGCATGATCCATGCAGCAAGAAAACCGCTCCCGCCCGTCACCAATATCCGCATCGCTCGCTCCTCCTCTGCAGGGAAATATTTGATTTTCGAGTTTTTTGGAATACTATTCCATTAACAAAACTTGTTCTACACATTTCTGTACAAAGCAGACGGAGACACACGAGGCATGAACGAAGCAAGGCAAACACAATGGGACGATGAAGTTGACCTGCTGGTCTTCGGTGCCGGCGCAGGCGGCATGACCGCCGCGCTGGTCGCGCATCACGAAGGCATCAAGGTTCTCGTGTGTGAAAAGACAGACGCCGTCGGCGGAATCACGTCCACCTCGGGCGGCACGACTTGGGTGCCAGGCACGCAATTGAGCGCGAGCGCGGGCGTGCCCGACAGCGTCGACGACGCGCGGCGTTTTCTCGCGTCGGTGGTCGGCGATCGCGGCGGCGACGAAGCGCGTGAGGCGTTTCTGGAAAGCGGGCCGATAGCGATCGACGAACTCCAGCGCATCAGCGAGGTGAAATTCGTCGCCGCGAGCGCGCACCCGGATTACGTGACGGGACCCGGCGCGGCCTTCGGTGGGCGCGCGCTCGCGCCGGTCGCGTTCGACGGACGCCTGCTCGGCGACGAATTCGTCCGTGTGAGACCGCCACGCAAAGAGTTCATGGGTCTCGGCGGCATGATGGTGGCGCGCACCGATCTCGACGCGCTGCTCGCGCCGTTCGCCTCCAGGAAGAACTTCTCGCGCACGCTGGCGGTGGTGGGTCGCTACGTGATGGACAGGCTGCGCTATCCACGCGGCACTCAGCTTGTCATGGGCAATGCGCTGGCCGCACGGCTCTTCTACAGCTTGCGCAAACAGAAAGTGGAAGTCCGCTTCGAAACACCGTTGATTGAGCTGGTGATCGAGCAAGGCGAAGTCACCGGCGCCGTGGTCGAACAGAAAGGCGCTGGTCGCAAGCGTATTCGCGCGCGTCGCGGCGTGGTGCTTGCTACCGGCGGCATTACCCGCCATCCGGTTCTGCGCAAGCAACTGTTCCCCGCCGGCGCCCAACCCTTATCGCTTTCGCCCGACACGCATACCGGCGACGGCGTAGGCAGTGCGCTCAAGATCAACGCGCAGCTCAATGATGGGCACGACAGTCCCGGCCTCTGGATGCCCTGCTCGATTTTGCGTTCACGCGACGGACAGGACAGTATCTGGCCGCACATCATTCTCGATCGGGCGAAGCCAGGACTAATCGCGGTGAACAACCTCGGCGAACGTTTCGTCAACGAGTCGGACTCGTATCACGACTTCGTCATGGGTATGTTGCGCAGCGCGGGCAACGCTCAGAGCGTGCCTGCCCACCTGGTCGTGGATGCCGCCTTCATTCGCGACTACGGTCTCGGACTGCTCATGCGCGAGCGAAGCCACCACCGTATCGCCAGTTTTGAAAAGGCGGGCTATCTGATCAAGGGCGGCACGCTGGCCGAACTCGCCGGAAAGCTAGGCGTCGACGCGGGGGGACTCGAGCGCACCGTTAGCATCTGCAACCGCGACGCGTCGCTGGGCCTGGATCCCGCGTTTCAACGCGGCTCGAGCCCGATGAACCGTTTCAATGGAGATGCCGCCCAACAGCCGAATCCGTGCATTCGCCCGATCGGCCCGGGGCCGTACTACGCGGTGACGGTCTGGCCTGCCGATCTGGCCTGCAGCGCGGGTCTGGCCGGCAACGCCAACGGCCAGGTATTCGACAACGACGGCCATATCATTCCTGGCCTCTACGCATGCGGTAACGACCTCGCCTCGATATTTCGCGGCACCTACCCCGGCCCTGGGACCACGCTCGGACCAGCCATCGTATTTGGCTGGCGAGTCGCAAAGCATGCGGCACGCGCCGCGTCGGGTTCGGTTGCGCTGAAGCAGGCCGATGCCATCGCGCCGCCGCGCGCGACTGTGTGAAACCGTTGGTGAATCTGGCAACAGGAAGACTTTTGTTGAGCGCCCTCGTGACTCACCGACATGAACATACCGCGAGCCGGGCGCCCCGCCCGGCTCCGCGCACGGTCACGCCGCCCGAGGCCGTCCTTTGCGCTTGGCCACGACGGGCCGCACATCGCTCGCCGCGGCAACGGGCACCACTTTCAGGCTGCGCTTGAAATACGGCGAACTGAGCGTGGCCGCTCCCATATCCGATGCCGCTTCGAGCAACGCAGGCGCAAGCTCCTTGAGCCGCGCATCCGGCAACCGGCTCGTCGGTCCGGCCAGACTCACCACGCCGACGACGAGGCCCGTCACTGGATGACGGATCACCGCTGCCATCGAGGTCATGCCGACTTCATACGTGTCGCTCGCCACGCCATAGCCGCGTTTGCGCGCGCCGGCCAGATCCTGAAGAAGCTGCTGGATCGACTTCGGCGCTCTCGGCCCGGTCTGCCCCGCCTTGCCAATTCCTCCCTGGCGCGAAACCAGCTCGAGCGCCTCTTCGTCGCTCATGCTCGACAGCCACGCCTGCCCGCTCGCAGTGCAGTGAAGGGGCGGCTGACTGCCCATGTCCGGGTCATAGCGAAGACCGGAGCGAGCGCCCTGCGCCTTGCCGACAAACGTAATGTGATCGTCCTCGACCACCCCGAGCCGCGCGAGTTCGCCCGAGGCCGACGCCAGCCGGTCGAGCACGGGCTGCGAAATATCGAGCACACCCCCGGTGGACAGCCACATCAATGCAAGCGAGACCAGCTTGAGCGCCAGCACATACTCGCCGTGCTCGTCCTGCCGCACATACCCTTCTTCGGTGAGCTCGGCCAGCAAGCGATGCGTGCCGCTGCGCGGGATATTCAGCGTGTCGGCGATCGCGGCCAGTTGCAAACTGCCGCCCTGTTTCGCGAGCAGTTCGATGATGGCCAATGCCCGCTCAAGATTCCCAGCCATGGATTGCACTCTCAATTCGACTTAGATACCGAATGAGAACACGATTCCACACCGGAACTCAAGCGGATGCAAATCGCACTGCGGTTCGTGTCGATTGCCTAGTGGCTTGCGCTGCCTTCAACCCGCAGTACTGAGCCGCGATGTCGAGCGCCTTTGAGAAGCACCGCCGCGGCACCTACCGTTGCGGGAACCGCAAGCGCCGTGAGCACTTCACCGAAGCCCCAATTCGCGTGCAGCATGCTGGCGCCGAGCATCGCCCCTGCAATGCCGCCAAAGCGCCCAATGCCGAGCATCCAGCTAGTGCCGGTGGCGCGCATGCGGGTCGGATAAGAACCGGCGGCCAAGGCGCAAAAGCCGGTGTTGGAGCCGTTCATGCAGTAGCCCATGCCGAACGCAAGCATGCCGATACCCGTGATTCCATGCCCCGGCAAACCCATGTACCACGCAAAGACACCCCCCACGAACACTGTTGCGCCCAACACGCGGTGGGGATTGAGGCGGTCCATCAGCCAGCCGATTGCGAGCGAGCCGATCGTGCCGCCCGCCTGAAACAGCGCGCCGACGATCGCCGCCTGCCCGAGCGTGAACCCCGCGCCCCGAATCAATGTCGGCAGCCAGCTGCCCAACAGATAAACAGTCAGCAAGCCCGCGAAATAGCAGATCCACAACATCACCGTGCCGAATACGTAGTCGCGCGACAGGATCAGGCGCACCGGGCTGCGCTCGCGCTGCTGGGTGTCCTGTGCGACGAAACGCGTTGCTTCGTCCGCCATGTCCGGCTGGATGCGGTTCAGCACGCGCACGAGCCGCGCACGGCGCGTCTCCTTGAGCGACAGATAGCGCGCCGATTCGGGCAACCACTTGATCATCAGCGGAACATAGAGAATCGGCAGTACGCCTCCGAGTATCAACACTGAGTGCCAGCCGTAGGCCGCAATCAGCCAGGCGCTCACGAAGCCGCCACCCGCGGCACCGAGCGTGAAGCCGCAAAACACGGTCGTCACCATCAGTGCGCGGCAGCGCTGCGGCGCGTACTCGGCCATCAATGTCGCCGCATTAGGCATGGAGGCACCGAGCCCGAGGCCGGTCAGAAAGCGCAGCACGGTCAACTCGGTCACGTTGCTCGCGAACGCCGAACCGAGGCTCCACACGCCGAAGAACAGCACAGCGATCGTCATGACCGTCTTGCGGCCGAAGCGGTCGGCGAGAGGTCCCGCGCACAGCGCGCCGAAAGCGAGTCCGAGCAGGCCGCCGCTCATGACGGGACCCAGCGCATCGCGTGGAATGGCCCACGCGCCCGATAGCGCCGGCGCGATGAAACCGATCATCACGGTATCGAGGCCATCGAGCGTGACGATGACCATGCACATCATCAGGACGAGAATCTGGAACCGTCCGACTGGCTGTTCGTCGAGAAGCTTTTGTACGTCGATGACAGCCGACGCCCGTGTGTTCGGCCGGTTGGCCTGGAGTGAAGCATTCATAGGTTGTCTCCGGAAGGTTATTTGTTGTTGTCGATAATGGATGCCAGTCCGAGCAGCATCTTGCGCGCGCTTCGACGGACTGCGTTTTACCCTGTCACGCGCATCAGTCCACTGCGTAAGCCCGGGCGAGCACGTCGAGCGTCGCCTCGCGCAGCTTGCGCGCACGTTCGAGCGCAGGCGCGGTTTTCGCCCATTGCTCCGTCGGCACTTCGATGCTGAGCGGCAAATGATCGGGAAGCGCGCGCAGGATGCCTACGAGATCGATCCCGCCTTCGCCCGGAATCATCCGCTCGCAGCGGGCCTGGAACAGCAGTGTCTCGAGGTCGGTCGGACGCTCTGCGGGCCCATCGCAAAACTGCACGTAACCAAAGTACTCGCGCGGCAGTGCAGCGAGTTCTGCAGTCGACGAACCGGCACGATCGAAGTGAAGCGGGTCGATGATGAGACCGGTATTGCTGCGGCCCGCTGCCTTGACGATGCGAGCGCCCTGCGTGATGTCCTTCGCATTCGTCCACGGCATCGGTTCGAGCGAGGGGGACAGTCCGAGCGGTTTCGCGAGATCACAGAGTTGCGCGAGACGCTCCGCCGTGCGTGCTTCGTCGGGGTCGTTACCCGCCACAAGCACGTAGCGTGCGCCCAGTTCCGCCGCGGTCTCGAGCATGGGCGCGTAGTCCGTCACATCGGTCTCCGGCTTCAGGCGGAGAATCTCCGCGTCGAGCACCTTGATGCCCGTGTCTCGCAAGCGCGCCAGCGTTTCACGTTTCAACGGCGTATCGCCGACGATCTCGTGCCGCACTTCCTGATCGGTGGCGGGCAACAGACGCAGCCCGACGTAGTCATAGCCCGCCTGCGCCGCGCATTCCACCATTTGCGGCGGCGTCAGCTCAAGCACGGTCAGCGCCGAGAGAGAAAGCGCGCGAGCGTTGTGCTGTGTCATGTCATTTCCTTCGGTTCGATTAGTCATTTCATTTGCAGAGCGTGTTCAGCGCAGCGGTGAAAACGGTGCCGGCACATAGATCGTCGATTCCATCGTGGTCAGATGCGCAGGACCGCCCTTGGGCGGCCAGACGCCGTCTTTCACCGCTTCGGCGCGAATCCGCGAACGTTCGTCGACGCCCGCATATGCCCAGATGTTCAGGAAGCGCGGCACCGTGCCATCGAGCGAATACATCGCACCGATTAGCGGCGAGCGCTGCGTGCGTTCAGGCAACGCTTTTTCCCACGCGTCGATGGTGTGCTGCAGGCTCGCGAGCTTCGTGCCGTAGACGCGCATCTCGTAGATGCCGCCGTGCACGGCGGGTTCGATCGGCGGCAGGAAGGGGAACAGCGCGTAGCTGTCGATCTTCACGTCGGTGACAAACTCGCCGCAACCGAACGGGTTGCCTTCGAGCAGCATGCGCTTGCGCTCGGTGATCAATGCGGCTTCCGATTCGAAGCCGCGCAACACCATCACTTGCCCCAGCGCGCCGATGTCCGAATACCAGCAGCCGAACAGTGTCGAGCCGGGCTGCTTGCCGCTTGACCTGATGCTTTCGAAAACCTGCGGATTCGAGCCTATTTTCACGGTGAGCGTCACTACGTCATAGAGAGTCATTGCATTTGTCCTTGCGCATGATGTGAGGATTCTTCAACCGACTCCGTCTGATTCAGACCGGAGAGAGAAAGGCCCGCGAGATAACCGAAGGTCATCGCGGGGCCGAGCGTAATGCCGCCAGCCGGGTAACAGCCGCCCATCACACTCGCGCTGTCATTGCCGACGGCGTAGAGTCCGGCCACCGGCCGGTTCTCTTTGTCCAGAACGCGAGCGGCAGCATCGGTCGCGAGGCCGGCGAATGTGCCGAGGCTGCCGGGAAGCAGTTTGATCGCGTAGAACGGGCCGTTTTCGAGCGGCGCGACGCACGGATTCGGCTTGTGCCGTGCATCGCCCTGCACGCGGTTGTAGGGTGTGGTGCCGCGATGAAACTGCGGATCGGCGCCGTCCTTTGCATGCGTGTTGTAGGCCGCCACGGTGCTCGCGAGACCCTGTGGATCGATGCCACACTGTATTGCCAGCTCGGCGAGACTGCTCGCCCGCTTGAGATACCCCGTACGACGGTACGGGCGAGTCGGAAACGGAAACGGCTTCGACACGCCCAGACCGTAACGGCGCTGGAAACGATGGTCACACACCAGCCACGCGCACACTTCTTCGCCTGCCGGAGTGGCATCGAAGAGCGCGCTCATCAGGTCGTAATAGGACGACGCTTCATTGGCGAACCGCTTACCTGCGCGCGTCACCGCAATCACACCCGGTTTGGCGCGTTCGATCAGATGCGGGAACGCAACGGCAGGCCGGCCATTTCGCTGCGGCACGAGCGACACAGGTGCCCACGCCGCGGGCGCTTCAAGCGCGCCATCGAAATGCCCGCCAATCGCCTCGCCCATGCGAATGCCGTCGCCCGTATTCGAGCGTGGCGCGGCCGACCAATGCTCGCGTCCCGACGGCGTGTAAGCGAAGGTTTGCGCGCGCCGCGCAGCGTCATGCGGATAGCCGCCGCAGGCCAGGACGACGCCGCGCAAAGCTCGCACCTCGTTGGCAACACCATCGATCTCGACGCGAGCGCCCACCACGCGCCCCGCCTCGCGAAGCAACCCTACGGCTTTCGCGTTCACGCGCAGATCGACGCCATGGTCCGCGGCCGACTTCAGCAGCCGCGCAACCAGCGCGTGCCCGTTGACCAGATGCATCGAGCGGCCATAGCGAAGCTTATGCACGGCAAATGTCGCTAATCGCCGCGTGACATGCAGTGCGGAACGCAGAGAGCGTGTCGCGTTGAAGAAATGAGCGAGGTCAGCACCCGAGGCGATCGCCATTCCCTTGAGCGTCGTGACGCCGAGCGGCGGTCGTAGCTTGTGGATCAACGGTCCCAACTCGCGGCCGTCGAACGGCATCGCGCAGACCGAGCGGCCTCCGGTCCCGAAGCCCGGCGTGGTGTGGAAGTCTGGAATCCGGTTGCCGTCGACAAAACGCATCGACGTATGCTGTTCGAAGAACTCGACCATTCGCGGACCGTGCTCCAGCAGCGCGCCAATTCTGGCCGCATCGAAATGAGAACCGAGTTCGTTGCGCAGATAGGTGCGCGGCGCATCCGCCGCCTCGGTGATCCCTGCGCGCACGGCAAGGGGGTTGCGTGGTATCCACATCCATCCGCCGGACCACGCCGTCGTGCCCCCGAAAACCGCCTCCTTCTCCGCAACGATCACGCGCAGTCCGCGCACAGCGGCGGTGACCGCAACGGCCAGACCACCCGCGCCTGAGCCCAACACCAGCACGTCACATTCGAGCATCGGTTCACGCTTCATGACCAACCTGTTTCGTCTCTAAAGGGATACCTCATTTATGTTGAATACTATTCCACTTTACCATTTTATTCAAACAGGACTTATCCTACCCCGTCGCGACACGTCCGGCTCCTGCTCGTCTGCGCCACCTTGATCTGTGCGCTGCGACGCGCCCGGACCGACAGGCATTGGTCGCAGATCGAACTAACTTTAATTATTGAATACTATTCCACTAAGGATTAAAGTTCATCTAAATGGAGCAGCGACGACGATCGCGGCGCTTGATGGAAGCGGGCCGCGGTACTCGTTGCGCATGGGACACATAGACACCACAGGAGGTTGAACACAGCATGAGCCAGCAGAACCCATCTTCGTTTTCCCCGTCGCTCGATGAAGGCCTTAGCGGCGCGACGCGTATCTATTTCATTGTCGGCGACCCGATCGCCCAGGTCCGCTCGCCTGCCGGCGTCACGGGCGCGCTGCGGGCAGCGGGGCGCGACGCGCTGGTGGTACCCGCCCACGTGGCGCCGGCCGATCTGCCCGCGTTCTTCGCGGGCGTCACGCCGATGCGCAATGTCGACGGCGTGATCATTACCGTGCCCCACAAGTTCAACTCGGCCGGGTACTGCGCGACGCTTTCCGACGAAGCGAGTTTCCTCGGCGCGGTCAATACGCTGCGCCGCACGCCCGATGGCGACTGGCACGGCGCCATGTTCGACGGCACAGGATTCGTGGCAGCGCTAACGGATGCGGGTTGTGATCTGACCGGCAAGCGCGCGCTACTCGTGGGCGCAGGCGGGGCGGGATCGGCGATCGGCCACGCGCTAGTGAGTGCGGGACTGACATCGCTCGACATTCGTGATAACGACGCGGGCCGTACGACGTCTCTGGTCGACCGGCTCAATGCGCTGCAGCGCGGCAGGGTGCGTAGCGTCGCCTCCGACGTGCAAGCGCACACCTTCGATATCGTGGTCAACGCGTCGCCGCTCGGCATGCGTGCGGACGACCCATTGCCGATCGACGTGTCACGCCTTCGAGCCGGGACCTTCGTGGGCGACGTCGTGACCAAACCGCCGCTGACACCCTTGATCGAAGCAGCGCGCGCACGGGGATGCAAGACAGTGACAGGCACGCAGATGTTCGGCCGGGTCTGCGACCGCATGGTGGAGTTTTTGCTGGACGTGCTGCCATAAGTAAAACGCGCTGTGCACACGCGAAACAGCGTGTGCACAGCGCGCCAGAAGAAGTCCTGCCGTCAGTGGGTGGGAAGCGGCATCCGGTTCGACACCTTTGATGCGCCGGTGGTGGCGAGCGCCTCGTTGTCATGAGGTTCGTAGTCCATGGCATTGGCCGCATGGCGGCCGGCGACGTAACCGAACGTCATTGCAGGACCGAGGTTGATGCCGCCCGACGGATAGAAACCGCCCATCACACTGGCCATGTCCGTTCCCACCGCATACAGGCCGGCAACAGGTTGGCCATTCTCGTCGAGCACCTGAGCGGAGCCGTTGGTCTTCAGGCCTGCGAACGTGCCGAAGCTGCCCGGGAATACCTTGACCGCGTAGAAAGGTCCGTGCTCGATCGGCGCGACGCAAGGATTCGGGCCTTTGTGCAAAGGGTCGCCCCCCTTTCGGTTATACGGCGTGGAGCCGCGTCCAAACAGAGGGTCCTCACCACGGCGCGCATGCTCGTTGTAGAAGCTGACCGTGGCCGCCAGCGCATCAGGATCGATACCGCAACGCCTAGCCAGCTCTTCGATCGTTGAACCTCGTTGCAGATAACCGCTGCGGATCAAAGATCCGACCGGCACAGGGAAAGGCCGTGCGTAACCCAGACCATACCGGCGCAAAAACCGGTGATCGCAGACAAGCCACGACGCCACTTCCTGCCCCTCTGGCGCCGCCGCGACCATGGCGGAGGTGTAGTCGTAGTAACCGTCCGCCTCGTTCACGAAGCGCTTGCCGTTGGAGAGCACCCCGACGACACCGGGCTTGGCGCGGTCGATAATGTGCGGGAAGTGGCCAATGCTGCCGTCAGCGTGCTCAACTTTCGACACGGGCGCCCACGCGGCAGCCGAGGCGACATCCGTGACAAGGCTGCCACCCGCCGATTCGCCCAGACTCACGCCGTCGCCAGAGCAACTCTCGGGCGGCAACGCGAGGTGTTCGCGGCCGGTGGGTGTGCGTGGAAAAAGCGCCTTGCGCCGTGCTACATCATTGGGGAACCCGCCGGCGGCCAACACGACGCCCTTCGCCGCGCGAATCGTTATTTCGCCCCGGGCCGTCGAGACTATCGCCCCTCGAACCGCCTTACCCTCGAACACCAGTCTCGTTGCAGGTGCGGACTCCATCAAGGTCACACCGAGGTCCTGCGCGGACCTGGCAAGGCGCGCGACCAGTGCGACACCGTTCACCAGTTGCATGGCGCGGCCGTACAGCGCCAGATCGAGCAAATGCCGCGTGAAACGCCTTGTGACGTGCGTGAAGGACTTGAGAGAGCGAGTCACGCTCAGAAAAGCCATCAGGTCCGCGCCGGCCATGATCGGCATGCCCATGAACGAGGTTTCGCGCATTGTCTTGCGCAGACGTTTGATCAGCGGGCCGACCTGCCGCCCATCGTACGGTGCGGCAATGACCTGATGACCCTGAGTTGCTGCACCTTCGACGTTGCCATGTACATCGGGAATGCCGTTGCCGTCTACAAACTGCAGCGACGTATGCTCTTCGAAGAAGGACACCATGTGCGCGCAGTTGTCGAGAAATGCATCGATACGCTCCGGGTCGTAGCGGTGGCCGAGTTCGTTCCTGAGGTAGGTGCGGGGCTGTTGCGGGTCTTCATTGATGCCCGCGCGCCTCGCCAGCGGATTGCCTGGAACCCACATCCAGCCGCCCGACCATGCCGTTGCACCACCGAATACGGCGTCTTTTTCCACTACGACGACCTTGAGACCATGCCATGCCGCAGTGACCGCCGCGGCCAGCCCCGAGGCGCCGGAGCCGATCACGAGCAGGTCGCAGTCCATCTGGGTTGAAGTGTTCATTTCCACAGTTACTACGAAATGAGCCCTGGTGGGGCGCTGAATCTGCCATGGCCGGGCTCATCGACGACCGAGCCCCCAGTCAACGTCTGAAGATACGAATGACGTTATTTGTTGAATACTATTCCAGATTAGAAGATTTGTGTCAATGTCGTCCGCTTGTATTCATGGACCACGCGGGGCGTCGGAACGACGAGTCTCAAACGAAGATTCTATTTTTGCGCGAGGTCGACATTGCGTCATGCTCATCGCTTCGCGCACGCTGGCGTCGTCGGCAGCCATGTTGGGGTCGCGCAGGATCGCGACGGCGCTTATCATCTGTCCGGTCGTACAGTAGCCGCATTGATATGCGTCGTACTCCCAGAGCGCTTGCTGAACACGATAGCCCCCTTTCCCTCCAGTCCTTCGATCGCGGTGATGTGATCGCCTTCATGGTGGATCGCCAATGAGAGCCATGATTGACCGCCTTGCGGTTGACGTGCAACGTACACGCACCGCACTGCCCGTGATCGCAACCCTTCATGGCGTCCGTCAGTTGCAAACTGTCGCGCACGACGTCGAGCAGAATCACATTGGCGGACACGCTGAGCGTGTGCGTCTGTCCGTTGACGTTCAGTTGAATGCGATGTTTGCCATGGCCTGGCTTGCCCGTATCGGGCACGGGCTTCGGCTCGCTGTTCCGCGTGGCGGCTCCCGCCGGATGCAACCACGGCGTGGCCGTCGCGCTGACGACGCACATTTTCAGGAAAGTGCAGCGTGACGGCCCGGTGTGCTGTTTCGGTCGATTCGCAAGGAACGAATGCGCGGCCTACAGTTCCTGACTAGTCGGCCTGAACAGGATTTCGTTCACGTCCACCTCGTCGGGCTGGCTCATGGCGAAGGCCACCACGCGCGCGAACGATTCTGCGGGAATCGCGAATTGCTCGTAGAAATCGTGAACGCCCTTCGCGACGTCGGGCTCTGTCACGCTGTCCGGCAGTTCCGTGGCGACAGCGCCCGGCGAGATGATCGTGGTGCGCAGGTTGTAGGGCTTCACTTCCTGGCGAAGTCCCTCGGTGAGCATGCGCACTGCGGCCTTGGTCGCCGCATAGACCGCGCTGCCCGGACGCACCTTATGGCCGGCCACCGACGACACATTGATAATGTGCCCGCTCTTTTGCGCCTTCATATGCGGCAGCGCCGCGGCGATGCCGTAGAGCACGCCCTTCAGATTGACGTCGATCATGCGGTCCCAATCTTCGATCTTGCCGCGCTCGAGCAACGAGTGCGGCATCAGGCCCGCGTTGTTGAGCATGACATCGACCCGCCCGTATTGCTCGACCGCCGTGTCGACGAGATGTTTGACCTGTGCCGCATCGGTGACATCGATCGCGACGGCCAGCGCCACGCCGCCATCCGCGACGATGGTCTCGGCCAGCGCATTGATCCGGTCGAGCCGCCGCGCGCCCAGCACGACAATCGCGCCCTGCGACGCAAGCAGGCGCGCCGTGGCTTCACCCAACCCGCTGCTTGCGCCCGTGATAACGACTACCTTGTCCTTGATATTCTGCGTCATGTTTCAGCCACCTCCGCTTTCCTTCAAATGAATCATTGATGGTAAAGGCGGCTCGCCGCACGAAAAAGACCGCTAGCGCGCATGCCCTTGTGCGCGCAATTCACAAATCGTCTTTAAGCAAGCGACACTAGCAGGGAGTCTCAACCCAACGCGCGGGAAAGACTCTCCAAATTGAAATCGACAAGCTCTACGAAACACCCGAGCAAGCGCGCGGCGTGCTGCCCGAAGCCGGCAATCAACGCACACCGGCGGTGTTGGCCCAATCCCGCACCGCCTGTGCGAATAGCCGGAGCGCAGTGGGAGGATGGCGGTTGGCGGGGTAATAGAGGCTCAAGCCCGGAAACGAAGGGCTCCATTCGGCCAGCACCTGAATGAGCCGCCCCGCCGCGAGGTGTTCGGCAACCAGATAGTCGGGCACCCAGGCAATGCCGATGCCCACCAGCGCCGCCTCGACCATCAGGTTCGTGTTGCCCAGCGTCATGGGGCCGTCGACATCAATACTCGCGCTTTTGCCGTGATATTCGAGATCCCATCGATAAAGCGTGCCGCTCTCGAAGCGGAACCGGATGCAGCGGTGTTTCGCCAGATCGTGCGGTGCCTTCGGCGCCTCATGGCGCGCAAAGTAATCAGGCGACGCCACCGCGGCAAAGCGCAGGTCGGGGCCGAACTTCACGGCGATCATGTCGCGCGGCACATCCTCGTGAACGCGGATGCCCGCATCGAAACCGTCGGCCACGATGTCGACGAGCCGCGTGTCCACGACGAATTCCACGTGGATATCCGGGTAAGTCGCCAGAAAATCGGGCAGCACGTGCTGGACGATCGACTTCGCGGCTGATTCGGAGGCGCTGATACGGATCGAACCCGACGGGCGGTCGCGTGCGAAAGCGACCTCGTTCACGGCGTCTTCGAGATCGGCAATGGCAGGCCCGACTCGTCGCAACAATTGCTCACCCGCCTCGGTCAGCGCGACCGAGCGGGTGGTCCGGTTGAAGAGGCGCACGTCGAGTCTTGCTTCGAGTCCCCGCATGGCGTGACTCAACGCGGACGGCGAGACCCCCAAGGTCCGCGCCGCCGCACTGAAGCTTCGCTGATGAGCGATCGCGACGAATGCAGTCAGTTCGGATAAGCCGGCTCGCAACATAAGTGAATTTTCCTCATAACCTTTTGCAATTCTAGCCGTATTGTTGAACTACGCACAACAGCCTAAGCTTGAAGCTGTTGAACGTCGAGTGGCGCCCCTCCGCACAGGCCGCCTTCCACGCTCGTCACTTTTCGAAAGGAGAATGCAGATGCAAAAGCGCAAACTTGGAAACAGCGGTCTCGAAGTCTCGGCACTAGGCCTCGGCTGCATGGGTTTGAGCTACGGCTACGGACCGGCCACCGAGAAGACGGCAGGCATCAAGCTGATTCAGTCGGCTTTCGAAAAAGGCGTCACGTTTTTCGATACCGCCGAAGCCTATGGTCCGTTCTTCAACGAAGAACTGGTCGGAGAAGCCGTTGCGCCGTTTCGCGATCAGGTGGTGATCGCAACCAAGTTCGGCTTCACGGAAGGCGACGTGACCAAAGGCGTCGACAGCCGGCCCGAACGCATCCGTGCGGTCGCCGAGGCATCGCTCAAGCGGCTGAAAACCGATCGTATCGACCTCTTCTACCAGCATCGCGTCGATCCGAATGTGCCTCTCGAAGACGTGGCCGGCGCCGTCAAGGATCTGATCGCACAAGGCAAGGTCAAGCACTTCGGCATGTCCGAAGCCGGCGCGCAGTCGATCCGCCGCGCCCACGCCGTACAGCCGGTGGCAGCGTTGCAGAGCGAGTATTCGTTGTGGTGGCGCGAGCCGGAAGAGACGGTGCTACCCACGCTGAAAGAACTGGGCATCGGTTTCGTGCCGTTCAGCCCGCTCGGCAAGGGCTTCCTGACCGGCGCGATCGATGCGACCACGTCGTTCGACAAGACCGATTTTCGCAATGTCGTGCCGCGTTTCTCCGAAGAGAACCGTAAGGCCAACGCCGGCCTCGTCGAGGTACTCGGCAAGATTGCCGATGGCAAGGGTGCGACGCGCGCGCAGATCGCGCTTGCGTGGCTGCTGGCGCAACAGCCGTGGATCGTGCCGATTCCGGGCACGACCAAGATCCATCGGCTGGAAGAAAACATTGGCGCGGCCGCGGTCGAATTGTCGGCGGCCGATCTCGCCGCTATCGAAGCGGCGTTGAAGCAGATCAAGGTCGTGGGTGATCGTTATCCGGCCCATTTGCAGCAGCGCGTCGACCGCTAGACCAACGTTTCGCCCCACCCGTTTGCGCCTGCGTCGTCGCAAGATTGCGGCAACGCAGGAGCGCTATTGGCTTAAAAGAAATGCCAGACCATGTCGTTGAATAATCGCTCACCCGCTCCAGCGGCATCATTGCCCGGCACTGCAACGGAAAGCGTGACACCCGCAGCCGACCAGCAAGGTCTGCGGATCCTCGCCATATTGAGCCTCCTGATGGCGTTCGCGTCGATCTCGACGGACCTGTATCTGCCTGCCCTGCCCGCGATGGCGCTCTCGCTGCACGCCGACACCGGTGCGATCGAGCTGACGATCTCCAGCTATCTGATCGGGTTCAGTGTGGGCCAACTGCTGTGGGGTCCTATCGGCGACCGTTACGGCCGCCGTATGCCGATCGCCATCGGACTCGTGCTGTTCATCATTGGATCGGCCGGCTGTGCGCTGTCGGCCAGCAGCGGTGCGCTGGTCGGCTGGCGAGTCGTGCAGGCCGGGGGCGCGTGCGCGAGTGTCGTGCTCGCCCGCGCGATGGTGCGCGATCTCTACACCGGCCATCGCGCGGCCCAGATGATGTCGACACTGATGACGATCATGGCGATCGCGCCGCTGATCGGACCGAGCGTGGGTGGCCTCATTCTTCACGTGGCGTCATGGCGCGCGATTTTCTGGGTGCTGGTCGGTGTCGGGCTGGCGACGCTCGCCGCATTGGGCGCATTGCCCGAAACGCTACCCGAGGCGCGCCGCAATCACGAACCGCTCGGCCGCGCGCTCGCCGCCTATGCCACGCTATTGCAGCATCGCCGGGTGCTCGGCTACGCGGGCGCAGGCGGATTCCTTTACGGCGGCGTGTACGCGTATGTTGCCGGCACGCCGTTCGCATACATCACCTATCACCACGTTTCGCCGCAGCGCTATGGCGTGCTGTTTGCAGCGGGCATCGCAGGGATCATGATCACGAACCAGATCAACGCCAGGTTGGTAAGGCGTTACGGCAGTGACCGTCTGATGCGTGCCGGCACGTGGGGCGCGGCAATCGCCGGGATGCTGCTGGCCATCAACGCATGGACGGACTGGGGCGGCCTGGTCGGCCTCGTGATTCCCCTGTTCCTTTTCGTTTCCACGACCGGCTTTATCGTTGCCAATGCGATTGCGGGTGCGCTCGGCGTATTCCCCGCGCGCGCCGGCACCATGTCGGCGCTCATCGGCGCAAGCCAGTACGGTACGGGCGTTCTGGGCTCGGCACTCGTGGGCTTCTTCGCCGATGGCACGCCCTGGCCAATGGGCGCCGTGATCGCGGCGATGGGGATCGGCAGCCTGCTTTGCGCCACGCTGCTCGTGCCGCGGTCTGTCGCGATCTCCGGCGTAGCGACCACAGCTAAATGAGACCTTGCGGGTAATACCCGGCTCACCTTGCTTTGCTGACCGAATCGACCTCGGCATCAACTACGTGGACTCTGCTCCGGCGCACAAACGACAGTCGTGACAACGGAGATGCAGACGCCAGGCGCACCTGCATCTCTCCTCCTCAAGCGTTGGACGCCTCACGCTGCCAGACGCTCGACGCATACGCCGTTTCGTCGAAGTCCGCCGGGACATCCGCCGCAAGTCGCGCGGCATGCGAATCGAGATCTGCAAGAAAGAGGTCGCGGCTGATACGGCGGACCACCGCGGGAATATCGCGCTTCATACTCGGCACGTCGCCTACCGGCACACCGGCGCTGACGAAACCCGCCGGGTTGTAGACGTGGATGTCTTTCAGATACGGCGCCTGTCCCGGCGATTTCTCCAGATACTCCAGCGCCGCGCCGAGATACGGATGCGCGCCGAGCCCTTCGTCGGCATCGCTGGCGGGTGGTGCGTACTGATCGCTCCACAGCCGGATGTGCGACGCGAAATCCACCAGCTCTGCCCGCGCCGATGGATCGATGAAATAGCCCGTACCCGCAATCGCAAAGTCGAACTCGAACGTTTCGCCCGACACCTGCGCCGCGATGCGCCCTTCCACTTCACGCGCGGATTCCCATTGCGCGCCGGTATGCAGGTGAAAGTTCGGAAAACGTGTAACGCGCTGAAGCGAGTCCAGCGGTGCGGTCGATCCCGAGCGCTTGAAGCGAAGCGCCTGCGCCCAACGCAGCGCGTCGGGCAAATCGAAATAGTTGTCGTAGGCGCCGGGGTAGGCGCGCGCACGTGAGACCGGCACGGCCGCCAGCGCCGCACGTCGCACGAACAGATGCACGTTGGCCGCGCCCGCTTCGAGTGCGCTCGCCGCCGCATCGAATGCGGAGGCCGCGCCGCCGAGCACCGCGACTGACTTGCCGCGCAACGCGGCAAAGTCGATGTCGTGCGACGTATGCGCCACTAACAACGCCGGCAATTGTGCCAATACGCGCGGCACGAACGCGCCGCCATTGCCCGCTACACCGTTGCACAGGAGCACCTTGCGCGCCGTCTCGACGCGCGCGTTGCCACTTTCTTCGAGATGCAGGCGGAAATGTGTGCCCAGCGGTTCGATTCTCACGAGCCGTGTGCCGTAACGAATCGGGATGTCGAGAAATTCGCGGTACCACGCCAGATACTGCGCCCACTGCTCACGCGGAATGCGATCGATCTCACGATACGACGCCGCGCCGAAACGCGCTTCGTGCCACGCCTGAAAGCTGAGCCCCGGTAGACCGACTTCAGGCCCGACCAGCGACTTCGGCGTACGCAGCTTGTTCATGCGCGCGCGGGTCAGCCACACGCCGGCCTTCGACGCGTCATTGGCTGCATCGATCACGCTCACTCGGCCGATGCCGGCCCGCCGCAGCGCAAACGCGAACGCACAGCCAGTCTGCCCACCACCGACGATGAACACGTTGTGATCGATACCCGGCTGGTCCGGGACCCAGTTCTCGGGCGCCGGACCGAGCAGTTCGAGGGTGCGGCGCGCTTCGTCGTCGGGGTGAGTCGTGTGTGTCATCGATCAATTTTCCTTGTTGGCGGCATATTGCCGATTCAGTTGGCGCAACCGTTGCGAAGGCGGCCTGTGTCACTTGTTGCCCTCGTCGGTCAGCAAGCCCGTGCAGTGCCGGTCCTGGGCGATCCTGTCGTCGGCGCGATCGATGCGTGCAGAACGCGCGTCAGCAATCCATCGCCGCGCGCCGACATCAGCCGACCGCCTGGGTCGCGCGTTCCATGTGCGTCGCGTTGTAACGCACCACGAGACCTGTGTCAGTTTCGAAGCCAAGTCTCCCTGTCAACGTTTCGAGCGGCCGGCCGTACAGGTGAAAGTGCAGCGTAGGTTCCGCGCCGCCCACATGAATGCTGTGAATATCGTCCGGCAGAAATGCGATCGGCACGCCTGGGCGCACCACCACTTCCTGCGCCAGTTCGAGTTGCGCGCGATCCGGGTCGCGGCCATCGTCGATACGCCGGTAGAGGCGGTTGAGTTCCGCGCCGTCGATTGCAGCGATCACGGCCCATGTGTCGTGGTTATGCGGGATTGTCGTCTTGCCCGGCAATAGCGAGTTCAGATAAAGCGCGAAACCGTCTTCACCCGGGTTGAGCCGGTAGCGAGTCGACGTGTCGCCGCTGCCGGGTTGCGGCGGTGGAAAGTCAGCGGCATCGAACAGCGTGCGATGGGTCGCGAGTTCGAGCAGCCGCTCACTCAGCGCTTTGATCGCTCCGCGCGTCACGCCCTTTTCGCCGATGATGCGGCGGGCGTCGGCGAGTAGTGCCTGCACGGCTTCGTGTCGTTGCGTGGAGACGTCGTTGCGGGTTTCATCAGTCGTGGCGGTGGTGGTCGTGGTCATGATCGTGAGGAATGGGACGAATTGCGCTCGCGGCGAGGACCGGATCGAGCGCCGACATCACTTCGTCGAACAGGATCCGGTCGGGCTGCATCGCCAGCGAGCGTGCTATTGCTACGCGTTGCTGCTGACCGCCCGACAATGCGCCCGGATACATCGGGCTTTGTCCGCGAGACACACTTTGGCGAGCAGCACATGGGCGTCGGTTCTCTTCGCGCGCACGTCGATGCCGTCGACGTGAATCTCGCTGGTTCGCGGCACGTTGCGCAGTGACAGCAATGCCCCGTTACCGCGCTGTCGCGCGACTTGCAGGGTATCGCTATCGGCGCGCACGGCCGGCGCCTGCGCGCGCGCCCTGGCCGCTGCGTCGGGCGCGATACCGATGCGCGCCGCGCGCTCGGAGAGAGCCAGTTTCGTCATTCGTTGAGTGTCCTGTCGTGAGTGCGGGGCGGTCCTGCCGGTATTCGAGTGGACGGCCGATCAACCGGCCGCCGAATCAGCCGCAAATTATTTTAGGAACGCAAAAGACATTCGCTAACCAATGAATGCGCGAAACCTTATCTATCGATCTGCTATGTGAGAGAAAGACTCGCAGCCGCGCGGCATCAACGTGGACCTTGCGAACGACATCGCAAAGCGGCCCGGTGCCAAGGTCTAATTCGTTTCGGTACAGCCCTCTACTCGTGTACAGTTCCTGCAGCAATGCAAGGTCGACATCCTGATCGCCAATATGGAATACAACCGGCAGTGTGGGGAGATTCTCGATCACGTGCCGACACCGTACTATCGTGTGGGCGGTACGGCGATCATCCCGAAATCGAGCGGCATCACGAAATGGGAAGATCTGCGCGGCAAGCCGGTGTGCATCCCTCAGGGCAGCAGCTATATCCGGCCGGTCGTGGAGAGGTACGGCGCGCTTCCACGCGCGTTTCCCGGCGCGTCGCAATCGCTGCCCGCATTGCGCGGCGGGAGTTGTGTCGCGGCTGTACATGACGCTGCACCGCCGCTTTATCCGTTACAACAGCGCGACCCGGAATGGCGCGATTACCGGACCATTCAACCGGCGCTCGAACCGGCTTCGTCGGATTTCGCAATTCACGCGCTGGCTGGAGAAGCGGCTTGACGCGGGGTGACGCATTGACGTGCTTGCGAATCTACCGCACGGAATCGTTGATCAGCGTGTGCAGATTCCTGACCTGATTGTCGGATGGCTGCGCGGCGACGACGGCCGCGTCCAGTTCGACCAGAGGCACAACGGCCCTCCTCTTTTCGCCGCGACAAGCTGACATCGGAACACACCGTTCCGTCTAAGATGGCGCACATTCGATCGCAAGCTCATTTGCGTAAGTTTGCAGCTGCTCGCCGACCTGAGCTTTTAGCGCATCAACAAAGCGCTTGATTTTCGCGTCTACGAACTGCCGTGACGGATAGACCGCGTACACATTCCGCTCGTAGGTGTGAAATTGCGGCAGCACACGTACGAGCGTTCCCTTACGCAGGTCGTCGATCGCGGAGAATGCCGCAAGCAACCCTATTCCAGCGCCGTCGCGCAACGCAACGGCCATGGCCTCCATGTCGTTTACGCTGAAGTGCGGGCCGGAGGGCCGGAAAACGGCCGTGTCGGAGGAACTCTGAAGATGCCATTCGTCGGGTGTGTAGTCCACGGTGCTCAGCAGGACGTGCGCATGATCGGCCAGATCTTCCGGCTTCCCGGGCGCGGGATGCCGCGCCAGGTACGCAGGGGAAGCAGCCAGCACACAATGGCTGCTCCCGATCTTCTGGCTGACATAGGCAGAATCGGGCAACGCGCGGGCGATCACGACAGCCAGATCGAGTTGTTCCTCGAGGAGGTTGGGCATGCGTTGCGAGAGCAGCAAGTCGACCGAAACCTCCGGATACGCTTCGCGGTAAGAAAGCACCGCACGCGTTACAAGCTCACGCCCCAGCCCCGGCACGGCGTGGACGCGCAACGTCCCACGCGGCTCGAGCAACGCGCTGCTCGCCTCGGCTTCGGCATGCTCGATGTCGGCCAGGATCGACACGCAGCGCTCGTAAAAGCGGCGGCCCGCGTCGGTGACGACGAGGCGTCGCGTTGACCTTTGCAACAGTCGCGTGTTGAGCCCTTCCTCGAGCACTGAAACGGCTCGCGAAACATTACCGACCGTGGTATCGAGATGGTTGGCGACGGCAGTGAAACTGCTCATCTCCACGACCTTCACGAATACCGACATGTTGTAGACCTTATCCATTCCGATTCTTCTCGTTGAGATTTCATTATTCTTTCCTCAATCGCGTGCGACAGGTTCAAAGCCACGCCATAAGCACACCCAGCATGATACGCGTGGGTTTCGCCGAGAGCAGAGACGGGGTCAGGCAGTTCTATTCCCCCAGGTAGCACGCTCAAAAATAGCACGGGCGTTCCAAAAAAAACGGCGCGATTTTCCCTCCAGCAACAAGACTGATTCTTTCCTGCTCCCCTAAAAGCCGATCGTCTTCAGGCCTAGACTTCGTTCCGTAGTCAGGCACTCGCTGCACTTCACACCGAATCGAGCACCGCTTTCCTTCCAGGAACCGAAAGATGAAACGCACGCTTTCCATGCTCATGCTCGCCGCCACGCTCGCGGTGCCTATCCGAGCAACCTGATCAGACGTGCTCCGATTGCGCGAACATACCGCTCTCTTGATACGGATGCCTAATTTTTAATTATTGACGGAGGTAACATCATGAACGCAAGCTACGAACCGCTATACCTGTTTATCGACGGCAAATGGATTGCTGCACAAGAACGCGAAACCGCACCGGTCGTCAACCCTGCCACGAAACGCGAACTGGGTCGCGTGCCGCTCGCCACTAGCGCCGATCTCGACCACGCGCTCGCTGTCACACGCCGCGCATTCGAGGTCTGGCGCAAGACGGTACCCGCCGAACGCGCGCGCATTCTCAGGCGCGCCGCCGAGCTGATGCGCGAACGCGCGCCGCGAATCGCAGAACTGATGACACTCGAAGAAGGTAAGCCGCTTGCCGAGAGCCGCGATGAAGTACTGCGTGCCGCGGAGTACTTCGAATGGTTCGCGGAAGAGGCGCGCCGCATCGACGGCCGCGTCGTGCCGTCGAACCGCCCTGGCGTGCAGCAACTTGTGAAAAAGCAGGCAATCGGTCCGGTGGCCGCTTTCACACCTTGGAATTTCCCGGCCATCACGCCCGCTCGCAAGCTCTCGGCGGCGCTGGCAGCAGGCTGCAGCGTGATCATCAAGCCTGGCGAGGAAAGCCCCGCTACAGCCCTCGCGCTGGCCCGCGCGCTCGACGATGCAGGCCTGCCCAAAGGCGTTCTGCAAGTGGTGTTCGGCGTGCCCGATGAGGTCTCGAAGCAGTTGATCGCATCACCGGTGATCCGCAAAGTCACCTTCACGGGTTCGGTGCCCATCGGCCGTCTGCTCTCGGCGCGCGCGGCGGAAGGTGTCAAGCCCATCACACTCGAGCTCGGCGGCCACGGCCCGGTACTGGTATTCGACGACGCCGACGTGGAGAAGGCCGCCGTCGACGGTGCGGCCAACCGCTTTCGCGGCACCGGCCAGGTCTGCATCTCGTCGACGAGATTCCTGATCCAGCGCGGCGTCTACGAGGAGTTCGTCGAACATTTTGTGCGGGCAACAAAGGCACTCAACGTGGGCGACGGCATGGACCCCGACACCCAGGTCGGACCGCTCGCCAATCCGCGCCAGCTTGCCAAGATGGAAGAACTGGTGGCGGACGCGGTGGCGCGCGGCGCAAAAGTGCTCGCAGGCGGCAAACGGATTGAAGGCGACGGCTACTTTTTCGAGCCGACCGTGCTCGCCGACGTGCCGATGGACGCACGCGTCATGCACGAAGAGCCGTTCGGCCCGATCGCCGTGCTGATGCGCTTCGAATCACTCGCCGACGGTCTTGCCGAAGCGAACCGTCTGCCGTACGGCCTTTCCGCCTATGCATTCACGCAGAACGCACGCACCGCGATCGACGTAGGCGATGGCCTTGAGGCCGGCATGATCGGCATTAACCAATACCGCATTGTCGCGACCGAACTGCCGTTTGGCGGCATGAAGGAAAGCGGTCACGGTTCGGAAGGCGGTGTCGAGGGTATCGAGTACTACCTCACGCACAAGTTCATCAGCCAGGCTTGAAAGGAGAATCGTCATGTCACACGCAGATTTCAGCAGCCCACGCGAAGCAGCGCGCGCCTTCACGCCGAAACTCGCAGAGTTCGTCGACGCCACGCTCTATCCGCAAATCTGGAACGATCCCGCGCTTTCGCCGCGCGACCGTAGTCTCGTGACGGTCGCCGCGCTGATCGCGGGCGGCCATCTCGACGAACTCCCCGCGCATTTGCGCCGCGCCGTGAATAACGGCGTGACATCCGAAGAACTGTCCGCCGCGATCACCCACCTCGCGTTTTACGCAGGTTTTCCGGCCGCGATCTCGGCCTCTGCCGTTGCGCAGGTCACGCTTGCCACGCTTGCCACGCCACACGAGCGTGCTTTGAACCCGAGCCAAACAACCAAGGAAGCGCAATCATGAAAGCCATCACATTCGAAGAATTCGGCGATGCCGACGTGCTGAAACTTGCCGACGTGCCGGTACCGGAGGTACGTCCCGACGATCTGCTGGTGCGCGTGCATGCCGCCGGCGTGAACCGAGCCGATCTGACACATCGCCGGGGCGGCTATGGCCGTCCCAACTTCGGCGACTCGACCATCATGGGCCTTGAAATAGCGGGGGAAGTGATCGAGGTCGGCAACGAGGTGCAGGGTTACAAAGTGGGCGATCGCGTGATGGGCGTAGTAGGCGGGGGCGCGTACGCAGAGGTTGCACGCATCGACTGGCGCATGGCAATGCCGATTCCCGCCGTGCTCGACTACGTGCACGCCGCGGCGATTCCTGAAGTGTTCGTCACCGCTCACGAAGCGATGTTGCATCTTGGGGGCTTACAGCGCGGCGACTCCGTTCTGATTCACGCGGCGGCAGGGGGTGTGGGCTCGGCCGCGGTCCAACTGGCGTATGCGACCGGTGCACGAGTCTTCGCTACAGCCGAAGGTAGCAAGCTTGAGCGCGTGGTGCAGCTTGGGGCCGACGTGGTCATCGACTATCGCACTGAAGATTTCGCTGAAGTCATCAAGAATACGACGAACGGCCGAGGTGTTGACGTCGTGATCGACTTCGTGGGCGCCCCGTATTTCGCGCGCAACCTGGCAACGCTCGCCAACGGCGGACGGCTGATCCAGGTCGGCATTCTTGGCGGTGGCGCTCAGGTGGCCGTCGAACTGGAGCAGATCCTTTACCGTCATCTGCAGATCAAGGGAACGGTGATGAAGTCCCGCCCGCAAGAGGAGAAACACGCGATGGTGCGGCGTTTTCGCGAGCATTGGCTCGAGCGCTTCGACGGCGGTGCCCGCCTGGAGCCGGTCGTGGACAGCACATTTGCGCTCGCTCGGGCCGCTGATGCACATCGGCGCATGGAATCAGCCGCCAATGTTGGAAAGATCATCCTGACCATGGCGGCAGATAACCTGGTGTGATGTGCATCGACCGTTGTCGATTCGATACGCACAACCGCCACCTCAGGTTTATGGCGTCTTGCCGGCGCGGCCGTTGTCTTGCTCCCGCGCCGGCGCGTCCACGGCTTCCGTTCTGATTGGTTCGTCGAGGCCGAGTAACGCCGGTGAAAGGAAGCAGCCCATGACCGCGGACAGAATAATAAAAATCGCGGCCGCATCGACCAACAGTCCGAAGCGCACGAAAATAAAGAAGCAGCACAGAAGATTCAGCAGATGCAGGCATATACCCAGAGCGGTGACACCCTTGGGGAGGGTTCTGATGAATAACGCGAACCGAGAATGGGGGCGAGGCACATACCAGATGATCAGCATACCGAACGTCATGATCAACGCGCATTCAGCCCATTTCAACCACGTGGGGCGGCGCAGAAAACGTCCCTCGAAAATCGTCTCGATGACCTGCGCCTGAATCTCGATACCCGGCACCAACTCGCCCAACGCGGTCGTGCGCATGTCAGTCACGCCGGCACCGGTCAGTCCGACCAGCACCAATTTGTCCCGGATCCGTTCCGGATCGACTGTTCCCTGCAGGAGGTCGCGTGCCGATACGTAGCGGCTCAGCGTCGATCGAATGGACGCGAAATGCAACCAGATGTCCCCGCCGGGCTGTGTGGGCACCAGCGCATCAGCAACACCCACCGCTTGCACGCCCGATGTGTCGGCAAAAACGTCGATCGCAGCTGAACCCGTGGCGAGGCGGAGCATTTCAATTGGCAGACCGGGGACCAGCTTCTCCCTCAATCCCATGATGAGAGGAATGTGCCGGACGACGCCTTGTTCGACCGCCACGCTCAGCATCGCCTGCCCGTGCGCCGCCGCCTGCAGCTCCGGCAGGCTGGCGAGCACATAGTCGAACCGTCTCACGTAGTCCAGTGGGTCGGTGCCGTGCACGAGGATCGGAGCGCTTCGCATATCAGTGCTGGTGGCGAAGGCGGAATGATCGAGCGCTGCGGCACCCAGGATAGTCGGCGCCGCGCGCAACGATCTGGCGAGAATGGCTTCGTGACTGGGTAGAGCCCGTAAGCCGGCGGCGAGCGTTTCCGCCGTTTTCGGCAGATTGCCGGCGACCTTGTCGGGTGAGGTTTGATCCGGCTCCGGCATGTAAATGTCGAGACCGATAGCCAGCGGTTTCAGTGCCGCAATGGCATCGATAAGACTCGCAAGTCGATTTCGCGGCCAGGGCCATTGACCGACGGTTGCGAGCGTCTCCTCGTCGATCTCGACAATGGTCACAGGCTGAGCAGTCGGAATGCGTGGGAAGTGGCGCTGATACTGATCGAATAGAATTTGCCGGGCTGTTTTAAAAGAGTCGGGAAGCGCCTCGTCGAGCGTATCCACGAAGGCGGGACGCGCTATGTCGCTCGGCCATTCGCTGCACAGGTTGAGCAGGCTGAGGCCAAACAGCACCGCCAGTGCCACCGGACGACCCTGAGCCGCCTTCAGCAGATGTCTGATACGGGCATGCCATAGGTCGAAAAAGCGTTTCATCGACGGGAACGCCATTCAGCGCCGATGAATGGCGCGGATCATTGGAGTGTAATGACTGCGCGCCGGTTCATGCGATTGGGAACGCCATCTGCGGTGGGCACCAGCGGCTCTCGCTTGCCGCGGGCAGCGGTCTCTATTTTTTGGGTGGGAACGCCTTGCTTGATCAGGAATGCTGCAACCGTCTTCGCCCGCTGCATGGAGAGTTGGTCATTGAATTCCTGAGAGCCCGCCAGGTCGGTATGACCGACCACCACCAGCTGCGGCGCGGGCCAGGTCGCCAGGACAGCTTTTAGCTGTTTGACTGTGGCCGCCGACTCAGGGGCCAATTCGGTGGCGGAATCAAACAGAAAGAAGATCGTAAATGTCATGGGGCGAGGCGGCCGGGCCGCAAGCAGCTCGCCATATCGTGTCTCCACGATGGATTGGCTATCCATCGTTTTTTCTATGGCTCCGCCCTTGGTGACGTCGACGCCGGCGTAGGCCTTGTCTATTTTCTGCTCTCCCGAGGCGCTGTGAACGATGACCGCTCCGACTTTGCCATCAGGATCCGGCAATAGAATAATTTTGTCCGGCGTGCTGCACGCAGCGAGAAAAAGCAGCATGACGCATGCCGCGGCAAAGGCCAGCCCGTGCGGTCGAATTGCAGCCTTCAACGTGCCCCTCCCTTTTATTTATCGCCGACTTCGATGATGAATTCGGTGCCGCGCACGCCCAGCGTGGTAGTCGGCGTGCTGAAGCGGACCGCATCCGGATTCGCCTTCGCCAACTTCCCGGAAATCACAGCCAGGGAGCCGCGTTTGATTGAGGCGTCGAGCGCGCCTTCGTGGGTCGTGGTATTGAACGCGAATTTGTTGAGTTCGAGGATAGTATTGGCGCCGGCCGAGAGTTGGGTGGTGTCCCGCAGCGTGATACCGACCGAGGATTCCGGGCCTGTCACGATGCGATCGTTGCCGTAAACCTCGCTGCCGATGGCCGCACCCGAACTTCCTTCCGCCCGCTCGATCTTCACCGTGCCCTTAACCGTCTTGACGACGCCGGCAGCGTCGGCGGCCAGCGCATCGGCGACCGCCACGCACCCGCAGGCAAGAATCAAGGCATATTTGATGGCTCGAAGACGCATCGGCGGCACCTGATTTGCGTAAAGCTGCTTTCCGCGGGGCAGCACGGCCCCCAATGTCGACCCGGCGTTGTGAGCGTCCATTCCCCAACTTTTCGTAGCGCGGGGGCTTTTGAAGGACCTGTAGAAATACTGCTCCTGGAGCTCAGGTGGAGGCGTGTCCGCTGCACCGAACAGAATATGGCCCTGATCCAAATGGCTCTGTGCGGTTCCGCGCATATCGCAACAGACACCTCTTTGGCAGCCGACTCCAACCGGAGCGATCAATTCGTTATCGATTTTTCCACGCAGGGCGCCGATCTAAACCGTGGCTAGGCGATGCAGTGCCTACAGCACGCCTGATTGACGAGTTCCATTCGCACTGGCAGGCTCGCGACGACCGTTACTCGGAATTGCACGCCGACCGGCGTGGAACAGGATCGGGAAAGAGCGATCCGGACAGTACGCGTGTCGCTGGTCGGTGGCTGACCTGCTTCCGGTCTCACGAGGAAACCATCAAAGGCAGGACATGACGACACCTCATACAGTTAGGCTTCGATCTGCTAACCGCCGCGCAAAGCCGCGATAACCAGGCGAACCGCAAGCGATGACTGGCGCCGCGTCGCATAGTACGCGTGATGCCCAGTCAACGTAGGAAACCAGTCTTCAAGAATCCAGCAAAGTCGTCCCGCCTGGACACTCGGTTCCGCGAGCGCCTTTGGAAGGTAAGCGACCCCGAATCCTTTCAAAGCCGCGTCCAGCATCTGGTACGAGTTATTGAAAACGAGCTGGCCGCTCACTTTCACCTCCAGCCGGCGTCTGCCTTTTCTGAGCTCCCACGGCATGAGCGTGCCCTGCGTGGGCAACCTCAAATTGATGCAATTGTGGGTCGTGAGTTCGTGCGGTGCGCTCGGCGGTGGCGTTTCGCGAAGGTATTCCGGTGCCGCGACGATCGCTAGCGTTTCATCCGGCGCAATCCGTACAGCGATCATGTCCTTCTCCACCTGATCCCCCAAACGCACCCCTATGTCAAAACGCTCCGCGACAATGTCCGACAGGCCGTAGTCGTTGATCAGTTCAATGTGCAGCTCTCGATGTTCGCGCAACAACCCTTGCAGCTTGGGCCAGATGTACTGGTTCGCGGCGTAGTCTGTCGCGGAGATCCGCACCGTCCCTACCGGTCGTTCTCGAAGTTCAGCAACCGCCTGCAACTCCGCTTCGATCTCTTCAAGTTTCGGAGCAACGGAGTCGAGAAGGCGTTGACCGGCTTCTGTCGTGGAAACACTGCGAGTCGTGCGATTGAGCAGGAGCATTCCAAGCTTCGTTTCAAGCGAAGTCACCGTTCTGCTCAGAGATGACTGCGATACACCTAGTTGCGCGGCAGCGCGAGTAAAACTCCGCTCGCGTGCCACGGTTAGAAGCGCGACCAGATCATTCAGGTCCGGAGTAGGCATTTATGCACCTGTGCATGAGTGTATGCCCATTTTGCCACCTAGTCGGGAGCCGGCTGAAGAACTAAATTATCTGTCATCGCGCTCCCTGGCCGCGCGTGCATCGCGGTCACGCCCCCAAAACGTCAAAGGATCAGAACCATGACGCAAGAAGCTCAGACCATCGTCCGTAACGGCACCAAGCCGTCCATCAAAGGCCCTGAAAGCTGGTTTACCGGCGCCGTTCGTATCGACAGCCTCTTCCAGGCCGAGGCCCCGGCGCGCCTTGGCGGCGCCATCGTCACATTCGAGCCGGGCGCACGCACCTTCTGGCATACGCACCCGCTCGGGCAGACGCTGGTCGTGCTTTCAGGCGTAGGTTGGACGCAATGCGAAGGCGGCTCGCGAACTGAAATTCGCGCTGGAGACGTCGTCTCGTGTTCGTGCGGCAAGCGGCACTGGCATGGCGCTGCTGCGACAACGGCAATGTCGCATCTTGCGGTCACCGAAATGCTCGATGGCAAAAACGTCGAGTGGATGGAGCCGGTGACTGATGAGCAGTATCACGCTGGCCCGCTCGTTACTGAGTAACTTGGTGTTGTTCGTTTTTATCGTTGTGGGGAAAGCGGAATGAGCTTCATGGGACGCGCTGCACGCAGCTGCAAGTCCCCTTCCCGGTTGAGCAGTCGACAGATGCAATACCAAACTCGACATTTCGAGAACTGCCGCCTCTGGGTGTGAACCCGACCTCACACAAAGCAAGTGCGGGCAATTCTCGGAGATACCCGGGTGCCCGCTCTCGCATGAGTGAAAAATGAAACCTTCGTGGTCTCCTGCCAACGCTTCTGGATCTACATTTGCATAACGTCGATCAGTGTCTTCTCGCCCTTCTTGTAGTAGAACAACGAGATCACGCCATGTTGCAAGTCACCCTTTGAATCGAAAGCCGTTTCGCCAATGACGCCCTTGTAGTGGGTCGACGGCATTGCCGCCAAAATCTTCGCAGGGCTGGTCGAGTTTGCCCGCTTCATTGCGTCCACGATGATGTACACGGAGTCGTAAGCGTAGGGCGCGTAGATCTGAATGGGCTGCGCGAAACGCGTCTTATACTTTTCGACAAACGCTGCGCCACCCGGCATCTTCGAGAGTGCCATTCCTGCTTCGGAGCAGACAACGTTATCGGTTGCCGTGCCGGCCAATTGCGCCAGCGACTCCGTGCAGACGCCATCCCCGGCTAGAATCCGCGCGCGAATGCCGAGTTGCGCGGCTTGTTTCGCAAACGGGCCACCGGTTGCATCCTCGCCACCGTACATGATCACATCAGGATGCTCGCCTTTGATTCGGGTAAGGATGGAACGAAAATCGACTGCTTTGTCACTCGTTGCCTCGTGCGAAAGCACCGTCGCGCCTTGTGCTTTCGCACCCTTCTCGAACTGACTGGCGAGACCCTGACCATAGGAAGTCGAATCATCCACGATTGCTACGGTCCGCGCTTTCAGCACCTTGACGGCATAGTTCGCTAGCGCCGGTCCTTGCTGTGCATCGGTTCCGACCACACGGAATGCGGTCTTGTAGCCGAGCAGCGTGTAGTCCGGATTGGTCGCGCCCGGCGAAATCTGCACGATGCCTGCGTCGCTGAAGATCTTGGCGGCGGGAATGGACGTACTCGACATATCGCTGCCGACCACAGCGACCACGCCGTCATCAACCATTTTCTGCGCAACCACTGTCCCCGTCTTTGGGTCGGCCGCGTCGTCCTGCCCATCCAACTCCAACGTGACTTTCTGACCGTCAATGACCAGATGTTTTGCGTTGATCTCTTCGATCGCAAGGCGAGCGCCGTTCTCGTCGTCCTTTCCCACGTGAGCGCTCATGCCGGTCAACGGCGCGAAGTGACCTATCTTGACAACCTGATCGGCCGACGCCGTCGACGCCATCGTGGCAAACAGAAGGGTTGCGGCACTCATGGGGCTCAACTTGCGAAGCACTGCGTCCATATCAATCTCCCGTACTGGTTCATCGAACTTCTTCATTTAGTAACGTCACCGGGCAGCGCGCCTGCTTATACCTTCGCGCCAGAAGACCAGCGACATGTTCGTGTTTATACCGCCGCAATCCACTCTCTCTATTTGCATTCCTTATGTTTTAGTTTGCATTATGAGCAGATGCCTCACCCTGAAATGGGTAGAAGATCGCGTGTCTGATTCATTGCTCAATCGCGGCATCGAACTGATTCGCCCCAAGGCTTCGTCGAGTTGCAAGGCGTAGAAAAAGTATATCGACGCGCATTGATATCCAAAACGCGCAACGACCTTTGTTTCGCGCATTTTTATCGAAATAGCGCCTCGTTCCGCAACAATTTTCATTCGGCTCGCAGCCTCGCCAATTCCGCAATCAAGGTCACGCTGACAACCTCGACCTCGAGCACCCACCGCGAGCACGACTGCGCAGCGTCAGATGCTCACTTGGCTCACCGTGCATCCGGATCGGATTCGCCCCTGGCGCCATAAGAGGCTCTTCGCGTCAACGGCAAGAATTCCCGTATTCTGCTCATGATCTGCAACGGCGTTGCAAAAGGTTCAGGCATTTCGCGCAAAAAGATAAGGTTGCCCGTACTACCATTTACGCACCACGTTCAGACGCCTATCGCCTGAATGCAAATAAATGGTTTATCAGTTGCTCCGCCTCAACTATTGTCTGGATCGCCATTAAATGTTCATATCAAACGAGAATGTTCTGCACTTGCCATATCCCGATGGTCTGAAGGCCATATTGAACATAGCGTCGGCGGCGCAAAGTCGTGAGTGGCTTTCGCACTGGCAGAGCATCAACATGGCCGGGACGCGATTATGGAATCTGCCAGGGCTCGCCCAACAGCTTGGCGTCGCACAGATCAGCCTCAAGGATGAATCCACCCGCTCGCCTCTCGGTAGCTTCAAGGCGCTTGGCGCTCCCATTGCGCTGGTGCGGTTGATCATGCGTCGTTGGCCCGAACACCGGTTGACCGCAAAGGATCTGTTCGAAGGGCGTCACCGCGATCTGCTTGGACACTTCACCGTGATCAGCGCCACTGACGGCAACCACGGCAAGGCGCTGGCCGCAGCAGCACAAGCCGTTGGGTGTGAATGCGTGATCGTGATCCACGCGAACGTGAACGAGGAGCGCGAACGGGCTATCGCCCGTTTCGGCGCGCGGATCGTTCGTACCTCCGGCAATTACGACGAGTCAGTCGAGGAGGCCGCCCGGCTGGCAACGAAGAACGGGTGGAACGTGGTGTCGGATACGTCTTATGAGGGATATGAGGACATTCCGCGCGACGTGATGCAAGGCTATAGTGCCATCGCAGCAGAAGTGATCGAGCAATCAGACTCCACCGTCGACGAATGCGCATTTACCCATGTGTTCGTGCAAGGGGGAGTGGGCGGTCTCGCGGCAGGCATCGTCGGTTATCTTTGGGAGTTCCACCAACTCAACCGCCCGCGTTTTATTGTGGTCGAACCGAACCAGGCGGACTGCTTGTATCAAAGCGCGGCGGCCGGTCGAGTGACAAAGGCCACAGGATCGGTCGACTCCTTAATGGCGGGCCTCGCCTGTGGAGAAGCATCGCCAATCGCATGGAAGATCCTGCAAGCAGGCGCGGATTATTTTATGACTGTGAGCGACACCGCCGCTACAGAGGCGATGCGCGTGGCCGCAACCGGCAACGCTTGCGACGCACCGCTTCTCGTCGGCGAGTCAGGCGCCGCTGGTCTCGCTGGTCTTATTGCGCTGCTTCGACAACCCGCCTGGAAGGCCGAAGCCGGATTGAATGCCGAATCGCGCGTGCTGCTCATCAGCACCGAAGGTGCCACAGCGCCATCCGTTTACAAAGAGTGTGTTGGCGAGACGGCGGAGTCGGTTCTATCAAGGCAAGCCGCCTGGCTTAAACGTGGAGGCTGATTCACTTTCGCGCCGTCGCGCCATCTATGGGCGCGGCGGTGCCGGCAACATGGACAGCAAAACCGCAGACAGTTTTGCTCTTCGCCCGGAGGCGAATCTCAGGGTTCGACATGAACCGGAACATTCTGCCCGGTCTTTACGCGGTCCATGACCACCAGCGTCTTGAAGCGCTTTACGTTATTGTTGCCGAAGAACAGTTGTCGAGTCAGATCGTTGTACTGGTCCATATTGCGCACGACAAGTACCAACACAAAATCCCATTCGCCGGCAATGTAATAGCACTGCTGGATTTGCGGACAAGCCTCGAACGTTCGCTTCATTGAATCAAGCAGGTCGATCTGCTCGCGTTCGATCTCCACCGTCACAACAATCGTCAACGGATAGCCCACGGCCGCCGGTTCAACGACTGCGGCGTAGCGTTCTATCACGTTGTCATCGCACAAGCGCTTCAGACGCCGGTTGACGGCCGCAGTCGACAGGTTGACGCGCGCACCTAATTCATTCTGCGGAATCCGCGCATCCTTCTGTACCTCAGTGAGCAGCTTCCGGTCGTAGTCGTCGAGATGTGCGGTCATTGTTGGAGATATCCATCGTGGCGGCCCTTTCTTGCAATAAATTTGCACCCTTGGGCAAAAAAATCAAAAAATACAAACTCGACGCGAAACATATTGTATCTGGGTATTTGCCACACTAAATGGACGAAACGCTCGTAATCGATGACTCGATTGCTTCAAGTTCGTCGCTTCCCAGCGCATGTCACGCGCAAGAGACTCAACTTTGCCTGGCCATGTCGTTCAGTGCGTGCGCACTGCGGGCGTAACGCCTCGGAGCCATCCCTGACCACCGATGAAATGCTCGCGCAAACGCTTTCTCGGAGGTATAGCCAACCGTTTCCGCGATCTCGATCAGCGTGCGTTTGCCTCGCTTCAATTCGCCGCTCGCGAGATACATCCGATAGGCGGTCAGATGGCCGATTGGCGTGTCGCCGACCACGTCCATAAAACGCGCGCTGAAGCGCGAGCGCGACATGCCCGCCGCCGCCGCGAGCCCCGCGACACTCCATTCCCGACACGGCTCCCGATGAATCAGCGCCACCGCGCGTCCGATCTGAGGATCGGCTAGACCGCGCAGCCAGCCGGAATGATTCGCGGTCGACTGCAGATGCGCGCGCAGCAACTGAACGAACAGCACGTCCGAAAGCCTCGAGGCCGCGATCGCCCAGCCGGGTTGGCAGGCCATCGATTCCTGAATGAAGCTTTGCAGTGTGCTGGCGAGCCAGGGCGCCACGGCCGGATCGTCCGCGCGCACGTGGATCAACGTCTGCAACACTGAGAAAAGCGGACTGCGAATGATGTCGCGATAGACCACGATGCCCGTATAGAGCTCGCTGGTCGCGCCGCCGCCGCCCGCGGTGAATTCGAGCGGCGTATCGAAGCGTGGATAAATGCCCTTGTCGGCCATCAGCGAATCGAACGGGACCGGAGGTTCGTCGGGCGCCGATGCCATGATGTGTTCGTTGCCATGCGGCAGCAACACGAAATCCCCCGGTTTCACGTATACCGGTGGCTCGCCTTCGACCATCAGATAAAACGGACTGCCGGTGCACATGCGAAATGCGGCGCCAGACACGGCGGGTTTGCGGATCGCCCACGGCGCACTCAACGTGAACCGCCCGGTGACGACCGCGTCCGCACGCAGGTCAGCAAGAATGTCGCTCAGCAGATCTGTTGCCATAGTGATACTCCGTGGATCGCACCGTGATGCCGACTGCGCGGTGGATCCAGCGGTCAGGTCCTCGCGAAGCGCCGCGCGCTCAGAAACGCTGCTGGATGCCGGCCATCACGCCGAGCTGGTTTTGCCCCGCGCCGACCGACCCGCCCGCGGCGACGGCAGCCGCGCCGCGCGAGCTATTCGTCACGTAGCCGACCGACGTGTACACCGTGGTGCGCTTCGACAGCAGGTAATTCACGCGCCCAACGAATAACGTGGAGTCCGATGTCTCGCGCAGCAAATAACGCAGCGCCTGGGCATCAAATGATAACGCCGGTGTCGCATAGTACGAAGCGCCGAGAAAATAAATATCGGACTGGCTGTGCGCATCCGCCGACGTATTGCGGCGAATCCAGCCGCCGCCCACTTTTGCGGAACCGAACTTCGCGTACGCATCCACAATCGTGCGCGTATCGGTGTACGCCGCGCTCGATAGTGGCGCGGACGCGCCCGTGCCGCCGCGCATCACGTCATATGAAGCGGCAGCGCCGAATTGCGGCGCGTCGTACGCGAGCATCATGGTGTATTGCCGGCATGCGACCGGGTCGCCCGCCACATTGCCGGCGCAGTTGGTCGCGGACGGACCGGCGGGGCCCGCCGCGTCACGCCCGGTGCTATAAGTTCCACCCACGGTAAAGCCGTTGAACTTGCCCAGGTAACCCGCTGCATTGTCGCTGCGCGCGTTCGGCAAATAGCTGTCGAAGCTCGCCATGGAATGGATCGACGGGCCGATCACGTCCGCGTTCAACAGCACGTACATCGACATGTTCATCTGCCGGCCGAGCGTCAACGCGCCGTACGGAGAACTGACGCCGACGTTCGCCTGACGCCCGAACAGGCGTCCGCCGTAGTTGAGCGCGCCGCTATTGAGCGCAAAGCCATTTTCGAGCACGAAGAACGTCTTGTAGCCCCCGCCGAGATCCTCGGTGCCGCGCAGTCCGAAGCGCGACGGCACTTCACCCGTCAGCGAAGGCATGCCGATGACAGAACCGCCGCTCGCTGCTTTGTTGTAGTACTGGACGCCTGTGTCGACAATGCCGTACAGCGTCACGCTGCTTTGCGCCTGTGCGCCGCCGCTGGCGAATGCTGTCACTGCTGCGAGCCATGTCGCGGAGAGAACCGATCGTGTCACCTTCATTTTTCACCAAGCCTTTTATGCAGCAATGCTTATCATTGTGGGTTTGGAGTCGGTCACGACAACCGGCCTCCCCGAAAATGCGCGTCTCGAACAGCTGTGTGTTCTTATGGCCGCACATCGCGCATCGGCCGCCGGCGGTTCGACACGAACCGGCGAGCAGATGGGGGATTCTTGGCGACGCAAAAAAGCACGCCAAGGACCGTGGCTCCCGAAAAAGTATCCGATCGTCTCGTTTTGAAATTAAGCAACGGCTCCATGGCGGAGCCTGATCCGCATACGGAACAAGGGCTACAGACTCGAACGGGAGAGCGCGTCTGCGGCGGCTTTCACGCTGGCTTCGGCGGTGGCGCGCAGCGTCTCATCCGCGGAAAAAGCGCTGTTTGGGCCCGCGACGCTCAATGCCGCGACCACGATGCCCCGGCTGTCCCTGACCGCCGCCGCGCACGAATCGATGCCCGCTTCGAGGCCGGAGAAACTCCAGGCGCAGCCGTTCGCGCGCACGGTGTCGAGCGCGTCGGCCAGTGTGTCCCAGTCGGGCCGGTCCTCGTCTTCGGGATAGCTCGCGTAGAGCGCGTCGAGCGCCGCCGGCGCGAGGCCAGCGAGCATCGCGAGCCCAGGCGTCGCGCGATGTGCGGGAATCCGGCTGCCCACGCGAATCCGGCTCACGAGTGGCATGTCCGGCGTCTCGCACAGCAGATAGACGATCCGGGGTCCTTCGAGCACCGCGAGATACGCTGACAGGCCGGTTTTCTCCACCAGTCCGGGCAGTATCTGGCGCGCTCGCGCCGTCAGGTCAGAGCCGCCGAGCGCGCTCGCCGCGAGCGTCAGAAACGGCATGCCGAGACGATGTGATCCACCCTGCGGGTTCGCCTCGATCAGCTCTGCGGCCTTGAGCGACTCGAGCAGGCGCATCACCGTCACGCGGTTCACGTTGATCTGTCGCGCCACGTCGCTCAGATTAGCGGTCGAGCCACCTTCGGCGATGAACCGCAGCAAACGGAACGCGCGTTCCACCGGCGAAGCGGAATTGTCGGCGGGCTTTGGGGTGTCGGGTGTCTCTGTCATCGAGGCATGTTCAGTGGTGAGCGGCTACGCCAGTTCGCGAGCCTGTTCCGGCAGCGGTACGGTCCACGCATCGTAGCCGTACACCCAGTCGGCGTTGCCGCCGGCCTTGAGCCAATTATTGCCGCGCGACCCGATCTGGATTTGCGCCGTGCGCGACTGACGCGCCTCGGCATAGCGCGCCAGCGCCGCGCCGAGGCCGTCCGGGCCGATGTCCTTCAGTGCGCGCGAGAGCACTACGGCATCTTCGATAGCCATGCCTGCGCCTTGCGCCATGAACGGCATCATCGGATGGCAGGCGTCGCCGAGCAGCGCCATACGTTGACCGGTCCACTTCGGCAGCGGATCGCGAATATACAACGCCGACGCGAGCACGGTGTCACACGCGGCGAGCAACGCGCGGGCTTCCGGATGAAAGGCCGCATACGCCTCGCGCAACGCGTCCGGGTCGCCGGGCGTGGTCCACGATTCGTGAGTCCAGTCGGCCTGCGACGTGGTCGCGAAGATGAACACGTCGCGGCCACGGTTCAGCGGGAATGTGACGATCTGCAGATCGTCGGTCGGCCCCCACCATTTGACGAACGCGCCAAGATCGCCACCCGAGAGCCGCTCTGCCGGCACGACCGCGCGGTACGACACGATGCCGGTGAACTGCGGGCGTTCGTCGCCGAACAGGAACTTGCGCACACCCGAATGGATGCCGTCCGCGCCGATCAGCAGGTCGAATGCGTGGGTCGAGCCGTCCGCGAGCGTGACCGTCGCGCTGTTCCCGGTTTCGCCGAACGTCTCCGTGCGCTTGCCGAGGTGAAGTTCGCCGGACAATAGCGCCTGTTCGAGCGCCGCCATCACGTCCGCGCGATGCATGGTCAGTTGCGGCGCGCCGTATTTGCGTTCTGCCTCGTCCGACATGGCCAGCCGCGAGGTTTCCGCGCCGGTGTCCCACATCCGGCTGATCCGCGCGCTCGGACGCGCCGCCGTCTCGCGCAACTGCGCGCCGACGCCGAGCCCGTCGAGCGCGCGCACCGCGTTGGGCGTCAGGTTGATGTCCGCGCCGACGCGCCCGAAGCGCTCCGCCTGTTCAAACACGGTGACCTGATGCCCCGCCTTGCGCAATGCGATTGCTGCGGCCAGCCCGCCAATTCCGCCACCGATGATCCCGATCTTCAGCATGTCCATCCTCACGTTATGACGTTCTATATGTTCAATATTGAACATATAGAACGTAAATGAACAGACATTCTGAGGCGGATTGTTTTTGACAGCAAGCGGGAAAGACCAGGAAAAACCCGCCCCTCGGCGTCAGGCAAGCGGATAGCCGCGCGAGACGAACGGCAACCTTTTTGGATTTTGGAGAGGTTGTGCAACGCCGGGCCCGTCGCGAAGAATTCACACATCGCCGGCAGTGCATGGCTCATGCGCCAAGCCGCGTTTCCAACGTTCGAGGACACAGGACATGTTGAGTCAGGAAAAAAACAATCTACTCACCCAGGTGGGTCCGGGCACGCCGATGGGCGACTACTTGCGCCGCTACTGGCACCCGGTCGCGGGCGTCAGCGAGTTCGATCAGAAATCGGTGCGACCGATCCGGTTGTTCGGCGAGGACCTCGTGCTCTTCAAGGACCTGAGCGGCACGTTCGGCCTCGTGCAGCGCCGTTGCCCGCATCGCAACGCCGATCTCGCGTTCGGTTTCGTCGAGCAATGCGGCTTGCGCTGCGCGTATCACGGCTGGGAATTCGATGCGAGCGGCCAATGCACGCACCAGCCGTATGAAGAGATCGTGGACGTCGACGCGCGGCTGCGTCAGAAGACAAAGATCACCGCGTACGAAGTGCGCGCGAAGGCCGGCATGATCTGGGCCTACATGGGCCCCGCGCCCGCGCCGGAATTGCCGGACTGGGAGCCGTTCAACTACACGAATGGCTTCGCGCAGGTCGTGATGGCGGAGGTTCCGTGCAACTGGTTTCAGTGCCAGGAGAATTCGATCGACCCGATCCACTTCGAATGGACGCACAACAACTGGACCGAGCGGCAACAGGACAGCCAGTCCGAACACGTGCCGACGCACTTGCGCACGCTGTACGAGGAGTTCGATTACGGCTTCATCTACAAACGTCTGCGCGCGCACGAAAACGAGGAGAACCCGATGTGGACCACGGGCCGCGTGACTCTGTGGCCGAACGGCTTTTACCTTGGACACCATTTCGAATGGCGCGTGCCTATCGACGATGAAAACACGTTGAGCCTGCTGTGGGTATTCAACAAGGTGCCGAAAGAACAGGAGCCCTATGTTCAGCAACACATTCCTTCGTGGTATGGGCCAGTGCGCGACGAAAACGGCGAGTGGATCACGAGCCACGTGGCCAATCAGGACTTCGCCGCATGGGTCGGCCAGGGCGCGATCACCGACCGCACCAAAGAGACGCTGGGCGCGAGCGATCGCGGCATTGTGATGTTGCGCCGGCGCTTCTTCGAGGAACTCGAAGCGGTGGCCGAGGGCAAGACGCCGAAGGGTTTGATTACCGACAGCGCCGCGAATCACAACGTCTATTTGCCGTCGGCGTGCCGCGACGAAATGCTGAACGGCATGACGCGCGAAGCGCTCGCCGCGCATCCGCTGCTCGGCGCCTATCTGCGCGATTTCATCGGACAGTACGGACAACCCGAAGAAGTTCGGGAAGCGTATGAGGCGGCGATCGGACAGAAGGTCAATCGCGCGCGCTTTTTCTCGGTGCACGGTGCGCGTCAGAAAGACGAGCGCGAAACCGAGACGTCCTGATTGCGCGGCGCAGTCATCTATCGAGAGTATGAACACATGGACGAACAATCAGTTGCCGGCGGCGCGGCGCGCCCTGGCGCGAGCCTCAGTGCACGGGTTCGCACGATCCGCCATGAAGCCGCGCGGGTTCTGAGTATCGAATTCGTACCGGTGGAAGGCACCGTGTTTCCGCCTTTCACACCGGGTGCGCATATCGATCTGCATTTGCCGAACGGCATCACGCGCAGCTATTCGCTCGTCAACTCGCCGGACGAAAGCGCTCGCTATGTAATCGGCGTGCTGGACGATGCAAAGAGTCGCGGCGGTTCGCGCTACGTGCATGAGCAATTGCGTTGCGGCACGACGATCCAGATCGGCAAGCCGCGCAACAACTTCGCGCTCGATGAACAGGCAAGTGGGACCGTGCTGGTTGCGGGCGGCATCGGCATCACGCCGATGCTGTGCATGTACCGCCGTTTGCGTCAGACGCGCAAGAACGCGTGTCTCGTGTATTGCGCGCGCACTCGTGCGCAAGCGGCGTTTCTCGACGAACTGGCGGCGCTGCGCGGCGACGTGATTCTGCATTTCGACGACGAACACGACGGACGCCCATTCGATCTCGCCGCATTCCTCGCGCAACAACCGGCTGGCGTTCACGCCTACTGTTGCGGACCGGGCGCGATGCTGAGCGCGTTCGAAGCGGGCTGCGCCGTTGCCGGCATTCGCAACGTGCATATCGAGCGCTTTGCCGCGAGCCTTCCTGCCGCCGATACGCAGCAGTCCGGCTACACGGTGACGCTCGCGCGCAGCGGCAGAGAGCTCGTCGTACCGGCTGGCAAAGCGCTGCTGGACGTGTTGCTAGAGGCCGGCGTCGATGTCGAATACAGCTGCCGCGAAGGACTGTGCGGCGCATGCGAAACCCGCGTGCTGAGTGGTTGCCCGGACCACCACGATTCCGTACTGACGCAATCCGAGCGAGCCGCCGGCAAGGTAATGATGATCTGCGTCTCCCGCGCGAAGAGTGAATCGCTGACCCTCGACCTGGCCTGAATTTCATCTAAAGCCGCGTTCTTCCCCGCAGTATCCCTTTCGAGGACATGATGGAAATCTCAAGCACAATGAAACAGAACGACGCTGACGTCGTCACGCGCGCAAGCGGTCTGCATGACGCGGCGACCATCTCGGCGAGAATCGAACGTTTGCCGCTCACACGCTGGCATACACGGGTGCTGGGAGTCATCGGCTTCGTCCACATGACCGATGCGTTCGACGCGTTGACGATCGCTTTCGTCATGCCGGTGCTGATCGGCCTGTGGCATTTGACGCCCGCGGACGCGGGTTGGCTGGTCTCGGGCGGCTATGTCGGCCAGACCATCGGCGCGCTGTTTTTCAGCGCCGCCGCCGAACGCTTTGGGCGCTTGCGCGTGCTGCGCTGGATTCTCGTGATTCTGGCGCTGGGCAGTCTCGCATCGGCGTATGCGCCCAGCTATGCGGTATTTATCGCGTTGCGGTTCTTCCAGGGCATTGGGCTCGGTGGCGAGTCGCCCGTCTCGGCCACTTACATGAACGAACTGTGCCCCGCGAAAACACGCGGCCGGTTGATCTTCATTCTTCAATCGACGTTTGCGGTCGGTAATCTGATTGCCGCGATTGCCGCGATGTGGCTGATTCCCACCTATGGATGGCAGGCGATGTTCGTGGTCGGCGCGCTACCTATCGTGCTCGCGGCGATCCTGCCGCGCACCGCGCCTGAATCGCCGCGCTGGCTTGCGATCAACGGACGCGCTGCCGAAGCAAATCAGATCGTCGAACGCATCGAACAATCCATGCCCGCTTCCGACTATGCGCGCCTGCCCGCTTTGCAAATTGTCGAAACCCAACCCGACGGAAAGAAGGAGTCGTTTCGCGCCTTATTCAAGGCTGGTTTTGCGGCGCGCACGTTGGTGGTGTGGGTGATGGCCTGCTGCGCGAGTCTGACGACGTACGGCATTCTGGTCTGGCTGCCGTCGCTGTACCGGACGGTTTATCACTTGCCGCTCAATGTCGCATTGCGCTATGGAATGGTGAGCATGATCGCGACGTTCATCGGCACGGTGATCGGCGTATTCGTGATCGACTATCTCGGTCGCAGAAAGACTTTCGCCATCGCCTTTCTCGGCGCGGCGCTCCCGATGCTCTATCTCGCCTTCAGCGGTGCGCGCGTACCCGCCGAACAGGTATTGGTCCTGGCGTCGATCAGCGTTGCCATGATTGCGATCGTCCAGTGCGGAGTCTATGTCTATGCGCCCGAAGTGTATCCGACCCGAAGCCGCGCCAGCGGCGCCGGGGCTGCGTCCGCCATCACAAGGCTTTCGTCGGTGGTCGGTCCGGTCATTATCGGCGGACTGCTGACGTATCTGAGCGTTGAAGCGGTATTTGGCTATTTCGCCATCGTCTCGGTGCTCGGGTCGATTGTGGTCGGCGCCTTCGCGATGGAAACGGGCGGCCGCATGCTCGACGAGATTTCAAAATAGGCGTCGGCCGTTTCGGTCGCTCTCCGGCGCCGCAAAAAAATGGCGCCGCAGGCCTTTCAGCCTGCGGCGCCACTCTGCAGGGCTACGACCAGAACAACACGTCGTAGCCCGACAGCACGCTTACATCTGCACGGTGTCGGCCACTTCCTTGAAGTCTTCGATCTGGTCGAAGTTCATGTATTGGTAAATCTTGTCGCCATTGGCGGTGAGCACGCCCATGTCTGCCATGTACTCTTCCTTGCTCGGGATTTTGCCCAGACGCGAGCAGATCGCCGCCAGTTCCGCCGAGCCGAGATACACGTTCGTGTTCTTGCCCAGACGGTTCGGGAAGTTACGGGTCGAGGTCGACATGACCGTCGCACCTTCGCGCACCTGAGCCTGGTTGCCCATGCACAGCGAGCAGCCCGGCATTTCGGTACGGGCGCCGGCTGTACCGAAGACGCCGTAGTGGCCTTCCTCGGTCAACTGCTTCTGGTCCATCTTGGTCGGCGGGGCCACCCACAGCTTGACGGGGATGTCGCGCTTACCTTCAAGCAGCTTCGACGCGGCACGGAAGTGACCGATGTTGGTCATGCACGAGCCGATGAACACTTCGTCGATTTTGGCACCGGCCACGTCCGAGAGTGTCTTCACGTCGTCCGGATCATTCGGGCAGGCCACGATCGGCTCGTGGATGTCGGCGAGATCGATCTCGATGACGGCTGCGTACTCGGCGTCGGCGTCCGGCGACAGCAGTTGCGGGTCAGCCAGCCACTGTTCCATTGCCTTGATACGGCGCTGCAGGCTGCGCGGGTCCTGGTAGCCCTCGGCGATCATCCACTTCAGCAGCGTGACGTTGCTGTTGAGGTATTCGATGATCGGTTCCTTGTTCAGGTGGACCGTGCAACCGGCGGCCGAGCGCTCTGCGGAAGCATCCGACAATTCGAACGCTTGCTCGACCTTCAGTTCGGGCAGGCCTTCGATTTCGAGAATCCGGCCCGAGAAGATGTTCTTCTTGCCTTGCTTGGCCACCGTCAGCATGCCTTGCTTGATGGCGTAGAGCGGAATCGCGTTGACCAGATCGCGCAGGGTCACACCCGGCTGCATTTTGCCCTTGAAGCGGACCAGCACCGATTCCGGCATGTCCAGCGGCATCGTGCCGGTGGCGGCGGCAAACGCGACCAGACCCGAACCGGCCGGGAAGCTGATACCGATCGGGAAGCGCGTGTGCGAGTCGCCGCCGGTGCCCACGGTGTCGGGCAACAGCATGCGGTTCAGCCACGAGTGGATCACGCCGTCACCCGGGCGCAGCGCGATGCCGCCACGGGTGCTGATGAAGTTCGGCAGGGTGTGATGGGTCTTGACGTCCACCGGCTTCGGATAAGCCGCGGTGTGGCAGAACGACTGCATGACGAGGTCGGCAGAAAAGCCCAGGCACGCCAGGTCCTTGAGTTCGTCGCGGGTCATGGGGCCCGTGGTGTCCTGCGAGCCGACCGAGGTCATTTTCGGTTCGCAGTACGCGCCCGGACGGACGCCCTGGCCTTCCGGCAGGCCGCAGGCGCGGCCGACCATCTTCTGGGCCAGCGAGAAGCCCTTGCCGCTGTTGACCGGCTGCTGCGGCAGGCGGAACAGGGTTGACGGGGGCAAGCCCAGCGCTTCACGCGCCTTGCCGGTCAATCCACGGCCGATGATCAGCGGAATGCGGCCGCCGGCGCGCACTTCATCGAACAGCACGTCGGACTTGACCTGAAACTCGGCGATCACTTCGCCGTTCTTCAGCGCTTTGCCTTCGTACGGGCGCAGTTCGACCACGTCGCCCATTTCCATCTTCGACACATCGAGTTCGATCGGCAGAGCGCCGGCGTCTTCCATGGTGTTGTAGAAGATCGGGGCGATCTTGCCGCCCAGGCACACGCCGCCGAAACGCTTGTTCGGGATGAAGGGAATGTCTTCGCCCGTGAACCACAGCACCGAGTTGGTGGCCGACTTGCGCGAGGAGCCGGTGCCGACCACGTCGCCCACGTACGCGACCAGGTGACCCTTTTCCTTCAGCGACTCGATGAACTTGATCGGGCCACGCTTGCCGTCTTCTTCCGGCGTGATACCGGGACGCGCGTTCTTCAGCATGGCTAGCGCGTGCAGCGGGATGTCCGGGCGGGTGGTGGCATCCGGCGCCGGCGACAGGTCGTCGGTATTGGTTTCGCCCGTCACCTTGAAGACGGTGATGGTCAGGCTTTGCGGCACTTCCGGACGGCTGGTGAACCATTCGGCCTCGGCCCAGCTTTGCATCACGGCTTGGGCGTGCGCGTTGCCCTTGTCGGCCAGTTCCTTGACGTCGTGGAACTGGTCGAACATCAGGAGGGTTTTCTTCAGCGCGTCGGCGGCTACGGCTGCCACTTCGGCGTCGGACAGCAGCTCGATCAGCGGCTGGATGTTGTAGCCGCCCAGCATCGTGCCCAGCAGTTCGGTGGCGCGGGCGCGCGAAATCAGTGCGCAGGCGGTCTGGCCTTTGGCCACGGCGGCGAGGAAACCTGCCTTCACGCGGGCCGCTTCGTCCACGCCGGCGGGCACGCGGTGGGTGAGCAGGTCGAGCAGGGTCTGCTCTTCACCGGCCGGCGGATTCGCCAGAAGCTCGACCAACTCGGCGGTCTGCTGGGCCGTCAGCGGCAGGGGAGGAATGCCGAGCGCGGCGCGTGCGGCCGCGTGAACACGATAGTTTTCAAGCATGGGAAACCTGCTGGTATTTGCGTTTCAGGGGATAGCTTGCAAGGCACGCCGAGACTGTGCCGGGCACTGTTTTCAACGCGATTTTAATAGGATCCGGCGGCAAGGTCAAATGTCTTATGTCTTATATAAGAGTTGAAAACGCGGGCAGCAGGGAGACGATGGCGGCGGAGCCGCCGAATGGACTGTCAAAACGCCGGTTGCGCGACGGCAGCATGCAACCACTCCGGCCCATCCATGGACACAGACACAATCAGCATCATGAATGCGCTCAAGATGCTCCGCCAATTGCGGCACCGCCTCAATCCGCTCCGCATCAGGCGGGAATCGCGCGAGCACAATGACCGTTTGTATTGCAATGTATCTTTAGAACAGGTTGATACAGCCGTACACAAAAAGCACCGTTCCCGACACATGCGGGATATATCCGTGCGTTCGAATACGGACATCGGGCGTTGGGCTCGTGCGGCAATGCATCTGCGTGTACCACGTCAGGTTGAGCGTGACTCTACGCATGCTTTTGGACCGACTTCCAGGAAGCCGGAGAAGTACCTCCGCGCATCCCGACGCGTCCGTGTCGAGCGCTCTGTGCGTCGAGTCATGCCAGCAGTGGCTCGCAGGAACCACGTCGCCATTGAACAGCAACCCGTCTTCGTCACGATTTAGAGGCCGTATGTCAGACAACACCTCTCCCCAATCGCCGTCTCGCCGTCATTTCGTTGGCGTCGTGGCGGCTACCGTCGCGGCCGGCTCATTGAGCCAGTTCGCGGTTGCAGAAACGAACCCGGCTATCGCTCAGGTCGCTCAAGCGGCCGACGGCGACAAAACAGCTATTCGTCGACTTCGTGTACACGTGCCTGAATCGCAGCTTGTCGATTTGCGAAGGCGCATCAACGCAACACGGTGGCCTGAACGGGAGACGGTTACCGACGACTCCCAAGGCGTGCCGCTCGCGATGGTGCAGGAACTCGCGCGCCATTGGGCAACGGACTACGACTGGCGCAAATGTGAAGCGAAGCTGAATTCCCTGCCGCAGTTCGTAACCGAGATCGATGGGCTGGACATTCATTTCATCCACGTTCGGTCGAAGCACGAGAATGCGATGCCGCTCATCGTCACGCACGGGTGGCCCGGGTCGGTCATCGAGCAGTTCAAGATCATCGATCCGTTGACCAATCCAACGGCCTATGGCGCGAGTGCGTCGGATGCGTTCCATCTGGTCATTCCGTCGCTGCCCGGCTACGGTTTTTCAGGCAAACCGGCCACGACCGGTTGGGGGCCGGAGAAGACAGCGCGCGCCTGGGTCGTGCTGATGAAACGCCTTGGTTACGAGAAATTCGCCGCACAAGGCGGCGACCTGGGCGGCGTTGTCTGCAACGTAATGGGTAAGCAGGCGCCACCGGAATTGTTGGGCATTCATGTCAACTTTCCCGCCACCGTTCCCGCTGAAATAGCAAAGGTGCTTCAGGCCGGCGATCCGACGCCCGCCGGCCTCCCGGATGACGAAAGGCACGCTTATGAGCAGCTGGCCAGTGCGGCCAGGAAAAGACGCGCCTACGCGCTGGAGATGGGGACGCGTCCACAAACGCTATACGGATTGTCCGACTCGCCCGTGGCGCTGGCGAGCTGGCTTCTCGATCACGGCGACGGCTATGTTCAGCCAGCGGCGGCGCTGACCTCGGCCGTGTTTGGGCATCCCGTCAAGGGTGAGTCCGCGGGCGAATTGACCCGCAACGATGTCCTCGACGACATCACGCTCTATTGGTTGACGAACACGGGCATTTCCGCCGCGCGCTTTTATTGGGAGTCTCATTTCAACTTTCTGGCCAGCGCCGATGTATCGGTCCCCGCTGCCGTGAGCGTTTTTCCCCGCGAGAACTATCAGGCCCCGAGGAGTTGGACTGAGCGTGCGTATCACAACCTTGTCTATTACAACCGGCTCGACAAGGGCGGACACTTTGCGGCCTGGGAACAGCCGCAGTTGTTCGCAGAGGAAGTTCGCGCAGGGTTGAGGCCGCTGCGGCAATAGCGGAGATGTCAGCAAAGGGCGGCCATAGCCGCGCGCTTGAGTTATTCTCCATGAGACCTGAACCGCAGAATTTCTCTCGCCGTGTTTGCGATTCAACCGAACCGACTCGAGACTCCATGACTACGCTCGTCAATCGCCCGAATACCGCCCTCATTGTCATCGATCTTCAGAACGGCGTCGTCGCTCATGCCTATCGCCGCCAGGAAGTGCTGCGCGCAGTCAACATGCTCGTCGAGAAAGCGCGCAGCGCGAACGTACCGCTCGTTTGGGTCCGCCACGGCGACGAAGAGCTGGAACCTGGCAGCGGCCCGTGGCAGATCGTCGACGAGCTGTCGCCACGACACTCGGAGGCGATTATTGAAAAGAGCTACCGCGACGCGTTCGAAGGCACTGACCTGGAGCATGTGCTATCGACGCTTGCTGTCGGTAAGCTCATCGTGACCGGCGCGCAAACCGACATGTGTATTCGTTCGACGCTGCACGGCGCGCTCGTGCGTGGCTATGACGCGATTCTGGTCAGCGACGCTCATACGACGGTCGACATGACGCCATGGGGCGCGCCTCCACCGGACGGAGTGATCGCACACACGAATCTCTATTGGAGCAATCAACGCGCGCCGGGCCGCACGGGCGGCGTGGTCGAGAGCAAAGACGTGGATTTCGCGCTCCTGGCAGGCTCCTGAATCCACATAGTGTGTGGCCTGAGCCCAAACCCGAGACGGAAAAGCCAATCCGCATTTCACGCCGCTATTTGAACGCCAGCGATAAAAGCTAGCGGATCACAGCTCCCGACAAACAGACTCAAGAAAACAGCGACAAAGATTCGACCGCCGTCTGGCGCTGACGCCGCGGATGCGTAGACCGACTGGATCGTCTCGGCGCTGTCTCGCCGACCGAGCCGAGCGCCCGGTTCAGATCCAGCAGTGCCTTGCAAACCGATTTGCGATCGGGCATTCCCACCAATGCCAGTTCAAGCCGACTCAGCAGTTCCGGCAGACTCGATGCGCCACCCATCTTTACCGCGACCTTCCGTTTCCGCATAAGACCGCTCCCTGATTCTGCTCACACCGCTGTGGCGACCGGATCAGAACAACTGCGCGCCGAGTTCACACAGGCTAGCCCACTTCACGGTACTGACGAATGCCCTGCCCGTGGTGTCGAGCGATTCGATCATTGCCCGCTGCCCGCGCGCTTCTGCAACGACGCGGACGATGCGTGTCTGGTAGCGCAGCAGCGCACCGATCGGCGGACACAATATTTGACGGCGAACCCGCGATCGTTTCGTTTCCATACCACCATTACTATTCGTAGAGATATCCGAACCGCTTGCAGACTCGCGACGCATGACGGCATCCGGGCACCCTATTTTGCCAGGTCAACGGCCCTGAGTCCAGGCATACGACGAGAACTTACTCTACTGCCGCCCGCAACCGGCACGACATCACGGCAACGTAATCGGCACGGGTCGCGTCAGCAGATCAACATAAAGGCTGAAAAACCGGCTGTTATCGAACTGCGTCACATAGGTGATTTTCTGCGGAGAAGCGTCCGCTGCCGGCTGATCGGGATACACCATCACATGCCCCTGATCTTCGCCGCTCGCCGTGTCGATATCGAGGTAGGCGCTTTTGGTTTGCGTGGCGTAACCAGGATCGAGAAAGTACGCAATGGTGAGCGTATCGAACAGATCGGTATGACTTGCGAATGCACCCGCATTGGCAATCCCATACGCCTTCGTCACCGCGGTCTGCCTGTTCGGGTCATTGACGATCTGGTCATACACGCTTTGCGTCAGCGGCACCGTATTCGTCACGTCGAGGGGAATCACGGCTTGGGGAATCGGCGTTTGCAACACCGTGCGTACCGCGAGCGGATCGAACCACCAGTTCAACTCCCCGACGGCGTTAGCATTGCCCGGCACGCCCATCGCGCCGCCCATATAGACGATCCGCTTGATCAGCGGCACGATCTCCGGCGCTTTCATGATCGCTGTGGCTAGGTTGGTAGGGGGTCCCACTTCGAGAATGGTGACCTGGTTCGGATAGCGCTTGATGGTCTGAATCATGAAATCCGCAGCGCTCTGCGTCTGCAGTTTCGTCGACACCGCGAAGCCATCCGGCGGAGCCACTAGCTGCGACTGCTGGGTCGGCTCTGGGCGGCTCCATGCCCCAAAATAGCCTTGCGGGTTAGCCGCCTGCTGGGCGCGAATACTGGCCACATCGTAGTGCAACGGATAATCCGCGCCGCCGTAGACACCCACCACGTTCTGCACGCCCATGCGCTCCACTGCCTTGAGCGCATCCGATTCTTCCTGAAGCAGCCAGTCGTTGCCGGTAACGACAGTGAGCCCGAGCAGATTGACCTTGCCCTGTCCCATCAACTGCGTGGTCATGGCGAACAACTGGCCGTCGTCCCCCATCGTATTGAAGTCTGAATCGATGATGATCTTCGGCGCGTTAGCGAGAGGATCCGTGGTCGATATACTTCCTCCGCACGCAGCGAGACCCAACGACATCATCAGTATGCCTATGCATTGTGATCTCATGTTTCGTCCATTCGAGAGCCTGATTGATAAGGGAACACCATCGCGAGATGGTGCCGATAAATCAACGTCGAGCCACCGAACGTGGCAGTACGGACCGCCTCATGTCACAACCGGCATCCGTGTCAGGCGGCGCTATCCACTTCCGCGCGAGTGGGTATTGAAGGCTGCGCGCCGGCACGCGTCACGGAAATCGCCGCCGCGCGTTGCGCGAGGTTGATCGCGCCTTCCAGCGGCTGCCGTGAGGCGAGTTGAGCGGCAAAGACGCCGATAAACGTGTCGCCGGCCGCCGTGGTGTCGACTGCTTGCACTTGCGGCGCGGGAAAATGCATGCCCTCGCCGCCTTCCACGAGGAGGTAAGCCCCCTGCGCGCCGAGCGTGACGATCACATTGCGCGCGCCGCCTCTTTGCAGCTCCGTCGCCGCGCGGCGGGCGCCGCTTTGCGATTCGACCGGCAGGCCGGCCAGGATCGCGGCCTCGACCTCGTTCGGCACGAGGTAATCGACGAGCGGCAGCCATTCCGCCGGCAAGGGCCCCGTTGCCGGCGCCGGGTTCAACACGGTGATCTTGCCGAGCCGCCGAGCCAGTGCGAGCGTCGCGTGAACGGAATCCCACGGCGTTTCGAGCTGGCAGACCACGACATCGCACGCCTTGATGGCCGCCTCATGGCGAGCCACGCTCTGTGGCGTGAGTTCGCCGTTGCTACCTGCGACCACGACGATCGTATTCTGTCCGTCGTCCGACACCGTTACCATGGCAACGCCGGTGGGCCGGGTCGGATGAACCTCGACGCCGCTGCAGTCGATACCTTCCGCTTCCAGATCCTTGACCCGCTGCGCGCCGTTCGCGTCTTTCCCGACACATCCGACCATGGCCACCTGCGCGCCGATGCGCGCGGCCGCGACAGCCTGGTTCCCGCCCTTGCCGCCGGCAACCTGCGAGAACTCGTGCCCGCCGATCGTCTCGCCTGGGCGCGGCAAATGTGGCGCACGGGCGACCAGATCCGTATTGATGCTGCCTACCACCAGAACGCGACCCTGCTTAGTTTCTTTTGACACTTTTAATGACTCCCATCCCACGCAACACGATTGCGGCCCACCATTCACCGAATGATCCGATTATGCGGCGCGACGCCGGCTTCGATAAGTATCCAGCACGACGGCGACGACAATGACGGCTCCCGTAATAATGCGCTTGGTCGGCTCAGTCGCGCCGATCTGCGCGAGCCCCGCGGCAAGCACCGAGATGATCAACACGCCAAAGAAGGTGCTCGTCACCGAACCGCGCCCGCCCATCAAACTCGTTCCGCCGATAACCACCGCCGCGATCACCTGCAATTCGATACCCTGCCCGGCATTCGGGTCGGCGGCCTCGAGCCGCGAAATCTGGAACAGTGAAGCAAGGCCGGCCAGCAGACCCATCATCGCGAATACCGCAATCTTGTAGGGCCTCGGATTGACGCCCGCAAGGCGCACCGCCTCCTCATTCGTGCCGATGCCGACCAGATAGCGGCCGAACACCGTGCGCGTCAGCACGAACTGCGCGGCGACCATCACCACAATGGCAATGATGAACGCCGGCGAAATGCCGAACGCGATGGGGTTGGAGAGAAAATCGAACGCGTCGCCGATATAGGCCGTGCGCGAGTTGGTCAACTGATACGCGAGACCCCGCGCCGCTTCCAGCACGCCGAGCGACACGATGAACGACGGAATCCGCCAGGCCACCGTGATCGCGCCGGTCACGCAGCCCGTCAGGGTCGCGCCAGCCATGCCGAGCAAGGCCGCGGGCAACGCCGCCCAATGCCACTGCAAGGCCGCGACGCTCGTGAGCGCCGCGCCGAGCGCCAGCACCGAGCCGACCGACAGATCGATGCCGGCAATGATCAGCACGAAGGTCATGCCGATCGACATCACAACGAGATCGGGAATCTGGTTCGCGATCGTGCTGAATGTGTCGTAGGTCAGGAAGTGCGAACTCAGCAGCGAGAACAGTACGATCATCCCGAGGAGCGCGCCGAGCAGTCCGATGTAGTTCGAAAAGCCGAGGCGTGCGCCGAGCGGCTTTGCATGCTTGGGTGGTTCGTTCTGCAACGTAGGCAGGCTGGTTTCTACGGTCATACTCAATACTCCACAAATTTGCTTTCGTCGGGCGCTTTGGCGTCGGGTTCGATCGGCTCGTGCAGCAGGTCCTCGCGCTTCGCGTAGCCTGCGAATGCCGCGGCCAGCAGCGCGTCCTGGGTCCAGTTGCCGCGTTCGAACAGGCCCGTCATCCGTCCCGCCGACATCACGCCAATCCGGTCGCAAATCGCCATCAATTCGCGCAGATCGCTCGATACGACCACGAGGGCACGGCCTTCGCGGGCCAGCGCGCCCATCAATGCATAAATATCGAACTTCGCGCCGACGTCGATGCCGCGCGTGGGTTCGTCAAATAGCAGCACCGTGCAATCGCGCGCAAGCCACCGGCCGATCACCACCTTCTGCTGGTTGCCGCCGGACAGCTCCGACACCGGCTGCGACGGCCCGGCGCTGCGAATGCGCATGGCGTCGATCTGCTGGTGCGCCAAGGCCGCCTCGCGACGGCCGTCCACCACACCCTTGCTCGACACGGCGCGCAGGTGGCCCAGCGAGATGTTGGCGGCGATCGGCTGGGTCAGCAGAAGCCCCTCGCCTTTGCGATCTTCGGTGATCAGTGCGATGCCGTGCTTCACGGCGTCCGCGGGCGAGGCGATCGCCACGGGTACGGGTGACCCGCCTTCACGTCGGATCGAGACACTGCCGGCGTCCGCGCGGTCCGCGCCATAAATGAGCCGCATCAGCTCCGTGCGGCCTGCGCCAATCAGGCCGCTGATGCCGAAAATCTCGCCGGCCTTGACCTCGAAGGACACGTCGCGCACCACCGGCTCGCGCGTCATGCCGCTGACCTTGAACGCCACCTCGCCGATGCGCCGCTCGCCGAGATCGATCCTGTCGCCGATATCGCGGCCCACCATCAGCGTCACGAGACGGTCTGTCGTGAGGTTGGCCATCTCGTCGACATGCACGAGGCGGCCGTCGCGCAACACGGCAGCGTGCCGCGCGATTCGCTTCAATTCTTCGAGCCGGTGCGAGATATACACCAACGCCACGCCGCGCGCCTTGAGCCGCTCGACCTGCTCGAACAGCAGATCGACTTCGCGGGCGGTCAACATCGCGGTCGGTTCGTCGAGAATCAACACGCGGCAGTCGCCGATCAGATTGCGCGCGATCTCGACCATCTGCTGATGCCCGATACCGAGCGTGCCAACCAACGTGTCGGGATCGATCGCGTCGAGCCCGACTTGCGCCATGGCGTGCCGCGCGTCCTCGCGCAGTTTGGCGCGGTCGATCCAGCCGAACATGCCGCGCCGCGGCAAGCGGTTCAGAAACAGATTCTCCGCCACCGTGAGCGTCGGCAGCAGGTTCAACTCCTGCATGACCATGCGCACGCCGAGCGCCTCGGCGTCCTTGCGGCTGGCCGGCGCGTACGCCGCGCCGCCGAGAGTCATCGAGCCGGTAGTCGGCGTGACGAGGCCGCCTATGATTTTGGACAAGGTGCTCTTGCCCGCGCCGTTCTCGCCGGTCAGCGCGAGCACTTCGCCCGCGCGCAGTTCCAGCGATACGTCGGCGAGCACGGGTTCGGCATAGGTCTTGCCGATGCCCTGAACACGCAGCACGGGCGGGGCATCGGCAAGGGAGGGAATGGGAATGGACATCGGATAGATCGAGCTGGACAGAAATCAGTCAGCGTGGCCCCTTGACGCAGCGGGCCACGCGTTGCATCACGCTTACTTGGTGACCAGATCGACAGGCGTTTCGACGACGCCGGACAATTCAGACTGTTTCTTGTGTGCGGAGAGTGCTTTCAAAGCCGTGTCGATACCGAACACAGCCTGCTTCGCGGCGTACTGATTGGCGGTGGCGAGAACGCGGCCGTCGGCGAGCATGGGCTTGATCGCATTGATGTCGTCGTAGCCGACCACCTGCACCTTGCCGGCCTTGCCGGCCGCGCGCACGGCCGATACGGCGCCGATCGCCATGTTGTCGTTGCCGCACAGCAAGGCCTTGACGTCCGGATTCGCGTTGAGGATCTGGCTCGCCACGGCGTTGCCCTTGTCGATTTCCCACTCGCCCGATTGCAACGAGACGACCTTCATGCCGCCCGACGCCATGGCCTGCTTGAAGCCGGCAGTGCGTTGCTGCGCATTGGTCGTGGTCGAGACGCCTTCGATAATGCCGACGTTGTCACCCGACTTCAGGTGCTTGGCCAGGTAGTCGCCGACCTTCTGTGCGCCCTTCGCGTTATCCGGCCCGACGAACGGGATATTCAGGTCTTTCGATTTGAGGACGTCGCCGTCCAGCTTGTTGTCGATATTGACCACGATGATGCCGGCGTCGACCGCTTTCTTCAGGACCGGCACGAGCGCCTTCGAGTCGGCCGGTGCAATCACCAGCGCGTCGACCTTCGAGACGATCATCTGCTCGACGATGCGGATCTGGTTCGCGGTGTCCGTCTCGTCCTTGATGCCGTTGGTGACCAGGTCGAATTTCGCCGGATTCTGCTTCTGATAATCCTTGGCGCCCGTTTCCATGGTCAGGAAAAATTCGTTCGCCAGCGACTTCATGACAAGCGCGACTTTCGGCTTATGCGCGGCCTGGGCGAATGCCGCCGGCATCGGCAAAATCGACACGGCGAGGAAGGCCGCGCCGGCTGCGATGGCGCGACGCCGCGCCGGTAGAAAATGGCGAATCATTGATGTCTCCGTATCGCTCGTTCGGTCTACTGAGAGCCGATGAGTCGTGTGATGGGCAGGAACGCCTCACTTGCCACGCCGTGCCGGACCTTGCAGGTCTCGTCGTGTGATGCCGGGCAAGTATGGCCAGCTCCAATCCTATCCTCGCAAACTGCGTTATGCTATGCCAAATTTCAAAACCTATCGTTTCAAAAATGGAACACGTCGATTGGGACGACCTTCGAATTCTGGTCGCAATCGCCCGCGAGGGAACGATGCGATCCGCCGCGGCGGCGTGCGACCTGAGCGCGCCAACCTTGTCGCGCCGCCTCACCGAGCTGGAAAGGCGGCTGGGCGAACCGCTCATCGACCGGGTGCCGTCCGGCTGTACCATGACCGCGTTCGGCGCCCGGGTGCTGGCCTGGGCGGAGCAGATGGAGGACCTGGCTCACCAGATCGAACGCGCCGCGGACGTGAATGGCGGCGCGGCTGCGCACGGCACGGTGCGGATCAACGCCGTCGAGTGGCCGTCGTACATCCTGCTGAAGCTGCTCGGCTCGTTTCAGGACAGGCTGCCCGGGCTCGCGATCGAAGTGCTCACTTCGCGCCGCCCCTATAGCCTTGCACGGCGCGAGGCGGACATTGCCCTGTGGTCCGAGTGCCCGGAAGAAGGTGACCTGTATGTTCGGCGGATCGGGCGGATCCGCTTCGGGCTCTACGGCTCGCGCGACTACTACCTTCGCCACCGCGCGGCGATCGTGAAGAAGGAGTGGGACAAGCTGTCGTTCGTCGGCTACGACGACCGGCAGCCCGACCATCCGGCCACGCAATGGCTGAAAACGCTGCCGGGCGCCCCGGCGCCGTCGCTGCGCAGCAGCTACGGCATGGGCGTATTCGACGGCGTTCTGGGCGGCTCAGGGCTCGGCGTCCTTGCCCAACTGGCTGGTGACACGACAAGCGACCTCGTCTGCGTGGAGAAGCATATCAAGTCGCTCGATCAGGACGTGTGGATGGTGCTGCATCCGGCATTGCGCGACAGCGAGCGGATCCGGACCGTGGCTAACCTGATTGCCGAGATCTTCCGCTAGCGGTGCTTGAGAAACGCTAGCGTATGAGGCGATCGCGCCCGACCTGCGCAAAACTGATCGCGATCCCGCCTCGGGAGGAAGCGCTGCGTGGCTCGAAATCCGTCGCTTGATGACCGAAGCGGCCCAGCAAGCCATAGAGTTCCGGGCGACGGGCCGTCAGCCATTGCTGCCCCGCGCTTCGGCCGATCAGGTCCATCTGCAGATCGGGGGCAATGAGGGCGTCTTGCGCACTGCTCTCGGCAAGCACGCAGCCGCATGGATCGACGATCATGCCTGCCCCACGCGACTGTTCACGGCTGTCGTCTTCCGCTCCCTCGCTGACGACAACGAACATGCCGTTGTCGTTAGCTCGCGCCGGCAGCCAGCATCGTAGCGATTGCTCCATCGAAACAGGCTGTGTCCGATGATCCGCGGCGCGCTTCACGCCATCGTGGCGATGCGGCGCGAGCAGCAGCGTCGCGCCCATGAGCGCCGTCATACGCGTGTTCTCGACCAGATAATTGTCGCCGCCAATCAGAATGCCGATGCGAACGCCCCACGCCGCATCGAAGACAGTGAACCGATCGCCGCTGCTGATCCGCCGATGCTCGAACGCGTGCAGCTTACGGTGACAATGCCGCGCCCCGCCGGGCAGGCAAACGGCGTAACTGTTGAACAGCCGCCCGTCGGCTGCGCGCTCGAGAAAACCGACGCCGGCCGCGACGCCAGAACGTTCGACTGCGTCGGCAATCGCACTGATCGACGGTCCGTCGAGCGGTTCGGCAAGCGCGTCGAGCTCGGCGCGATGAAGCTTCGCGAGGCTTCCATAGCCAACGATACAGCTCTCGGGAAATACCGCGAGGACGATATCTTCCCGGGCGGCAAGTGCCAGACAGGCCGCAATACGCGCGACGTTATGCGGCGCGTCGCCGGGACGAGAAACGAGCGGGACGGCGGCAACGCGCAGCGATGAAACAGCGGAGTAAGACATCTTCACGACCCGATGGACACAACGATCCCATTGGACCGCCCAGGCTTCGATAAGTGAAATGAAAAATTCAATACATTCGATCACTTCACGGAATGGAACTCAAATTACTGCGCGCCTTTCTGACCGTGGTTGAACTCAGGCACTTTGGCCACGCCGCGCACACGCTTTGCGTCAGCCAGCCCGCCTTGAGCAAGCAGATCGTGGCATTGGAGATGAGCCTTGGCGCACGGCTGTTCGAGCGCGGCCGGCACGGCGCGGAACTGACGATCTTCGGCGAAGCATTTCTCGCCGACGCCGAAGCGCTGGTCCGTGACGCGGACAATGTTCTCGCGCGCGCCCGCGAGGCGAGCAGCGGAACGCGCGGTTATCTGCGCGTCGGTCTTGGACTTTCCACCCTCACCGAGGCGCCGCAACTGATTGCCCAATTCCGCAAGCGCCATCCGAACGTCAGCGTCACACTCAACGATCTTTCTTCCGCGGAACAAACCCGGCGAATTCTCACCGGCAAGCTCGACGTCGGTTTCCTGCGCTTGCCGGCTGACGCCGGCCTGTCCACGTTGCCGATACTCGACGAGGCACTGGCATTGGCGATACCGCAGCACGCGCGCTGGAAACGCGTTCCGTCGAATCTGAAGGAGTTGAACGAGCCCGGCTTCATTGCGCTGTCGCGCGGGCGCGGTCCCGGGCTGGCAGCGCAAATCGACCACTGGTGCGGCGAACATGGCTTCGTGCCCAAGGTGATCCAGCAAGCCGACGACATCCAGTCGGTGCTCGCCGGGGTGGCGGCGGGCGTCGGCGCGGCGTTCCTGCCCTCGCGGGCGCAATACCTGTTGCGCGACGCAAGGGTGCTGCCATTGCGTGACGCCGCCGGCCGCTGGCGAGTCGGACTGGCGTGGCATGCCAGTCGCGACGATCCCGTGGTGGCAAATTTCCTGGCGTTCGTGCGCGCGGCAAAGAAGTCCCTGCGCGCCGATTCCAGCAACCCGTCCGATGCCGGCGCATAGACCTGCACGCGCATTGGACGCGCCAAAACCGTCCATTACCACTTGACGAACGTCTACGATCGCCCTGCCTCAACGCATCGCATTCTTGCGACCCTCGGCGTTGGTCGCCACGGCGATCTCGTCGAGCTTCTGCGGGTAGGGGAAATTGAGGCCGAGCAACTGACGCATGGTCGGACTCGCCCGTTTGACGAACTCTTCGCCGACCATTGCGCGCAGGTCTTCCATCGGCTTCACGAACTTGGGCAAGTACTGGATCAGCACGGCGCTGCGATCCTGCGTGCTGCGATTGGGCATCGCGCAATGCCAGGTCGCGCCGAAGAACACGATGGCATCGCCCGGCTCGGCCGTCATGCGTTGGCAACGCTCGAAGAACCGGTCGCCTTCCGCCGGATAGCGCAATTCGTTCTGCGTGTGCGGCACGAACGCCGTCGCGCCGGTCTCGGCCGTAAAGGGGTCGAGCGGGATCGTCACCTGTGCATTGAGCGGGAACGACGTGTTGATGCCGAGCGGAAACGTGTCCGGCATGTGGTAGTCCCAGTATGGATAGTCGATGTGCGGTTCCTGGCCGGGCCCGCCGGGCAGAATACGGTTGGCCGCTATCGAGCCCATGATGAAGTCGTCGCCGAGAAAGCGGCGCATCGCATCCACGATCACAGGCTGCTCCGACATCTCGGAGAATACGTCGCCCTTGGCGAGCAGATTCCACACGCGCCGCTGCAAGTGAAGCCGCTGTTCTTCCGCGGCCTGCCCCTGAAAATGCGTGACGGTTTGCGCGCGATCTTCCGAATGAGCCATCACCACGCGGCGTGCCTCCGCCACCTGGCTTTCGCTGAACAGTCCGCGTAGGCATATCGCGCCGGGACCACGCGTCAGAGCCTCGACTACCACGCCCGGTGTCGCATCATTCGTTTCGATCCTGTCCACGACTGTCTCCTGTGAGCCTCACCGCGTTGCAGCGGCGTTTGAGGTCAAGCATAGAAGACAATCCGGCGCATCTGCAAGAATAATTGCCAAATAAATAATAATAGAATTTATTTTCCATTTCGATGGCGCATTGCGCTCGGTTCCCATGCTGTCGCGCACGCTGTCGACCGTTGTCCGCCATGCCTTTCCGAACATACGTATAACCGACACAACCGGTCGAATTTCACGGATGATGAGGTCCACCGCCGCCCTGTCACATCACAACACGAGCGCCTCACGCTCGTCCGTTTTCAGGAGATACGCATGTCCCGCACCGTCGTCGAGAAGCGCGCCGCTTTCAAGGCATTGCACACCTCCGGCTGTTTCGTCCTGCCCAATCCGTGGGATGCCGGCAGCGCGCGCTATCTGCAATCCCTCGGCTTCCAGGCGCTCGCCACGACCAGTTCCGGCTTTGCATGGTCGACCGGACACGCCGACAACACACTGCCTCGCGATGCCATCCTCGCGCACTTGCGCGAGATCGTCGAAGCAACGGATCTGCCGGTCAACGCCGACTTCGAGAACGGCTTCGGCCGCGATCCGGCGGAGGTCGCACAAAGCGTCAGGCTTGCCGTCGAGACCGGCGTTGCCGGACTGTCGATTGAAGACTCCACCGGCAATGCCGCCGCGCCGCTGTTTTCAATCGAAGCCGCCGTGGAACGGATCAGAGCGGCACGCCGCGCCATCGACGAAACCGGCGGCGAGACACTGTTGGTCGGCCGGGCCGAGAACTTCCTCGCCGGCTCGCCCGATCTGGACGATACGATTGCGCGCCTCAAGGCGTATGCCGCGGCCGGCGCGGACTGCCTGTACGCGCCGGGCATCCAGACGCGCGAACAGATCGAAGCCGTGGTGGCGGCGGTGGCGCCGAAGCCCGTCAATCTGCTGATCGGTTCGACGTCGGCGCTCACGGTGCAGGACGTGGCCGCGCTCGGCGTGCGGCGCATCAGTGTCGGCGGGGCGCTGGCGCGTGCGGCATGGGGCGGTTTCATGCAGGCCGCGCAGTCGCTGGTTCAGGGACGCTTCGACGGCTTCGCCGGCGCGGCGCCCGGCTCGCAACTCAATGCTCTGTTCCAGGACCGCACATAGAAGCATGACAACGCGGTGACTGACGCGTCGAGCGGTACGCAGACCGAGCGCCGGTGCGAACCGGCCCCCGACGCCACCATGGTTCGCTGACGCACGTACGCTAAAGGCAAGGACGTGAGAGACTGATGACTAGCGAGCGTCCGGCCTGTCGACGCTCGCAGTTCAGGCATGTTAGCCATGGCACCTCGTCCTCTCACCGCAGTTGCAGCTCTACTCGCCTCGAGCGTCGGCTTTTATACGCCGGCCTCGCACGCGTACGCGCTCGACGCGCAATTCGACTGCCAGGCGCGTCCCCACGATTTCATCGGGCAGCTCATCGAAGACAAGTACATCGAGCCGAATCCAATGCGGATCGACACGAATTCGGTCAACGCGTTTCGACCGGTGCATGGCAGCGACATGACCGCGTTCGGGTTTCGCGTCTATGCCGTGCTCGGCTACGAACCGGACGACGAGATGTTCAAGAAAGGCCGCGGCCAGGCACTCGCCGGCCCGCTGTACGGCGCCGTGTTATCCGCACCGAGCGAGTCGGTCGAAAAACGCTTGCGCGCGGCCGGAAGCACCGCCGTTGTACACATGGTCATTCCGTTACTGCTGACGGCGGTGATCTGCACGCATTGACGCAGCGCGTCTGAACATCGCGGTGCTATGCTTTTCGCTCCGCTTCGTTCATGCCGCCCAGGACTTTACGCCGATGCCTTCGTCTGTCCGCAACTCGCTCGTCTGGATCTTCGACGCGTTCGAGCGCGATTCGACCTTCTTCCGCAAGCGTATGTTCGGCAGCGACGCCGCCTATATCGACGGCCTCTTGTGCCTCGTGGCCGCCGATCGCGACGCGCCCTGGAATGGCCTGCTGGTGTGCACGTCGCAAGAGCGCCACGCCGCGCTCATCAATGAAATGCCCGCTTTGCGGCCGCATCCGGTGCTCGGCAAGTGGCTCTACGTCCCGCAGGAAGATCCGGCGTTTGAGATCGTCGCCGAAAAACTGACGGCGCTCGTGCTCGCACGCGATCCACGCGTGGGAGTCGAGCCGAAACCGCGCAATCGCGGAAGGAAATCGACTCTGCCGAAGGCGTAGGGCATCGCCCCAGCGGTGGATGTCCAAATCGCCAGGTTGTCCGTACCTGACGCGACGTTCTGAACCATTGCGAAAAAGAAGTGCGCCTATCGGCGCTGCGCGCGCTCTCCAGGATTAAGGAGAGGTTGACCCAGTTCGTCGTTGGTCGGACACGGATTATCTCCACCGTCACGCCGGCCATACCGTGGCAATATCAGCGGCACCGCAGCACGTGTCCCGGAGACTTGTCATGGGTAACAAGACGCACGTCGAAAGCCAGAGCAACGCAGAAAACGGCCCGGACGGCGTACCGGACATTCCCGGCCAGATCGTCCTGGTCTTTCAGGGGGGCGGTGCCCTTGGCGCTTACCAGGCCGGGGTATATCAGGCACTTCATGACGGCAAGGTCGAACCTCATTGGGTAATCGGCACGTCGATCGGCGCGATCAATGGCGCGATCATTGCCGGCAATCTTCCGGAAAACCGCATGGCGCGCCTGACGCAGTTCTGGAACGGCGTGGCCTGTCATGGCGTCGAGGTGGCAAACTGGTTGCCCGGACTTGCCACCTGGTTGCGCGACGTCGCCACGGTTACTCAAGGCGTGCCGTCGTTTTTCACGCCACAGTGGCAGAGTTGGGCGGGAATTCAGGCGCGTGTTCGCTCCGATCAGGCAGCGTTCTATTCGACCGGACCACTGCGCGACACCTTGTCGTCGCTGATCGATTTCGACTACCTGAATCAGAAGACAACGCGGTTGACCGTGGGCACCGTCAATGTCCGCAGTGGCCGCATGCGGTACTTCACCAATCGCGACGATCTGCTCGACGTCGAACACGTCATGGCCTCCGCCGCTTTTCCACCTGGCTTTCCGGCGGTGCGGCTGGAGGGCGAATCGTACTGGGATGGCGGCATCTATTCGAATACGCCGCTCGAAGCCGTGCTCGACGACCGGCCGCGCCGCGACTCGGTGATTTTTTCGGTGCAGCTGTGGCCCTCCAGCGGTCCGGAGCCCGAATCGATCTTGCAGGTAATGAGCCGGCAACGCGACATTCAGTATTCGAGTCGCGCGGAAAGCCATCTCGATCGGCAGAAGCAGATTCACCGGCTTCGTCATGTGATTCGTGAACTCGGCCAGCACCTGCCCGAAGAGCAACGCAACGCGCCGGAAGTGCGGGAACTGCTCGATTGGGGCTGCGGCACGACGATGCAAGTGCTGGAACTCGACGCACCGGCATTCGATAACGATGACCTGAACCGGGACATCGATTTTTCGTCGGCGGGAATCAAGCGGCGCTGGCTCGCGGGCTACGAGGACACGGCCCGTCTGTTGAAGCGCGCACCCTGGCGGGAAACGCTGGACCCGATGGAAGGCATCTCGGTCTTTCGCATGAACTCGGCGGACAGCCAGAAATAAATCGCCTCAGCACCGCAAGCGGCAACGCCGGCGCGACGCCGGCCGCAACGCACGCCCGGCGCGGCCGCTCACCGCCCAATCCATTTGTACCTTGCACGCAAGACTGTTTGTCCATGGCGGGTGTTCGAAATCGGCGCCAATGCGCCTAGATTTCATACCCATCGGAGCCGCTGGCCCGATCAGCATCTGATCAAATCACTTATCTGGAGATTTAGCCATGAGCACCTCACAAAAAGTCGTTGTCGTTACGGGCGCATCGCAAGGCATTGGCGCCGAAATCGTCAACGCATTTCGCAAGCTCGACTATCGCGTCGTTGCAACCGCACGTTCGGTCAAACCGTCGGAAGATCCCAACCTCCTGACCGTGGCAGGCGACATCGCCGACCCGGCCACCGCGCAGCGCGTGGTTTCCGAAGCCCTCGCCCGTTTTGGCCGCATCGACACACTGGTCAACAACGCCGGCATTTTCGTCGCCAAGCCCTTCACCCAATACACGGCCGAAGACTACGCAACCGTCACCGCCGTGAACCTCTCGGGCTTTTTCTACATCACGCAACTCGCTATTGCCCAGATGGAAAAGCAGGGTAGCGGTCACGTGGTGAGCGTCACGACGAGCCTGACCGACCACGCAATCGACGGCGTGCCCTCGGTGCTGGCCTCGCTGACCAAGGGCGGCCTGAACTCGGCCACGAAGTCGCTCGCCATCGAATATGCGAAGAAGGGCATTCGCGCAAACGCCGTTTCGCCGGGCATCATCAAGTCGCCGATGCACCCGCAAGAGACCCATGCAGCGCTCGGCGCACTGCATCCGGTCGGGCATATGGGCGAAATGAGCGATATCGTGGGTGCGGTCCTGTATCTGGATTCGGCGCCGTTCGTGACAGGTGAAATCCTGCACGTTGACGGCGGCCAGAGCGCAGGCCACTGATCGCGCCCAGGGCGCCGCTGGCCGGCGCCCTTCACGTCAACCGAGGACAACGGAGAACGACATGCCTATCGTCACGATTCAGGTGACCCGCGAGGGTTCCAAACCCGGCAACGATGCCGTCACGGCCGACGAAAAAGCCCAACTCATCGCGGGCGTCAGTCAGTTGCTGCTGGACGTGTTGCACAAACCGCTCGAATCGACCTTCGTGGTCATCGAGGAAGTGAACACCGAGAACTGGGGTTGGGGCGGATTGCCGGTTCTAGCGTATCGCAAGCAGCTGAGCCAGAAGCCGGGTTGAGCGACAGCACCTCGATCGCTCAATCCGTATAGTCCGTCGGCCCGCAGTTCGCGGATCCATTACTCCGCGAACTGCCGCAAGCGCTGAACGCTCTCCTTCAGTTCGCGCTCCAACTGGGCCACCAGTTCGGCAGCGGGCAACGACCTCGCCAGAGCGGCCGCCTGACCGGCCCACTGCGCGCCGTAGCCGAACTCCCCTTTGGCTTTCGCGGCGGCGTGAAGGGCTTTTCCCGCATCGTAGGCGATCGGATACGCGGGCGGCTCAGGTGAGCGCGCGTCGGCGCCGAGGGCCGTGAAGCGGTTCGCCATGCTTCTCGCGGTCCGCCCGGAGATTGCCGCCGTGAAGGTCGTGCGGCGCGCCGCCTCGCCCAGCATCGCGCGGCGGTAACCGTCGTCGATCGAGCTTTCGGGGCAGGTCACGAATGCCGTGCCAAGCTGCGCGGCCTGAGCGCCGAGTGCGAGCGCCGCAGCAATACCGGCACCGTCCATGATGCCGCCGGAAGCGATCACCGGCAGCCGGCATCGGCTGACCAGCAAACGGGTCAGCGCGAAGGTGCCCAGCCCATCGTCATACGCTTCGGGATCGAAGACACCGCGATGCCCGCCGGCCTCGATGCCTTGCGCCACAATCGCATCGACGCCCGCCTCCTCAACCTGCGCCGCCTCCTCCAGGTTTGTCGCGCTGGCAAGCAGCTTGATACCCGCCGTCTTCAGTTCGGCGATGACATTGGCGGAAGGCAAGCCGAAGTGGAAACTGACGATCGAGGGTTTCTCTTCGAGAAAAACCGCCAGCATGGCCGGGTCCGCCGCGAAGCTCGTGTAGATCTCCGAGAGCTTTGCCGGCGGCATCGCCCCATACTTTTCGAAATGCGGCGCGAGCCAGTTCAACCATTGCTGCTCGCGTGCCGCGTCCGCTTGCGCCGGCTGATGGCAGAAGACGTTGATATTGAACGGCTTGCCTGTCAGCGCGCGGGTCTCCCGGATCACCTTGCGAGCGCCTTCAGCGTTCATCGCTCCCACACCTAGCGAGCCGAGGCCGCCTGCATTGGAGACAGCCGCAGCCATGGCGGGCGTACTGACGCCGGCCATGGGCGCCTGAATGATTGGCTTGTCGATACCCAGCAGGTGCAGCAAGGCACGATTGTCTGTCCGGTCGGTCATGTCGCTTCCCCATCGAGTCTCACTACAATATAGTCCTGATATTCCATACGAAGCTCTATTGCGCACCGGACGCGGCCGCACCGTCGTTGTGTTCGCGTTGCGGTCGTTCCGGGCAACATTCTGCCCGGACAAGACAGCACGATCAGACAAGTCGCCGAGAGACCATGCAGCGTCAATTTGAAGACGTCCTTCTGGGCAGTATCGAACTGTTCTGTCTCGCGGCCGAACTCGAGAGTTTCACCGAGGCCGCGAACGCCGCGAGCGTCACGCCGGCCGCCGTCAGTCGCACTGTCGCACGTCTCGAGGAACGGCTCGGCGTGCGCCTGTTTGTGCGGACCACACGGCAGATCCGGCTGACGGATGCGGGAAGACGGTACTTCGAACAATGCCGGCAGGCGCTCGCCCAGCTCGCCGAAGCCGAACGCGAAGCGACCGGACAACAGACGGCGCCCACCGGCGTGCTGCGAATCAGCATGCCGACGCCATATGGCCACTATCGCGTGCTTCCCTTGCTGGCCGAGTTTCGCAGCCGCTATCCGGGGGTCACGGTCGAAACGCATCTCAGCAACCGCAACATCGACTTTGGTGAAGAAGGCTTCGACCTGGCCATTCGCGGCAGCGCGCCGGGCGACTCCGGTCTGATCGCGCGCAAGATCGAAGACGCGGAACTGGTGGTCGTTGCTTCGCCGGCCTATCTGCGGGGCACCGCCAAACTCAAAACGCCCGACGATCTGGTCCATCACGACTGCATCCAGTTCGCGTTGCCGAGCACCGGCCGCAACATCCCGTGGCTGTTCAAACACGAAGACGCGGTGGTCGAGACGATGACACGCGGCGCTTACACGTCCTCGGGCGATGTGCTTGCCGGGGCCACGCTCGCGCGTCACGGAGCGGGCCTTTTTCAAACCTATCGTTTCATCGTCGAGAAGGATATCGCCGAGGGCACGCTGAAGGAGTTGCTCATTCCTTACGGCGGTTGTTCGCGGCCGTTTGTCCTGCTCTATCCGCATGCGCGACACCTGTCGTCACGCGTGCGCGGTTTCGTCGACTTCCTGATGGAAAGGCTCGGATCGTAGGCGTGGAGGTGTTCGCGCGACGGCGAGGGTGTCAGGATCGCAGCGGAAAAATAAACTTCGCGGCGAGCAGTCCGAGCGCCCCGCCGAGAAGCGTCTCCCAGGCGCGCGCGCCAAGAAACGAAACAAAGTGCACGCCGCCGATCGCCAGCGTCACGATCAACGTGAAGGCAAACCGTCCTCGAGGATCACTTCTGGCTTCACGGCGTTGTGCGCTATCGAATCGGGGCAGCTCGTAGTCTAGTCGACAGGAACGCAGCGGCTCCGGTCGAAAATCGTTCTCAGCGGCTTGCCCCGCCGGCCTGCCCTGCCTTGGCGCGAGCGCCACTTGCTGAGCGCCAGCCGCGAATCGCGGTTTTCTACCATAGAAACTCGCATGCGATTTAATCGCATGCGCTTGACAAAACCAAACTTCCCGACCATTATTCGACGCATGCGATTACATCGCATGCGATTTAAAGAGATTTGACATTGTGCACTCTTCAAGGAATTCATCATGACCAAGATCGAAACTGTCCTCTCCACTGGCAAAACCCATACGAAAGTCAACGGCCGTGGCGGTCGCGTCGACCTGCAACTCTCCTCGTCCGAAGGCCCTGCCGACGACCTCGCGTTCACGGCCGTGCAGGCCCATCCGACCGCGGAAAAACTGTTCGCGGGCGCATGGTCGTCCTGCTACATCCTGGCGATCGGCCTCGTGGCTCAGGAAAAGAAGGTGAAGCTTCCCGCTGATCTGTCGGTCGAGGTCGAGGTCGATCTGGGCATGACCGGCAACGCCTATTTCCTTCAGGCGCGCTTTAACGTCAGCGTGCCGGGCGTGGCGCGCGAGCTCGCCGAGGCCATCGCGCACGAAGCGCACGAAGTCTGCCCGTATTCGAAAGCCGTGCGGGGAAACATCGACGTCATCGTCAACGTAGCCTGATCCTGATCGGCCACTCAACGAATCCGGGGCGCGATCCGGCATGGACTGCGCCTCTCACTCCCCACTTTTCACGGAGTTTCATCATGAAATCCAAACTCATTGCCGCACTGCTCGTCGCCCTGTCTACTTCCGCCGCCGCGCCCGCGTTCGCGAGCGGATATGGTCCGGCGCCCTTCTATCGGCCCTCGGCCGGCGCACCGGCGTCGCAACGTGGGCAAAGCGCGCAAACCGTCGCGGCGAGCGCCGATGAAGCGGCCGGCTCACAAGCGGCATACGGCGGCGTGGTCGCCGGTCATTCCGAATCAGCGGGTGGTGCCGCCGTTGCACCGCGCGACGGTCTCTACGCACGTCATTAGGCCGCGTCGCCGGCCGCGGCACGGTCCCGGCCGGCTCGGCATGACAATGCCGGCATGATGGGCTTTAGCCGCCGGCCGACCGGCCAGGCCGATCTCTGGCATGCTTGTGGAATCGCATCCGACAACGGCAAACCAACCCACCTGCGAGTGGCGCGGCGCCACTGACAAAAAGGATTGAAATGACGACGCAAACCGAAACCGCCATTCTGGCCGGCGGCTGCTTCTGGGGCATGCAAGACCTGCTGCGCCGTTACCCCGGCGTGCTGTCCACGCGTGTGGGCTACACCGGCGGCGACGTGCCCAACGCCACGTACCGCAACCACGGCACGCACGCAGAAGCGCTCGAGGTCGTGTTCGACCCTGCCCAGATCAGCTACCGTCAGATCCTGGAGTTTTTCTTCCAGATTCACGATCCGACGACCAGGAACCGCCAGGGCAACGACGTCGGAATGAGCTACCGCTCGGCCATTTTCTATCTCGACGACGAGCAGAAGCGAGTCGCCGAAAACACCATTGCCGACGTCGAAGCATCCGATCTGTGGCCCGGCAAGGTTGTGACCGAGATCGCTCCCGCAGGCCCGTTCTGGGAAGCCGAACCGGAACATCAGGATTATCTGGAGCGGATTCCCAACGGATACACGTGCCACTTCGTCCGGCCGGACTGGAAGCTGCCCAAGCGCGGCTGATGGTGAACCCGGGCGCGCACGGTCGAGCAACGCCGCGGCGCAAAAGAGGAAGCCCATAGACGGCGACGTCTATGGGCTTCTTTCATGGGCAAAGCGCTTGAAGAGTCCTTGGATCGCGCGGTCATGGCAACCGCGAGCGACCGCCCCGCTCATTCCCCGTCGTGAACCGCTTTGACGAGATTGTTGCGCAGCGTCACGATCGCCTTCTGCACTTTCGCGAACTCGTCCGGCGCGAGACCGGTCGCTTCGACGAGGTCCATGCTCAGGCCTTTCTCACGCAGCCGCCGGCCGCTTTTCGTCAGGCCGACCAGCACCTGGCGTTCGTCGTTGGGGTCGCGCTGCCTTTCCACATAACCCGCCGCTTCCAGCTTCTTCAGGATCGGCGTGAGCGTGTTGGATTCGAGAAAGAGCTTCTCGCCCAGACTGCTGACGGTCTGGTTGTCTTCCTCCCACAGCGCAATGATCGTGATGTATTGCGTATAGGTCAGACCGAGCTCTTCGAGAATGGGCTTGTATGCCTTGCCAAACGCCAGATTCGCGGAGTAAACCGCAAAGCACAGGAAGTCGGACAGTTTCACATTCGCGGCGGCTGACTGGTCGGTCGATTTCATCTGCGTCCTCGTTGGGCATAGGCAAGTGCCTCGTAGACGCGATTATATATCGCACGCGATCAAATCGCAATCGCTTTAAAATCGCGCACGGCAATGCTCCGCGATTCAGCGAGCCCCGTTTGGTCAGCCGATCGATGCCGCCGCGATGGAGGTTCGAGAGTTCTGGCGTATCAACGTCAATGGCGAACGAGCCGGTACGACATCAGGCCGCCGCGCTGACTTGCGCCCGCTGCGTGCCGACCGCCTCCAGAACCGCTTGCACGACCCGCTCGACGCTCGGCCAGTTCCGCGCGTGCTCGCCCGCGACATACTGCTCGGGCGACACGCTGCGATACGGCGGCGGATAGCCCCAGATGGCATCGTGCCGTTCGGGTTTGGTCACGCTGCCGCCGAGCACGGCGACAGTCGGACGGCGGAACGCGGCCCCGACGTGCATCAGCATCGTTGAGTTCGTCAGCACGACGCCGGCCTGTTCCGTGAGAGCGAACATGATGCGCATCGGCACCTCGCCGGCCACCGAACGGACCGGCACGCGCGGCCCCGCTGCGGCGATCGCCTCGGCGGCGCGCGTTTGATCGGCTTTGCTGCCGACGATCACGATATCGCACGCATCACCCGCTTGTTCGAGCGTCCGCGTGATCTGCGCGAGTGCGGCGCCGACCTGGCGAGCGTCCCACGCCTTGGTCGGAACACCCGCCCCGACACCGACGATCAACCGCACGGTGCGACGGCCCGGCGCGCTAGCCGTATTCCAGATCCGCGCGGCGGTTGCGCGCTCGTCGTCGGTCAGAAACAGTTGGGGGCGTGCTTCCGGCAGCGCCGTTGCGCCCAGCAGCTCACCCTGCGCGAGTGCCGCGCGTCCGCATTGCCGGGCGGCGAATTCGATATGCGCCTGACACCCGCTCCAGCCGCCGCGATAACCCCGCACACCGATGCGATAACGCACACCGGCGCGCATCAGCAGCAGCGCGCCCATGTAGCTGCCGAGCACATCGATACCGACATCGAAGCCGCCGCGCGCGCGCAGCGCGGCGACTTGCGGCGACTTCCACAGAAACCGCAACACGTTGCGGTGCGAGCGGTCTTCGACGAGCTTGTTGTTCCAGGGCGCGTCGATCTCCACGATCTCGTCGACGAAAGGATTGTTCTCGAGAATTGGACGCCCCCAACTGCCGACGCCCGCGATCAGGCGTGTGGTCGGAAAGCGCATGCGCAGCGCTTCGAAGAGCGGCGTGGTGGTAAGCAGCTCGCCGAAATCGTTCGGACGCAGCACGAAAATCTCGCGCGGCGTGTCGCGATGCGGGTCGAACCGTGGACGGTGAAACCGGCCCATCAACCAGACCGGCGATTCAATCAGCAGGCTTTTCCAACCCATTGCGTCTCCAATCGGCAGAGGGTTATCGCCGTCGCCGTGCATCGACGCACGGCGGCAGGCGGCCCGGGCGCGCATGGCGCCGGTGCGCCGCAGGCGCCGCCCGGATCTCGCTCCGATTGTGCATGGTTGCCGCAGTGCGCTCTGTGGCCGGGCGTACAGAGCCGCGGACTGCGTGAGGTCCGTCTGCTAGCAGCTCTCTTCTCGCGGACGAGACGAGGCTGGCACAGTCGATCGAAGCCTCACCGTCAGCAGCTCTCGACCGCCTGGCGCCCGGCACGGCCGGCGAACACCAGCAGCAGCCCGGCCGCAGCCAGCACCGCGCCGGCAATCGGCACCGCCGAATAACCCAGCCCCGCTGAAATCACCGCGCCGCCAGCGGCGGCGCCCAGCGCGTTGCCGAGATTGAACGCCCCCACGTTCACCGACGACGCGAGCCCCGGCGCCTCGGCCGCCGCGTGCATCACGCGAATCTGCACCGGCGGCACGATCGCAAACGTGGCCGCGCCCCACACGAGCATGCCGATCAAGGCGCCCACGTGGCTCGTGAGAACGAACGGCAACGCCACCATGATGACCGCCAGCGCGCCGAGAAACAGCTTCGTGCTGCCGTCGAGCGACCAGTCGGCGAGCCGTCCGCCCAGACCGTTGCCGATCGTGAAGCCGATGCCGATCAGCACCAGCGCGATCGTGACGAAGCCCGCGGAGGCGCCCGTCAAATTGTCGAGCACCGGCGCCACATAGGTGTAAAGCGTGAACATCGCGCCGGCGCCCATCACGGTGGTGGCCAGCGCCATCAGCACTTCAGGCCGCGCCAGCACCCGCAACTCGCGGCGGACGTCCGGCATCTTGCCCGCATCGCCTCGCGGCAGCGCAACGGCCAGTGCGGCAATCGCCAGCACGCCGAGCCCGGCGGTGCCGGCGAACGCCATGCGCCAGCCGATCTGCTGACCGATCCAGGTCGCGGCCGGCACGCCGCCAATATTGGCGATCGTGAGTCCCATGAACATGGTGGCGACCGCGCTCGCGCGCTTCTCGCGCGGCACGAGATTCGCCGCGACCACGGAGCCGATGCCGAAAAACGCGCCATGGTTCAGGCTCGTGACAAGGCGTGCGGCGAGCAGCGTCCAGTAGCCGGGCGCCATGGCCGACAGCAGATTGCCGATCACGAAGATCGACATGAGCGCGATCAGCGCTTTCTTTGCGCGCAGTCTGCCGAACGCGAGCGTCATCAACGGCGCGCCGAGCATGACGCCGAGTGCGTAGGCGCTGATCAGCAGGCCGGCGGCGGGAATGGAGACGCCCACGCCGTTCGCGATCACGGGCAACAAGCCCATTGGCGCGAATTCGGTCGTGCCTATGCCGAACGCGCCGACAGCCAGGGCCAACAGTGCCCAGGTTGGTTTCATACCCGGTTTCATACCTGGTTTCATACTTATTCTCCCTGCAAATATCGCAATCGACGGATTGTCGGGCAGTGGACACCTGACAAACACCCTTCCGACGGCAATTAAGTATTGACGGAGAAGCACGAATGCCGGTTTGCGCCGCCCCGGGCACACGGCGTGCTTCCTCTTGCCTTGGTACGAAGCTGACTGTTCAACAGATAACAAGGAGCCAAAATGAAAGCAAAGACACTCATCTGCGCGACCGCTCTCGCCGCAATCTGTGCGTCGCAAGGCGCCTACGCGCAAATTGCCGGACTGCAGCCGCTCGGCGGCACGGTCGAGCAAACCAATGCGCTGCTAAAAGGCTGGAGCGTGCGGCGCGCCCTGGTCGACGAGCCTGTCTACAACGATCTGAACGACAAGATCGGCAGCATCTATGACGTGATCATTTCGCCGGACCGCAAGGCAACGTATGCCGTCGTGTCGGTGGGCGGCTTCCTCGGCATGGGCAAGCACTTCGTGGCGATTCCGGTCGATCACTTCCAGATCCGCGACGGCAATCTGTTCCTCGCCGGCGCGACCAAGGATGCGCTGAAGTCGGTGCCCGAGTTCGAGTACAACAAGCTCGAAAAAGCGACCAAGCCGCGTAAGGTCAAGGTGGAATAACGGGACGTGGCAGGCCGTGATGCGGGAGTGACACGGCTCGCTCCCGCAAAGGCCTTACAACAGCCTCGTTTCAGCGATTGGCGGCCGTGACCAGTTGCAGCGGCGTTTCGATCACCCTCGACAGTTCGCTCTGCTTTTTCTGCTCGGTCACCGCCTTCAACGCCACGTCGACGCCGTAAATCGCCTGGCGAGCGGCGAACTGATTGATCGTGGCAAGCACGCGGCCATCGGCGAGCAGCGGCTTGATCGCGTCGATATCGTTGTAGCCGGTGATGTAGACGCCGCCCGTTCTGCCTGCGTCGCGAACCGCGTCGACCGCGCCCATTGCCATGTTGTCGTTGCCGCACAGCAAGCCGCGAATCTGCGGATGCTCGTTGAGCATCTTCGAGGCGACGTCGCGGCCCTTCCCGTACTCCCATTCGCCGGACTGAACGGCGACGATGCCGATGCCTGCCGCATTCATCGCGTCTCGGCAACCTTCCGTGCGTTGCTGCGCATTGCGATCGGCGGGACTGCCTTCAATGATCCCCACCTGATCGCCCGCATTGAGCCGCCCCGCCAGATAATTGCCGACCTGCTGCGCGCCTTTGCGATTGTTCGGCCCGACGAACGGCACGGAAATTCCGGCCGCGTCCTGCGACGCGTCATCGAGCGGGTTGTCGATCGCGATCATGATGATGCCCGCCTTGATCGCGCGAGCGACAACCGCGATCAGCGCTTTCGAATCCGTCGGCGCGAAGACGATCGCGTTCATCTTTGCCTTGATCATCTCCTCGACCATGCGGATCTGCCCGGCAGTATCGCTTTCGGTGGCCGTGGCGCGCACCGTCAAACCGAATTGCGACGCGAAATGCCGCTGGTAGTCCTGCGCGGCACTCGCCATCGCCACCGTGAATGGATCGGTCTGGGACTTCAGCACGAGCGCGATCTTGAGCTTGCCGCCCTGCGCAGCCACGGCGCCCACGGTGCCCACCGTGCCGGTGATGCCGGCGGCGGCCAACGCGGCGGCAAGCAACACGCGACGGCGCGTCTCCCGATAGGGCTTTCCTCGAGGCGTGTTCTGCATCATTGAATCTCTCCTTCTGGGGCGGGCCGACGAATGGCCGTGCCGCATTCGGATGAAAGCCGCTCGATACGCTCGCCGCGCTGCTGTTTGCCGATCATCAATCGCCCTTCAGCGCCAGCAAACGGGCGGCGATGTCGTCGAACAACGGCCGGCTTTCGATCGCCTCGCTCAAGCAATTGTCCTTCAACTCCACCAACGCCGCTGCGGTGTCCGAGTGCGAATCCAGCCAGTCGCATCGTTCGAGCAGCTCTTCGAGCAGACAGCCATATGCCCTGACTTCGAGACGCTGAAGCGCGAGGCCGGTGTTCCGATCGCCGGGCGCATAGAAAGACGCCGCGCCGAAATCTCCCAGCAACGCGCGCCCGTGTCCGCCATACAGAATATTGTGGGCGTACAGATCGCCATGCATGATGCCTTGCTCATGCAGATGACGCGCCGCCGACGCCATACCGTATGCAATGCCCAATGCCGACGCCGCATCGAAACGCGTGTCGGCGCCGTACACATCGCGCGTGCAGGATTCGAGGCTCGGAGGACCGGCGAGGTTGCTGAACTGCGGATCGATCAGTTCCATCACGAGGCCATGCGTGCCTGCCGGATGGTCCTTCACCTTTCCCGCTACCGGGATCAGATTTGCGTGATCGCCCGCACGAATGCAGGCCGCCATCTCGCAGTCCGGCAAGCCGTCGCTCGTGACTGATCCCTTGAACAGCTTCACGGCGACAGCGCGGGACGCATCGCGACGGCCCGCAAGCTCCGCGCGATAGATGACACCGGAGGCGCCCTCGCCCAACGGCGCTTCGAGTTTCAACTCGTGCCATGGAATTGTGGCGATCGGCGTGTCGATCAGCGCCGCCGCCTCAAGCGCTTCGCCAAACGGATTGCCGGCGTACGCCAGCCACGAAAGCCGCGGCAGGCGCAGCAGCCACGCGGGCAGTTCACCGAACTGATTCGCCGCGAGACGCAGCAATTCGAGCCGCGAGCAGTCGGCCAATGCCTCGGGAAGCATGCACAGGCGGTTGCCCGCCAGCATCAGCTTTTGCAATTGCGTACAGCCGCCGATTTCGGTTGGCAGCGCTTCGATCTCGTTGTCGGTGAGGATCAGCCAACGCAGTTGCGGTGGGAGCGCGTTGCCCGAAACGCGCCGGATACGGTTTGCCTTGAAGCCGACCATGCTCAATGTCGAACACTGGCCCAGTACTTCCGGCAACTCGGTGAACGGGTTGTCGGACGCAAAGAGAATGCGCAGCTTGCCCAGTCGTGGCAAATCGTCAGGAAGCGACGTGAGCGCGTTGCCCGACAGGTCGAGAACTTCCAGCGTGTCGGCCAGATCGAAAATCTCCCGGGGAAATTCGGTCAACCCGCATGCCAGTTTGAGCCGGCGAGTACCCGCGAGTTGTCCGGTCCGGAGTTGTTCAAGTGTTGTCGTCACAGTCGTAGTGGAGATGTCCGGTTGCCGGCGCGCTTCGTGTCGAAGGTATCAATTCTACTGAGTCGCGAGCCTGACGCGAAAACGGTTGTACAGTGACGCTTCGTTCGCGTTCCCTTCAGCACAGCAGCCCAGCGATGGGCGAACGTTTGCAAGGGACCGGACAGCAAGATTCGGAGCGTCTTCAGAGAGCACGAGGCTGACACTGTCGGATGTCGGCGCGTTTGCGGCCCGCTGTGGCCCGTTCGCCGCGCGCATTCGCGGACTCGCCGTGCAGCATCTGTGCCTCCAAACCGTCAGGAGCAAGCAAAGTGACCTACGCCTACAAGTTGATGGACTCTCCCGTCGGCCAGTTGAAACTCGTTGCGAACGGCGAGCGCCTCGCTGCCATTCTGTGGGAGAACGACAAGCCGAACCGGGTGCGTCTTGGGGAATGGATCGAAGCGAATGATCGTCCAGTTCTGATCGATACCGAACGGCAATTGAACGAGTATTTCGCCGGCACGCGGCGCGAATTCGACCTGCCGCTTACGTTCCAGGGAACGGACTTCCAGAAACAGGTCTGGGCCGCGCTGTTGACCATCCCGTTCGGCCAGACCCGCAGCTACGCGGAAATTGCCATGCAGATCGGCAACGTCAACGCGGTGCGGGCGGTCGGTGCGGCGAACGGCAGAAATCCGATCTCCATCGTGACGCCGTGCCACCGGGTGATCGGCGCGTCCGGTGAATTGACCGGCTTCGCGGGGGGCCTGGCGAACAAGATGTTTCTGCTGTCGCTCGAAGCCGGCCAGACTTCGCTGGAAGCGGAAGCCGACAGGCAAACCGATATGTTCGCGCTCGAAGAGAAGCCCGCGGTCGAGGCTCGGGCCAAATCCGAAGCCCAGACGAAACCCGCACGCCATGCGCCGAGCCGCGGCACGCAAAGTTCACTGTTCGGAAACTGAGCGGGCGCATGCCTCGCGACGAGCACGCCGGATTCGTCGCGCCGCGTTGAACGCGTCGTAACGGCCACGTTGCCATGCGCATAGAAGCACCTATCCTTAAGAGGCCCTTGGGGCGTCAACAGGAGGATGACATGCGCATGCTTCTCAACATACGAATCCCGCACGAGCCGTTCAACACCATGGTGCGCGAAGGCAGCGTCGGGAACGTGATCCGACAAATACTGGAAGAGGCAAAACCGGAGACCGTCTACTTTACCGAACAGAACGGGGCACGCGGGGCGGTGATGGTGGTGGATATCGACGCCGCATCATCGATTCCCGCACTCGCGGAGCCATGGTTTCTGAAATTCAACGCCGACTGTGAATTGCGTATTGCGATGTTGCCGGAAGACCTGATGAAAGCCGGACTGGAGAATCTCGGCTCGAAGTGGAAATAGCCCATGCCGTTGGCGGTTCCCGATTTGCACCGCCGACGGCTGCGCAACTCCAAATGCACTATCACGCGCGGTCAACCGAGTTCGAACGAAGTCACGCCGAATATGCGTTCAATGGGAAGAGTGGGCGGTTCCTGCGTGTACATCCGCGCGGTTTCGAACACGCTCGTCATGCCGTGCCGTTCGGCCAATGCAACCGCTTCTGCGTTGATCTCCGGCACGTCGAAGAAAAACGTTTCGCCCGGAATGCTCGACATCAACCCGGAGAACAGCTCGCTGGCAATCTCCACGTTGTCCGCGAACAATGGGCCGATCTTGCTGCCGCTCCTGCAACGCCGCAATACGCCGTAACCGACAAGCTGCCCGTCGCGCACCGCGACTCGTGCAATCGCATCAGGTTGCGCAAGCCATGCGGCGAGAAAACGCTCACGCGCAGCGGGGAAGCATTGCCGGTCGTAATGGTTCAACACTTCGAAAGGCAGCGCCGAGGCGTTCAGCAATCCGGCATGTGCGTCGCCCTGAACGACGCCTTGCGCAATGCCCTGAAAGCGGATGTTGCGATACGCAAGCCGAAATCCGGACTTTTTGTAATTCGCTTGCTGAGCGACCACGCCATCCAGACCGACGTTACGGTTTCGCAGATACGCCATGCCGTGTTGCCAGACACACATACCAAAACCTCGACCGCGAAACGCCTCCTTCACGATATAAAGCCCGATGAAGCCAAAGGTCTCTCCGTACGCGACAGCGGATAGACACGCCACTGGCTCACCGCGCCATTCGCCGATGAAGAACCCGTCCGGGTCGGCCGCGCGAAAACAGGCAGCGTCGTGCAGACCGGGGTTCCAGCCTTCCTGCGCGGCCCATTCCACCGCCAAAGCGAGGTCGTCGGCCGACATACTGCGCACGACGAAATCCTCGTGCCCGTTGCGCTTCGTCATGATCGTTTAGCCCACTGTTCCTGGCGCATCGCCGCCTCACTCGTCGCCCTCAGAAGCGGGCGAAGAAAGCCCGCGCCGCCGCCATGCAAGACGACGCCACCAGTCTGCCGTGATAGGCGCGCAATACCGCTGCTGCTCCGCCGTCGGTCGCACCGCCGGCGACAGCCTGACTCGCGACCTCCGCCTTCGCGCTCGCGAAACCCTGTTTGATCGGCGCATACGGATCGCCGGGCCCGGCGACAGCGGAATCCACATCCAGCACGGACGTGAGTCCCGCAGGCACCTTGGCGTTCTGCCAGTATGCCTGCTCGATACGCGCGTTGAAAAAGAACACAGTGGGATCCGACTGGCCGCCGCACAAAAGAACGGGGGCGCGTGGCAACCAGTTGCGTAAGTCGTTGCGCTTGAACGCCTGACGCAACGGATGCCGCGGAGCCGTTGCCGGCTCCATCGCCGCGGTCGCGTTGGGAAATGCGCCGTCGGGATTGGCGGCCGCATCTTCGAGCAGCGTCAGGCGATAAGCGTTGCGCACGAGGTTGGCCTTGCCGAAGCCCGCCGCGAATAGCGGCATCAGTACAGGCGGCATCAGTACAGGCGGCGTCAATGGCGGCACGGCGGGCGGCGTGATCGAGGCAAACTGCGGCGCGGGCGGCACGCTGCTGAAGAGTTGCGTCGACGGCAGCTTGCCCGCGGCGATCAGCTGATTGAGCGGCTGTGCGTTCGGCAGCAACGTCTCGATACCGGACGCGTAGGCGGCGTCGTAAAAGTCGCCGGGGCGGCGGTAGATATTCTCGTAAGCGCGCTGGTAACCGGTCACGATCAACGTCGCGAAGAGCGTCGAGCCCAGGTTGACCGCGCCTTCGATCAACGCGTCGGCGATAGCAGCGAGTGCATATGGACCGGAGCCCGGCGCGGATGCGGTCACGTTGATGCCGGCCGCCTGCAACGCGCGATGCGTCGCCAATGCAACGAAGCCGCCTTGCGAATAGCCGGTGACGAATAGCTTGCCGTTCTCGCGTGCGCTTCGGTCGGGCTTCACGTCGGCTAGCGCGAGCCGCGCCGCCCGCAGCGAATCGATCATATCGGCGGATTGCTGATCGGCGTTCAGATAGGGGTGGTACGGGAGATCGGAGCCGGCGTAGCCCGCGTAGTTGCTCGCCACGACGAGATAGCCGTGCGCCGCATACATGGCCGCCACGCTAATGCCTTCCCCTGCGCCGTCGCCATTGCCCGGATCTGTTTGCGTGAGATCGGCGAGGTTGTAGTTGCGGTACGCGGTGGTGCCGTGCGCGTAGAGCATCAGTGGAAGCGCTCCGCTGCATGCCGCCGCACGTCCCGAAGGGATCATCAACGCGCCGCTCGCATGAGTGGGTTCGCCCGCGCCGCCAATGGTGCGGTAGCGAAAGTTCACGATCTCGATGCCACATGCGGGCTCGCCGGCAATCCGCGCGAGGTGCCGGCCACCCGCACTCGAAGCCAGCAATGTCGACAACTCCTGAGCGGTCAGCGTCAACGTGACGTGATGGTCGAGAAGCTCGCCGCGCGCAGTGCATGCTTCGTTGCAACTGGAGTCGGCATGCGCCGTGACACTCGTGCCCAACATGAACCAGGCCAGCAGTCCGAGGGCCGCGTTTCGCATCGCTACAGACATGTGGAAACCCCGGCTTGTTGGTGTCACGTCGAGTGGGCGGCTGTCCAGAGTGAGATGAGTATAGGTAAACGGAGCGGCACGCCGCCAAGGTCAGGCCGCCCGCTTCGGCAAGATGGGAGGCGTGCCGCTCGTGTTCAACAGCCACTTCAGAGGCACGATGGACCACTGCGCCCGGCCGTGACCGACGGCTTCGCGCAAGCTCGCGAAGTGATCGCCAGCGGTGAGCTTAAGCACTGAACCCGGCGAGGCCGGGTCGGTTGCCGATCTCGCCGCTTACTTCCACAAGGTGCGGCCGAAAAACGTCAGCGTACGATCCCACGCCAATTGCGACCAGACCGGATCGAACTGCGTCCGCGCGATGCGGCCCGGGCCGACGGCTTGTTCGTTGGCAAAGCCGTGGTGCGCGAGATAGCGGTAAAACTCCACGTCGACATTCGCGCCCTTCAGTTTGGCTTCCAGCGCATCGACCGTTTCTGCCGTGAAGAACTCGTCTTGCGTGGCCCAATGACCGATCACCGGCACCGTGATTTTCGATGCGTCGACGTACTCCAACGGAGGGAAGCCATACCAGACCACCCCGGCCGACACTTCGGGAACATTGCACAGCGCCAGCAAGGTCAGCGCGCCGCCCATGCAAAAGCCCGTCACGCCGACTTTCGCCGCATGCTGCTTCAGATACTGAGCCGCGCCGCGCACGTCTTGCGTGGCCGCGTCGCCGAAATCGAGCCCGTCGAGCAAGTGGTGGGCCTCCGCCTCTTCCACCGTGGTTTTGCCGCGAAAAAGATCGGGCACCAGCGCCACGTAACCGGCCTGCGCGAGCCGGTCCGCCACGCCGCGAATCTGGTCGTTCACGCCCCACCACTCCTGAATCACGACGATGCCGGGCGCGCCCTCCAGCTTTTCCGGCTTGGCCAGATAACCCTGGATCTGCTTGCCGTCGGGACGGCTGAACGTGATCATCGAACCCGCTGTCTGTGCCATCAGTTGCTCCTCGAAGTAGACGAAGCCGCTAGCATAGCTCCAGTGCGGGCGGTTCTGCAGACTCGGCGCCAGGTCGGCCTGGCCGCAGCGATCAGTAGGATTTGTAGGGAAGGAATTTGCCGCTGAGCACCACCTTGACCCGGTCGCCGTTCGGGTTCGGTTCCCGCTGGATATCCATCGAAAAGTCGATCGCGCTCATAATGCCGTCGCCGAATTCCTCGTGGATCAGCTCCTTGATCGTCGTGCCGTACACGCTGACGATCTCATACCAGCGATAGATCAGCGGATCGGCCGGAACCGCCGTCGGCAGCGAGCCCTTGTACGGGACGATTTGCAGCCAGGCGGTCTCCTCGTCGGTCAGGTCGAACAGTTCGCGAGCGACGGCGGCCTGTTTCGCATCGAGCGTCATCTGGCCGAGCATGGTCGCGGTCGTCCACTCCTTGCTTCGGCCAATCTTCGCGGCGATCTCTCCCCACGTTAGCTTGCTGTTGACTTTCGCGGCGATGATTTTCTTCGTGACGTCGTTGCGATCCATGATGGAGTCCTCCGTGAAGATCGGGCGATACGCGCATGAGAGACGTTGAGCGATAGTACTCAAGACGAAATAAGCGCGCTCGCCGCGACATGCCGCGCGTCAGGTCGGGAAACAGCACGGCCGGTCGAGGTCGGCAATCGGGCCCGGCTGAGTCGGCTCCCGGTTCAGCAGGGCCCGCGTCTGCCGGCACGAGGTCGGAACGTCCATCCCGGCGAACAGCGCGAATCAGCCGAAATGGTCTGCTGCCTGTTCGACGGACTGCGCGGCAACGGGGACGGTCGGGCGACGGCCGATCACACCGGCGATCGGCCCGAGGCGCGCGGTTCGAACCGCGGCAGCGGGCTGCCACGGGCGGCTTGCCCGCTAGAATCGCTCGAGGACGCCGAACTGCACACCCGCGACCGGCGCGCCCGGATAGGCGACCGGCAGCCCGGTCACGTTGACGCCGCGCAGGGTGAAGCTGGCGCCGTCGTGATTCGACAGATACGCCGCACTGAAATAGAACAGTAAGGCGGAAGAAAAGTTATATTCGAACGCCAGGCTGAACTGATCAGCGCTCGCGCCCGCACCGGTGAAGTCGCGCACATGGGCGTAGCCCACCGAGGCGCGCGCATTCGAAGAAAAGCTGTATTGCGCCGAGAGTGCCCCACCCGCGCCGTGATAGAGCGGCGTGCCGCCATCGCCATTGAAGAAGGCGAGCCACACCCGCACTTTGTCGACCGCGTAGGTCGCACCGCCGAGATTCGCGCGCAGTGCGCCCGCGCCGTGTGTCTGCTGACGCGCGTAGAGCAGCCTGAATTCGTCGAGCTGATAGGCGGCGGTGACGTAGTAGCCGTCGATGCCGTTGCCGTCGTTTTCCGCCGGGTCACGCGTGGCCATCATGACAGTGCCGCTGAATCCGCCGACGAGCGGTGACAGATATGTGATCGCGTTGCTCGCGTAGGGCGTGATCTTCGACAGGTTGTTGAGTCCGGACGCAATCGTGCCGGCGCCGAACGCGTCGAGATCGCCCTTGAACGGGATATAGATCGGCGAGTATTGCCGGCCGAACCGCATCTCGCCCCAGCCGCTACGCGTGCCGATCCACGCCTGGCGGTTGAACAGAAGACCGGGACTCTGAAGCGAGCCGTCGACCGAGCTGAAGCCGTTTTCCAGCGTGAAGACCAGATCGGTGCCCGCGCCGAGCGGCTCGCTGCCGCGCAAGCCGACCCGCGAGCCGCGATAGGCGCCCGAGTCCAGACGCGGCGTCCACCCGGACCCGGGATCGGTTATTTCGAGGCTGGTGTCGAGCACGCCATACAGCGTGACGGAGCCCGCGCTCGCGCCCGGCGCGGCCAGGCTCTGCGCGCAAAATAGCAGCGCCAAACCGCCGACGCCTGCACGCCAACTTAAGCGGCGGCGCCAGGTGGCAAGCTGTGCCAAAGGCGCCCACTTTCGTGGTGGCTCATTCAGTGAATATCTCGCGGCGCCGACCAGATGAAGTCCTCCGTAGGGATGTCCAACGTGCGCTCGCGAAACGATAACCTGGCATGTTCAGACAGGCCGCTCGCCGGACCAGTTGCGAACATAACAGACCTGAGCCAGTTTGCAATTTTCGGCTCGATGGTCCGAGCCGTTCTCCGCGTTGCGCGCACGTTGCTGATCCCCCTGCCTCAGTGCTTCCCGTACTCGTCATGGCGGCGCCACCAGACACCCGTTTCATTGCGTCCCTTGGGTGCACGGTCGAGCCACTGGTACATGCCCCATAGCGCATCCACACCGCGCCCGTATGCGGAATACGTGTGGTACACGACACCGTCTTCGAGCACGAACGCGCTCATGCCGGGCCTGTCGAGCGAATAGGTCGGCGCATCGGTTCCGCAGGCGGCCGCGAACTCGACGACGGGCGCCGGGGCCGGCACCACGTCCATGGCATGGCCGCCGCGCTGGAAGTTATAGTCGACGCTGCCTTCGCGTTGTTGCTGCTCGGTGAACGAGACATTCACGTCGAAGTTGAAGTCGCTGCCGGCCGAGGACGCCCACGGAAACGTCCATCCCATGCGCCGCTTGTATGCCTGCAGCTTTGCGAGCGGCGCCCGCGATACCGCCGTCAGCGTGACATCGTGATTCGCGAGGTGGACGACGGACCCGGCGAAGCCGTCCGCGACCGCCGAACACGACGGGCATCCCGCCGTGTAGTCGGGACCGAACATGAAGTGATAGACGAGCAACTGCGAGCGTCCTGCAAAGAGCCCGGCCAGCGAGACGCTTCCTTCATCGGTCTCGAACCGGTATGCCTTGTCGATGCGGACCCAGGGCAGCGCCTGGCGCTGCCGGGCCAGTTCGTCGCTCTGCCGCGTGAGCGCTTTTTCGGCTTCGAGCAATTCGAGCCGCGCTGCTAGCCATGCTTCCCGTGTACCGGTGGTGTGTGTCGTCGCCATGCCTCTCTCCTTGGTTCGCTGTACGAAGTCCCGCGCGAAATGCTGCGGGGTGTCGTGCTAGATTAGCCGCGTGCTTCAGACCAAGGGAGTGACAAGTGTGACGGGATTCGCGTAGACCATGGACTCGCTAATGACGGCAGCAGCGCGTGCGCTCGCAGCGGGCGATCCGCTCGGCGCGCTCAATCGCGTGGCGTTGCGCGACGACGCGCCCGCGCTCGCGCTGCGCGGCATCGCCATGGCGCAACTCGGCGATCTGGTTCGCGCAAAGGCGCTCGTGCGTAGCGCGGCGCGCGCGTTTGGCGCAAGGGAGCCGGTGGCCCGCGCACGATGTGTCGTCGCCGAAGCCGAGATCGCGCTCGTCTCGCGCGATCTGAACTGGCCCACGAAAACGCTGGAAGCGGCACGCGTCACGCTCGAAGCGCACGGCGACCGGCTCAACGCCGCGCATGCGCGCTATCTCGAAGTCCGCCGCCTGCTGTTGGTAGCTCGCCTCGACGAGGCCGAACGCGCGCTTGCCGGTCTTGACCCCACGCCATTCCCGCCGGCCTTGAGAGCCGCGCATGAACTGGTCGTGGCCGGTGTCGCGCTGCGCCGCCTGCAGACCCGCGCGGCACGCGCCGCGCTAGAGCGCGCGAGGCGTGCCGCGGGTCTTGCGGGTATCCCCGCACTGATCGCGGAGGTCGACAACGCCGCACTCGTTCTGAACACGCCCGCGGCGCGACTCATTGCGCGTGGCGAAGAACGCCCGCTGCTGCTCGACGAGGTAGAAGCGTTACTTGCATCGAAAGCTTTGATCGTGGACGCGTGCCGTCACGTCATACGCGAGACAGGCGCGGTGATCTCGCTCGCCGGCCGTCCGGTGTTGTTCGTGCTCGCCCGCGCACTCGCCGAAGCGTGGCCGGAGGATGTGCCGAGAGACGTACTCGTCGCGCGAGCCTTCCGGGCCAAGATTGCCGACGAATCGCACCGCGCGCGTCTGCGGGTCGAACTCGGTCGGGTTCGTTCGGTGCTCCGCGCGGTGGCCGGCGTGAGCGCGACGCGGCGCGGCTTCATGCTGATGCCACGACACGCGCAAGAGGTCGTGGTGCTGGCGCGGCCTGTAGAGGATAAACACGCGCCCGTGCTCGCCTTGCTCGCCGACGGCGAGTCGTGGTCGAGTTCGGCCCTCGCGCTCGCGCTCGGCGCGAGTCAGCGCACCGTGCAGCGGAGCCTCGATACGCTCGCGGTGCAAGGCAAGGTGCAATCTGTCGGCAAAGGCCGCGCGCGCCGCTGGATGACCCCGCCCATGCCTGGATTCACGACGACCTTGTTACTCCCTGCGCCGTTGCCGATTGATTAGGATGGCAACACGAAAACCACGAGGGAACAGCCATGAAACGATCAGCCGCCGAAATCATCAATGAGTACGGTCCCTTTCCGGGCGTCGAAAAAGTGCATGGCGTCACGTACGACGGCCAGCATGTCTGGTTCGCAGCGGGCGGCACGTTGAACGCGTTCGACCCGGAAAGCGGCAAGACGCTCCGTTCGATCGATGTCGCCGCGCACGCGGGCACCGCCTTCGACGGCAAGCATCTGTTCCAGATCGCCGAAGACCGCATCCAGAAGATCGATCCCGAAACCGGCCGCGTGCTCGCCACAATCCCCGCGCCAGGCGGCGGAGGCGACTCGGGGCTCGCATGGGCCGAAGGGTCGCTGTGGGTCGGGCAGTATCGGGAGCGCAAAATCCATCAGGTCGATCCGCAGACGGGCGCGGTTTTGCGCACCATCGAATCCAACCGCTTCGTGACCGGCGTTACATGGGTGGACGGCGAACTCTGGCACGGCACGTGGGAAGGCGATGAAAGCGAATTGCGGCGCATCGATCCGCGCAGCGGCGAAGTTCAGGAGCGGCTCGAGATGCCGTCAGGCGTCAGCGTGTCGGGACTCGAATCCGACGGCGGCGACCGCTTCTTTTGCGGCGGTGGAAGCAGCGGCAAGGTGCGCGCCGTGCGACGGCCCAAATGAGCCGGCGGATGCGTGCCGATTCCACTCGCGAGCCATGATCGCCCTATGGATCAGCGCGGATTCGGCTCGCGTCCCGGCAAGTCCTGCAACAGGTTCATGAACGCGCGCACCTTGGCGCTCAACAGACGCCGCGAGTTGTAAAGCGCCCAGATTTCAACCTGCGGCCCGTCCGCCACGCCCCAGCAGACGAGCCGTCCCGCCGCCACATCCTGCTCGACCAGCAGCTTGGGCAAAAGCGCCGCGCCCACGCCGTCCACCGCCGCGTCACGCACCATCAGCAGCGACGAGAGGCGCAGCACCGGCATCGGCGCGAGCGTCCGCAAGCCGGTTTCGGTGCGGACCGTCCAGATCGCGCCCGGCGACGCCGCAGCCAGCACGATTGCGGGCACCGGCAAGGCGGCCGCATCGCCGGCGGCGTGGGCAGGCATCGACAGAGTGGGGGCGGCGACCAGGAGCCGGTCGTCGCCGTAAATACGTCGCCCCACGAGTTGCTCGTCATGCGGTGGATTGACGCGGATCACGAGGTCGTAGCCGTCCTCCACCGGATCGACGATCCGGTCTTCCGCTATGACTTCGAGTTCGACCTGCGGATAAGCCAACGCGAAACGCGCCGCGATCCGGCCTAGCACCACATGCGAGAACACGATCGGCGCGCTGATCCGCAAGCGCCCGCGCGGCACCGGCGCGCGCGACGCCACCGCTTCGCCCGCCTCCTGGATCTCCGCCATCGGCCCGCGCGTGCGCTCGTGCAGCACGAGACCTTCTTCCGTCAGCCGCAACCTGCGCGAGCCCCGCTCGATCAGCCGCACGCCGAGCGCTTCCTCGAGTTCGGCCACGCGCCGCGACAGCGTGGCCTTGGGGCGGTCGAGCGCCCGGCTGGCTGGCCCGAATCCGCCATGCAGCGCAACAGCATTGAAATCGGCAAGCGACGTCAAATCCATGATCGTTCCAAATATGAGACGAGGTGTCTGAATTTTTGCACTATCGCCACTGAAATGGAACACCTATTGTGTGTCTACGGGCTGACTCACAGTCCATCCAACCTTAGGAGAAAGATCATGGCAATCCTCGTAACTGGCAGCACCGGCGTAGTTGGCACTCAGGTTCTCGACCATCTGGCCGGCAGCGGCGCGCAGATCCGCGCGCTGACCCGCACGCCGGAGAAAGCGCAGTTTCCGGAGGGTGTCACGGCGGTTCAGGGTGACCTGTCCGACGTGGACGGATTGCGGCGCGCGATGAGCGGCGTCAGCACACTGTTCCTGCTCGCGCCCAACGCCGCCGACGAACTCACGCAAGCGCTGCAAGCACTGAGCGTGGCGCGCGAGGCCGGCGTGAAAGGCGTGGTGTATCTGTCGGTGTTCAAAGGCGCCGACTATGTCGACGTGCCGCATTTCACCGGCAAGCACACAGTCGAGCGGATGATCGAACACTGCGATCTGCCGGCCACCGTATTGCGTCCCGCGTATTTCATCCAGAACGACGTGCGCCAGAAAGAGCCTTTACTGACGCACGGCGTGTACGGCATGCCGATCGGTGCCAAAGGTATTTCGATGGTCGATGTGCGCGATATCGGCGAGGCCGCGGCGCGCGAACTGCTGCGCCGCGAGCGTGCCGCGGACCGTTTGCCGCGCGAAACGTATGAGCTGGTCGGCCCTGAGGCGATCACCTCGGAAAGCGTGGCGTCGATCTGGGCCGACGTGCTCGGGCGCGCGGTGCGCTATGGCGGCGACAACCTCGACCTGCTGGAACAACGTATGAAGGCGGTTGCGCCGGGCTGGCTCGCGTTCGACATGCGCCTGATGATGAACCGCTATCAACAGGACGGCGCGGTCGCATCGAAAGCGGAAATCGATCATTTCGCGGCGCTGCTGGGCCGCCGACCGCGATCGTATCGGGACTTCGCGGTGGAGACGGCGGCGGCCTGGGCGAAGGGGTAAGCGCTAGCGCGCACGTCGCTTGCCTACGCGCGTCTGCAAACGAGCCGATAATCGCATGACCGACAGGAAGGAGACGCCACGGTCATGCGCAATCTCGACGAGAACACGATCACGGAAGCGGTTCTGGCACGCCACGCCCACGCGGATGATGAGCGTCTGAAGACCATCGTCACGAGCCTCGTGCGGCATCTGCATGCCTTCGCGCGCGAAGTGAACCTGACAGAGAGCGAATGGGAACAGGGCATTCGTTTCCTGACCGACGTGGGCCATATCACCGACGACAAGCGCCAGGAATTCATCCTGCTCTCCGACACGCTGGGTTTGTCGATGCTCGTCACGGCCATGGCGAACCGCAAGCCGCCGGGCTGCACGGAAGCAACGGTATTCGGGCCGTTTTTCGTCGAAGACGCGCCCGTCTATCGAAATGGCGACGACGTGTCCAACGGCGCGCACGGTAAGCCCTGCTTCGTCGCGGGGACCATCAGGGGCGCGGACGGCGAAGCGGTGGCCAACGCTCGCATCGACGTCTGGCAGGCCGACGCGGACGGCTTCTACGACGTCCAGCACGGCGGCGACGACACGCATCGGGCGAGAGGCGTGCTCCATAGTCTCGCGGACGGGCGCTATCACTTTCGCTCCATCGTCGCCGAGCCTTATCCGATTCCTCACGACGGACCGGTCGGGCGCATGCTCGAAGCGCTGGGGCGGCATCCGTGGCGCCCGGCGCATCTGCATTTCATGATCACGGCGCCTGGCTACGAGCGCCTCGTGACCCACGTGTTTCGCGAAGGCGATCAATATCTCGATTCGGATGCGGTGTTCGGCGTGCGCTCGTCGCTGGTCGCGCAGTGGAATCGCCACGACGCAGGCACGGCGCCGGACGGGACGCGTATGGACACGCCGTTCAGCACGCTTGAATTCGATTTCGTGTTGAACCGATCCGTTTGACGCGGGTCACTTTCGTGGTACAGCAATTTTCTTGCATGGGACATGCAGGCGCGTTCAGCTCGCGGGGCACATCGGTCGCAGAACCGCTCCGCGTCAACAGGCATTCAATTATCGAGCACGACTCTCATGGAAAAACGAGCACTCATCATTGGCGCGAGCGGCATTGTCGGCGGCAATCTCGCGGACCGGCTGCTTTCGGGCGGCTGGCACGTCGCCGGACTCTCGCGCGGCCGCACGCCGGTGTCGCCGGCCATCGAATCGATTACGGCCGATCTGCAATCGGCCGAGTCCGTTAGCGAGGCGCTCGCCGGCAAGCAGTTCAGTCATGTGTTCCTGACCGCGTGGTCGCGCCAGGCCACGGAGAAAGACAACATTCGCGTGAACGGCGCCATGGTGCGTCACGTGATGGACGCGGTGGGTCCGGCAGGCACGCTCGAACACGCCGCACTCGTGACAGGACTGAAGCATTACCTCGGCCCGTTCGAAGCCTATGCGACCGGCGCCGTGCCGATCACGCCGTTTCGCGAGGAACAAGGCCGCCAGCCCGTGGATAACTTCTACTACGAGCAGGAAGACCGTTTATTCGACGCCGCGCAACGCTACGGTTTCAGTTGGAGCGTGCATCGTCCGCATACGATCATCGGCTTTGCGCTCGGCAATGCAATGAACATGGGCGTGACGCTCGCCGTCTACGCGACGCTGTGCAAGCAGACCGGCCAGCCGTTCATCTTCCCCGGCTCGGCGGCGCAATGGAACAGTCTCACCGACATGACCGACGCGCGGCTGCTCGCGCGCCACCTCGAATGGGCCGCCACGTCCGCGAACGCGCGCAACGAAGACTTCAACGTGGTCAATGGCGACGTGTTCCGCTGGAAATGGATGTGGTCGCAAATCGCCGGTTACTTCGGCATCGAAGCCGTACCGTTCGATGGCGAGACGCGTCCGCTCGAAGGCCGCATGCAGGACGCAGGCCAGGCATGGTCCGAGATCACCACGCGCTTTGGCCTGAAAGAAGCCGACATCGGCAAACTCGCCTCGTGGTGGCACACCGACGCGGACCTCGGCCGTCCGATGGAAGTGCTCACGGATATGACCAAGAGCCGCAAGGCCGGCTTCGTCGATTATCAGAGCACGCCCGATTCCTTCTTCGCGCTGTTCGACCGCTTGAAGGCTGAGCGGATCATTCCGCAGTGACACGGCAGTGACACGGCAGTGACACGGCAGTAACACCGCAGTAACACGCGCGGGCGGTCTAGCGCCTTCGATCGAACAGGGGCGACGCGTGGCTCGCGGCGGCGAGTTCCGAGGCCGCCGCAAGCAACGTCGGGCCGAGGCTCGCCATGCGTTTTTCGTCGAGCCTCACGAGCGGTCCCGCAATACTGATCACCCCCATTGCCGGATAGCCGCGCCGCTGCACGGGCGCGGCCATTGCTGTCATGCCAGGCGCAAAGACTTCGTTGATCGTCGCGTAACCTCGTTCACGCGCGGCGTGCACGAACTTCAGCAGTCCGTTGATCGTGGTCGGCGCGTTGGGACCGTATTGCTTCGGCTGTCCGAACCCCTGCCGCGAGACGAGTTCGAGCGCGCGCTCGTCGGTCATGGTCATCATCCATGCGTGGCCGGTGGCGCTGCAGGAGAGAATCGTGTCCATGCCCATGTCCGGGTCGTAGCGCAAGCCCTTCAGCGCGCCCTGCGCCTTCGCGACCCACGTCAGCCGGTCGCCGTCCACGATCGCCAGCCTCACCAGTTCGCCGGATGTCTCCGCGAGCCTGTCGAGCATGGTCTGCGCGATGTCGACAATGCCGGAGGTCGCGAGAAAGCCGAGCCCGAGGCCGACGAGCTTGGTGGTGAGCACGTAGTCTCCATGCTCGCGCAACTGCCGCACATAACCGCATTGCTTCAGATCGACGAGCAGTCGATGACATGCGCTGCGCGGAATATCGAGTTCATCCGCGATCATCGCGAGTGGCGTTCCCTCCATTTGCGTGGCGAGAAATTCGAGTACCGCGAGGGTACGCTCCGTGACGCCGGGCATATCAGTCTCCGTGTTCTTCGTGATGCCTCGCGCAGCAGTCTTGCACATTATGAGATGAAATTCCACCCTGGAACGGTGTCCCACCCAGGGGTGCTAACCTTGTTTCCAAGGCGGCGCGACGTGCAAAGCGCGACGAAAACGCCCCGAGTTCATCGATCAGACAAGAGAGCGGGAAACGGTAGGCGGCGACCATCGCTCGCGACCTGCATCCCGTGCGGCGACGGTTAAGGAGACAACATGATTCAGGAAACGCAGCAAGGCACGCATGCCGCGATGCGCACGCGAGCAGTCACGGCGGCGGCCGTCGGCACCGCGCTCGAGTGGTTCGATTTCACGCTTTACGGCGCATTGGCCGCCACGGTTTTGCCCAAACTGTTTTTCCCGTCGATGGATTCGACGTCCGCCCTGCTCGCTTCGCTCGCGACCTTCGGCGTAGGGCTCGCCGCGCGGCCGCTCGGCGCGATCATCTGCGGCCATTTGGGCGACAAGCTCGGGCGGCGCAACCTCATGCTGGGCACCGTCACGGTGATGGGTCTCGCCTCGATGCTGATGGGTCTGCTGCCGACCTACGCGAGCATCGGCGTATGGGCTCCGGTTCTGCTGGTGCTGCTGCGCATTCTGCAAGGCTTCGCGCTGGGTGGCGAGTCGACCGGCGCGCAATTGATGGCGATCGAACATGCCAGCCCCGACCGGCGCGGCAAGTATTCCGGGCTGCTGGGCCTGTGCTCGCCGCTCAGTCAGATCATGGCCAACGGCGTGCTGCTGCTCCTTTCGTCCTCGATGTCGGCGCAGGCATTCGATTCGTATGGCTGGCGCATCCCATTCGTGTTGAGTTTTGTTCTCGTGGTGGTCGGCGTGTATATCCGCTTGCGCGTCAGTGAGACGCCTGCCTTCGTTGCGCTGCGTAAAACGGAGGTCGTGCATGTGGGCAGCCCGTTGCGCGATGCGCTGCGTTTGCACTGGAGAACCGTTCTGCGCTGGATGCTGTTCTTCTGCGGGCCTGCGGCGATCTTCTATCTGATCGTGGTGTTCTCGCTCAGCTACATCACGAAGACACTCGCGATCCCGAAGCAAACCGGCTTTCTTCTGCTGATGGGTGCCAATGTCTGTGCGATCGTCGGCGCGCTTGCCGGCGGCATGCTCAGCGACAAAATCGGCCGCAAGAAGGCACTCGCGATCGGTTCCACCGCGACCCTGCTGATGCTCTTCGTGTACTTCCAGATTCTGGACACCAGAAGCTTCGTGCCGATGCTCGCGGCGATGGGTTTCTTCCTCGGCTTCACGCAGTTTCAAAGCGGCATTCAGCCGGTCGCCTTCGCCGAAGCGTTTCCAACCAATGTGCGTTATTCCGGCTCCGCGCTCGCCTATACCGGCGCGAATCTGGTGGCGGGCGGACCGATGCCGGTGCTGGCCGTGTGGCTCTTCTCCGTGTGCAATGGCTCGCCGTGGGGCGTCGTCGCGGTCTGTGTGGTCTTCAACGTGATTTCGCTCGTGATGATCCTGACCGCACGCGAAACGCTCGGCATCGACATGAACCGCGCCGACTCGACGGCGGCCGTGACGGGCGCGGCGGACTTTGCGCCGGCGGCCGTGGGCAACAGCCACCGCACGTGATTCACACGGCGCCGAGGCGTCACGGTGAACATCGAATTTTTGCAAACAGGCGACAGAACAATGACTGACCTCGTATATGTATTGAACGGCTCGAACCTCAACATGCTCGGCAAGCGCGAGCCGCACCTGTATGGGACGACCACGCTGGCGCAAATCCAGCAGCAGGTGGAGACGCTCGCGGCGCGGCTGGAACTCAAATGCGAGTTTCGCCAGACCAACAGCGAAGCCACCATGGTCGACTGGTTGCAGGAAGCGTTCGAGCGCGACGCCGCGGTGATCATCAATCCGGCGGGCTTTTCGTTCGCGTCGGTGCCGGTCTTCGACGCGGTCAAGCTGATCGAGCAACCGTTAATCGAACTGCACATCACCAACATTCACAAACGCGATGAAACCTATCGCCACTCGTTGATCTCGCGCGCGGCGACCGGCGTGATTTGCGGACTCGGCGCAAACGGCTATCTGGTCGCGCTGCAAGCAATGGCGATGGCGCTCGGCAAGAACCCGAGCTTCGGCTAAGGCAGCCGGCGCGGATGGGCGCGCGAAACTCAGCCGCGCCTTTCGTTTTCGCCCCGAATTTCACCAATCAGGCCGCGCCACTGTGCGCGGCTTTTTTTCACCCATAATGCCCACGATTAGTTTCGCCCAGGGAAAACCCGTATAATCCCGTCAAGAGGTCAGACAACTAGAGGACACGGTTCGTCAAGACCCTGACCTGCGCCATTCGCGCAGCGCCGACCTTGCAAAGCTTTCTCTCTCAAGCCCGTGAATCCGACCGCCACCGCCCTGCCGTTCCGCAACGCCCTGTTCGCCATGCTCGGCATCGGCCTCGTCAACATGCTGGTCGCACTCGACCAGACCGTCGTCAGCACCGCACTGCCTTCCATCGTCGCCGAGTTGCACGGCTTCGAGTACTACGCGTGGATCGCGAGCGCCTACCTGCTGGCCTCGGTCGTGACCGTGCCGGTGTTCGGGCGGCTCGGCGACTACTTCGGCCGCAAGCGTTTCGTGATCGCCGCGGTCATCACGTTCACGGTGGCGTCGGTGCTCTGCGGCGTCGCGAACGACATGCTGTTTCTCGTGATCGCGCGCGGCTTGCAAGGTGTCGGGGGCGGGATGATGGTCGGCACGGCGTTCGCTTCGATACCCGATCTCTTTCCGGATCCACGGGCGCGCGTGCGCTGGCAAGTGGTGATGGCCGCCGCTTACGGCATCGGCACCGCGGCGGGACCGTCGCTCGGCGGCTGGATGAGCGAACACTGGGGCTGGCGCTCCACCTTCCTGATCAACTTGCCGGTCGGCGCGGCGGCGCTCTATTTCATCTGGGCGCATCTGCCCGCCTTCCGGCGTCCGCATGAAGGCGAAGTGAAGATCGACTGGCTCGGCGCGGCGCTGGTCGCCGCCGTGCTCGGCGGTCTGCAGGCTTTCATCGAAGCCGTGCCGAAAGACGGCCTCACCGCAGGCACGCTCACGCTGGCGGCCTGCGTGATCGTCGGCGCGATTGCCTTGCTCGTATGCGAAAAGCGCGCCACGCATCCGATCATTCCGCTCGACCTGTTCAAGGACCCGCAACTCGTCACGCTGTTTACGCTCGGCATGCTGTCGGGCTTCGTGATGTTCTCGCTGATCTTTTTCGCGCCGCTGTTGCTGCAAGGCGGCTTCGGATTGTCGCCGCAGCAGGCCGGCCTGCTCGCCACGCCGATCGCCGCCTGCATCGCGCTCGGCAGTCTGCTGAATACACGTATCGTCATTCACATGAAGAAGCCCACGCAGATCCTGTCGATCGGCTTCGCGTTGCTGTTGTTCGCTTCGATTGCGCTGGCGTTTGCGAATCCGGACACGCCGCATGTGTGGATCGAATTGCCGATGGCCGCGGTCGGCATCGGCCTCGGCTTCATCCTCAACAATCTGAACGTGTTCGGCCAGGAGATTGCCGGGCGCGAGCGCTTCGGCATCACGACGGCGCTGCTGCAATCCACCCGAATGGTGGGCGGCATGCTCGGCACCAGCATTGTCGCAACCGTGGTGCAACATCATTACCGCGACGTAGTCACGCGCACGATGAGCGTGCTCGGCGAACCGGCCGCGTCGCAATGGCGGCCTCGCTTCGTCGACCTGCGCATTCTGATCGACGAAGCCTCGCGTCTGAAGCTGATCGCGGATATGAAACCGTCAGGGCTCAATACGCTCGCGTTGATCGACACCGCACGCGATGCGCTCGTGCAGTCGATTCATATCGGCGTGTGGCTGACGGCGGTGGCGGCGCTGGCGGCCGCGCTGCTGGTGCAGCGCATCTCGCATGTGGTGTTTCGCAAGAGTTAAAGGCGCCGCCCATATTGCCGCTGGTTAGCGCACCAGACACGGGCGCTTGTTATCGAACGTCCAGTTCGGGATCAGGTATTGCATCGCCACGCCATCGTCGCGGGCGCCCAGGCCGTGCTGCTGATACAGCGCGTGCGCCTTCTCGATCTCGTCCATGTCCAGCTCGACACCGAGCCCCGCAGCCTGCGGCACCCTGACCTTGCCGCCGACGATCTGCAGCGGCTCACGCGTCAAACGCTGACCGTCCTGCCAGATCCAGTGCGTGTCGATCGCCGTGATCTTGCCGGGCGCGGCAGCCGCCACATGCGTGAACATGGCGAGAGAAATGTCGAAGTGGTTGTTCGAGTGCGAGCCCCAGGTGAGACCCCAGTCGTTGCACATCTGCGCGACGCGCACCGAGCCCTGCATGGTCCAGAAGTGCGGATCGGCTAGCGGAATGTCCACGGATTGCAACTGGATCGCGTGGCCCATCTGGCGCCAGTCGGTGGCGATCATATTGGTCGCCGTCGGCAAGCCGGTCGCGCGGCGGAACTCGGCCATCACCTCGCGGCCCGAATAACCGTTTTCCGCGCCGCACGGATCTTCCGCATAGGCGAGCACATCGTGCTGGTCACGGCACAGGCGCACCGCTTCCGCCAAGGACCACGCGCCGTTCGGGTCGAGCGTCACGCGGGCCTTGGGAAACCGTTCGGCGAGCGCGGTCACAGCTTCGATTTCGGCGTCGCCGGACAACACGCCGCCCTTCAGCTTGAAGTCGTTGAAGCCGTAGCGCGCCTGCGCGGCTTCGGCCAGACGCACGACGGCCTCAGGCGTCATCGCCTCTTCGGTGCGCACGCGCTCCCAGTCGTCGCGGCCCTCCGCGCCGCTCGCGTATTCCAGGTCGGTCTTCTTGCGGTCGCCGATATAGAACAGATAGCCGAGCATTTCGACTTCGTCGCGTTGCTGGCCTTCGCCTAGCAACGCGGCAACGGGTACGCCCAGATGCTGGCCGAGCAGGTCGAGCAACGCGGCTTCGAGCGCGGTCACCGCATGAATCGTGGTACGCAGATCGAACGTCTGCAAACCACGGCCGCCGGCGTCGCGGTCGGCGAATTGCGTGCGCACCTTGTTCAAGACTGCCTGCAAATTGCCGATCGACTGACCGACGACGAGCGCGCGCGCGTCGTCGATGGTCTTGCGAATACTTTCGCCGCCCGGTACTTCGCCCACGCCGGTATGCCCGGCGCTATCGCGCAGAATGACGATGTTGCGCGTGAAGAACGGGCCATGCGCGCCGCTCAGATTGAGCAACATACTGTCACGGCCGGCGACGGGCACGACGCGCAGTTCGGTGACGACAGGCGTGGCGTTCGATTGGGAAGGTTTCGTGGACATGAGGTTGGACCAGATGAGTTAATGAGCCGGGTGCCGCAAGGCGAGGCCCAGTGCGATCGCACTTGGCACGGGCACCGGACGGAAACTGGAAAGTACGTGACGCATGATCGGCGACGCTGTTAGTCAGTGTAGTCAGTGGGCTCGATGCTGCAGCGATTCCGGCAACGGGTCGTGCTTCACGCGGCGATTGCGGGTCAGAAAGCCAGCCGCTGCCGCAATCAGCGAAGCCACGGCCAGACCGTACAGCCCACCCGTGATCGAACCGGTGTGCTGCTGCAGATAACCGAACGCGGCCGGCGCGAAAAATCCGCCGAGGTTGCCCACCGAGTTGATCAGCGCAATGACCGCGGCGGCCACGCGTGCATCCAGATAACCCTGCGGGATCGGCCAGAACAGCGAAGCCGCTGCCTTGAAGCCGATCGCCGAGAAACAGATCGCCACGAACGACAGCACCGGATTGCCAGAAGTCGAAGCGAACAGCCCGCACGCCGCGATGACGAGCGCCACGGCCAGCCACGCTTGCTGAAAGCGCCATTTCGCCGACAACAGCGCGAAGCAGTACATCGCGACCATGGCAATGAGCCAGGGAATCGCGTTGAGCATGCCGACTTCGAAGTCGGACAGGCCGCCCATTTTGCGAATGATGGTGGGCAGCCAGAAGGTGGCCGCGTAGATGGTCAGTTGAATCGCGAAGTACAGGAAGCAGAACAGCAGAATCTGCGGGTCCTTCAACAGCTTCATGGCCGGTAGATGCGCGCCGCCGTGCGCCTCGCGCTCGGCCTGCTCCGCCGCGATCGACGTGGCGAGCACGTTCTGTTCTTCGGCGGAGAGCCACGAGGCATCGCTGATACGCGACTTCAGCAGCATCCAGCTCACCGCGCACAGCGCTATCGAAAAGCCGCCTTCGACGAGAAACATCCATTGCCAGCCGTGTAAGCCGAAGCCACGAATGGACAGCAGGCTGCCGGTGATCGGACCGGACAACACAGACGCGAGCGCCGAGCCGCCGAGAAAAACCGCCACCGCCTTGCCGCGTTCCTTCTGCGGCAGCCATTGCGTGAAGTAAAAGACCACGCCGGGAAAGAAGCCGGCCTCGGCGATGCCCAGCAGAAACCGCAGCACGTAGAACGAAGTGTCGTTCCAGACGAACGCCATCGCTGCCGCGACGAGTCCCCACGTACCCATGATGCGGGTGAGCCACGCGCGCGCACCGTACTTCTGCATCAACACGTTCGAGGGCACCTCGAACAGCGCGTAGCCGATAAAGAACAAACCGCTCCCGAGACCGTAGGCCGCGGCGCCAATGCCGAGGTCCGTTTGCATGTGGGAATTGACGAAGCCGATGTTCACGCGGTCGATGTAGTTCGCGATGAACATGATCAGAAACAGCGGCAGCACGTGCCGCTTGACCTTGGAGACCGCTGATCCGAGCGGGTCGGCGGCGGTGGTGAGGGCAGATGTCAAGGTTGTCTCCAGTTTCGGCTGTCATGCAGGCAAATCAAATGCAACGCAGCGCATTTAGGCACGCCGATTTTTCGCACCCAACCCTGTGATACGTCGTCTGATGACAGTCTACCGTTGTTTCGTGCGCTATTCCAATGCCGTGTTTACCCTGCAGAACTGCGGCCCATCTGCGTATCATTGCACACGGCGCGCGCCGGCAGCCATTTCGACAATCGAACTAGGATGTCTGATGACTGTGAAATAGCGGACATAGACTTCCGATCAAACCAACCCTGAAACCCCTTTTCCGCCAACCATCCCAAGCGCGCGATTGAAATCGTTCCCGGCCGGACAACCGCTATGATGGCTATACCGAGGCGACACACGACACCATTCGCACGCGCCATGTGTGCATTTCCAGCCGAACAACCGACCAGCCCCAGAAATGAGCAGCCTAACTGAGAAGGTGGTGGCCACCCTTTCCGATGAAATTCGCCGCGGCGCCCTGAGGCCGGGCGACCGCATTCCCACCGAAGTCGCGATGATGAAGCAGCTCTCGGTCAGCCGCTCCGTGGTGCGTGAGGCGATTTCGCGCCTGCAAGCGGCCCAGGTGGTCGAGACGCGTCACGGCATCGGCACCTTCGTGCTGGCGCCGCCGACGGAACAAGCCATGAAGCTGCCGACCGCCGACCTCTCCAGCATGCTGGACGTCATGGCGATCATCGAATTCCGCATCGATGTCGAGGCCGCCTCCGCCGCGCTCGCCGCGGCGCGGCGCACCGACCAGAACCTCAAGCAGATCCGCGGTGCACTGGACCGCTTCGAGTCCGAACTCGAGCGCGGCAGCAGCGATACGGTCGCGCACGACATCGAGTTTCATTTGCAGATCGCCCGCGCGAGCGGCAACCGCTATTTCTTCGACGTGCTGAGCCAACTCGGCCGCGCGGTGAGCCCGCGTACGCGGCTCGGCACGGCGGAGATCGCGGAACTCGACCATATCGAGCATCTGCGCAACGTGTTGAACGAGCATCAGATGATCTATCGCGCAATCGAACGGCAAGACCCGGACGACGCGCGCGCCGCCATGCGCATGCATTTGAGCAATAGCCGCGAACGGCTGCGTCGCGCTCACGAACTGAGCAAAGCGGGTGATTGAGTCGATTGAGCCGATTGAGCCGATTGAGCCGATTGAGCCGCCAGTCAGAAGGCGGCCGCAACGAATGAGTGATCTACGAAGCGGGCGCCTCGACATCGAGATCCATCAACGCCGAGCTCAGTGATTTGCCGTGCGCGTCGAGTGCGAGCGAGCGCGTCACGCCGCCGCCAAGCGCATGGCCGAGCACGAAGTTGAACGCGCCGATGCCGGGCAGTTCATGACGCACCACGTCGCCTTGCACGACATCGCGCAGATGCGCTTTGACCCGTTCCGGCGTCAGCGCCGCGCGCAGATGTTCGTAGTTCTTCGCGTCGTAGCAGATCACCGAGATGTTCAGCGTATTGCCTTTGTCGCCGGTACGCGAATGAGCCAGCTCACGTAATTTCATCTCACGCCTCCACCATCGAAAACGCCGGCGTCACATGCTCGCGCGGCAGCAAAACCGATTGCACCGCGACGACTTCGCGGGCCGACTTCGTGACGCCGCCTCCGCCGGCGGGACCATTGGTGTACAGCGTCTCCACCTCGTTGCCGATCCGCACGGCTTGCGCAAGCGAGGCCGTGCGCCCCGCCACTCTTGCGCGCACCTCGTAAGGTTCGGGATAACCGGCGGCCGCCGTCTCGCCATGCAACGAGTTCACGCCGATCAGATCGAAGCGCAATTCACGCGTCTCCACGCCGGTCAACACGAGCCGCTCGCGCACGATATCGAGCGCGAGCCGCGCGCGCGCCAACGCACCGGGACCGCCGTACGAAATCTGCCCTTCGCCGATATAACCATCGAAATAAGCAACCGACACCTTCAACGTATCCGTACGCGGCGTGCCTCGCCCGCCGCTCACGCGAACGCGATCCGGCGCTTCCTGCGCGACGCGCACCTGGGAGAAATCCGCGACCACGTCCGGTTGCAGATAGCGCTGCGGATCGTGAATCTCGTACAGCAGCTGTTCCTTGCAGGTCGCTTCCGTGACTCGCCCGCCGGCTTGCGCGAGCTTGGTGATAACCACTGCGCCGTCCTGCCCGACCTCGGCAATCGGGAAGCCGAGCCTCGCCAGTTCAGGCACATCCTTGAAGCCCGGATCCGCGAAATAGCCACCGGTAATCTGCCCCGCGCATTCCAGCAGATGACCGATCACGGTCGCCTGGCCAAGCGTCTGCCAGTCGTCCATGCGCCAGCCGAATTCGTGAATCAGCGGTGCGACGAACAGCGACGGATCGGCCACGCGTCCGGTCAGCACGATCTGTGCACCGGCCGCGAGCGCATCGACGATCGCGCTCGCGCCGAGATAGGCGTTCGCGGACACCAGCCGGTCCTGATAGTCCGACACACGTTCTCCGGATTCGACGAAGCAGAAATCGCCGTGGCGCACGACGTCGAGCACATCGTCGCCGGTGACCGCCGCGATCTTCACCTCGCCGAGACCGAGCTCGCGCGCGATCTCAACGGTTTTACGCGCCGCCGCGAGGGGGTTTGCCGCCCCCATGTTCGAAATGATGCGCACGCCGTTGCGCAGCGCAGCCGGCAGCACGGCCCGCATGCGCGTTTCGAGCAACGGGTCGTAGCCGAGTTCCGGGTCTTTGCTGCGCGCCTGCTGCGCGATAGCAATCGTGCGTTCAGCGAGGCACTCGAACACGAGGTAATCGAGCGCGCCGTGCTCCGCCAGTTCGACGGCGGGTTCGATCCGGTCGCCCGAATAACCCGCGCCCGCGCCGACGCGCACGCTGCGTTGAGATTGAGTGGCTGTCATGCTGGTCACATCCGTTCGTTCAGTGAAGCTCACAGTGAGAATATCCCCAGCGCGACGCAGGCAATCGTCATGACGACCGACGCGCCGAACAGCAAGGGGAACGTGAATTTCTGATGGTCGGCGAGATCGATGCCGCACAGGCCGACCACGAGGAAGGTGGCGGGTGTCAGCGGGCTCACCGGAAAGCCCGTGGTCATCTGGCCGAGCAACGCGGCCTGGCCGACGTGCACCGCGGGCACGCCGAGCTGGCCGGCTACTTCTGCGATCACCGGCAGCACACCGAAATAGAAGGAGTCGGGATCGAACAACATGCTGAGCGGCATCGAGAGCAAGCCGAGCGCGACGGGAATATGACTGGCCATCGCCGGCGGTACGAAACCGACCGCCGCCTGCGCCATCGCCTTCAGCATGCCGCTGCCTTGCATCACGCCGGTGAACACGCCGGCTGCGAGCAGAATGCCGGCCATCATCAATGCGGCTCGCGCATGGGCGTCGATCCGTTTGCGCTGCATGTCGACGTTCGGATAGTTCACCATCAGCGCGATGCACAGGCCGACCATGAACATGATCGCCGGCGGGATCTTCTCGCCCATCACGACCATGGTGCCGAGCACCAACAGCGTCAGCACGATGTTGAACCAGAAGTTCTTTGGCCGGCGCAGCGCCTGTTCGTCGGGCGTGAGTTCGCGTTTCGGCATGGGCACCGAACCGCTCGCGGCCGTGAGGCCGAGGCGTTTTTCCTCGCGCCGACCGAGCCAGAACGCCATGCCGAACACGAACACGAGGCCGATTGCCTGCACAGGAATCAGCGGATTAAAGAGCGCCGAGATCGGCAGATGCAGGGACGCTGAGGCGCGAATCATCGGGCCCGTCCACGGCAGGAAGTTGATGCCGGCCGCCATCGAAACCGCCGCGGCCAGCACGCGCCGATCCATCTTCAGGCGATCGTAGAGCGGCAGCATGGCGGGAATCGTGACCAGAAAGCAGACGGCGCCGGAGCCGTCCAGATGGATCAGCAGCGCAAGCAGCGTGGTGCCCATTACGATCCGCGTGGGCCGCGTGCCGACCGCGCGCAGAATGCGGTCGATGATCGGATCGAGCGTGCCGGCGTCGGTGATCGTGCCGAAGTAAAGAATCGCGAATACGAACATGCCGACGACCGGCGCGAGACTCTTGAGCCCTTCGATCACGAACTTGCTGGTCTGAAAGCCGAAGCCGCCAATAAGCGACGCCGCAATCGGCACGATGATGAGCGCGACCAGCGGCGACATACGTTTGGACAGAATCGCGCCGAGCAATACGACGATGGTGGCGAGCCCCAGTAATGGCAGCATGTGCTTGTCTCCGAGATTGTTTTTTACTGCGATCCAGCGTAAGTTCGAAGCGCTTATAAATCAATTGAAATGATTTGATCGCAGCAATTACAAACCATCATGGATCTGAATCTTCGGGACATTCGCGCGTTTATCGCAGTGGCGCAAACGGGCAGCTTCACGCGGGCGGCGACGCGGCTGCATCTGTCGCAACCGGCGCTGACGGTGCAAATTCGCCGGCTTGAAGAAACCGTCGGCATGCGCCTCTTGGACCGCAACAGCCGCAACGTCGCGCTGACGCCGACCGGCCGCGAATTGCTGCCGCTCCTGCAGAAGTCGCTGCATGACATGGAGCACGTGCTGATCGACGCACGCTCGCTCGGCGAAGGCGCGAGCGGCACGGTGCGGATCGCGTGCCTGCCCACGTTCGCGGCCAGCGTGTTGCCTGAACTCGTACAGGACCTCAAGAAGGCCGTGCCGCGCGTGAGCTTTCATGTGCGCGACGTGGTCGCCAGCATGGTCAATACGCTCGTGCGCAATGAAGAGGCCGATATCGGACTGACCGGCGGCCAGCTCGACGATGCCGCGTTCGAGGTGCTGCATGCGGGCATCGACCGGCTGGTTGCCGTGTTTCCGAAGCGCCATGCACTGGCCCGGCGGCGGCGCATCACACTCGCCGATCTCGCCGCCGTGCCGCTCGTGCTGACCGCACAGGGTACGAGCGTGCGGGCCGTTGTCGACAGCGCTTTCGCGAACGCCCGCTGCACGCCGGAGATTGCGTGCGAGCCCACCTACATGATGACCGCTGTCGCGATGGCGCGCGCCGGGCTCGGCGTGACGATCCTGCCGGCGTCGGCCCGCGAAGTCAGAGCGGAGCCCGAGCTGATCGTGCGCGCGGTCGACGATCCCGCGTTCACCCGGCCTATCGCGCTCATCAAGAAGCGCGGCCGCACTTTGCCGCCGGTGACGGAGACCTTCGTTTCAATGCTGATCGAGAAACTCGGCGAGGATTGAACCGCGCGCAATATGCGCGTTACCTTTCATTTTCAAACAGCGCCCGATTATCGCCATTAATCGTCTGATTTACTTCCACGTGCCCGCGCTAGTATCGGCTTCGCGCGAGTTCGAGGGATAAGAAAACCGCTCGCGCGTGTTTCCAAAAACTCCAAAAACTTCGAAAACGAAAAAATGATAATGAGCCAATTTCGAATGCTCGCGGTGGCCGCGGCGTCGTTCGCTCTGATTGCTCCGGCGTATGCGGCATTGGGCGGCGCACCGACCTATCCCGTCACGGCGAGCAGTACGAGCGCGGGGGCGGCGAGCCAGAGTAGCGCGGCCGTGGCGCGCTTCGCCGCCAGTGGCAGCGCGGCAGCGGCGAGCTACACCGTGAGCCAGACAACGCTTTCATCGGGGACGGTGGTGAGCGAATACATCGGCCCGGGCAACAGCGTCTTCGCGTTGAGCTGGCAAGGCCCGACCATGCCGCCGCTCAAAACGCTGCTCGCCACTTACTTCCCTTCCTACGTCCAGGCACTCACCGACGCCCACGCCACGCAAGGCGGCGGCTATGGACCCGCCGTCGTGCATCAGTCGGGGCTGGTCGTGGAGACCGGCGGCCATATGGGCGCCTTCGTGGGCCGCGCCTATTTACCGCAAGCGCTGCCGCAAGGGGTCAGCGCTGACGATATCAAATAACTCATTAAAATCATTAGAGAGAATAACAGTGCGCAAAATCGCAAGGATTATTGCCGCGGCGCTTGAGCTCGCGCTTGGGCTCGGATTGGCATTCGGTCTTGCCGGCTGCGGTGGCGGTGGTGGCGGCGGCAACAGCACCACGACGGCCAACGCGCCCACCGCCGCGAGCGCGCCCGCGGCATCGGGCGGCTCGGCGAACACGCCCCTTACCAGTGACTCGACACCCAATGTGCTCGCCGTCGACGCGTCGGCCGTGCCCACACTCGTGGGCGCGGGCAACACGATGCTGGTAACGGTAAGCGGAACGGGCATTCATAACCAGCCGATGGTCAGCGTCAAGATCTGCGCGCCCGGCTCCAACGCGGCAACAAGTTGCGCGACGATTCCCAACGTGATCGTCGACACGGCGTCGTTTGGGCTGCGTCTGATTCGCTCGGCGATTCCTGACGCCACTTTCAGCGCGCTCACTGCCGAAACGGCTCATACGAGCGGCCTGCCGCTCGCCGAATGCGCGTTGTTCGGCAGCGGCTATGCATGGGGTTCGGTGCATCTCGCGGACGTGGGTTTATCGAGCGAGATTGCGCCGTCGGTGCCGATCCACGTGATCGGCGATCCGGCGCTGACCGTGGCCGCGCCGAGCGAATGCCAGGTGGGAAGGCAGTTGGCGAGCGTTGCCGATATTGGCGCAAACGGCATTCTCGGCATTGGAGTGAGTCCGACGGATTGCGGCTCGGCGTGTGAATTGACGGCGCGTCCGCAGTTCTATTACACCAACGCCGGCAACGTCACCTCGGTGCCGGTCAGCGGCCAGATCACCAACCCGGTGTCGCTCTTCGCGCAAGACAACAACGGCGTGATTCTGGAGATGGCGCAAGTGTCGGATAGCGGCAGCGCGACGGCTCAAGGCACGCTCGTGTTCGGCATCGACACTCAGGCGAATAACGTGCTGAACGGCACAGGTGCGCCGATCTTCCGGACGAACCTGAACGGCGACTTCACGTCCAGCTATAACGGCACTGTATTCACGCAGACGTTCTTCGATTCGGGCTCGACCGTGCTGTTCTTTCCGGATACCACGATTGCGCGCGACACGTCGTCCGGGTACTACATTCCGGCCGCGACGGTGGGCCGCACCTCGACCCTCGTGGGGACCAATCCGGCGAGCGTGACACTCGGCTTCAATATCGCAAACGGCGCGACGCTGAACGCATCGGGGAATAACGCGTTCAACAACCTCGGTATCTATATGACCCGGCAGTTCGACTTTGGCCTGCCGTTCTTCTATGGCCGCCATGTCTACTACGGCATCTCGGGCCGCGCCTCGAGCGGCGGCGGGACGGGGCCGTATGTCGCGTACGTTTCGAGTTGAGCGTCGGTGACTACGAGCGGTGGTTATCGCGAAGGCCGTCGATCTCCACTGTTCGTGTGACATGCGAACTTCGCTCGGTAGAGAAGCATTCAAAACAGTGCCACGTGCACGCCTTATTACGATGTCTTCGGGGACCTGATGAACAAGATTTCAATGATTTGCCTGAGTGCTGCTCTGGTCGGCATGCTGAGTGGCTGCGCCGGGACGAACTTCGTCCGTCCTGATGACTCGGCTTTGCAAAACGGCAAAACGACCGTTACCGAGGCGCGAGCAAAATACGGTAGCCCGTTTCGCCAGAGCACCGTCACCAAGAACGACGAAGACGTGACGCTGCTTTCCTATGCGTATGCGTCGACTGGCGGCACGCCGCTGGAAACCGGCGTGATACCGGCGCGCTCGCTGGAACTGGGCTTCTGGAAGGACGTGATGGTGTCCAACGTATTCGTCTCCACGTTCAAGGACGACGCCAGTTCCTTCGACGCGTCGAAACGCTCGGCCATCGTCAAAGGCAAGACCACCCGCGGCGAGGTCATCGCGTTGCTGGGCAGACCCGCCGGCTATGCGGTGTATCCGATCATCAAGGACAAGAAGGGCCAAGCCCTCGTTTATGCGTACCACACGACGAGCGGCTCGGCGTTCAACCTCAAGTTCTCCAAGCGCGATCTGATCGTCACGATCGATCCGAACGGCGTGGTGTCGGATGTGAATTACGAGTCGTCCGGGATGCAGTGATAGGTGTGTTACCGCCAGTGCGGCGATAGAACGGAACCCGGCCTTTGCGCCGGGTTTTGCTTTTAGTGCACCGACGTTGCGCAAACCCACTGGACACAAAAACTCGTAGGTGCGTTGATCGCAGTCCGGAACGCTGGCAACCTAGCGAATCCTCCAGGCAACCTTGTTGCGTGCTACCGCAATGGGTGCATGGGACCAGAGTAAGGCGCTCGACACACCGGAGACGACGGCGATGGAACCCACCAGCAAATCGCACGACGACGACCTCGAACACTTCGAAGCCGCTGGCGCCGCGCCGCTGCCGGTCCCGAACGAAGAAGCCTACGTTGAGCACGAAGGCGCGCGCATCTGGTACGCGTCGTATGGCACCGGCGCACCAGTGATTCTGCTGCACGGCGGTCTCGGGCATAGCGGCAATTGGGGCTACCAGCTTCCGGCGCTGCTCGGCGCAGGGCATCGCGTGGTGGTCGTCGACAGTCGCGGCCACGGTCGCAGCACCCGCGACGCACGGCCCTACCGCTACGAACTGATGGCCTCGGACGTGCTCGCCGTCATGGACGCCTTGCGGCTCGATCGCGCGGCGCTGGTGGGCTGGAGCGACGGCGCCTGCGTCGCGATGGTATTGGGCATCACCGCCCCGGAGCGCGTGGCGGGCGTGTTTTTCTTCGGCTGCAATATGGACCCGAGCGGCACGAAGCCATTTGTGCCGACGCCTACGATCGAGCGCTGCTTCAGCCGCCACGCAAAAGACTACGCGCAGCTATCGGCGACACCGGACGACTTCGAAGCATTCGTCTCCGCCGTCAGCACGATGATGAAAACCGAGCCCAACTACCGCGCCGACGATCTGGCCCGAGTCCGTGTGCCGGTCGCCATCGTGCAAAGCGAACGCGACGAGTTCATCAAGCCGGAACACGCCGCATACCTCGCCCGCACCATTCCCGGCGCGGAGCTGGTTCTATTGCCGGGCGTGAGTCACTTCGCCCCGCTGCAACGGCCGGCGCAATTCAATCGTGTGATGCTCGATTTCCTGCGCCGGCTTGCCGGCTAAGCGGATCGTGCCGACGCGTCGGCCGCTTGCGATCCTGCCTCGAATAGAACGACCGCACTTAAACTCTCGAAAATTTCACGATGTGGAACGATCGATTGCTTCGTAAAAAATCGTGGTGCGTGGCACAAATCCGGCATTTCGCAATGTCGCCCCACGTTGCACATCGTGGAACAAAGACGATAAGCCTTTATTTTTAAACACAATTTTTTACTCGAACGAAGCATCTAACAACCCCTTGCGCCACTGCCTGCTGACGTAGACTCTTTTACAAGAGCCGGCGCTTCAGTAGCCGAGTGAGTTGGACGAGACGGAAACACTGTCTGACGGTCCCCAACCTCTCGCACGAAGCCGCCACGGCACCGCGGTTTTTAATTGGCAATTGGGAGACTAAAAATGAAAGGCTTTCGTTTTGGTTCGAATCAAGGCGCGTTCTACATTTTGCCGGGACAGGACGGTTGGGAAGCAACCTACGGCAACGAAACGCTCGGCGAGTTTGCCAGCCCGCAACAGGCCGCCGACGACCTCGCACGCGGCTTGATCTGCCCGCATCTCTCGGAAGGCGACGACACAGCGACGCTCGAAATTCCCGAGAAGCTCAGCGATTGGGAAATCGTTCACGTGTGATGGCAGTTATGGCGGCGACTCACGTGGAAACAAAAATGACGATGGCGCTCGAGAGCGCCATCGTCATGCTTACCGCCTACTTCAGTACAGCACGTTTCTTCAGTGCATCAAGCAACCGCGTCCACGATCTTGTTCAGCGTGGCGCTCGGGCGCATAGCCTTGCTCGTCAGTTCGACGTTCGGGCGATAATAACCGCCGATGTCCACCGGCTTGCCCTGCGCGGCACCCAACTCCTCGACGATCTTCGCTTCGTTCTCGGCCAGTGCCTTCGCCACGCCGGCGAACTGTGCCTGCAGCGCCGCATCTTCGGTTTGCGCGGCCAGAGCTTCCGCCCAGTACAGCGCGAGGTAGAAGTGGCTGCCGCGGTTGTCGATACCGCCAACCTTGCGCGCCGGCGACTTGTCGTTGTCGAGGAACTTGCCGGTTGCCTGATCGAGCGTCTTGGCCAAAACCTGCGCCTTCGGGTTGTGATACGCGCCGCTCAGATGTTCGAGCGAGGCGGCCAACGCCAGGAATTCACCCAGCGAATCCCAACGCAGGAAACCTTCTTCGACCAGTTGCTGCACGTGCTTCGGCGCCGAACCACCCGCGCCGGTCTCGAACATGCCGCCACCTGCCATCAGCGGAACGATCGACAGCATCTTCGCGCTGGTGCCCAGTTCCATGATCGGGAACAGGTCGGTCAGGTAGTCGCGCAGCACGTTGCCGGTGACCGAAATCGTGTCCTTGCCGGCGCGGATGCGCTCGACCGAGAACTTCGTCGCTTCGACCGGCGTCATGATGCGAATGTCCAGACCGCTGGTGTCGTGGTCCTTCAGGTAGTGCTCGACCTTCTTGATAATCTGGGCGTCGTGCGCGCGCGCTGCATCCAGCCAGAACACGGCAGGCGTGTTGGAGGCGCGAGCGCGGTTCACCGCGAGCTTGACCCAGTCCTGCACCGGCGCGTCTTTGGTCTGGCACATGCGCCAGATGTCGCCCGCTTCCACCGGCTGCTCGAGCAACACCGTGCCGGCTGCGTCCGTCACGCGAACCACGCCGTTGGCCGGAATCTGGAACGTCTTGTCGTGTGAACCGTATTCCTCGGCGGCTTGCGCCATCAGGCCGACGTTGGGCACCGTGCCCATCGTGACCGGGTCGAACGCGCCGTGCTTCTTGCAGTCTTCAATCACCGCCTGATAAACGTCCGCGTAGCAACGGTCCGGAATCACGGCCTTGGCGTCGTGCAGCGCGCCATCCGCACCCCACATCTTGCCCGACTCGCGAATCATGGCCGGCATGGACGCGTCGACGATCACGTCGCTCGGCACGTGCAGGCTGGTAATGCCCTTGTCCGAATTGACCATGGCCAGCGGCGGACGCTCTGCGTATTGCGCCTTGATGTCGGCTTCGATCGCGGCAACCGTTTCAGCCGGCAGGTCTTTCAGGCGCGCGTACAGATCGCCGATACCGTTGTTCGGGTTGAAGCCGGCCTTCGCCAGCACGTCCGCGTGCTTGGCGAGCACGTCTTTGTAGAACACCGACACCACGTGACCGAAGATGATCGGATCCGACACCTTCATCATGGTGGCCTTCAGGTGCACCGAGAACAGCACGCCCTTCGCCTTCGCGTCGGCGATTTCCGCTTCGATGAAGCTGCGCAGCGCGTTCTTCGACAGCACCGAAGCGTCGATGATCTCGCCCGCTTGCACCGGCGTCTTTTCCTTCAGGACCGTCTTCGAGCCGTCCGCGGCCGTCAGTTCGATCTTCACAGCGCCGGCCGCTGCGATCAGCGCCGATTTTTCGCTGCCGTAGAAATCACCACCGCTCATGTGCGAGACGTGCGACTTCGAGTCCGCGCTCCACGCGCCCATCTTGTGCGGATGCTTGCGTGCGTAGTTCTTGACCGACAGCGGCGCGCGACGGTCCGAATTGCCTTCGCGCAGCACCGGGTTGACCGCGCTGCCCTTGATCTTGTCGTAGCGAGCCTTGACGTCTTTTTCTGCGTCGGTCGTTGCGACGTCCGGGTACGCCGGCAGCTTGTAGCCCTGATCGCGCAGTTCCGTGATCGCGGCCTTCAGTTGCGGCACCGACGCGCTGATGTTCGGCAGCTTGATGATGTTCGCTTCCGGACGCGTGGTGAGCGCACCCAGCTCCGCCAGATCGTCGGAACCCTTCTGTTCCGCGCTCAGGTAGTCGGGAAATGCAGCGATGATCCGGCCGGCCAGCGAAATGTCGCGCGTTTCAACGATCACGTCGGACGAGCGCGTGAACGCCTTGACGATCGGCAGCAGCGAGTAGGTCGCCAGAGCAGGCGCTTCGTCAGTCAGGGTGTAGATGATCTTCGGCGGTGTGGACATGTTCGATGCTTTGCTAGGTGAAGTGATAGACAGAGCGTTTGGTAGCGCTGAGCCGGCGAGGTTGCGACGAAGCAGCAAAACGCAGCGCGCAGGCTCGGCACTACTTTTTACGGCCAGAGCGTGAGTATATGCGTGTTTTCCTCTATTCGCTGCGAAACAAACATATCCCGCAAGCACGCCCAACGTGCTCCAGCCCCGCCGCATAAGGCTTACAGCCTCATGACCCACGGCTTGAAACAGATGTCTTATAGATGACCTAAGACACAAAATAATTTGTGAATGCGAATCAGATGCATTACCATTCGATCGTATCTTTCAGTTTCACCCAGTCGTCTAACAACCACTCGCTAGCACGGCGTCGTTTTTGCACAGACTTGGTGCGCGCGCCGCCACCTGCCTAATTCAAACAACATGCAGAATTTATTTGTCGCCGGCCGCCCAACTTTTGCGCGCGGCCAACGTCGGACCCCATCGCTGCTCAGCGCGGGGCTTTTCGCCAGCGTCGGTTTGACGCTTTCCACGCTGTCGTCGCCGGGATGGGCGCAGGTCGCGGCAAGCGACACCGCCGCCACCTTGCCGGCGGTGAGCGTCACGGCGTCGAAAGACAGCACCGTGGCGCAAGCCGACACGGTCAGCGCGGGCGCGCTGGGTTCGCGCAAGCAGGTTGACACGCCGTTCTCGACCCATGTGGTGACGAGCGACGAAGCGCAGGACCTTTTCGCGACCACCGCCAACGATCTGTATAAATACGACCCGGCCGTGTCGGTCACCAGCGAAAACGCGATCAGCGAAAATTCGATGTTCACCGTGCGCGGCATGCCGATCGACACGTTGAACAGCATCAAGGTGGACGGCCAGACTTTCCCGTCGTGGGATACCGATCTCTCGCTCGAACCGTTCGAGCAGGTGGAACTGCTCAAGGGCCTGTCCGGCTTCATGTACGGCTTCGGCTCGCCGGGCGGGATCGTCAATTACGTGTTGAAGCGGCCAACCGACACGCCCTACCGCAGCGTCTCGATCGGCTACAAGTCGGCCGGCGTGTTCAGCGAAGCGGTCGATCTGGGCGGCCGCTTCGGCAATGACGATCGTTTCGGCTACCGTCTGAACCTCGTCAACGAAAACGGCAACACCGCCGAGGACCACGGCCACATTCGCCGCCAGGTGGCGTCGCTCGCGTTCGACTTCCGCATTACGCCCGACCTGACGTGGAGCGCCGACGCGTTCTATCAGAAGCGCAGAACCAACGGCACGCTGTTCGGCCTGATGTTCAGCGGCGACGCCGGCGGCATTCCCGACGCGAGCAAAGTCACCCATGCGCTCACGCAACCGCAGAACTACTACGAGACCGAAATGGCCTCGTTCGGCACGGGCCTCGATTACCGCATCTCCGAAAACTGGCACGCGAGCGTGAAATACCGCTTCGCCAAGGAGAATCGCACCAATTCGGACAGTCTGCTGTATGTCACGGACGCAGCAGGCAACTACAGCAACACGCTGTATGCGGCAATGACGCGCTACTTCTACCAGAACGTCGACGCGATGGTGCAAGGGCATTTCAACACGGGCAGCATCAAGCATGACGTGGTGGTGGGCGCCGGTTTCCAGACGCAAACCAGCGAGTACAGCAACAGCACGGGTTGGAACGAAGGCTACTTCCTCGGCTACGGCAACCTGTACAACAGCACGTTGCTGACCAACGACGAAGTCAGCATCGGCTCCGACCTGTACCGTCAGCAGCGCACCACGCAGGCTGCCGTGTACGCGAGCGACACCGTGCAGCTCACCTCACGCCTGTCGGCACTGGTCGGTCTGCGCTATACGCAATATCGCCAGCACGTGTACGACCCGAGCGGCGCGGTGACGTCGCAATACGAAGCGGATCCGGTCACGCCGACCTTCGCGCTGATGTTCAAGACCGATCCCTATTCCACGGTGTATGCGAGCTACGTGGAGTCGCTCGAACAGGGCGGCGCGGCGTCGAACACCAACGTCAACTACCCGGCCACGTTCGGTCCGCTGAAGAGCAAGCAGTATGAGATCGGCTTCAAATCCGACCACAGCAAGTGGGGCGCCAACCTCGCGCTGTTCCGTGTAGACCAGGGCTACAACTACACGAACTCGGCCAACGTCTTCGTGCAGGACGGCACCAAGCGCTATCAGGGCGTCGACGCCAGCGGCTGGCTTGCGCTGACGAGCGAATGGCGCGTGCTGGGCGGCGTGATGTGGCTCGACACGAAGGCCATGGACGTGGACGATGCGAGCGTGGAAGGCAAGCGCATTTACGGCGCACCGCGCTTCACCGTGACGGGCCGGATCGAATACAACCCGTCGTATCTGCGCCCGCTGACGCTCGCGTTCGGCGGCAAGTATGTCGGCAACCAGGCCGTGGACGCGCAGAACACGCAGTTCGTGCCGGCTTACACCACCTTCGATCTGAGCGGCCGGTACGAGACGAAGATCGCCGGCAAGGACGTGACGTTCCGCGCGGGGATCAACAACCTCTTCAATCGCCGTTACTGGACGACGGCGTGGGGCTACTACGTGGCGCCGTCGCCGACGCGTACCGCCGTCGCCAGCGCCACGCTGCAGTTCTAGGCGTCTTGTGAAACAGGGGCTCCCGCTGCGGGCGCCCCGATCATCGGCGGAATCTGCGCCACCAGCGCGTCGATCGCACAGCGCGTTTTCAGCGGCAGATAGCGGCTCTTCGGCCACACCAGATGGATCTCCTGAGTCGGCCGGAAACAAGGCTCCATCACCGTCACCAGCTCGCCGGTTCGCGCATAGCGGGCCAGCAGCCAAGCCGGCAGCCACGCGAGGCCGAACCCGGCGAGCGCGGCATCCACAATCCCCGTCATATCGTCGAAACCGAGCTGCGGCTGAACCTGCGCGCGGCGAATCTGCCCGTCGACGTCGACCACATCCCACGGCTGCGGCGAGCCTGCCCGCAAATAGGCGATCACCGCGTGCCCGCGTAAGTCGTCCACGCTGCGCGGCGTGCCATGCCGCTCCAGATAGGCAGGCGCGGCGCCAATGCTCGCGTGCTGCACGCCGAGCTTGCGCGCGGCGAGACTCACGCTGTCGGCCAACGGGCCTACGCGCACCACCAGATCGAAACCCTCCTCGATCACGTCGACGAAGCGATCCGTAATCGAAATGTCGATCTTCAATTGCGGATGCTTACGCGCCAGTTCGAGCAGCACCGGCGCGACGCAGTAGTGGCCGAAAGCCTGCGGCACGCTCACACGCAAACGCCCTTTCGGCTCGCGCCGCCCCGAATCGAGGTCGGCCTCGGCCGCTTCGAGCTCGGCCAGCGCACGCACGCAGCGGTCGTAGTAGGCCTGCCCGTCTTCGGTGAGACTCTGACTGCGGGTCGTGCGATTGAGCAGGCGCACGCCGAGCCGCTTTTCGAGCCGCACGATCGCTTTGCCGACCGCGGAGCGCGTCAGGTTCATGCGCTCCGCGGCCAGCGCGAAACTGCCCGTTTCGACCACGCGAACGAATGTCGTCACACCGTCGAGGATGTCGCTCATATCTTTACCCGATTGATTCCTCAATGGACACATTGCTGGGATTTCTGCGCGTCAATAGGGACGGACATTCCCCCTATATTACACAGTCCATGTGGGCCGAGCTCATCGACTATCGAGGTGAATATCCATGAACAATGATCCGATCGCGCCGCCACGGCGCGAAGAACAGCCACGTACGGCTGCGGCAGAACGCCGGCCGGGCTCGCGCGAGGTGCGCCCCGAGCAGACCGCCGATGACAAAACACCGCGCGCGTTCTTCTCGCTCCGCAAAAACGCCCTGGCGTTGGGCGCGGTGTGTCTTGCGTCGCTAATGTTCGGCCTCGAAATCTCCAGCGTGCCGGTGATCCTGCCGACGCTCGAGCGCGTGCTGCACGGCGATTTCCAAGGCATGCAGTGGATCATGAACGCCTACACGCTCGCCGTGACCACCGTGCTGATGGCGACCGGCACGCTGGCGGACCGCTTCGGCCGCCGACGCGTCTTCGTGATCGGCATTGCGCTGTTCGGCATCACCTCGCTGGTCTGCGGACTCGCGCACAGTGTGCCGACGCTGATCGTCGCGCGGTTGCTGCAAGGCGCAAGCGGCGGCGCCATGCTGATCTGCCAGGTGGCCGTGCTCTCCCATCAGTTCCACGAGGGCCCGGAACGCGCTCGCGCATTCAGCGCGTGGGGCATCATCTTCGGCATCGGGCTCGGGTTTGGGCCGATCATCGGCGGGACGATCGTCGCGCTCTCCAGCTGGCAGTGGGTCTTCTGGGTGCACGCGCTGCTCGCCGTCGCAACCTTGACGCTCGTGTTCGGCGGCGTGCAGGAATCGCGCGACTCGAATGCGCATGCGCTCGACGTGGCGGGCGTCGTCACGCTGTCGCTCGCGGTGTTCGGCCTCGTGTATTTCATCACGCAGGTTCCGGCGCTCGGCTTCGGCAATCCTCGCGCGCTCTTCATCATCGCGGCAACGCTGCTCGCCTTCGTGGCCTTTGTGGTTGCCGAGAAACTCAGTGCCCGCCCCATGTTCGACTTCTCGGTCTTCAGGATTCCGCAGTTTTCCGGCGCACTGATGGGCTCGGCGGGCATGAACTTCAGCTTCTGGCCATTCATGATCTATTTGCCGATCTATTTCCAGATCGGGCTCGGCTACGACAGCGTGAGCGCCGGACTCGCCTTGCTCGCCTACACGCTGCCGACCCTGCTCTTCCCTCCGCTCGGCGAACGTCTCGCGCTGCGTTACGGCTCGGGAATCGCCATACCTGTGGGCCTGTTCACGATCGGTCTCGGCTTCATGCTGATGCGATACGGCAGCGGCGCTGCGCATGCGAACGCGTGGACCATGCTGCCCGGTTGCGTGATCGCGGGCGCGGGCCTCGGCCTCACCAATACGCCCGTCACCAATACGACGACCGCCGCGGTTCCCGTCGAACGCGCGGGCATGGCGTCCGGCATCGATATGAGCGCGCGGATGATTACGCTCGCGATCAACATCGCGTTGATGGGGGCGATCCTGGTAGGCGGCGTTCTCTTCAATCTGAAGACGCGGCTTCCGCAGACGCTCGACACCGCGCTGCTCGGCGCACTGGCCGAGAAAATTGCCGCGGGAGATGTCGAAGCGGTGAGAGCGGGGATTCCCGCGTTAGCGCGTATCGATCCGTCGGGCAGCATCGTGCATGCTGCGTTGATGCAAGGTTTCGGGTGGGTAATGCTCTACGGCGGCGTTGGCGTGTGGGTGCTCGCCGCGCTCAGTTTCGTGATTTCAGGCAGCGCGTCGCGAAGGCTGGGCCACCGGGAACGCGCGCCTGCGGCGCAACAGGCGAGCCGCTGCGACGCGTGCTGAATCGCGCGTCATCAAGTGGCTTACAGCCTCGTCCTCATCCACTAGCCGCTTCGAGTGGCGCGTGCGCGCTGCTCCTCACCGCATCACGCCTCGACTTGCACCGGCTGTCCGGCCATGATCGCGAGCCCTTCGTTCAAAGCCGGGAAAAGGCTTCGGTTGAAATTGTTCCAGCGTAGTTCGAGGATCGTATCGTCCTTATCGATTTCGGTATTCAGCACGTCGTGAATCACCTCGCCGGAGTCGATCCCATTGTCGACATAGTGAAACGATGCGCCCGTCAGATACAACGGTTCGACCGCCACGGTTTCCATCGTCTTCCAGTTGACCACTTTCTTGCCGCGCGCACCGTAGAGCGCGTCGAGCGTCGCGTAGGCGCCGCGCCGCTCGTAGGGCGAATCGGCACGCGTCACGCCCGGGTGAATATTCACGATCTTGCGATAGAACGGCGCGCCGGGCCGAACCAGTTCGTCGAGAATGATCAGCAGACCGTCGAGTACGACAATATCGGCTTTCAATGCCACCAGCGTATCGAGCAGGTGCTTTTCAAAGCGGCTCTTGCCTGCCGCGCGGCCTGGTGCATCGAGCGGCTCACGCCGGTACGTCGATGGAATCGCGAGCAGCAGATCGTTGACCCGCTTGCCCTGCACGCGCAAATCCGGCGGATAGAACCAGCGCTTGCCCGGCTCGTAAGCAAATCCATATTCCTTCAGTTTTTCGCGGTCCGTGCCGGATCCGGCATCGTCGTCGTAGATAACTTTTTCTAGCGAGTATTGATCGCCGAGTGCGGTTTCGTTGAGCGCTTCGACAAGCGACTCCAGTACCGACTTCATGTAGCGCGCGCCGCTTTTGTACGCGATGTCCTGGCCCGCCTTGTCGGCGGCCGCGTTTCGTAACGACCAGATATAAACGAGTTTTTTCTTCGGCATAGTCGATTCCTATGTGTGTGTGTCGTGGCGCCGCTTTCTATCAAAGCGCGAAAGTCATGCGGTCCGCGCGAGTCGCGTTTGCGTGCGTCTGTCTCGACCGGTCAGCCGAACGGTCGCGCGATGCGTAATGCGCAAGCGAAGCGGCGATTTCGTCGGAGCGCAACGCGAGAACCGACAGCAGCGTGTCGGACAGTCCATGGCTGTCTTCACAGCAGCCTTGCAGGTAAATGCGTGGTTTGAAGGTCACCGGCGTGGCGAGCCTGTAATCGCGCTCGACATTGCCTTGCGTGAGCGCATCGCCCAGATGCGGCGCAAGCCCCTCCAGCAACTCGACATGCGTGTCGCGGCGATATCCCGTCGCGAGCACCAGCGCGTCGAATTGCTCGGCGCGGGCCTGGCCGCTCAAACGGTCACGCAGCGTGAGTTCAATCCGGCCGCCGCCCGTGCGCGCCGCCGTTTCGATGCCGGTGTTCGCGAGCAACCGGTGGCGCGGTTCGGCGCAGACGTTTTGCAGGTAAAGCATTTCGTAGATCTGCTCGATCAGAGGACGGTCGACCACCGCGTAATTGGTGTCGCGAAAACGCTCGATCAGCGCGCGCCGGCCGTCGCGCGGCTGCGCGTAGACGACATCGGTAAAGGCGGGGTTGAAAATCTCGTTGACGAACGGGCTGTCGTCGGCGGGTTTCAGCGCGCTCGAGCGAATGATGAGGCTCGCATCCACGTGCGGATAGCGGCGCGTCAGATCGACGAACACTTCGGCCGCGCTCTGCCCCGCGCCGATCACCGCCACGCGTTTTCGCGCGCCGTTCGCAGGTCCGACGACGCGATCGATGGACGTGAGGTACTGCGACGAATGCACGATGTTATGCGTGCCGAGCGCGGCGAACGCCTCCGGCACCTGAGGCCCGCCACCGATGCCGACCGACAACGCCCGTGTCACACGTTGCCATTCACGGCCTTCGTTGTCGCGCGAGAAAACGCGTAGCGCTTCGACGTTGTTGGTATTGTCAGCGCTCTTGATCGCTTCGATACCGGTCACGGTCTGGCCGTAGCTCACGCGATCGTCGAACGACGCCGCCACCCAGCTCAGGTAATCGTGGAACTCCACGCGCGTCGGATAGAAATTCTTCAAATTGACGAAATCCGCCAGACGTCCGCGCTCGAACAGATAGTTGATGAACGTGAACCGGCTTTTGGGATCGCGCATGGTCACGAGATCCTTGAGGAAGGAAATCTGCATCCGGCAGTCGTCGAGCAGCATGCCGCGATGCCAGCCGAATTCCGGCTGTCGCTCAATGAAGCAATGCGTGAGGTCCGACACGCCGGCTTCTTCGGCGAGGCGCACGGCAAGCGCCAGATTCGACGGTCCGAAGCCGATTCCGATCAGATCAAATACGGTGTCTCTGTGCATGTCGCAGGTCCTTATCGGTGGAAGCCGGCGCGCCGAATGCGCGGGCCGGCGAAAATTCTTTCGTGATTGATGCGATTTTTATTCACTGCCTTTTTTGCCTTGCTGTGTGTTCGACTCCGGGTTCAAGCGCCGTCGCGCAACTCGGCGACACAAGAAGCTCGCGCATCGAGCCGAGCGCCCAGTTGCGTGAAGGTCGGCGCGGCGAACACGTCGGCAATCTCCAGCGCGTGACCAGTGGCTCGCGCGGCATCGACAAAGCGCACGACATCGAACGAACTTGCGCCCGCTTCGAACAGATCGTCGTGAAGCGCGGGCGTGTTGCCTTCGAACAGATCGCTCCACACGCGCTCGAGTGCCGTGGCGCGCCGCGTTGCTTCAGTGTGAGATGCCAGGTTTGCTTGCGCGCACTTTGCAACGCCGGCTGATTCCAGGGTGAAGCGCGCTGAAGCAACCCCCAGTTGTTCATGCGGCGCGTCGACGAACCGTTGCACCACGTCCAGATAGTTGGCGGACAGTGCCTCGACGAAGCGGCCGTCCACCAACTCGTTCGCATACGAGAAGGCGCCCGTCACACGTCCGTCGGCATGTTCGACCACGTCCAGTTCCAACTCGAACACGACCCGGTGCCGCACGTCGTTGAAATCGTCAAGCGTGAGGCCGGCCCAGTCGCGTCCCGCTGTTCCGGCCGGTCGCAGGTAATTGAACATCACCGAAAAGAGCGGATTGCCGGCCTCGGTGCGCGTGGCGCGCAGTGCCGCCACCACGTCGGCGAACGGCGTGTCCGCATGCGCATAAGCGGCGAGCGCGGCGTCTCGCACTTCAGCGAGCAGCGTGACCGGCGTATCCGTTTTGGCGAGCCGCGTCCGCACGACCACCGCGTTGATGAAAAGTCCCAGTGCGTGGCGTGCGGCTTCGCCCGTCAGTTCGCGCGTGGAAGCGAGAACGCCGACCGGCTGATCCGTTGCGCCCGTCGCGCGATATAGCGCGACGTTCAGCGCGGCGTGCAACACCATGGGCAAGGTGGCGTGAACTTCAAGCGCCATCGCACGGGCGCGGCGCACGAGAACCGGGGACAATTCGAACGCGAGGCGTCCGGCGCGCCAGGTGGGCGACGACACGCGGCCCGACGGCGGCGAAGGCAGCACTTGCGACGGCGCATCGGCCAACGCATCGCGCCAGAACGACAGGCGCGCACGCGGCGCGGTTACAGGCAAGACGAGTTGTCGAGCCGAAAGCGATCCCGTAGCCGAAGCCGCCGGCGACGCGCCGCGCACGATCGCGACATAAGTGCCGCGCACATCTTCGAGCCACAGATCGATCGACTGCCCGTCTGACACGATGTGATGCACAACCAGCGACAGCACATGATCCCGCTCGGCAAGGCGTAATAAGCGCACGCGCCAGAGTGGCGCATCGTCGAGCAGGTGGAACGGCGTGAGTGCGTCCTGGTCGGTGAGCGCGATAGCGGCGTTCTCGCGTTCGGCTTGCGAAGGGTCGCCAGAAAGATCGATCACGGGCAGTTCGAACGCCGCCGAGTCCACGACTCTTTGGCCCGGCAGTTGCCCGTCACGTTCGACGATCTGCACGCGCAGCGCGGGATGTCGCGCAGCGGCTTGAGCAAACGCGTCGCGCAATGCAACGCTATCGAGCGGCCCACGCAGACGCAGCGCGACAGGAATGTTGTAGGACGCGCTGTCCGGTTGCGAGCGCCACAGGAACCACAAGCTCAATTGCGCGGAAGAAAGCGGCAGGATGCCGTTCGCGTCCGGCGCAATAAGTGAATTGGAACCGCCTCCCGGCTGTCGTTCTCCGGTATCCGCCACCGTTTCGCTGCGCGCCGACGCCATCACGCGCTGCGCGTATTGCGCGAGCGTCGGCGCTTCGAAGAGCGTGCGCACCGGCACATCGCGCGCGAGACGTTCAGCCACGCGCGTCGCCACGCGGACCGCGGCGAGCGAATGTCCACCGAGTTCGAAGAAATGATCGGCACGGCCGACACGCTCCACACCCAGCACTTCGCGGAAAATCTGCGCAAGAGTGGTTTCGAGTCCGGCAGCGGGCGCCTGATAGGCCCGCTCGACGCGCGGCGGCTCCGGCAACGCCGCGCGGTCCACCTTGCTATTGGCATTGCGCGGCAACGCGTCGAGCACGACGATATGCGCGGGCACCATGTAGTCAGGCAACGTATGACGCAGATGCGCATCGAGTTTCGCTGCATCCGCGCGTGTGCTGCACTCGCGCGCTTCGGCGCTCAATTCGACATACGCCACCAGCGCCGCTTGCGCGCCCTTGCCATGCACGATCGCCACAGCTTCGCGCACGTCGCCGTGCGCGGCGAGTTGCGCTTCGATCTCACCCAGTTCGATCCGCAAGCCGCGCAACTTCACCTGATGATCGACACGGCCGATAAAGTCGAACACGCCGTCCACGCGCCGCTTGACCAGGTCACCCGTGCGATAGAGCCGCGCACCCGGTGCGCCGAACGGATCCGGCACAAAGCGCTCGGCCGTGAGTGCCGGCCGGTCGAGATAACCACGCGCCACGCCTACACCCTCGCCACCCAGATACAACTCGCCGATCACGCCGACCGGCAGTGGATTCAGACGCGCATCGAGCACATGCGCCGAACGCGCGCCGACCAGCGTGCCGATTGGCAGATACGCGCTGTCCGCGAGCTTCGCGGTGTCGTCGGTTGGATAGAACATCCACAGCATTGGCGTGATGACCGTTTCGGTCGGCCCGTATCCGTTGACGATCCGCGCCTTCGGAAACGCCCGGCGCAGCAGAGCGAACGCCTCACGCGACGTGGCTTCACCGCCTACCGTCAACGAACGCAAGCTGGGCGGCGCACCGTGCGCGAGCGCCCACTCGGCGAGCTGGGTTGCGCAACCGGGCGGCACGTAGGTCATGGTCACGCCTTCGCGAACCATCATCCGGCAGGTTTGCGCGGGCGGCCACAACGTATCCGCGGTAATGGCGACGGCTGCGCCGGACATGTACTGCGAGAACCAGCCTTCATGCGCGCCGTCGAAATTGACCGACTGGAACAGCAGGAAAACGTCACGCTCACCGGCGCCGTAGCGCTCCGCAATTGCCGCGCAATGCAGTGCAAACGAACCGTGATCGACCACCACGCCCTTAGGCTTGCCGGTCGAGCCCGATGTATAGATCACATAAGCTGCCTGATGTGGCGACACGCGCGGCAACTCTATATCCGCCGCGCATTGAACCTCAGGCTGCGGTTCCTCGTCGATCAGCCACAACCGTAAACGATCCGACGCCGGCAATGCCGCGAGACTCGCGCGTTCCGTAATAACGTGCGTGATCTTTGCGTCGTCGAGAATCTGCGCGAGGCGCTCGCGCGGGTGGCTCGGGTCGAGCGGTACAAACGCGCCGCCCGATTTCAACGCTGCAATCAGGCCGACCAGCAGGTCGACCGAGCGGCTCAGCGCCACGCCCACCCGCATTTCGGCACGCACGCCTGCCGCGACGAGGCGCTGCGCCAAACGTGTTGCGCGCGCATCCACTTCGCCGCGCGTGAGCGAGCAGTTCATGTCGGCGACGCCGCGCGCTTCCGGCCGCGCATGGGCATGGTCGGCCACGCGCTGATGCACCGGCCTGAACGTTGCTTCGCGCGGTGGCGCCGTGCAGTTCCATGCATCGAGTTGCACGCGCTCGGCCTCAGGCAGCCACTGCACATCTCCGATCGCAATGGCGGGTGTCGCCGCCGCATTCGACAGCAACTCGATAAAGCGCGCGGCAAGGCGCTCTATCGCGTCGGCGTCGAACAGATCGAGCGCATAGATGAAGGTCGCGTCGATCGAACCATCGTCGCGCTCCTCGAAACTCAGCGTCAGATCGAACTTGGCGAACGGCGCGCCCGATGGCAACTCCGTCATGCGCACGTCGGCAAGTGAAGGCAAACGCCGACGCGCGCCATAAGCGGCCATCACCTGAAACAACGGGTGATGACTCGCGCTGCGCACCACACCCAGCGCTTCGACCACCTGTTCGAACGGCACATCCTGATGCGACTGGGCGTCGATCAGCGTTTGTTGCGTCGCGTTGACCAGCGCGGCGAACGGTTGCGTTGCCGAAACGGGCGTGGCGAGCGTCAAGGTATTCACGAAGAACCCGACGAGACCCGCCACTTCGCCGCGCTCGCGATTCGCCGCGGGCACACCGATCTGAATCTGTGTTTCCCCCGACGAACGCGCGAGCAGTGCACTCAGTGCCGCCAGCAATACGGCGAACGGCGTCGCGCGCTGCGCATTGGCCAAAGTCTTCACGCGCTGAGCAAGCGCGGCATAGAGAACGAAACGATGCCGCGCCCCACGCGCGCTACGCTGAGCCGGACGCGGCGATGCGCTCGGCAACATCAGCACGTCGCGATTCGCGTCCAGCCGCTTGCGCCAGAAAACCAATTGACGCTCACGCTCGCCCGCGTCGAGCCAGCGGCGCTGCCACAGCGCGAAGTCGGCGTACTGGATCGGCAATGGCGCGAGCGACACCGCTTCGCTCTTCGCATACGCGCGATAAAACGACGCGAGTTCGGCAAGCATGACGTCCGCGGACCAACCGTCTGACACGATGTGATGCGTCGTCAACGCGAGCCAATGGGTGCTCGCGTCGAGGCGAATCAGGTGAGCGCGCACCAACGGCCCGACCGACAGATCGAAGGACTTCGCTTCATCGGCGCGTGCAATCTCGGCAGCGCGCGCCTCGCGCTGATCGGCGGGCAGTGTGCTCACGTCGCTCGCGCGCCACGGGCAGCGCGACGGCGCATGCACCGTTTGCAGTACGCCATTGCCGTTTTCAGCGAAGGTGGTGCGCAATACTTCGTGGCGCGCGACCAATGCATCGCACGAAAGACGCAATGCGTTGGCATCGAGCGTGCCGTCGAGCCGCAGGCGTTCGGTGATGTGATACGCCGCGGGTTCATCGATCATCCGCGCATGCAGCCATAAACGCGTTTGCGCAAACGACGCCGGCACGCTCGCGGTCCGCTCGGTGCGCGGCGGAATCGGCAGCACGCGAAAATCAATGCCGGCTGCGGCGAGCTTCGTGAGAAAGGCTTTGCGCTGCGCGTCCGGCAACAGCGCGAAGCGTGACGCAAGGGAAAGCAGATCCGGTTTGGCTGTGGTCATGCTCAGGTGTCTCAGTGCGGGTCGGCGGGTCGGCGCGTCGATCGGTCGATGTGGTGGGCTTATTGCAGTTCGAATTCGTCGAGCAGTGCATCGATCGCGCTCGCGGTATCGCCTGCTCCATGAGCCTCGCGTTCGGCGAGCGCACGATCGATCGCGGCGGCACAGCGCTGCAACGTGCGTTCGTCGAACAAGGTGCGTAGCGGCAAGATGAGCGCCCAGTGCAGATTCGCCTGCGCGTTGGCTTGTGTCGCAAGCAGCGAGTGGCCGCCTAACACGAAGAAATCTTCGTCGCGGCCAATCGTGTCGACGCGCAGCACGCGCTTCCAGATCTCGGCGAGTTCGCGCTCGGTGTCGGTGGCCGGCAATTCCAGCGCGTGTTCACCGACAGAGCCGCGCACGGGTGCGGGCAGCGCGTGACGGTCGCATTTGCCGTTCGGCGTGACCGGCAGCGCATCCATCGCGATCAGATGCGAGGGCACCATGTACGTCGGCAGTTGCGCTCGCAAACCATCGAGCAGCGCCTGCGTATCGAGCGCGTTGTCCGCGCTGCGCGCCACGTAGCCAATCAGTTGCTCGTCACGCACGATCACCACGGCATCGTGCACGCCCGGTGCCGTCCGCAGCAAGGCTTCGATTTCGCCCGGCTCGACGCGCTGGCCTCGCAGTTTCACCTGCGTATCCATACGGCCGAGATAGTCGAGCGCGCCGTCCGCGCGGCGGCGTGCAAGGTCGCCGGTTCGATAGAGCCGCGCGCCGTGCGAGAACGGATCGGGCACAAAGCGATCGGCGGTCAGTGCGGCTCGGCCAAGATAGCCGCGCGCAAGTCCCACACCGCCCAGGTACAGTTCGCCGATCGCGCCTTGCGGCAACGGCTGCAACGCCGCGTCGAGCACGTGTAGCTGCACGTTCGCAATGGGATGACCGATCGGCACGGAGGCCGCCTCGGCATCGCGCGCATCGAAAGTCCAGTGCGAAACGTCGATGGCCGCTTCGGTCGGGCCGTAGAGGTTGTAGAGCCGCGCGTGAGGGAGTTGCTTTGCCACGCGCGCCGCCAGTTCCGGCGCCAGCGCTTCGCCGCTGGCGACGATCCGCTCGATACTCGCGCAGCGCGCCGCCGCGTGGAAGTCTTCCAGTTGAGCGACGAAGGCCGCGAGCATCGACGGCACGAAATGCAGCGTCGTAACGCGGTGTGCTTCGATCGCGGCGACGAGGCGCGCCGGATCGCGATGCTCGCCAGGCGCCGCGATCGCGAGCTTCGCGCCGACGGCGAGCGGCCACACGAACTCCCATACCGACACGTCGAAACCGAACGGCGTCTTGTGCAACACGACGTCGCGGGCGTCGAGGCGATACGCGTCCTGCATCCACGCAATCCGGTTCGCCAGTGCGCGATGCGTATTGCCCGCGCCTTTCGGCTTGCCAGTCGAACCGGAGGTGTAGATCAGGTAAGCGAGCTGATCGGGCGCGACTGCGACCGGAGCGCTGAGCGTGAAGTCCGCGCCGCGTAGTGCGTCGACGGTCAGGATTTTCGCGCCGGTGCTGTTGACTGCGTTCGTGACCATTTCCAGCAGATTGGGCTGCGTCAGTACGACGGCCGGTCTCGCGTCGTCGAGCAAATACGCGATGCGCTCCGCCGGATAGTCCGGATCGATCGGCAGATAAGCCGCGCCCGCTTTGAGCACGCCGAGCAGCGCCACCACCATGTCGAACGAGCGCTCGACACACAGCGCCACCGCCGTGTCCGCGCGCACGCCTGCTTCGATGAGCGAGGCGGCGACGCGATCGGCGTTCGCGTCGAGTTCGCCGTAGGACATCTGGTGCGTGCGTCCTTGCGAATCGGCGAATTCCAGCGCGATAGCCTCTGGCGATATCAACGCCTTCTGTTCGAACTGCCGATGCAGCGCCTGTTGCTGCGTGAGCGGCCACGCTTGCACCGTCGCGTTGAAGCGGTTCAGCGCGGCGAGGTCGTCCGCCGTGGCAATCGAAATCGTGCCGAGCCGCGCGTCCGGATTTGCGATCAGGCCCGCGAGACACGAAGCGAACGCGCGATGCAACGCGGCGACACGCGCTTCATCGAGTTGCGCGGCGTCGTAACCGTAGTCGATCGTAAGCGTGGTGCCCGCTTCGATCACCAGCGTGAGAGCGAAGTCCGTCGCTTCGATATTGCGCAGCTCACGCAGCTCCAGCGCTCGCTCGTCGCGGCCCTGCCAGGCTTCGTCCACGGGGTAGTTTTCGAACACGACCAACGTGTCGAACAGCGCGCCGCCACCCTGCCCCGCCCATTGCTGGATTTCAGACAGCGGCGTATGCGCGTGCTCGGCGGCCGCGGCGTTATCGCGCTGCAGGTCGTGCAGCCATGCCGAAGCCCGGCGTTGCGGCAACGGCGCGGTGATCACCGGCAGCGTGTTGATGAACAGACCGAGCACGGTATCGACGTCCGGCAGCGCGTCAGGACGGCCCGCGACGGTCGCGCCGAAGGCGACTGCCGTGTGATGCGTCATACGTTGCAGCGCGAGCGCCCACGCGCCTTGCACCATCGTATTGAGCGTGACTTTCAGACGGCGCGCGGTGTCGATTAGACGCGCCGTCGTGGCTGCGTCGACGGTTTCACGGCGCGTGAGATGGCGCGATTCGCGGCGACCGCTTGCGGACTCCGGCGCGGCGATCAGCGTCGGCTCGTCGAGCAGTGCGAGGCGTTGCAGCCAGAATGCGCGCGCGCTGTCGGCATCACGCGCGGCGAGCCACGCGATGAAGTCGCGATAGCGCGTCTTCGTGGGCGCAGCGAACAGCTGCGGACGCGGCGGCTCGATGTAATCGCGCAGCACATCCGCAAAGAAGCGCGCGGTGCTCCAGCCATCGAGCAGCAAATGGTGACGCGTCCAGATGAGACGCCACGCGTTGTCCGTGATGCGGATTAGCGCGACGCGCATCAGCGGCGGCGACGTCAGATCGAAACCGCGCGAGCGGTCGGCGCGGAGCCAGTTTTCGAAAGCATCCATCGCACCCGCGCCGCGCTCGCGCCAGTCGAGAATCTCGACGGGCATGCGCGCCTGGCGATGCACGATCTGCATCGGCGCCGCCTCATCCGGCGTGAAGCTCGTGCGCAAAATGTCATGGCGCGGCACCGCCGCCTCGAATGCCGCACGCAGGCGCTCCACAACCGGGTCGATCAACGTCGCGACCAATTGATTCACATAAGTGGACTGCTCGGGCGCGAATAGAGAGTGAAACAGAATGCCGTGCTGCATCGGCGAAAGCGGATAGATATCGTCGATCGTGCGCAAGTCGAGCGGCATGCGTTCGATAGCAGCCTGTGTCAGGCCGCCCGCCCGCGCGAGCGGATAATCGCCAGGCGTTGCGCCGCCGCCTCGTTGCGCAAGACGCGCAGCGCATTCGGCAACAAGTTCAGCGAGCGCGCCTTCGAAGCGCTGCGCGTGTGCCTCCACAGTAGCGCGCTCGAACTGCGTCGCGCCGTAGACCCAATGGACTTTGAGCGTGCGCGTGGCGTCGCCGTCGATATAGGCGTGAATCGCCAACGCGTTGCCAATCGGCCCCGCCGGATCGCGCTCGCGGCCCGCGCCACCAAAACGCGGTACGAGCGCCGCCTCGCGAGGGGCGTCGAACTGGCCGAGGTAGTTGAAGGTCACATGCGGGCGTGGCACGGCGGCGAGCGCCGCACGCGTCGCCGTGTCGCCGTAGTGGCGCAGCACGCCGAAACCGAGGCCTTTGTTCGGCACCGCGCGCAACGTGTCCTTGACCACGCCGAGCGTAGCGGCCGGGGTGCTTTCAAGCGAGAACTGCACCGGATAGTGACTCGTCAGCCAGCCTGGCGTGCGGCTCACGTCGACGTCGTCGAACAAGGCCTCGCGGCCGTGACCTTCGAGTTCGATGCGGCACACCGGCAAGCCGAGCGACTGCGCCAGCGCGGCAATCAGCAGTTCGATCGTCTGCGTTCGATAGGCGGCATTCGCCTCCGTCAACGCGGCGCGCGTGAGATCGGCGCCGATCGTCTGGATCACGGATTGCGCGTCGGCGTTGGTCGCCCTGGCGTGCGGATCGTCGAGCGGCAGATCGTCGTACGGCGCGGCGAGCGCGGTCCAGTACGGTATTTCTGCGGCGAACGGCGAGTGTGTCATGTCGCGCGCGGCGCGTGCGAGGCGCACCGCCCATTCCTGCGCACTCGTTCCCGTGGACGCGAGCCGCACGCTGCGGCGCTCGCAAGCGGCGCGATAGACGGCATCGAGATCGTCCAGCAGCACGCGCCACGACACACCGTCGACGATGATGTGATGGATCGCCAGATAGAGTTTGGTGGCACCGTCAGGCAGCAGCGCAGCCAGGGCACAGACGAGCGGGCCGCGTGTCAGATCGAGCGTGCTTTGCAACCCGTCGAACTGAGCGAGCGCGTCCGCCTCGTCGCGTGCGCAGACCGCTGCTAGCGGCAGTGTTTCGAACGCTTGCGCGGCCAGCGTGAGCCGCCATTCGCCATGCGACCCGACCGGCGTGAAGCGCTGGCGGAAAATGTCGTGGTGCGTCAGCAGCGTTTCGAAGGCGCGGGCGAATGCGTCGAAGTCGAACGGCGCTTGCGCGTCGAGTTCAATGGATTGATTCCAGTGGCCACGCTGCGGAATATCCAACGCAAAGAAGCGCAGTTGTGCGGGCGTGAGCGTGGTGGCCTCGTCCGTTTTGGGTGGCGTGCCTTGCGCATTCGGGATGGCGGGCGCCGCTTGCACGGCGAGTTCCACCGTAGTCGCGACGCGCGCCAGTTGCGCAAGCGTTGGCGCATCGAATAGTTGCTTGGGCGTGAAGCGCACGCCGCGTTTGCGCGAACGGGCGATCACCTGCAACACCAGAATAGAGTCGCCGCCCAGTTCGAAGAAGTTGTCGTCGCGGCCCACACGTTCGGCTTTGAGCACGTCCTTCCAGACGGCGGCGAGGGTTTCTTCGGTCGGGCCTTGCGGCGCGTCGGCGGCGGCCATTGCGGGCGCTGGCGCGACCGCCAGCGCCCGCAATGCCGCCCGATCCACCTTGCCGTTGGCAGTCACGGGCAACGCGGCGACCTGCTGCAACACCGCCGGCACCATGTAATCCGGCAGGCTGACGCTCAACGCCGCGCGCAACGAGGCTTCGTCAAAACGCGCTCCGCTCGTCATCGCAACGAACGACGCCAGACGCAAACGCCCGTCATGCTCCACGGCAAGCGTTTCGGCCTGAGCGACGCCTTCGAGCACGCGCAGCGCCGCGCTGACCTCGCCCGGCTCGACACGGTAGCCGCGAATCTTCACCTGGTCGTCGAGCCGGCCCAGAAAATCCAGTCGGCGATCGGCGCGCAGTCTGACGCGGTCGCCGGTTCGATAGAGTCGCTCGCCTGGCACGAAAGGATTCGGTACAAAACGCTCGGCGGTTGCGGCAGGACGACCCAGATAGCCGCGCGCCAAACCCGGGCCGCCAAGATACAACTCTCCGATTGCGCCTGGCGGCACGCTCGCGCCGCTGCTGTCGAGCACACACGCGTAGGCGTTCGGCAACGGCAGACCGAGCGGCACGGCGTGTGCCGCTTGCGTGCTCGGCGCGCGCAATGCCGCTTGCTCCGGCGCGGACGTATCGCACGTCAATGCGCCTACGGTTGCTTCAGTCGGGCCATAGTGATTGATAACGCGGCAGGCGGGCTTGAGCGCAGCGATCCGCTCAACCAGCGACCACGGCAGCGTTTCGCCACCCGTCACCAGCGCGTGTGCGGGCAGCACGTCGGCGGGATGCTGCGCGTCGAGCAACGCGTGCAAGTGGCTCGGCACGATCTTGAGAATGCCGACGTTGCGCCTGCGCATTTCGTGGGCGAAGCGATCGGGATCGAACGCGCATTCCGCGGGCAACAGGTGCAGCGTGCGGCCCGAGCACAGCGCGCCGAATAGCGTCGTATGGCCGAGGTCGGCCGCGACGGTGGAGACCATCGCCATCGAAGCGTTCGCGGCGAACGCGAGTTCGTCCAGCATGCCTTCGACATAATCAGCCAGCGCACCGTGCGAAATCACGACGCCCTTGGGCGTGCCGGTCGAGCCTGAGGTGAAGATCAGGTAGGCGGCTTGATCGGCCAACGGTGGCATGTGCGAAGCGATCGAGTCATCCACGCTCGCCGGCGATGCAGCTTGCGTGAGCGCATCGAAGTCGAGCGCGGCCGCGCCGCCTAACGTGGTGACCGCTTGACCGGCTGTCAAAATCCAGCGCGCGCCACAGGTATCGACAGACGTAGTCAAGCGCTCATTCGGCGCCGCGGGATCGAGCGGCACAACGTACGCGCCGGACTTCATCACGCCGATCAGCGCGACCACAAAGCGCACCGAGCGCTCGATACACACCGCCACCGCCTGTTCAGCGCCAACCTCACGCTGCCTCAAAGCAAATGCGATTCGGTCGGACGCCGCGTCGAGGTCGGCATACGTGAGTTGCTGATCGACATCCGCGAGTGCCACACCGTGCGGCGTTTCACGCACATAGCGCGCGAACAGCGCGAGCACGTTGCCAGCCGCCGGTTGAAATTCGCGTCCGCGTCGCGCGGATCGATATTCGGCGCTATCCGCACAATCCAGTTCAGCAATCGCGCACTGAGGATCGCGCACGGCATCCGCGACGAGCGCGGCGTAGCTATGGAGCCACGCGCGAGCGGTCGCTTCGTCGATACCGTCGAGCGCGTACGCCGCGACCAGTTCGATGCCGCGCGGGTCGTCGGTGAAATCGAGCGCGTAATCGAAGCGGGCGGCGAGATCCAGACCCGGCGACATGCGCACCGAGGCGCCCGGCAATTCAGCCGTCAACTCCAGATCGAACTGCTGCGCGAACTTGACCTTCAGCCACGCATCGCCGCGCCGCACCGGCGGCTTGACGGCGTCGAGCACCTGATCGAAGGGCACATCCTGATGCGCGAACGCATTGAACGTGGAAAGGCGCACGCCGTCGAGCAACGCGGCGAACGATTGGTCCGGCGCGACGCGCGTTCGTAGCGCAAGCGTGTTGAGGAAGAGGCCCACCAGCGGCACGGTCTCCGCCCGCTGCCGATGAGCGATCGGCGCGGCCACGACGACATCGGTCGCGCCGGTCAAACGATAGAGCCACGCGTCGAAGGCGGCGAGCAGCACCGTGAACGGGGTTGCTCGCGCGCGTCGCGCCGTCTCGCGCACGGCTTCGGAAAGTGCTGCGGGTAAACGCAGCGCGAGACGGCCGCCACGATAGTCGTGTTCCGGTGAGCGCGGCCGGTCGAGCGGCAACGCGAGTGGTCCGGGTGCATCGCTCAGCGCATCGCGCCAGTACGCCAGTTGCCGTGCGCCTTCGCCCGCGGCAAGCCAGTCGCGTTGCCATTGCGCGTAGTCGGCGTACTGCACCGTCAGTGCGGGCAACTGCGGCTCGCTTCCCATCGCGAACGCTGTGTAAGCTGTTCGGATTTCGTCGAAGGCACAGCGTGAGCTCCAGCCATCGCTGATCGAATGATGCGTGGTCAACAGGAAACGCTGCGTGTTGTCGGTTAGCGTGACAAGCGCGGCGCGCACCAATGGCCCTTTCGATAGATCGAAGGCCGCGCCAACGTGCTGTTCCGTGAACGCCGCCAATCGCGCGACGCGTTCGACCTCACTCTCGGCGCGCAAATCAATGTACGCAATCGGCACCGGCAAGCGTGCGTGAATGCGTTGCACGACGACCCCATCATCGGACTCGACCAGCGTGGTTCGCCATGCCTGATGGCGTGCGATGACACAGTCGAGCGCGCGTTGCAGCGCGCCAAACTCGAGTGCGCCCCGCACATTCCATTGCACGGCGACGTGATACGCCGCGCCTGCGTGCTGCGTTTGCGCGAGCACCCAGAAGCGCTGTTGCGCGAACGAGGCCGCACGGTCAACGAACGGCGCGTCGGCGGTATGCACGACGTTGATCGAATGCGAACCTGCCGCTGTTTCGGGCTCGCTCTCGTCGATCAGACGCGCCAGCGCTTCGAGCGGTTGATCGGCAAACAGCGCATCGAGCCGCAGATTCACGCGCCACTCGATACGAATCGCCGCTTGCAATTGCATCGCCGTGAGCGAGTCGCCACCGCAAGCGAAGAATCGATCCGTGCAGCCAATCGGCGCGGCGCCGTTCAACAGCGTTTGCCAAAGCGCCGCCAGGCGCGTTTCCGTGGCGGTGCGAGGCGCGACATGATGCGCATCGGCCGCGACCGGCATCGCGGCAATGGAGTCGCGCAAGGCGGCGCGATCGAGCTTGCCATTCAGCGTATAAGGCAGACGCACGAAGCGCGCGATGCGCTGCGGCATCCACGCTTGAGGCAAATGCGCGGCGAGATGCGCTTGCAGTGCGGCATCGTCGAGTGCGTCGTCGCGCAGCACCACGCAGGCGATCAATTGCGTCCGGCCGCCTGCGGCTTCGGCCAGCACGCCCGCATCGGCCACCGCCGGATGCGTCAGCAGGCAGGCCGCGATTTCGCCGGGCTCGACGCGCACGCCGCGCACCTGAACCTGATCGTCGATGCGGCCGAGATAATCGAACGAGCCGTCGTCACGTTCGCGTGCGAGGTCGCCGGTGCGGTAAATCCGTTCGCCCGGTGCGCCGTGCGGGTCCGGCAAAAAACGTTCCGCCGTCAGCGCCGCACGGCCGTGATAGCCGCGTGCGAGGCACACGCCGCCGAGCAACAATTCGCCGGCCTCGCCCCGTTGCGCCGCGCCATCGACACGCGCCACGCGCCGCCCGATCGGCCAGCCTATCGGCAGCGATGCAAAACCATTGCCGTCTTCTAGCGCCGGCGTCACACCCGGATCGACGGGCCATAGCATCGGCGAGATCACCGCCTCCGTCGGTCCATACCCATTGACGAGACGCACCGACGGAAATACGCGGCGAATCTCGTCGAAACTGTCTTGCGACATCGCTTCGCCGCCGAACAGCAGCGTGCGCAGCGAAGGCGGCACGCCTAGACGCTCGCAAACGTTCGCGAACTCGCGCACATAAGCGGGCGGCAGCGTCGTATTGGTGATGTTTTCGCGCAGCATGAACGCGTGCGTGGTCTCCGGCGCGAACGGCGGTGGATCGCTGATCACCACGCTGCCGCCGACGGCAAGCGGTACTAGCCACGCTTCGATGGAGACGTCGAAATTGACCGAAGCAAAATGCAGCACACGGTCGGCGGCGCTGATCGGCAACGAGCCTGCGAGCGCTTCGCCGTGCGCGGCGAGCGGACCGTGCTCGACAGCCACCGCCTTCGGCGTGCCTGTCGAGCCGGAGGTGTAAATCATGTAGGCCGCCGCGCGCGGATGCACCGGCGCGTCTTCGTCGTCGAAATATGGCGCTGCCGCATCTGCCGTGTCTGCCGTAGCAACGCTTGCCACGTCGAAACATTGAACGAAACGCGTGCGCATTGCCGCATCAGCCGAACCGTCGACGATGCCGTGCATGAGCCCAGCATCCCGCGCGACCCAATCGAGGCGCGCTGGCGGATGACGCGGATCGAGCGCGACGAACACGCCGCCCGCCTTCAATACAGCCAGCAACGCGACGAACAGATCGCAGGAACGCGCAACGCACACGCCCACGCGAACTTCAGTCGTCACACCCGCGGCACGCAGTCGCGCGGCAAGACGCGCCGCGCGACTCTCCAGTTCCCCGCGCGTCAAGCGCACAGTGTACGGCGTGAATGACGCCAGTGCGGGCGCATCGGGATCGATGCGCGCCATGGCGCGGATCTGGTGGTGCAACGCAATCGGGAAGCTCGTCATGGGCATGAAATCCGTTAGAACCGGCCGCTTCGGCCAAGTCGCCGGCCGCAATGGGCCGCTTCATTGGTGTGACGATCCGCAATCGCAAATCTTTACCGCGCATGGCGTTTTATTTGGACTGCATCATTTCGTCGTGGCAGATCGCTGTGCGCGGTAAATGTTTGCTTCGCCCATTCGTCTATCAGGCGAGGGGCGAGTCTTCGCGCCCCGCTGAATGGCCGCATGCACGCATGCGCTGCGATTTACCGATCCATTGCGACCCACTGCGATACCTTGCCGATGACCGCTGCCAACGAGCGCTACGACGCGCCACCCTCGTCTTCTTCCTCTCCCTCCGGTTCCGCGGCCAAGCCCGCCATGCGCCTGATCGTGGCGCTGCTCAAGCGCTCTCGCGGTTCGTTCGCGATCGCGTTGAGCGCCTGCGTGCTGAACGGCATCGCCAGTGTGCTGCTCGTTGCCACCTTGAGCCGCGCGCTGTCGCAAGCGGGCGCCGCCGATATGTCGCTCGCCATGCGCTTCGCGTTGTGCGCGGTGATCGCACTCGTCACGCGTGTCATCACCGGCGTGCTGTTCGCGCGCCTTTCGCAAGACACGATGGCGCAGTTGCGCGAACATGTCGCGCGGCGTGTGGCCGAAGCCGAGTTGCGCGATGTCGAGCGGATCGGCGCGGCGCCCGTCCAATCCGTGCTGACCGACGACGCCACCAACGTCTCGATGCTGTTCTTCGCGTTGCCCAATCTCGTGATGCACGGCTCGATCGTGTTCGGTTGCCTGGGTTATCTCGCGTGGCTATCGTGGCCGGTCTGCCTGCTCGCGCTCGCCGCGATCCTGGTCGGCTCGCTCGGCTATCACGCCGGCGACAAGCGCGCGATCGCCTCGCTCGAAGCCGCGGGCCGCTCTCAGGACAAGCTGTTCGGCTACCTCGGCGCGCTCTTCACCGGCGCGAAGGAACTGAAGCTGCACCAGGCGCGTTCGCGTCAATTCGTGGACGGCCAGCTCGGCTCCGCGATCGACGAAGTACGCGATCATCGGCGCCGGGCGTTCAGCGCCTATGCGGTCGGGGTCGGCTGGATCGTGTTCCTGTTCTACGTGTTTCTCGGCGTTGCGGCGTTCTGGCCGGCGCTCGGCGTGCATGCCGACGCGCCGTCCGCATCGGGCTACGTGGTCGTGTTCCTGTTCATGCTGCTGCCGCTGGACGGCCTGCTCAACAATGTGCCGACGCTGAACGCCGCGCGCGTTTCGCTCGATCGCATCGAGAAAGTGATGGCTGAATTCGGCGCGCTGCGCATCTCGCCGCCGCCCGACGAAAACGCTTCGCATGCGCCGTATCGCACGCTCACGCTCAGCAATGTCACACACTCGTACTTCCACGAGCGCGATGAGCGGATGTTCCGCGTCGGGCCGGTCAATCTGACCTTCAGGCCGGGCGAACTGGTGTTCATCGTGGGCGGCAACGGCAGTGGCAAGACCACGCTCGCAAAAGTGCTGACCGGCCTCTACGAACCCGAAGACGGCACGATTGAACTGGACGGCAAGCCGGTCGGCTTTGCGGAACGCGCCGCATATCGCCAGCGTTTCACCGCCGTATTCAACGATTTTCATCTTTTCGACGCGCTGCTCGGCATCGTCGATCCGAACGACGCCTCGCGCGCGCAGGAGGATGCCCGAGCCAACGCGCTGGTCGCGAAGCTCGCGCTCGATCACAAGGTGCAGGTCGTGAACGGCGCATTCTCCACGCGAGCGCTTTCCACAGGACAACGCAAACGCCTGGCACTGGTGGTCGCGTATCTGGAAGACCGGCCGTTTTATCTGTTCGACGAATGGGCGGCGGATCAGGATCCGCAATTCAAAGCAGTGTTCTATGAGCAACTGTTGCCGGAGTTGCGTTCACGCGGCAAGACAGTGCTGGTGATCAGTCACGACGACCGTTACTTCCACCTCGCGGACCGGGTGTTGAAGCTGGAAAACGGCAGTATCGTCAGCGAGACGCATGGTTCGGCACAGGCGGTGCTGAGCCCGGCAGCGGCCAACGGTACGATGGGATGATGAAGTGAGAGATCTGCAAGCAGAGCGCTGTTTTTTCTGCGCTCTGCTTGCTGGAGCGTGGGTCGCTTACTTCTTTACTGCGGGCTTCGGCAAGGACAACAGCATGTCCGTCATCGTATCGGCGAGCCGCAACGCCGACATCGGTCCACCAAATCCCCAGATATTGCGCTCGACAAGCCCAACGCGCCCCGAACTGCGAGCCGGCACGAAACGCCAGATCGGTGAATCGAGTTTGGTGGCGAGCGGGACATCTTTTCCAGTCGCGCTGACGAACAGCACGGTCAGCGCCGGCTTCTTCAATAGGTCTTCCGAACTCACGTATGCAGTGCCTTCGCGTGTCGCTTCGGCGGGCCACGGATCGAGTCCGAGCGCTTGCGCGACACCCGCCGCCGTGCTGTTGCCCGTAAACGCCCAGTAGCGGTCCGGCAAGCCCAATTCCTGCAACCAGGCCACCTGTTCGCCACGGCGGCCGGCTTCGGCAAGGCGCTGGGCGTCGCGGGCGAACCCGGTATCGACCTTCGCCTCGACGGCACGCGCCGCCTCTTCGCGTCCGGTCAGGCAACCGATGGTGCGCAGAATCTTGCGGCTCCAATCGAGTTGCGTGACGTGGGCGCCGTCTTCGGTGAAGTTCGGGCCGTATTTGAACAGTACGGTCGGCGCGATGCGTTCAAGGGCCGCGAAGATCGGCGCATGGCGCAAACCGACGCCGAGGATCAGATCGGGTTTGACTGCTGCGATCGCTTCGAGGCTCGGCTCCTGCCGTGTGCCGATGTCGGGCACCGACGCGAGGCGCGCGTTGTCGTAGCCGATCCACACCGGGTAATACTCGGGATCGGCCATGCCGACCGGCGTGATGCCGACTGCCGCGAGGTCTTCGGCGAACATGAATTCGAGCACGACGATACGCTTTGGCTGTGCGGGCAACGTCGGACTCGATTGCGAAACGATCGGATTGTCGGCCAACGGCGTGCAGGCTTCCTGCTGTGTTTTCGGGTTGGTCGCGCGAGTTGCGAGGCCTGTTTTCGTTGCGGCCGCGGCAGTGCTAGTGCTTTGTGCGAACACATACGAGTTGGAAAACAACGTTGCCGCCACAGCGGCGGTCACGCAAAGCTGCCTGAAACGCGGGATTTTATTCGCATGACGTGGCTTGGGCGCCGACGCCGCCAGCCTCGTCATCGTGACGCGGTCTGCAATGCGATCTCCGCATCGCTCATTGTCAATAGCAGGGGGCAGCGTCCGCACAGTTGCGTCTCTCCGGGAATTTCATAACGTACACAGCACACGCGCCGTGCGCTGAACGGGTTCGGCAAACTGGCGGCGCGCGGCTTTGCCTGACGCACCGGCAGACGTAGCGGATTGGCCTCGCCATTGGCACCAAGCGGACCGAACAGCCATGCCATGTCGTCGCTCAAATCGAATTGCGGCGCGCACTGTTCGAACAGGTAGTCCAGCAGATTGCCTGCATTGCTCCACAAAACGCGCGGCGCGATTCGGGTCAGCGCGCACAGTGTCTCGATCACCGCATTCAAGTGCTCGACGAGCGGCGCATATCGGCGAGCAGGTTCACATTCGACGGGCTGCAGTGCATCGCATGCGAAATACGCGGCGATGGGAAGGCCGTCGCGCAGCACGACATGCGTTTTATCCGGCGACATGACGAGCGGCCTGCGCAGCAACGCCGCCGCGACGAATCCCGCGGTCGCGGTGAAACCGAAGTAGTACTTGGTCCATTGCGACAGCAACGCGCGTGCATGCGTTTCGCGCTCGCCGCCGTATAGCTTGACCATCGCATCGAGCAATTCCGTGCGATGGTTGGCCAGTTCACTAACAGCGATCACGGTCAGCCCAGCGGTCGGGTCAACGGCGAGTGCGGGTTCATCGACCACGTTCGGCGTACCGAGCCACACATGCTCGAGATAATGCGCGATCGACTCCGGCGCGAAGCCCGCAAAGCAGCGCGCTCGCTCGTCATGCACAGGTTGCCGCATCACCGTTTGCCCCGCTTCTCGCGACGCGCCTCCACGATCAATAGCGCAAGCAGATAAGGCGCACCGATCAATGCGGTCAGCACACCCGCGGGAATTTCGCGCGGTGCCAGCAACGTGCGCGCGGCGATATCGGCCACGACCAGCACCAGTGCGCCGCACGCCGCAGCCAGCCATAAGCGCGTGCGATGAGCACGCGCGCCGAGCATCGACGCCAGATGCGGCGCCATCAAACCGATGAAACCAACCGGCCCCACCGCGGCCACCGCCGCGCACGCAGCCAGCGTCGCCACGGTCAGCACCAGCGGACGCAGCACGCCAATCGGCAAACCGAGCGAGGCGGCCTGATCGTCGCCCAAGGCGAGCAGATCGAGCGGACGCGCGAGCAGTGCGAACACCGGCACGGCCAGCACGCACCACGGCAGCAGCGTCGTCACTTCGCCCCAGCTGCGCCCGTACGTGCCACCGACCAACCACACCACGAAGCGCGCGGGCTGCACGCTTTGCTGGGTGATGAGCCATTGCGACAGTGTCGTCCACAGCGTGCCGATCACGATACCCGTGAGCGCAACCGCGAGCGGCGCATAGCGATGCCGGCGATTCAGCACGAGGGTCAAGGCCAACGTGATGCCGCCGCCCGCAAGCGACGCGACGGCCAGCGTCGAATGTGCCGCGAGCGGCCACATGACGAGCGCCGCGAGCGTTGCAAGGCCCGCGCCTTGCGTCACGCCCAGCACTTCCGGACCGGCGAGCGGATTGCGTACGATGCTTTGCATCAGTACGCCGCTCGCGGCGAGCAGCGCCCCCGCCAGCAATGCGCAGATAAGGCGCGGCAGACGCAGATCGAGCAGCATTCTCGCCAGCTCGTCGCGATGATCGAAGGCGGCGAGCCAACGTTGCACACCGATCGTCGTCGGGCCGAACGACGCGCCCGCACACACGATCGCGATGCCGAGCAGCACTAATATGCTTGCCGTCAGCGGCCAGGGCCACCTATCAACAATGCGCACGAGGCGCGTGCCAGTTCGTGCGACGGCGCGGTCATGACCGGCATGCAATGCGCCCGACCACGCGGCGCCGCTCCGGATCATCGCCAGCATCAAAGGCGTGCCGACAAAGGCAATCGCGACGCCGGTCGAAAGGGTTGCGTCGAGATCGAGCGCCTGCACGGCGCTATCGGTGACGAGCACCAGCGTGCCGCCGACCAGCGCGGACAAGGGTACGAGCGCGGCCAGCCTCGAAGACTTCGCGCCGCGTATCTGCCGCAGCAGATTGGGTGCGATCAGGCCGACATACGAGAGCGGTCCGGCGACACTGACCGCGACGCTCGCGAAGCCCACCGCCACCACCATCGCCGCGAGCCGCGTGGCATCCACGCGAACGCCGGCCGCCGCGGCGGCTTCGTCGCCGAGGGCGAGCGGATCGAGCGGGCGAATCACGAACGGCAACGCGATCAGCGGCAGCACGAGCCAGGTTGCCGCGATCTTCAACCCGGCCGCGCCAGGTTGATACAGACTGCCGCTCGCCCACAACGACACGCCGACGATGCTCTGCTCGAAGAACGCAAGAATCAGCGTGGTCAGCGCGGAGAACAGCAGCATGCAGACGCTGCCGGCAAGAACGAGCCGCAACGGCGTCGCGCGCCAGCCGCCCGCGCCCGCGGCCGCGGCCACGCACGCCGCCGCGCCGAGACCGCATGCGAACAGCAGCGGCACGGATGCCACGCCGGCCAGCGACGGCACCAGCATCGCGGCGAGCAAGCCGAGCTGCGCGCCGCCGGTAATGCCGAGAAGATCCGGCGAAGCCAGCGGATTGCGTGTCAGCGACTGGAACAACGTGCCCGCCACTGCGAGGCAGCCGCCTGCCACCAGCGCCGCTAGAATGCGCGACACACTCAGGTCGAACAGCAGAATGCCGGCGAGCTGCGCGGCGTCGCTGCCTACCGGCGCGGAGAACCATGCGCGAAAACCGGGCGCGACACGCATCACAGACACGACGACGATCAACGCGACTAGCGCGGCGGCGATCGTGGTGACGCGGCTTTTGACGGGCGCACGGTAGCTGTTGAGCGCCGGCGCATTGCGGCGCATGCGTTTGCGCGCTGCCAGCGTCGTCATGCGGCGAGGTCCTTGCTCGTGGCTTCTTCAGGAAGTGAGGCGGAGGCGCTGGCGATATCCACTGCATCGCCGTCATACGCCGGCACGCACATCGGCGCGCCCGTTTGCGGATGCGCGATCTTGAGCATCGGCACACTGAAGGTTTCGTTCAGGTGGCGCGGGTCGAGCATGGCATCGGGCGACCCTTGCGCAACGATGCGGCCGGCGCGCATCAGCACGATTTCGTCGCTATAGGCTGCGGCCTGGTTGAGATCGTGGAGCACCCACACGATCGTGAGGCCGCGCGTTCGATTCAATCGGCGCAATTCGCGCAGAATGTCCAGTTGATGATGGATGTCGAGATACGTAGTCGGCTCGTCGAGCAGCACGATCGGCGCCTGCTGTGCCAGCGCCATCGCAATCCACGCGCGTTGCCTTTCGCCGCCCGAGAGCGCGGCGACGTCACGCGCGGCGTCGGCCGCGAGTCCGCTGGTCGCGAGCGCCTCGTCGATCGCCGCGTGGTCGGCGCGCGACAGTCCGCGCAGCCAGCCGCCGTGCGCGTACCGGCCGTACGCGACCAACTCGCGTACGGTGAGGCCCGAAGGAATCTGGTTGAACTGCGCGAGCATGGTGAGCGTACGGGCGAGTACACGGCGCCCGTGCGAAGCGAGCGGCACGCCGTTGACATCGACACTGCCGGACAAGGCCGGTTGCAAACCGGCGAGCGTGCGCAACAGCGTGCTTTTGCCGCAGCCGTTCGGCCCGCACAACGCCGTGACGCGGCCGGCCGCGATGTTCAGGTTCAGACCGTGGAGCACGACGTGATCGCGATAGCCGACCGTCAGCGAATGCGCCGCGAGCGCCACGCCCTGCGATTTCGTCATTGCGAAGCCATCCGTTTTTCGCCTTCGGCTTCGCTATAGCTTCTTGACATCGCCACCACGACTTTGCGTGGCCCTTCGAACGGATCGCGAGCATGCGCGGTGAGCATGTTGTCGAGCATCAGCACGTCGCCGGTCAGCCACGGAAACACGATACGTTGCTGATCGAGCACGCCGCGGATCTCCGCCAGTGCGTCCGCTTCGAGCGGTTCGCCGTCGCCGTAATAGACGTTGCGCGGCACGTTTTCCAGGCCGACTGAGTCGATCAACGCCTCCTGCATGTCTTCATCGAGCGACGAAAGGTGGAACAGGTTCGCCTGATTGAACCAGACTTGCTCGCCGGTGCGTGGATGACGCGCTACCGCCTGGCAACGCTCGCGCGTGCGCAGCAGCAGTTCGCCGTCTTCGCTATCGCGCCATTCGCACTCGATGCCACGCGCGCGGCAAATCTGCTCGACCGTGCGCGGGTCGTCCGAACCGAACGCCTGCTCCCAGGGCAGATCGAGCCCTTGCCCGAAATTGCGCACATAGAGCAGTTCACGCTTCGTAAAGCGCTCGACTAGCGACGGATCGAGCGCACGGTAGATCGCACGGCTATCGGCGATCGGCGTCGCGCCGCCTGAGCGTGCAGCCAGCGCGCAGTGAAACCAGATACGCAACGGCCATTCGCGCGTGTACGACTGTTCGTTATGCAAAGGAATCGAGCGATGCGGCGGATATTCCGTCGACGTGTAAACCGCGCCCTCCACCTGGCTGCGCGGCGTCGATGCGAATTCATAGCCGATCAGCGGATGCCCGAACGATCCCGCGAAACGTTGAAACGCGTCGATCGAGCCCACGTGAAAACCGGTGAACAGAACACCGCCCGCGCGCTCAAGCGTGTCGTCGACTATCGCGCGCAGCAGCGGCGCCGCTTCCTCCAATGAAATCGCGGCGCCCGCGCGCGGCGAGACGATAGTCGGCAGACCGGGCTCGATCGATAGATCGGCGAGCGTGGGCAGCGGCATGGAAAGCATGGTCATACTCTGAATCCTTTTGCTGGAGCGGCGTGGCCGGGCGCATGCCCGAGGCTGCCGGATTTCGCTGCGCGCGCTTTACGCCGTTCCGTCCATGTGGCTGCGCAAGCTGGCAGGACGCATGTCAGTCCATACCGTCTCGATGTGCGCGAGGCATTCGGCTTTCGGACCACTCACGCCCACTTCGCGCCAGCCGGCCGGCACGTCGCGGAATGTCGGCCAGATCGAGTACTGCTCTTCGTCGTTGATGACGACCGTGTAGGCGAGGTCGTCCGCCTCGCCTGCTGCCGTGCTGGAGGTCTGCTGTGCTTGCGTCATGATGAAAGGCTCAGTCGATGAAAGGTCAGAAGGCGCCCGGACAGTGCGCTCGCATGTCCCGGCACAGCGGTGTCCGCGTGTTGCGCGCGCACCGCTTCTATTCAGTTGACGTTTGGAGTGCGCGCTTTTTTACCGCCGACGCGCGCGGCCACTGCAAAACGCGGGACCCGCCTCGCCGCGATTGCAGGCGTCGAGGCAATCGGCGCAATGCTTCTCGGCGTCGCGCACCATGAAATGCACCAGCGTTTGCGAGACGTCGAGTGCGCGCGCCGTGCTTTGCAGCGTTTCTTCGCACAGACGCACCATTTCGAATGCGGCGCGGCTGCGCGGCGGCAGTTGCTCGAGCGCGTTGTAGACATGCCGCAGCGTGTCCCTTACGAGCAGCGCGGCTTCCGGCGAGGGTTCCGGTGATGGCACGTGCAGGCCGTCGTCTTCGTCGGCGTGATAGGTGTTTTCGAGGCTCTGGCGGCGAAAGGCGTCGATCGACGCGTTGCGCACCATGCGCGTGACGTAGGCGACCGGTTGCCGCACCGCGTCCTGATCCGGAAAGTCGACCAGCTTGATGAAGACGTCGTGCACCACGTCTTCCGCGAGACTCGCGCAACCCACGAAACCGCGCGCCAGATTGACGAGCATCGGTCGGTGCTCGATTAGCACGTCGAGCAGCGTGCCCTTCTCCCAATTCACCGGGCGCGGGTGGGCGCGAGTGCGGCGCGAGACGGTGGGACAGGCGCCTGCGGCGCTGAGAACCGCTATCGGCATCGCTGTTGAAGGCTCTCGCCGGACAAGCACCTCAGCCATAGATTCGCTCCGTTTTGTCAAAGGACAGGGCGCCAATCTAACGTAAACGCGAATCATTCTCAATCAAGATTGGGAATGACCTTACAGTTTTCGATAGTTTTGTATGTTGATTCGGGGGGCATAGCCGGGGTGGGCGACGGTCGTTGCTTCTGGCCAGCGGCAGCTTTGATTGTTTTAGGTATCCGTATGATTTTTTCAGCTGTATCGAAGGGAATTTCGAACGTGGTGAGCGTTGGCTGCGTGATCGATTGACGGCAGGTTTGCACTGTTACGTGGGGCTGCGGCGTTACGTAGCACGCAAGCGGAACATGGTTTTGCCGAGTTGAATTAACGGCCATTTTTTCAGTTTATATTTCATTAATTACACAATAGTTCGATATATATTCTTTCAGAAAACAATATTGCAGCATAACAGACTTTGGCGTGCATCTTGCATGAATGTCCCTATCAACAGTCGTTCTACGGGGACATCATGAAGAAACTTGCCGGTCGGACAGCCATCGCTGTTGCGACATCCACATTACTCGCGCTCTACGGTTGCGGATCGACGCTTCATACCCCAAGTATCGGTGGGGGCGGACTGGGGGGCACTTCGGGCACTTCCTCGGGTACTTCCGGTACTTCCGGTACTTCGGGCACTTCGGGTACTTCGGGTACTTCGGGTACTTCGGGTACTTCGGGTACTTCGGGTACTTCGGGTACTTCGGGTACTTCGGGTACTTCGGGTACTTCCGGTACTTCGGGTACGTCTGGTACTTCCGGTACTTCCGGTACTTCCGGTACTTCCGGTACTTCCGGTACTTCCGGTACTTCCGGTACTTCCGGTACTTCCGGTACTTCCGGTACTTCGGGCACTTCGGGCACTTCGGGCACTTCGGGCACTTCGGGCACTTCGGGCACTTCGGGCACTTCGGGCACTTCGGGTACTTCGGGTACTTCCGGTACCTCGGGCACCTCGGGTACCTCGGGTACCTCGGGTACCTCGGGTACGTCGGGTACGTCGGGTACGTCGGGTACGTCGGGTACGTCGGGCACGTCGGGCACGTCGGGCACCTCGGGCACTTCCGGCACCTCGGGTACTTCCGGCACCTCCGGCACCTCCGGCACCTCCGGCACCTCCGGCACCTCGGGCACCTCGGGCACCTCGGGCACCTCGGGCACCTCGGGCACTTCCGGCACCTCGGGTACTTCTTCCACCCCCATCGGCACTGTCGTCACCCAAGCTAGCAATCTCATCACGGCCGTCGGCACCACAGTCGCCGATACCGGCACCAAGGTCACGGGCACGTCGATTCCTGGCGTGAACGGGGCAACGACCGCCGGCGTCGGCACCGCTCTCACCGACCTCGGCAACGGCGTGAAGGTGCTGGGTAACGGCACCGCCGCCGGCCTCGGCACCCTGGGCAGCGCGGCCAATCCGCTCAGTCCGACGCTGAACTCCACCACGGGCGTCATCTCGAATGCCGGTGCTGCCGTCACCGCACTTGGCGGTGCGGTGTCGAGTCTCTCGAGCGGCCCGCTCAAGCCGCTTTCTCCGGTGACTTCGACGCTCGGCAGCATTGTCGATGGCGTGGGCAGCGGTGTCGGCTCTGTCGGAGCGGGATTGAACACCACGCTCTCCAGCGCGCCGGTCCAGCAACTCGAGACGGGACTCAGTTCCGCGATCAACCCGATCACCCTAGCCGTCTCCAACACGACGCAGACCATCGGCAACGCGACGGGCCTCGGCACGCCGCTGGACAAGCTGCTTGGCACGCTCGGCAACGGACTCAATGGGGCCGGGGTGAAAGTGTCGGGAGCCACGGGTGATCAGGTCGGCAAAGATGTCGGCGGAATCGTGAGCCAATTGGGTAACACCGTGACGAGTGCGGGCGGATTGCTCACTGGCGCGACCACCAATCCGCTCGCGCCGATCACGGGTTTGCTCGGGCCGCTCGGCGGCCTCGGCGGCACTGGTAGTTCGGGCGGCGTCTCCATTCCGCCGTTGACTGGCCTGATCGGCAACCTCGGATCGCTGGGCGGCGCTACCGGAGGTTCCAGCGGCACAGGCGGCGCTGCCGGTCTGCTGGCACCCGTCACAGGGCTCCTCGGCAAGGTTGGCTCATTGGGTGGGACGACCGGCACGAGCAGTCCGCTCGCGCCCGTCGTCACTCTGGTCGGCTCGTTGACGAGCGGCGTGACGGGCGCACTCAATGGCGCCTCGCAAGGAAGCACGCCAGCCAATCCGCTCACCGGTCTTGTCAGCGGATTGACCGGCGGCTCAGCGAGCGGCACAGGCAGCAGCGGCTCGACCAGCAAGAACCCGCTCGCGCCGGTGACGAACCTAGTCGGCGGATTGCTCGGTGGCGTGGCGACAGCCGGCAAATAAGCATTACGCAAGCTCAGCGGCCGGGCGCAAAAAAACCAACAGCCCGGCCGCCATCAATGTCATGACTACGAGGGATGACATGAACTCCACCTTCAATACGGTCGCGCGCACGTACGACCCGCGGCCGCGCTCGGCGACGCCGTTTTCAATCGGCTTGCTCGGGATCGGCGTCGGATTGCTCACACTCTGGTTGCTACGCGACAGCGGTTCGATCGATGGCGCGACGCGTAGCACCGTTGCATGTCTGGCGATCATCGCGACCATCGCAATCTACGAGCTATTCGTCGCGCGAGTCTATTTGCGCCCGAGCGCCGGCCTCGCGAGTCGCGCGGTGCGGCCGCTGAGCATCGTGCGCGTGGAATTGCGCCTCGCGGCGCTGGCCTCGGTGTACGCGGGCATCGGCGCGCTTTACTGGCTGCTGCCCGAGTATCACGGCGCCTTCTATAACCCGTTCTGGTCGCTGCTTGGCACGCTAGCACCGTGGGTGCTGATCGCGACGCCCTTCTACTTCGCGTGGATGGATCGGCATCAGCGCGAATCCGACGACGCGTACCTGCTATGGGCCCGCTTCTTATTTCGCGGCGTGCGGCCGGCGAACTGGCGCCCTGTGCGAGAGATGCTGGCCGGGTGGATGGTGAAGGCGTTCTTCCTTCCGCTGATGATCGTCTACCTGTCGACTAATGCGGACCATCTGAATGCGTCGTTGACGACCGCGCTGAATGCGCCGTTTTCGCTTGCGACTTTCCGGTTTATGTACGACCTGTCGTTTGCGATGGATCTGATGTTCGGTACGGTGGGTTACCTGTGTACATTGCGCATTCTGGATAGTCACGTGCGCAGCGCTGAGCCGACCACGTTGGGTTGGCTCGTTGCACTGATCTGTTATCAGCCGTTCTGGTCGCTGATTTCCAACCAGTACATTCACTATGAAGGTTCGGTGTTTTGGGACAGTTGGCTTATTTCAATGCCTGTTGTGCGGGTGGTCTGGGGTACGGTCATCATTGCTTTGCTGCTGTGCTATGCGCTGGCGACTATTTCTTTTGGCTTGCGGTTTTCGAATCTGACTAATCGCGGGATCATCACTTCAGGGCCTTATCGGTTCACCAAGCATCCAGCTTATATCGCTAAGAATCTGTCTTACTGGATGGTGACGGTGCCGTTTGTCGAACCGCTGGGGTGGCGAGCGGCCGTGACGCATTGCGCGGCGCTACTAGCGGTGAATATGCTTTATTTCTTGCGGGCTAAGACGGAAGAAAAGCATTTGATGAATGATCCGGAGTACCGGGAGTACGCGGAGTGGATTTCGAGGAATGGGGTGTTTGCGAGGTTGGCGCGAGTGTTTGATTGAGCGACGAAGTCTTAGAGAGAAGCCTGCGTTTTAATACCCTTTCCGATCAAACAACGTCGACGCCTCACGAGGTCCGCTGATCACAACCGACTCAATCACGAGTTGCAAATGCTAACGCCAATCGAGCAAGCACCGCCATCGGACACATTGCAAGACAACCGTAAGTGAGTCACCTTTTTACGGATGCAGATCACTGACACGATGCTCGAATTCGCCAGCTTCCGAGAAACAGCAGATCATGCGGCGCAGCAAGTGCATGTCGGATCGAACAAACCGCGTGACGGTTCGACTTGAGTCAGGCAGTCCTTGCGTCATTAAGCATTAGGAACCTTGGCCGTAAGATTGCGGCTTTGTAGGATGATGGCCGCCGCAATCGGCTCACACTGCAGGATAGATCCAGTCCACCCGCAACACAAGAACAAGGCCACTACTAAATGAATGGTGAGGTCATCGGGGTTATGGCATGACAATGGATGAAGATATCGCGCACGTGGCGCGTGTGATGGTGCCATCGCTGAGCGCGTTTCGCGGTGAACCCGTTTTGCAGCCGGCTTATTGGCGGAGGCGGCTTCAGCGTATACAGAGCGAATTCCGGTTGACTGAGACGCAAGCTTCGCAGATACAGCATTTGCTGGGGGATCTGGATAGTTTTGAGACGGAGAGATATCTCCCGGAATGAAAATTCAGTGCGGAGACAAAGCGATATCGGCGTCTTTCGCAAAGGCAAATCCGCTTGGTAAATGTTGGGCGGCGTATCCCTTCACTTCACAGCCTTTACCGTCCTCGCTCATCGCGCGGTAAGGCAAAGAGGCAACTCGCATCTAACGTCAAAGTCACGCGCTTCATCGCTTACTGGCGAAGCTCTTAATTACAAGACCCACGTAGCGATAGGCAAGCTGAGAAATCTCTTCAAAGACAGACAATGAACGTCAAAGCGGCCCCGAAGGGTCATGCGTAACCGTTTAATAAAGTGGCGACGTCCTGTACTCGAACGGGCAGGAGAGTCCTTATTCAGGATGTGACACGCTCCTTCACGGCTCCGCAAAATTAGGGATTCGCAAGAACATAATGTAGTTTGAATTGTGCTGGCTCTCGGCGCCGCCGTGATCGTCATCATAGGCCGTGCGTATGACCGAAACAATGTCCTTACCGTCGAATTGCCAATCAGCATACTGAAATCCGTGATGCGACCGATCAGGGTGCTGTAGCAAAATCCGCTGCACTTTCCAAGTTCGTAAATCCGACGACCAAATCAATGCAAGGGTATTTCTAACGCGCTCTAGATTGGTTCGCCCATCGTCATTCGACACTGCATTCGTGATCGACCAGTATCGCTGCGTTTGTGGATCGAAACGGACCGTGAATTTTTTTCCTCCTCCAGGGAAGTCGATAAATCCGGATGCCGGATTAAATGACAGAGTTCGGCGATCCTGCGCAAAATTTATCACCGCCGCCTTTTCTGGGCCCACCGTCGTGTTGACGCGGAGAAGGACCGCCGGCAGTCCCCCACGGGTCTCCACCAAATTTCCCTCTTCCCAAGACAGAAACTTTCCGTCTAACCACGCTTTGTTAGACGCTAACTCCGTGGACACGGTCCAGTTTCTAGTGTCAAGGATATCGCCGCCTGATGGTGCTGACATTACTATTTCGCGCAAGTCGTCGCCGTCGATGACCTCAAATGTGCGCCAGACACGTCCGTGATCGACTAAAACCGGGACCGGTCCGGTAATGTATCGCCCACGCATTGGGAATCGCCCAGCAGCATCGGTAGTTGGAGTGGTCCATGTCGCGCCGTTGTCCTGAGAACGGCGAATCACCGGCCTACCAATCGCTCGATCCGTTCCAATTATGTAAAGGAAGCCCTTGAGAACGAAAAGCGAAGACCAGTATTGATCATGCAAAGCCGTCAGTGTTTTCCAGTTCTTTCCCTTATCGGAGGACGCGAGTAGAGTTGCGGTGTCAGAATTTGACGACGGGCCAAAAGTGTCATACGACGCTACATAGCTTCCATTAGGCAAAATGACTATGGACGGTGACCCAAGATAGACTTTCGTGGACGCCGGACTAAATGCGAGCACCTTTCCGCCTAACGAAGCGGGCAATACTTGCCCACAAGCCGACAATACAGAAGCTAGATACAGGACACACCCGAACCAATGTTTCATGCTAGACCTACCTATAAAGCCACTTCTCCAAATCTCACGAAACAGAGCAAGCGAGCCTCAGCTGCGCAAGCGAAAGACTGTCGGCTGGATCACCTGCCGCGAAAGCACCAAAAACATAAGAACAGTTAGCCAGAACATTCCATATAAAACGTGATATTTGAACAGGAGAATTGCAAACAAGTAAAATATGTATTGCCTACGACCTTTTACCCAGAACATATAGAGTAGCGCTCCACAAAAAACTAATGCGCCAAAACCGCCGGCGGCAAAGACTATATAGACATAGAATGAACTGTCACGAACATTGAAACCGCGAAGATGCGTTTTCCCTACATTATTCTGTTCGTTCCAGAAAAGTCCATTTCCGAACACATTCGACAAAACATCTCTTTTTTCGATCTCGTTAAATACCATAGTTCGACTGGCAACTGCGTCATAATCAACCGATTGGTTTACGCGTAAGTCGTATACATGATAGAGGGGTGGAATGCTCAGCAGTGCGACAACAAACGCGGCGAGTCTGATTTTGTTCGGAACTTGGCCAAATATAACGTATAGGGCACATATCATTGCAACAATAATCATCGCCGCAACGGAGAAACTAAGAAGTGCGGTGCCAAATGCCACGACAGAAGGAATTGTCACTCGGCGCTTCAGCAGCAGAAGAAGAGTGCCGCACGGTACAACAGTCATCGCATAAAAGGACGGCTCCGAATACAAACCGAGAGCTCGAATTGAAATCAAACTGTCATTCAAGGCTTTTGTGGCGTAAAGCGCCTCTGCGTCAGTCTCGCGAACGTAATTATCAAAATCAATGAAATGACCTGTGGTGAGGTAATATGCAAGCTGAAAAATAAAAAATGTAGCATGCGTATAAATCAAAAACTGGCACGCCCATTCCATAGAAACCCTATTTAAAACATCACTTGAAAACATCCAATAGATCAAGCAAATATACATCTGTATCAACAGAAACTTAATGTACGAATTAATATAAAAGTCTCCAAATGCAGAAACTACAAAAGCGAAGAATACAGTAAGCCACCAGTACGTCGCTATGCGAACCAAGCTCTCCGTGCGCCTACTCAGTGTAGGGGAATTGAGGAACGCGAGTAAGCACACGAGAACGTATGAAATCGCGGTCGCGCGCACGCTAAACGCATTCAACGAAAAGAATAAGGTGCTTAACGAAAATATAGCTGATGACACACGTCGGTGCCGCATCTTTAATTCCTGAAATTCACATTCGCGGAGGCAACTAGACCCGATCTGCACATCATTTTGCTGCTCACCAAGGCTAGCGATCGTTACCATAATCGTACGCCGCGTACCGATAACTACCGTAACGAGAACCGTACCCATAGCGACCGTGTTTCGGATTCACGCCGTTAAAAATCACACCATTTGTGTTTATTCCATTTTGCGACAAGCGCTTGGCCGCCTCGGAAATCTCACCCAGCCGCGTGACTCCCGACCGTGCAACAATAAACGTTGATCCCGCGAACGCAGCGATTGTCGCAGTGTCGGACACGGCCAAGATTGGTGGCGAATCGATCAATACAATGTCGTAGTTCCGCGAACATTCAGCAAGAATCTCCTTCAAGGCAGGTCGAAGAAGTAGCTCCGACGGATTCTGAGGAATTGCGCCTGTCGAAACAAAATCCAACTTGTCCAATACGTTGGAGTGGACCACATCAGCAAGTGATGCTGAATGGACAATGACATCGGACAGTCCCGCACCTCGAGACACTCCAAACGTCTCATGAAGATGTCCCCTGCGCATGTCAGCATCAATCAAAAGCACCCGTTTTCCGCCCATGGATAGGACCGCCGCAAGATTAGATGAAATGAAGCTCTTCCCAATGCCCGGTGCCGGACCGCCCACGACAACTACATTGTTTCTTGCCTCTAAAAGAGCGAACTGCATGGCCGTCCGAAGGCTACGGATGCTCTCCACCGCCGGATCATTGGGAAATCGGGTCGACAGGAGAAGAGACGCAGCATTACTGCTCGAGATATCACGGCTTATCACTTTTTGTTGCTCACAAAGGGGAACAATTGCTGACACTGTCATACCCAGACGACGTTCAATTTCGTTGGAGTCCGATATGCCGTGGAACAAAATTGCCCGCCCAATAGAGATTCCGATTCCTACTATTAGTCCGAGCAAAAGCGACGCAATTACCACCAACGGCTTCTTTGGTCTGACTGGAATTTCTGGAATGAGTGCTGTGTCGACAAGGCGAACATTGCCAACTTTCCCCGCGCGAACCAATTGAAGCTGTTGCACGTTGTTGAGAAGGCCTGTGTATAGATCCGTGTTGACCTTCAAATCCGTCATGATCTGCACCGTTTCCTGTTGCAACTCAGGCAAGCGCTTGATTTGAGCTTCCGCACTCGTTCGGTAGCTGCCAAGCGCTGCGATCTGCCGATCAATCGCGAGCACGCTGGGGTGCGTATCGGCAAATCGCGTGACGAGCTCATGGCGTTTTTCCTGCAATTCCAGGAGGCGAGTTCTAGCATCGGCGGATTGAAGCAGCGCAAGTTTGGCCTCTTCGTTGAGGTCAACAGTTCCCCGTTGATCTCTCAGTTTTGTTAGTTTCTGCTCGGATTCGGTTAGCTGCCTTTTTAGTTCTGGCAACTGCGTACTCAGAAATGCAAGAGACTGGGCAGCCTCCTCCGATTTTCGGTCAACATTTTGTCTAATGTACTGCCGCCCGATCTCATTCAAAATTGCACTTACCAATAGAGGGTCGTTGCCGCGCAAGCTTGCAACCACAACATCCGATTGCTTGATTTTCTCCTGCACGTCCAGTGCATCTTGCAGGTCAGCGATGGTCTCAAGGCGAGATTTGCGCACCAAAACAAATGTCGTACCCGACTGCGCCTGCGCACCCGCAACTTTCAATTCAACAACACCCTTTGCGGTGCTAAAGCGCTGCAGGACGCCTAGCCGTCCTTCAATGGGCGCGTCGAGGTCAGATTGTTCGAGTCGGAAACGATCCATGGACAGGATGGTAAGTTTGAAAGTACTGTCTTCCATCCGCAGAGGAACATTGAAGACTGGCACGTCGATGCTTTCTTGGGCCCACGCGAAACCGCCGTATCCGAAGATACCCGGATGCGACAACCCATCATTCCTTCGAGATACCCAGTCACCAATAATTGGAAATCGAAGTGGTCTGGCCTGGATGAACAAATGGAGCGAATCCACAGTGCGCGAAACGACAAGCTGCGATGCCAAAATCTGTGTTTCTGCAGCTGCCGATGACTTCACATCAAACAGTGACGACACGTCGCCAATCAAACTTTTTGCTGCAGACGTATCAGGATTGTCTTCAACCTGAACCAAAATGCTGGTCTCGTACACTGGCGCCGCGAAAAGTGCGTAGCCGATTCCGATTATCACAAATATTATTGTGACTACCGCGATCGTCCATTTGTTCTCGACTACTGTGTCGATAACTTGCAGAAAATCCGCACTTTCTTCGTCGCCATGTACAATCTGCTGCGGCTCGGTCAGTTGGTTCATAATAGTTCTCAAAATCCGTTGGCCTATTTGACTAGCTTGTTTTCAATTTCACCCGATCGACAAGATTCTTTTGACCCATTCAGATACGCCGACTTGAATGCTGTTAGCGCACTGCTCAAAAACATCTCTCGACTGTCGATACGGATCGGCAACATCAAACCTACCAAACTCTCCCAGCCGGTAAACCCGCCCCTTAAAAGAAGGGAAATTTGCCTCGACGTATCGTCGTTGGTGACCATCCATCACCAAAACCAGGTCCGCATCGACAAACATCTTGTGAGTGATCTGTTGAGCCCGATGTGCCTGTATAGAAATGCCTCTTGTCGACATGACTTCGCAGGCGTAATCTGCTGGCGGCATGCCCACGAGCGCATTCAGTCCCGCCGAACTCACCGTCCGGTCTGGTAATACTGCCTTCAGCATCGCCTCAGCCATTGGGCTCCGGCAAATATTGCCCTCGCAAAGGAAAAGTATTCTTTGGGTCACTTTGTTACGATCGCCGCAGTAAGACCAGCATTGATAGCCGGCAACAACAGAGTCAACACGCGATTGAAACGAACCAGCCCGTTACCGTCGACGTAGACAATGTCTTTAGGTTTCAAAGGAAACTCGTTCGCAAGCACCATCGCCACCGGAGATCGAGCGTCCAGGTGGAAGACTTCCGGCGCTCCGTCGAGCGATCCGCGGACAACATACAATTGCGCAGCATCCGCCGAATTGGAATTCAGACTTCCGGCCTGCGCCAGAGCTTCACTCAAACTCAATGATCCGGTAGTGCGCGGAATAGCTGTTACAGGCTTATTCACCTCGCCCATCACGAAAACACCGAATTCGTCTCTTGACGGAATTCGCAACACGTCACCGTCTTTCAGTACGATCTGCGATGGATCCAGTTTTCCGCTTCTCGCACTGGACATGTCGATCACTGTAGTGATCGATTTGCGCTTCAATTCAACGTGACTCTGATCTGCAGTCGACGAAAACCCACCCGCCCGACTGATGGCATCGACCAGGTTCATCTGTATATCGTTGATGACTTGAGTACCTGGCGCATGCACTTCCCCTTCGACATAAACACGCTGGGAGCGGAAGGATGCGACGCGAACGGTTACTTGCGGATCACGAAATGCCTTGGTGAACGACTCCGACAGAATGGCTTGTACCTGCTCGGGTCGCAAGCCAGCCACGTGTATTCGGCCCGCGTACGGGAATACCAAGTAGCCTGCGTCATCCACGACGAAACCCGGCGGCGCATCAGAGGGCCGCGCGACTGCCTGGGGCTGACCGCCCAACGCAGCAGCTAGTTCGGGATGGTCCCAAACTGTTATTTGAAGCACGTCGCCAGCGCCGATTTTGTATGAACCCACAGCGCTCTCCAGACGGCTCGAGTCGAGATCCACGCTTCGGTTGGACTCGCGGATCTTCTTGATCAGCGATAAATCGATATCGATAATCGGAACGGAAAGCTGCGCTTCCGTTGAATTGGAAGCGGTGGCCGAATTCGCAATGCTAGGCGGCCGTTCCATTCTCATTCCTGGCGCGGCCGCGCATCCTGCGAGAAACGCCACAGCGATCAGGCATGAGGTCGCGCGCGCCGCGATAGAGCGGCGAGACGCACCGACGCCCGATAAACAACTGGTCTTAACTGACATTAATTTCCCCGTATGGCCTATAGCTTTTTATCTTCACCATCTAACAGACGGCTGAGATTAAGCACTAACCGTGCAAATGGAAAATCGTCAGGAAATGCCGATAGAATGGACCGCTCCGGCTATGTGTCCTGCGCTTTGACGGAACACGTAACGTTACGCGTTGCGTAACAGGGCCGGTTGCGGAACGTGGTTGAGGAGACAATGTCGCTCGGCCTCCGCAGGCTGGCCGCATACACGAGCCGCTTAAGTATGGTCTTGCGGTCTGCGTCAGCCAATCGGTCAACACAGGTTAACAAGCGTCTATGCGCGAACGCATTCTGCCCGCCGCGCGAAACCGTTCCATGTCATTCGGTCAATATCACCGCATTTTTCTTTCTTAAAACATGCTTTCAATATCTGCTCGTCGAATGATTTCATTCCAGCGCAGCATGTGCAGTTTACCGGGATCGTTCGGCAGACTGGAAATCAATCTTTCACGATCCAATCTGTCAAAAATCGTCGGCCCAGTGATCAAACAATTAATGCCGAATTTGTTTATCACATCGAGGTTTGAACGCGAGTCATTGCACACAATTGGTTTGCCTAGCGCAGCATATTCCAGCAATTTTGTCGGAGCCTGAACGTTGTATGGCCGAACACTCGGAATGGTCGATACAGCGAAGCGGCTTTTCCGAACAACTGCCAACGCATTGCGTTGAGGCAAACGACCAGTAAACGTCACCCCCGGCGCGCCTTCGAAGCGCTCAACGATACACCTTTCGGCGTCGCCCACAAGAATCAGTGTTTCATCAGATCTCCGAAAACGACAAAACCCATCGAGAAAGGAATCAAATCCTCTTTCACGCGAAATCTCGCCTATGTAACAGAACGTCGCTGAAGGTACATCGTCTGCGATCGCATCTTCGTTCATGCTGAAAATCCACTCAGGAACTCCCATTGGAAGAATTACGCTTTTTCCGTTACCACTGAAACCCATCATCTTTTCCATCTCTGCCGTCTGAAAGATGCGCAAAGCTGGCGTGGGTTGGAGATGTCGCTTCACCCGATCCTTTAAACTGGCACATCGGCCTACCGACAGAGACCGGTAATCGTGAATCACGAGCCGTGCATCGAATTTCGTGGGGTAGAATCCCATAATGCACCAGACCACAGTGCGCTTTCGCACATCCTTTGGAATTTTCGCATAATCCCACTTACTACCCGACATAACGTGGAATCCGAGGCCGCCAAAATATGAAGCATATGCGGCTATCTCGGGATAATTCGCCTTACCCGGATGAACTATAAATATAGTCTTGCTAGCAGCTGAAGCATGGATCATCTTGAACGACCTTCTAAATATAGAATTACTTTCAATACCGACAAATCTCAATCCCGACAAAGACCCCGCACAAAAATTGCCGGAAATAAATAGTCAATTATTGTTTCCTGCAAGACGCCAATGCGCAGCCTGTCCATCAGCGAAAGATCGAGCCCCGTGTCACCGCTATTCGATCTCCAGTCGAGGCAACGACTTCACAAGATCGTCAACTGCTTTGACTTGAACCAAGAACGCCTCCAGAGCAGCCAATGGCAATGCACTCGCTCCGTCACAAAGTGCTTCTTCCGGATTGGGATGCGCCTCCAGAAAAAGCCCACTCAGACCTACAGCCATCCCGGCTCTCGCGAGATGTAGGACTTGCCGGCGTCGTCCGCTCGACGCCTCGCTGAACGCGTCTCTGCATTGGAGACTATGAGTCACGTCAAATATTAACGGACAACCTCCCGTCGCCTCACGCATCAGCCCGAATCCGAGCATGTCGACAACGAGGTTGTCATATCCAAATGAGGTTCCGCGCTCGCAGAGGATTATTTGGTCGTTACCCGCCTCACGGCATTTTCGAACGACATTTTTCATCTGCGTCGGGCTAACGAATTGCGGCTTCTTTACGTTAATCGGTTTGCCGACTTCCGCGATAGCCGTGATCAGATCCGTTTGTCGCGCAAGGAACGCCGGAACCTGCAACACATCTACCACTTCGCCGACCAGCGGCGCCTGGAATACTTCGTGAACGTCGGTGATGATTGGGATATCGAATTCCTGCTTGATTTTTCGGAAAATATCCAATCCGGCATCTAACCCAACGCCTCGGTAAGACCGCATGGATGAGCGGTTTGCCTTGTCAAAAGACGCTTTAAACACAAATGGAATGCCGAGTTTGCTAGTCACTCGCACGAACTCGGAACAGGCACGCAAAGTCAGGTCCACACTCTCCAAAACGTTCAAGCCGCCGAACAAGACAAACGGCTGATTTTCCCCAACGACAATATGCTGGCCGATCTTGACATTCATATTATTTTCTCTAATCTAATTTTAGTTCAGCAATTCAAATCTCAAAATATCCAAAACATCAAATTATCGATTTAACAGTGCCTTCGCCGCGTCGGCAGAGACTGCGCCACTCCCGAAATAATCGATACCATCTACCAGGAAATGATGAATGTACTTTTTTAGCCGGTCGCTGTCGAAATCCCGATAAAAGGATCGCCCCAACGTAATAACCTTCTTGTTGTACATCAACGCCTCCAGACCCACGGTTGAATTAATAGTCACAACCAAATGCGCATTCCTTACAAGATCCAGAGTGGCGGAAGAGACAATATCGAAATTCAGCTTCGAGCTTAAATCGCAAATTTGCCGCAATTCGCCTCGATCAGTCTCGGCCGGATGAACCTTCACAAACAGCTCAGCGCCGATCTTCTCGGCATAACCCACGGCCTGACGAATCGCTTCTATATTGGTCACGTCGGAATGAAGTTTTAGCTGCGTATCCGCCGACACCTGTAGGGGAAGAAATACGTAGACGCGCTTTGCCAACTCGTCACCGGAGTAACATTTCGATCCAGGAATTTTTGGGACGGCGTTGCTTAACTTTAGAACATTGGATGTGTTGAGCACAGCGCCCCGCCCAACGATTTTCATAAGCAGATTAATCGCCGAAATCAGTTTCCGGCTCAGACGGAACCGCGACTGAGGTAGCGGCGCTCTTTTTGATTGCTCATACCGTCGAAACCAGGCCTCGTGGGCATCCATCGACGGCAACGGAAGAGCGTCCAACCGATGCGGCAAAGAGGCAATTGACGAGAGAGCATTCACCCCTTCTCGATCCACAAACAGTTTGGACGGCAGGTTCGAAATTTCCAGAAAGATCGTTTCCACACCGTGCCGATTGCATGCCTCGGTAACGGCTCGCCCGAGTAGTTGCTGACCATTCCAGATCAGACACCGCTCTACGCTATTAGACTCGCTGATTTTCGCCATCGCGGCTTCGATTGCGGCGGCATCCCTTCTCGCTTGAGGTAGCGAGATGTGCCCATTGAGAACCTCGATAGCATTTTTCCAATAGCCATCTTCTGCGCGCTGCGCAGAGTTCTCCGACTTCAGAGCCTTGCGACGCACGAATACCGACCGAATGTTGGACAGCACCGCGAGGGTGTGGGCAAGAGGCTCTGTTGTAAGAAAATAGAACTGGTGACCACTTCTCAGGTTCTCTACCAACCGCAAGAAGAAGTAACATCTTTCCATCGAATCGATAACTACGACGATCATCATTACTCCGTCAAATCAGACAATCCAACACGGCCCGGTATCCCGAAGTCCTCGAGCTTGCAGCCCGAGCGGTTACCGTCACACCCCATACCGTGACGATCGCCCCTACGATCGAAAATATCGCCACGCTGACGACGGCAGATAAGTTCAAAACATGCGTCGCGTATAGCGTGGCAATCAAGACGCTGCCTGACCACAATTGGAATAAGAAATCCAGCTTCTGCTTTCGCACCGCCAGAAAAACCTGCGAAAGTGGAACGTACAAAATCTGCACAGAAAACAGCGGGATCAGGAAATAAAAGAACGGCGTGGCGCCTTCCCACTTCGCTCCAAGGAACAGCGCAACGACCGGTTCGAAGAGAACGAATGCAAGGAACGCGTAAATCAGGCTGACCGCGATCAAGCCCCGCGCATAGGTTCGGTAGACCTGGACTAGCTCGCCTCCACCCGTGTTTGTACGGACTGCGCCGAGCGCATCCCTTCGAAACACTCCGCCGATGCTTTGACCGACAAGTGAAACCGGGGAAAAACCTAGCCGATAAGCCACTGCGAAATAACCTGCTTCCTTCGCCCCGTACCACGAAGGGACGGCGATCGCTAATGCGTAGGTCATAACCGACCCCAAGACAGTCGCGGGAAGGATATATGCAGCAAATCGGCGATTCACAGAATAGAATTTCGGATCGAATGTGACCCGGTAACCCTTAGACCACCCATTGCATAGTGTCGCGGTCAATGCCAATAGCCCTATAACGGTAGTGACGATCGTATAGGCAAAAAACGGCTCCGCCTTGAGCCAGCCCCGAAATGGACTGGCCACACACACGAGCAACCCGACATTCACCGCTATTCTTGCTAACGCAATCAATCCATAGCGTTTCAGGCTGTTCAGATATGCCGCAGCCAGATTGAACATGAATGTGGCGACCGCATACAGTTCGACCAGAAGCAAATGATGCCGCCCGTACGCCAGCAAGACCGCGGCAACCGCCGTAGCGATGGCCGCACCCAAAGCGAGTACGTGAATCAGCGCCTCGAAAGAAACTTCCGATCTGTCAGACAGACAGGCTAATTCGTAACGCAACGCCAGCAGTGTTCCCACCAAAGTACCTAGCGCGACAGAGCCGTTGAATTGCCCCAGAATCTCTGGACCGCGCTCCCGGCCCAGCAACACAATGCTGAGAAACAACAGGACCTGCGCCGTAACAACGCCGCTCATCGAAACTAGCGAGTCTTTGATCCTGACCATTCGCTTGTCCGCCTTCTGATTCCAAGTGTGTCTATGAAAGTTTGGACAGACCGTAAACAGCCACTTGCCGACCGAGTAGACTGCGATAGATATTCAACGTCGAATTGGTCATTCTGGAGGCGGTGAACTCATTGAAGAATTTGGTCGACCCGTTCGCGCCCATTGTTATCCAATCCTCTTTTGTTCTGCTCAGAATACATTCGGCGAGAGCTTTGCTGTCCTCGACCGGGAAAAGACATCCCGTTACACCGTTGACGACAACCTCTGGCAGAGACGAACAATCGCTGGCAATAATGGGTAGTCCGTAACTCATCCCCTCGAGTGGCACCATCGCAAAACCTTCCCATCGGCTCGGCACAACCAGAACATGTGCTGCCGCAAAGACAGGTCCCAGACTTTCGGAATCAAGCCAACCCAAATATCTGACGTTCTTCTGAGGAACGGGAGCGACCGCACCATTTACCGGCTCACCTACGGCAACCAACTCCACCGGGTACTCCTCCAGCAAATTCATTGCTGCAAGAAGTACGTCGAAGCCCTTTTGCCGGTCGAAGCGACCGACGAACAGCAACTGAAGCGGAGATTCCTTCTCGCATGAACGAAGCTCTTGCAGTTGCTTCGGAAGCTGTATCCCGTTGTGCACCAGGATCAACTTTTTCGCTTTCAACCCTGCACGAAGCGCCAACTGCCGCTCATGCTGGCTGACGCAAATGATCACATCCGTAAAAAACGCGAGGAGGTTTTCCACAGTTCTGTACATCAGCAGCCAGGACTTCGAAGTTTTTATCAGGAACGGAAACGCGTGGGGGCAATAAACAACCTTTGGGCGCACGACCACAGCTAGGGGAAGCAAGCATAGGCGCCCGACTACACCAGCGAACGAACTGTGAAGGTGAACCACATCAGGGCGTTCCCTTAAAACTACAGTGACAAAAGCTGTCAGGAAGCGCCACAGCGAAATGAAGTTTCGACCGGAACGCTCAAAGCAATGGATAGTATCCGCGCCAAGCGACGGGAGTTCATCTCGATGGTGCGCCGGAACAAGGCATGAGATTCCACGTACATCCTGTTCGTTGACGTGCGCCAGCATAAGTTGACGCATAACAGTCGCTACCCCGCCTTTTATGGTCTCTGCGGCATGCAGTATTCTCATTTTCCCGGCCCCCAGCCGATCCTCTCGTTCTTGTCATTTCGCTATTCGCGTATCAACGTCTCTAGCGTGCTAGCCCTTTAAAGCGTCTCCACCACCTGCAGCGCACTGCTCTCGCGTCAGCCTAGCTACCCGCTGCTTGATCCAGAGACCGCGCCTCGCTTTCTCATCGCGAATCGATGCGTGTCAAGCACCAGAGGTTTCCTAAAAATCCGCGGAAACCTGGAACTGCGCGCTGCCATCATCGAGAGTCAGTTTGCCCGTCCAAGGTTATGTGGCCTATTTGCTATTGGTCCCCGCCCCTCCCGTTCCGCCAGTTCCCCCCGTCGCCCCGGTATTACCGCCCGAAATCGGCGCCGCCGCCCCAGCCGCCACCGCCGCAGCAGCCAGCGCGGGAGCCGGTTGCCCATAGCTCGTGATCGCGCCCGCGGCCATCAACGTCTCAAGATCCGCATCCGCACCAGGTGAGCCAGGCGTAAACGAAACCGTCAAAAACGACGATGACGACAGCGTGATCCCATACGTTTTCTGGATCAGTTGCACCACAGCCGCCTGGGCATTCGCAATCACCGCGCTATTCGTCAGTGCACTCTGAAACGAAGCGTTGGAAGAGATGCCGGACAGCAACCCACTCACCGTCGTCCCCAACTGCCCAGCCAGATAACTCAAAAGCAACTCCGTCAGCGGCGTCACGTTGAACGTACCCGCACCGGCCGCAAACGAATGAATCGCGATCGCGCCGCTCGACGCGGTAATTGCACAAGGACCGTCGAAACTAAACTTCGCCGAATAAGCACCGCTCGCATTCGCCGTCGCGCTGCCATTGCCGTTCTTGCACGTCAGCACGACACTTGCGTTCGCCAGCGCAGCGCCAATGGCTGCCGTGCCGTTGACCGTAGCGCCGGGCGAACTGCCGCTATCATGACCACCACCGCAAGCCACCAGCGCACTAGCCGCAAGAACCATCGATCCGAACTGCAGCGTGCGCAGCGTGGCGCCGTTAAGAAGCTTCATCGCTATCTCCAAAGAAGATCATTCACAATTGACTGGCACAACTACCGGTGCATCGCTAACGCCTTTCAACCCGTTCCCGTAGGCTTCGCGACAAAGTTCGATGCGCCTTGAAAGCTCCCTTGCGTCCGGCTGAGGTTGCGTTCTATTCGCGTCGTCATCGCGCCGCCCGTACCGCAAATACGCATCTCTCATCCGGTAAAGCTGCGTGGAGAAGTACTCTCCGCTAAAGCGCCCTTGATTCAACAAAAACTGCTGCGTGCTATACGGGAAACTCATGCTCTCTGCCCCGTTCGCCGACAGATAATTCGTCGATCCAACCCGCGTACGGAAATCCAGATCGAACTGCCCCGTCCCATCCACCTGACTGATCCCCGGCTTCATGCCCTGCCGAAGCGTGAGCGGAAAACTGACCGCAGCGCCCACAAAGGTACCTTGCCCGCTATGCTCGCCGTGCACGCTGACGGACACGTCGTCGAACCAGCGCGTGAACGTCGCGACCGGACCCTTGTCCCCACCGACAAAGCGTGCGACGCCTGCCTCGATCCACAGCTTCCAGGACGGCTGCACCCAGCGGTACGTCAGTTGCGCGTTCTTCTCACTCGGCAAGGTGTCGTGGCCGGGTTCATGATGCAAATAGGCGAGGCGCAAACGGATCAGGTCAGGCCGACCGGGCACGAACATAGTCGTTTCGTTTTGCACGCCGACATACGAGTAGTCGAACTTGCCCACCGACGCCACGTTGAAAACCCCCGGCACAATCCAGAAGCTCTGCGCCAACGCAACCGCATTCAGCCCTCCACGCAAGCGGTAGTCGCTAAAGACACGACCCTCATCCATATTCTTCGTGTTGTAGAGCGGCGCGATATAGCTCGCGTATAACTCCGCGCCGCGCCAGAGTGGGACAAATCCCTCGATGTTGGCACCGAGAGATGCATCAAAAACGCCGTACTCAGTACCATACAGATAGCTCACTATCGGTTCGATCTGAATACGGGTCAGCCCATGCGTGTGCTCATTGCCATGCCACGCAATGGAGTCCGGGTCATATGTCGGCCGCGTGCTCATCGTCAGCGAGGCGCTGGCAGCCGACGGCGCAGCGCCTGCAACGAACTGGGCGAATGCCGCCCGATCGACCACAACCTCGCCCAAAGGCTCATTCGCCTTCTTGATGACCACGCGAATCTTCTCTGTACCTTGCGGCGCATTCACGCTTGCCACACCAAGGACGATGCCAAGCGCGTCGGTCTCGTTCTGGTTGTAACGATGGTTTTCATATTCGACGACCAGGTCACGCCCACTCATGCCGACACGTACACGTTCCAGACCGGCTGCGAAAAGTTGCGCGGCAATTTCATCGAGTGCGAATGTTTCGAGCGCATCCGGCATGACAGGAGCCGGCGAACCCAACGATCTGGCGGGCGCGATTTCACTCAACATTACCGACGCATACGAGTGCAGTGGCGGCACATACGCGATCGGCGCACCGGCAAGAGCATTTATGCTGCTTGCCGAGTCCCGCACGTCGATCGGCCTTAGACTTGCGAGCCTGGTCGACACTTGCTCGTCATCCTCTTCCGCTTGCACCGGCAACGCTTTCGGCGCTTCGCACAATCCATCGGCACAACGTTGCGCGCTAAAGCGCTTACCCAGCGGAATTTCAATACCCACGGAAAAAGACGTGCGCGGCGAAACTCCGTTTGTCGAACGGATCGAGCGCATCAATGTGCCGATCACGTTTGCATCGGCAAGCCAGCTAATTCGTGGCGACTGGTAACGAACGCCCGCATAAGGCGTTCTCGAATCGTCTTCCGCCAACAGCGACAAGCCGGTATTCCAGAGCAATATCTGCGCACCGCCAAAAAATCCGTCGAGCCGATCCCCTTGTCCATAACCGGCAGTCAACGTCATCGGTCCAAACGCCTGTGACACCACGCCGTATTTCGAGCGGAAGAAATGCGTTTGCCCGCCAACGTCCGTCACACCGAACGCTATGCTCGGCTGATATTTGAAGAACTTCGGCACTTCGACTTTTACGTCACCCATCAAGTGACGAAACAAAAAGTGGTCCGCATTCGTAAAAGGCGCGTGAACATCGCCCGGATAATTCGCAAGCCCGCCGGAAAGCTCGACATACGGCAACAACCCGACGGCGCCCCAATACATCTGCGAGTCTGTCGCCTCTTTCCCGTAGCGCGGATCGATATAGTTGTTGTACTGCACTTCCACCGTACCTTCCGGCAATGCAAACGCATACGGAATCACGAGTCCACCCGCCTGACCCAACGCGCTTAGCGCGGGTTCCACGGCGAACGCCGAAGCCGAGAATGTCAGGGAAACTGCCAAGGTCACTGCTGTCCGAGCCAATAGTAGTATTTGTCCGCGCAATGTCGTGGCCATGTTTTGCTGTTATAGGTCCGTCAATACGCATTGCTATGGACGAAGCCCTTCGCAATCGTCGCGACGACAATTCTCATATCGAGGCCGAATGACCAGTTACGCAGGTAATACAAATCGTGTTCGACTCGCCCTTGCATCTTCTCGATCTGATCCGTTTCCCCGCGGAATCCGTTGATCTGTGCCCATCCAGTGATGCCCGGCTTGATGCGGTAACGGTGGATATATCCGTTGACGACTTTCTGATAGAGCTCATCGTGTTCGATTGCATGCGGCCGCGGTCCGACGACCGACATGTCGCCGCAGAGCACATTGAAGAATTGCGGAAGCTCATCGAGACTCGTGCGCCTGAGAAACGCCCCGACTCGCGTGATCCGCGGATCACCCTTCGTGGCCTGCTTGACGACACCTGACTCAACCACATGGGAGCGCATTGAGCGAAACTTGTAGATCCTGAAGATACGGCCATCCGCGCCCTTACGCTTCTGTGTGAAGAACACCGGGCCACGCGACGACAATTTCACCGCGGTAGCAATGGCAATCAGCAGCGGCGCGAGTGCAATGAGCGCAAGCGCGGCGAATATGCGGTCGAATATCTCTTTCTTCAACAGAGCGCGTGCAGGCACAGGTGACGCCACCAGATTGATCGCTGGCATACCGATCAAATCGATCACGTCGCTATCGAATAGCGCGACGCTGCGCATGTCCGGCACAAAGCGTACGTTTACAAGATCGTCGCGAAACTCGCTCACGAAACGCGAGATGGCTTGCTCCTCCGATAATGGCAGTGCGAGCCACAGCTCCTGTACACCGTGTGACCTGACGTGCGCAGCAAATTTGTCGATCTCGTCAAAAACCGGCACGCCGGATCCGACGACTCCCACAGCCGGCCGCAGATCGAATGCCACCACGGCTCGGAAGCCGCTAGACGGCGAACCTTCGATATTGCGCACCACCTGCTGGCAGTGGGCGCCGCATCCGACTACAGCGACTCTGCGCAGATTGAGACCCGCATTGCGAATTCGGTCCAGCACGATATGCATGGCAACGCGCGAGACAATCAACGCGCCGCCACTCAGCGCAGTCCAATAAGCGAACCAAAGTCGTGATACGTAGTCCGTACGATGCAGCGAGAACATCAACACGAGTCCACAACCCTGAACGATGAGCCACGCCAACGACACCTGTCCTATCAACCGCCACATGGCACGTCCGCGCCATGAGCCATAGACGCCGAGCACTGGAAAGAGAACTAGCGTTGAAGCTGCTGCAAACGTAATGAACCCACTATCTATCCGGTCTGGCGCAAAATCTCCGAAACGCACTTGCGCCGCAGCCAACGCGCCCAGCACGACAAGCATCACGTCGAGCAAACGCGCGATAGGGCTTTGCAACCCCGATATCGTCTTTATCTGCGGCCTGAAATTCGCCGTATCCATTCTTTACCCCGCGCTGGTCTCTCACGCCAAACGTTTATTTCGAGCCGCTGAACCTGCGTTGGCTCAACAGTTCTCATGACCTGCTTCCATCACACGCTATTCACGACAACAGCACCCCGGCGCGGATAACGTGGATTCGCTCAACGGGTCGCGCGACGGGCCGACCGGTTGAACGCAAATAAAAATTGGGGGATTTTTCGAAAAAACACCCGCGTCCCAGCTTGATGCGGACACGGCGACTGAACGCAAATACTCCGCGATCTTCGGCGGAAGACCGCATCGCTCTGCGCTGAGAAGGCCGCCTGATAACCCCCGATCAGGCGATCGTTTTAAACAGAATTCGTAGCAACTTATGTTTCTACTTCACGCGCGGTATGTGCAGCGCGAAACCAATAAAGCACCAAGCGTGCCAATTTCTTTTTTATTCGTGTGATCGTCAGCGTCTATTCCCTGAGCAGCGCGTCCACGCTTGATCCGAGAAGATAAATTGACAACGTGAAACGTCTGCCGATGTCGATTAGATTGCAATGCACCGCGCGATGTTACGTAACGTCCGGCGCGCGTGTCACGCCTCCCGCCGTAGCCCCAACACACTCGCCAACCCAGCCCGCGGACGCTCGAACAGAAACCCCTGCACCAACACCTCAGGCCACCGCTTCAGCCACTGAAATTGCTCTTTAGTATCGACACCGCTCACCACCACTCGCACATCGAGCGCATGCAGCAGATCCATCAGCGCGGTCATCACCGCCCCCGCCCGCTTATCGTGCGGCACGGTCGCCATCAATTCACGCGCGACCGTCACGGTGTCCACATCCAGCGCACCGAGTAGCGCCATCGATGACCCGCCGTTGCCCCATTTGCCGAGCGTGATGCTGACACCCGCATCCCGCAGACTCCCAGTCAACGTGCGCAACGAAAGGAGTTTCGCCGCTTCAGCGCTATCTGAAACCTCAATTTCAAACAACGCAGGAGACACCCCATAGGAATCGGACACTCGCGCAATTTCGCCCGCGAGCGACTCATGCAGCGCCACATGAACCGGCATCGCGATCGCGACCGGCTGCAAGGGCAGATTCGCGTCAAGACAACCGCGCAGTTCGCGGCATACACCGTCCACAATAAACAACGCCATTTCCAACGCGACCTGCGGATGCTCGATCGGCATCATGAAACTGCCCGGAAGCAGCACGCCATAATCAGGATGCGTCCAACGAACCTGCGCTTCCAGACGCGCCAGAATTCCGCTCGCCGCACGATATGCACCTTGAAACACAAGGTGAAATTCATCCGCGCTCAACCCCTCCAGGACACGGCTTTCGAATTCGCTCAGTCCCACGGGAACATCACCGGCATCATCCAGGTCGTTTGGCGCGATACGCGCGGCATGCGCCGCACGCTTCGTGAGCGGGAGCGCAAGCAATTCAGGTTTTGCATAGTCGAGCGTGTGCATGGCGAATTTGTTTTTTGTCCCGCCGACATATGCACATGTCGTGCCAATAGGCGCGACCACTACCGCTTAGAGCTCGCCGGATTGCCGGAAACCCCCGCCGGGCATCGCATTGCACAGCGCAAGGAGCAACCTTGGCGAAGCGTGATTTGCCTCGCCAAACGTTTGCGCGACGCCATACGTTACGTAGCGTTCCGCTTTACGTTACGTTGCACCGCACATCATCGCTAGTGCGCGGAACAAATGCGGATACTGACCAAGCTCGCCAAGTCCAGCCCATCAAAGAAGTCAAGCACTTCAAGCGAGAAAACCCGGAACAATCTACCGCGACGCATCGCAACAAGACGATTTGACCGATAAGAAAAGATTTACTAGTATCGCCACAGATGCAGCGGAAAACGACTGCGCATTCCTCACACAGTGTTCCGGGGCAGCCATGCTACAAATCCCTCTTTCCGACGACGACTGGGCGCGCGTCGAGAGTCTCTTTCCCGACCTTCGATCTACCCGCGGTCGGCCTCGCCGCAGCGATCGGGAAATTCTCAACGCGATACTCTGGTTGCAGCAAAGAAAAGAGAAATGGCACAGGCTTCCGGCCACTTTTCCGCCGCAGCAGACTTGTTATCTTCGATATATGACCTGGAAGAAGACGGGCGTGCTCGACCAGGTGAATGAGCTGCTTCCAGTATGTTGCGCAGAGCTTTCGAGTTGCTGATCGGCTATTTGATTTGCTTCGCATGCCGTAGCAAATCGGAGGCGAGCTACTGCGTTGACGGTCGTGTTTGCAGGACGCACTGATCCGCATCACCGTCAGTCATTAGATCCTCTGCAACCGTACACGCGACGCCGCTTTACCGAGGCTTTAAACCGCCTGAGGCTGCTCTGCCGCCGCGCGTGGAAACGAAACGCTGATATGCACGCCTTTGCCGCCCTCGCCCGGCTTCAGCGTGATTGCGCCGTGATGGGCATCTGCGATTTCACGCACAATGGCAAGGCCGAGTCCAGTGCCCTCCGTATCCGCGGACGCACGGAAAAACGGCTCGAAAACGCGGCTGCGCGACTCGGCCGGAATGCCAGGGCCATCATCCAATACGCGTACGGTGACGGTATCGGCTTTGGCATCCACGCCCACGGTCACGTGACCGCCACTTCCGGTATAGCGAATCGCATTCTCAGCGAGGTTCGCTATCAACGCCTGAAGCAGCCCGCGGTGCCCGGCTACCGGCGCGGTCCCGTTCAGTTCGGCGCCCAGATCGATGCCCCGCGCCTGCGCGAGCAGGGCGAAATCTTCCACAACTTCCATGGCAAGTGGGACCAGGTCCACCGTTTCCACCGCCAGTTGCGTGTTGTCTGCCGCCTCCGCTTGCGCGAGCAACAGTAGCTTGTTCGTGAGCCCAACCATCGAACGATTACTGCGATGCATGGCGGCCAATGCTTCATCGAGAGCGGGGTTCAAGCCCCCCTGTTGACGCGCGAACTGCAACTGCGTGCCGAGCAAAGTAAGCGGCGTGCGCAACTGATGCGCAGCGTCGGCGATAAAGCGGCGCTGCGCGGCCACCTGAACGCCCAGCCGCGCAATGCACTGATTGATAGCTTCGACGATTGGCCGCAACTCGGTATGCAGCCTCTCGACACGAATCGGTGCGAGTTGCATTGGATCGCGGTCGGCCACATCCTCTTTCACTTTCATTAGCGGCCGCAATTCGAAAGTCAGGCCGATGCACACCAGTGCGACCGCCAGCACGATCATCTCGATCTGCCGCACAAGTTGCGGCTGCCATAACTGCTCGGCCATGGCATCGCGCGAGCGCACGGTTTTACCGACCGTCACGAGCACGCGATGAGTCGCGCCGTTGTCGTACATGAGACGCACAAGGCCGACCGCGCGCACGGCGTGGCCCTGCAAATGCGTGTCGTAGTGATCGGGCGTATCCGCGGTCTGCGTAGGACGTGTGGGAAACTCAGGCGTGCCCGCGAGGAGCCGGCGGTCGTCGACGCTCACGCTATAGAACACCTGGTCGCGGTAAGGCGACACGAATACTTCGAGCGCAGCGGGCGGCACGTCCGCGCGCAGGAAGCCGTCCACCCATTCCACTTCGCCGGCGATCATCCGCGCCGACGAGATCAGTTGATTGTCTTGCACCAGATCCGCTGTGCGCCGCGCGTTATCGTATTCGGCCTTGCCGGTCACGAATACATACAACGCGAGTGGCACCAGCAGCCACCACAACAGGCGCATGCGCAGGCTATTGGTCATCTTCTTTCTTGCGCAGCAGATAGCCGAGGCCGCGCAACGTGACGATCGCCGCCGAGCTGCCGTCGAGTTTCTTGCGCAGACGCGAGATGTAAATTTCGACAGCGTCCTCACTGGGCTCATCCGCGAGCGTGAAGATCGCGTCGACCAGCGCCGGCTTGGTGACGGTCTTTCCCAGTCGCAGGATCAGCGCTTCGAGCACCGAGCGCTCGCGCGGTGTGACGTTCAGCGGTGCGCCCTTCAGCGTGAACTGCCGCGTATCGATGTCGAACGCCAGATCGCCGCACACCACTTCACTCGCCTTCGAGGGTGACTGCCGGCGAATCGCCACCTTGATCCGCGCAATCAGTTCACGCACTTCGAACGGCTTGACCAGATAATCGTCCGCGCCGGCCCCAAGCAGTTCGACCTTTTCGTCGATCGAGCCGCTCGCCGTGAGAATCAGCACCGGCGTCGCGTCGCCGCGCTGGCGCAGACGGCGCAGCACGTTCTTGCCCGACAGCTTGGGCAGATTCAGGTCGAGCAGGATCACGTCGTAGTGGTTCGTGCGCAGCAACTGGTCAGCCGCGTCGCCGTCCTGCACGGCGTCGAGCGCGAACGACTCCTGCTCCAGCATCTTCGCGAGCCAGTGCGCCAGTGTGGGGTTGTCTTCGATGAGCAGCAGCTTCATGGCGGGAACGGCAAAAGTCAGGCCGTCGATTGTGCCGTAAAACAAGGGCTTTGCGCGCTTCCCCTGTGGTTTGCGGCATACGCTGTCGAGTTTTGGGCGGGGTTGCGGCTAAGTTGCGGGTTAACACCCATGATTTGCCCCCAACCCCGAAAGCTACCAGAAGGTTTCAAATTTCTATAATCGCCGTCATTCACCCAGAAAGCGCCGCATGCATCACCCTGCGGCGACTAAACCTAAGGAGACTGCTTCATGCGTACCTTGCGCCAGATTGCCGCCGTGTCAGGTGTTGCATTCACCCTCGCCGCCGCCTCGGCCGCGGCTCACGCCGAAAAGCTCACGATCATGGTCGGCGGCGCCACCAAGATCATCTACCTCCCCGCCAAGCTCACGGAGCAACTCGGCTACTTCAAGGACGAAGGGCTCGACGTCGAAATCCTCTCGCAACCGGCCGGCGTCGACGCGGAAAACGAACTGCTGGCGGGCGCGGTACAAGGTGTAGTGGGCTTTTACGACCACACCATCGACCTGCAAAGCAAAGGCAAGGAAGTCCAGGCGCTGGTGATTTTCGGTCAGGTGCCGGGTGAAGTGGAGATGGTTTCCACCAAGGCGGCGGAGACCTTCAAGAGCATGGCCGACTCGAAGGGCAAGACCCTCGGCGTGACGGGCCTCGGCTCGTCGACCAGTTTTCTCACGCAGTACCTCGCACAACGTGCGGGCGTGCCGTCGACACAATACACGCTGCTGCCCGTCGGCGCGGACAACAGTTTTATTGCGGCCATCAAGCAGAACCGCATCGACGCGGGCATGACGACCGAGCCGACTGTCTCGCAGTTGCTGAAGACCGGCGACGCCAAGGTGCTGGTCGACATGCGCACCCTGGAAGGCACGCGCGCCGCGCTCGGCGGCACCTATCCGGCTTCGAGCTTCTACGTGCAGCGCGCGTGGGCCGAATCTCACAAGGACGAGGCTGCCAAGCTGTCGCACGCTTTCGCGAAAACGCTGAACTTCATCGCGACGCATAGCGCGGAAGAAATCGCCGCGAAGATGCCGAAGGACTACTACGGCAACAATAAAGACCTGTACGTCGGCGCGCTGAAAGCATCGCTGCCGATGTTCACGAAGGACGGCAAGATGCCTGCCGATGGTCCGGATACGGTGTTGAAGGTGCTCTCGGCGTTCAATCCTTCGGTGAAGGGCAAGCATATCGATCTCGCCAAGACCTACACCAACGACTACGTGTCGGCAGCGGTCAAGACCGCGGCGAAGTAACGCTCTTAAATCAACGTCACGAGAACAGCGAGGCAGCAGCCGATGAATCAACCCATGTCACGCGATACGCCAGCGATCGAACTGCGCAACGTATCGTGCCGTTTCATTTCTCCCGATGGCAAGGCGACCATCGCGTTGCGCGACTTCAGCATGTCGGTGGCTCGTGGCGAATTCGTCGCGGTAGTCGGCCCCACGGGTTGCGGCAAGTCCACCACACTCAGCATGATTACCGGTTTGCTGAAGCCCACCACGGGCGAAGTACGCGTGATGGGCGCGCCGGTGGACGGCATCGATCCGCGCATCGGCTTCGTGTTTCAGGCCGATGCCGTGTTCCCGTGGCGCTCCGTGCTCGACAACGTGGCGGCGGGCCCGCTGTATCGCGGCCGCTCGAAATCGGCCGCGTATGACGAAGCCAACGAATGGCTGCGTCGCGTGGGCCTCGACAAGTTCGGCAAGCACTATCCGCATCAACTGTCCGGCGGCATGAGGAAGCGTGTGGCACTCGCGCAGACTTTCATCAACAAGCCGGAGATCCTGTTGATGGATGAACCATTCTCGGCACTCGACATGCAGACGCGCACGTTGATGCAGGACGAGCTTCTGCAATTGTGGGGCGGTGTTGGTTCGGTGGTATTCGTCACGCACGATCTGGAAGAAGCGATTGCGCTGGCCGACCGCGTGTTCGTACTGACCGCGCGCCCGGCCACACTGAAGAAAGTGTACGAAATCGATCTGCCGCGTCCGCGCGTTACGTCTGAGATCCGCTACGAACCGCGCTTCATCGAAATCTCGCGTGACATCTGGCACGACCTGCGCGAAGAAGTGCAGATTGGTTAATCAAGGAACGGCAAACATGTCTACAACCCCTCAACAGATGATGCCTTCGGGCATCGACGCCGCATCGCTCGCGCAAGTCGAACGTGTGGCCCAAAAACGCATTCGGCAGCGTCACGCGCTGGTGATCTCGTTGCGTATTGTCGTGCTGGTGGTCGTACTCGGCGGGTGGGAACTGTCGGCGCGCCTGAAGTGGATCGACCCGTTCTTCTTCTCGATGCCAAGCGCGATTTTCGACCAGATCGTCGACTGGTTCGTCAACGGCACCTCGCAAGGTCCGCTGCTCACCCAGGTGTGGGTCACGCTCGAAGAAACGGGCCTCGGCTTCATTATCGGTTCGGTCGCCGGGGTGTTCTGCGGCATCGTGCTCGGCCGCAACAAGCTGCTCTCCGACGTATTTAGCCTCTACATCAAGATCGCCAACTCGATTCCGCGCGTGGTGCTCGGTTCGGTGTTCGTGATTGCGCTCGGTCTAGGCATGGCGTCGAAGGTGGCGCTGGCCGTGGTGATGGTGTTCTTCGTCGTGTTCGCCAACGCTTTCCAGGGCGTGCGTGAAGCTGACCGCTATATGATCGCGAACGCGCAGATTCTCGGCGCGTCGCGCCGGCAGGTAACGACTTCGGTGGTGATTCCGTCGGCGTTGAGCTGGATTCTCGCCAGCTTGCACGTGAGCTTCGGTTTTGCGCTGGTCGGTGCGGTCGTGGGAGAGTTTCTCGGCTCGAAGCAGGGTATCGGTCTGCTGATTTCCACTGCCCAAGGCGCATTCAACGCAAGCGGCGTGTTCGCAGCGATGATTGTGTTGGCTGTGGTCGCACTCGCAGCGGATTATCTGTTGACTGCGGTCGAACAGCGGCTGTTGAAGTGGCGGCCGGCTGCCGTTTGATCGCGGAGTCGCTGTACGCCGAGTAGCAACACCTTGCGTCGAAGGCTAATGCCGTTCAATCATGGATTGAACGGCATTTTTGTTTGTGCGCTGGCCACCGCCGACACATGTCGTATCACCGCCACTCCACCCCCCGATACTTTTTCCAAATACGCATTCAGGATGGCTGATTAATGCTTGAATCCGGAACCGATCTATACGTCTGCTTCACATGGCGGAGGCAAGAACGGCTCTCTGAACCGTCGCCGAACAAAAGAGCCTCAGCGCGCGCCTTTCCTTGCTACACGAAGCACTTCGATAACGCACCTCTCTGGTGCGCTGCGCAGAATTCGACAGGGAAGCCGGTAATCGTCTCCGCCCTGTGTTTCGTCGGATTGGACGCCATGTGTTGCGTGCAGGTCCGGCGGAAGTTCCGCAATGAGGTGTCGCGAGAGCGACGCCGAGGGTTTGAAGGAGATGGACATGAAGAAGGCTCTGATCATCGCAGGCGGACTGCTTTGCGCTTTGACATGGCAAGCGCACGCTCAGGACGCCGGCACGGAGAGTACGGCGCAAACTCAACCGTCGGCAGCCGACGCGGTGGGCGGACAACCCGCCACCACTTCGATGTCCGGCGGCCCTGCAAGCACACAAGGACTTTCACGCGCAGCTGTCTACCAGCAACTCGTTCAATCGCAGAAAAGCGGCGAAGCGGCGCGCTTGCAAGATCTATTCAAGGGCGGCAATTAAAGAGCGCAATAGCGTTGAAACCGACGGCATGACGTGGATCGTGAATCGTCCACTTCATTGCGTAATAACGCCGTAATTTCGTGATCGTCTGGCTGGACGAAGCGAATGCGGCGTCTAATCGAAGCAGCCATTTTTCGTAGACAGGCGGCCGCCTGCTTCACCGTTTCGCGCCGCCTGTCTCACCCCAACAAACTCGCGATCCGCATTCGTCGGTCCACGCACAACACATTTGCGCCGTTCACAACGGCCGTCATCCCGTACACGCCCGCCGTACAAGACACCGTGCGCTATGGCACGGTCGATGCATAAGAGTCGACATCCAGTCGTGCACTTACCAACATCGGTTGAATCGAGGTGCGTCATGTCGAGTGTGCAAAGTCAGCGTCGCCCAGTGAATTGGCGAAGCCGGTCTTTTTCCGCGGAGAGTGGTTCGAAGCATCGCACTCGAACTCATCACCTTGCCAACGGACTCGTGCCGTTCGGATTACGCACCGCCGGCTTCATCGGGCGCGGTCCGAAGCAATTGTGGCCCTATGTTTTGCCGTGGGTCTTCGCGGTGCTCACCATCGGCTTCTTCTGTCTCGTCGTACGTGGCGTGCTGACGCGGCAATTGCTGGTGCCGCCGGTCGAAACGCCGCAGTCGCTCGTGGAACGCGGCTATACGTCGAACTTCCTCGCGGAACGCATCATGTCTTCGATGAGAGCGATCGGCCAGGACGCCGAATCGATTCCCCACGACACCATGACCGATAACGACGCGCAACCGGACATTCAAATCCCCGGTCAGGAAATGTCATATGCGACGACGGTGCGTTTCATCAAAGGCATCATCAAGCGCACGGACGTTGTCGTTCACGTCGGCATCACCAAGGTGAACGACAGCGCGGATTCCTACATCGCCCATGTGCAGATTGAAGGTGGCCCCTTCAATTCCCGTGAAAGCACGGTGCCTTTCGAAGGACGCGATCTGGAAAAGTTCGTGAACGACATCGCTGTCAAAGCCATGCGTCTGGCCGAGCCGAATATTCTCGCCAGTCACCTCTATTCGCAAGTGCAGAGAACCCGATGCTCGCTCGCGCAATGTGATTACGGCGAGATCGTCTCGATCTATGACGAAGTTCTGGCACTGCCCGCCTCCGAACAAGGCGAATGGGCACTCGCCGGCAAAGCGTGGCTGCTCGCCAATCAGGGACTCTCCAAAGAAGCCGAACAGCAGACCCGCGAAGCGCTGACCGTCTACACACATTCGGCGGTGCTGCGTGCAAGCCTCGGCATTGCACTCGAACAGCAGCATCGCATCGACGACGCACTCGAAGCATTGCGAGCCGGCGCGAGCGAGAAATCGAAGACGGCCGAAAATTTGCGCCTTCTCGGCGACGTGCTGCTGCATGCGAATCGTCACTCCGAAGCACTCGACGCATTCAAGCAGGCGGACCGCATGAAGCCGGATTCCGTCGACAACCTGCACGATTGGGGCGAAGCGCTCGTCACTGTCGGCCGATATGACGAAGCGATAGAAAAGCTCTCCCGCGCGGTCGCACTGCGCCCGGATCTGGCGCCTTCATACGCGGAATGGGGCCGCGCACTGGATCGCAAAGGCGATCTGCTCGGCGCCTCGCGCAAATATGCGCAAGCGTTGCAACTCGACGCAGGGAGTCTGTCGGCGCGGGAGAGTCGTCTGGCGCGCGTCGCCAAAGCGGTTCAGGAAGGCGATCGCCGCGACATGACGAAACCCGATAGTCAAGTCAGACCGGTTTCCCATCCCCCCGCAGCACTTCCGTTTCAAACCGCTTAACAGGCGCCCAGTAGTACCGGATGGACCGCCACGCAAGCGGCTCGGCCCAGACACACTTTTACCGTTGCAGTCATACACACAGTGGAAGAGGAGATGATCGATGGACAACTTCGATGAAGCGTTCAAGGCTCTGATCGGAAATGAAGGCGGGTACTCCTTCAATCCGCATGATCCTGGCGGAGAAACGATGTGGGGCGTAACAGCACGCGTGGCGCGCAGCCAGGGCTATACCGGCGCCATGAAAGATCTGCCGCTGGACACCGCGAAACAGATCGCGAAACAACGGTACTGGGATCCCTTGCACCTCGACGAACTCGACTCGCGAGTGGCGTTCCAGATATTCGACGCCAACTACAACGGCGGACTGGTGGTGTTGTGGATGCAAAAAGCGTCCGGCGCGCAAGAAGACGGCAAGTTCGGCCCGGACACCCTGGACGCGGTCAAAAGCGCGGACCCGCTGAAGTTTGTCATGCGCTTTGCCGCCTATCGCTTGCGTTACCTGCGGAACCTGCATGCATGGCCCAATTTCAGCCGTGGATGGACAGAAAGAATGGCCGCTAACCTTCTCCTTGGAGCAGCATGATGGACTGGTCAAAAGTAGCATCGAACATTGGCAGCACCGCCCCGCTTCTCGCAGGGCTCGTGGGTGGTCCGGTCGGCCTCGGTGTCACCGCCGCAGCGTCGATCATTTCACATGCACTCGGAACGCCGAGCGACCCCACCTTCGTGGAATCCGCGTTGAACGATCCCGGCGCAATGGAGAAGATCCGGCAGGCGGAGAGCGCGAACTCGTTGCAGTTGCAACAACTGATGGTCACTGCCGCCCAGGCAGGCCTCGCGCACGAAAGCGACATGGCGCGTATTCAGGCCGCCGATCGGGCCGACGCGCGCGCAATGGGTATCAGCAATAAGGATTGGGTGCCCAAAGTGCTCGCCATGGCGGTGACGGCAGGCTTTTTCGGCATTCTGTTGCTCATGGCGTTCCAACCGCTTCCGGGGCCGAACAAGGATCTCGTCAACGTGATCGTCGGCGCTTTGGGAACGGCGTGGATCAGCATCATCGGCTACTACTTCGGCACCTCGGTAGGATCGATGCGAAAGACCGAGTTACTCGCCAAGCCCAGCGTACCCATTACGCCGGACAGCGCCGTCACGCTACGCGAGCCCGCCACTTCCGCGGCGCGCTCACAAGCAGCGCCCGCTCCTTCGCATGGCGAGATATTTCAGCCGTTCGCACCGGGTGGACAAGGTCCGATTTATTCAGGCAGTTGACTCGCGCTTCGACGTCCGGACGATGCAATGATGGGCGAACGACTCTCCATGTGCATCGTCCGTTGATGGCAGTTTGTCTCAGTTTCAGCAACAAACATTACCTGAAACGGGGATTACTCTCTCCAGATCGCAAATCTAGAATGCAATCACTGACTACGAACGAGAACGCTCGTAGCAACACAAAAAACCGAACTGGAGGTAGTTGATCATGAAATCGCTCATTCAAGCTGTTGTTATCGCCACTGTACTGGCCGCTCCTGTCGCTTCGTTTGCGCAGTCCAACCAGCCCGTGACCCGCGCTCAAGTGCGTGCGGAATTGATTCAACTCGAGAAAGCAGGCTATCAACCCGGCCGCGACGACCCGCACTACCCGGCTGACATTCGGGCCGCGCAAGCTCGCGTCGACGCTCAGAATGGCACCGCGCAGGCAGCACAAAGTGGTTTTGGCGGTGTGGTGAGTGGCGCGTCGCAATCCGGCCGCCCGGCACTCGCGAACGGCCCGAGGTCGGTCTACTTCGGCAACTAAGCCGAGGCCCAAGCGGTAATCAGGCAGGAGCCTAGCCTCAACCCGCTGTTCAGCGGTCCGGCGCACGCAGGCAACGCCGCTTGCGCGATGCCAGGACGCTCAGCGCGCGGACACAATGCGCGCACTGATTCAAATGAACTGGCCCGCGACCGAGTCTTCCCGATCGCGGGCCAGTTGTGTATTCCTTACCTCCGTCATCGGGCTCCCGATGGCTTCCGCCTGGACCTTAGCGGTCCGGGCGCTTTTTACTGGCAACCGGTTTGGCTACGCCTCAACCTCGGCAGAACGCGGGTATAGGCCAGCTTCATATATTGGGCGAGCGAATCGCGTCAGTCGCGCGCCACCAGATCGCCCACCTGACCGCGCCCGGTGACGAGACAGCTCGATAGAAAATTCTCGCCCTGGCTGCTGGCGCCCATGTCTCCAAAGCCTTTTTTCAGCGCGTTCGATTTGACCAGCTCAGCGCCCTGGTGGCACGTTATCGTCCCCATCTCCCCCGCTTGCGCGCGCATCAGCGCCCTATCCGCCATCAGATAGCCAAGCAGCAGCACCACGGCAATATTGAACGCCTGTCTCATGGTTCGCCTCCTCTTTTGAGCAGACTAACGCGAACCTTGGATGCGTGGTCCTAGGGGTTTCCCGATCGAACGCTGTTTTATGATGCAGATTAAATCAGGTAATGCTTCCGCGCGATCCGTTATGCGAGGTGACTGGATCAGGCGTGACGCGCAGAAAGCGAAGCCTCTGTATGCTCTTCTGCACACGTTTTGTATTCTGCTCGAACAGCATATAGACCGCGTACGCATACAGGTAGCACGCAACGAGCATGATCATGAGCACCAGCGCGCCGCGGGCATCGAACTGGATGCGCTGCCCGAATCCGACTGCGGCGACGAATAGAATGAAAGAGAAATGCGTCAGATACAGCGAATAGGACAACCCGGAAAAGCGTATCGCGACACGCGACACAAGCGCCGGACGCAGTCGAACGTTTTCCCAAAGAATGCAGCGCAGGAACAGGAAACACGGTACGCCGACGATCCAATCGTTGCTCCACAGGAACAAACGCGAACACACCAGCGCGGTGATAAACGCCGCTCCGCTGGCGAGCGTGAACCAGGGCAAGCCCGTACGCGCGCCGCGCGACGGAAAGCGTTTCTCCAGCACCACCAGGACGACGCCGAGCAGCCATAGTCCGAACCCGTTCAGAAGCGACGGAAACGCAATCATCGTGGCGAATGCGAATGCAGCCGCGCCGAAGGCCACAAAGCCTCGCCGCCGACGCAATAGCACGAAGCACGCAGGAAACCAGAGGTAATACCAGAACTCGTTGGCGAGGCTCCACAGCGGTCCGTTGGAACCATAAGTGCCGCACGCGAGGGTCTGCAGGAACACGAGGTTGCATGCCAGCGTCGCGCCACCGAGATGCGAAGCGACGTTGATCTGCTGATCGAACGTACCTTCGGTGCCAAGATAGAACGGCCCGCCTGCCAGCGCGATACCCATGCGGTCCCAGAACATGGTTAGAAGCAATGCGGGAATCAGCACGATCCACAGCCGCGACATGCGTTCGGTCAGATAACGCTGCCAGTTCCATGTTCCAGCCTCGACCTGGCGCAACACTGAACCGCCCACGAAGTATCCGCTCAGCAGGAAGAACACGATCACCGCGGTGTGGCCGTAGTTGCTGATGAAATAAAACAGCTTGCCGGCCAGCCCGATTCCGGCGCTCGCGCGGTAATCGACAAACATGAGATTGCGCAGATGGCTAACGCACACCGCGCCCGCCGCTAATGCGCGGATCAGGTCCAGCGTGTCGCAATGTTGTTTGCCGGTAAGCGCCATGTAAATCTGAATCGGACAAAGGAGTTGTCCGTCAAACTACGGCCCACCCTGTTTTTATTCGGTACGCTCTCCCACATTGCATGGGAGACGGTGCGGCGCCCTACCGAAACAACGAACAGCTCACGACATTCAGAAACGCGCTTCGATCTGGCTGATCCGCCGTTCGACAGCGTGGCGCACCAGCCCATTCGAAGGCACCAGCAACAGCGACGAAGCAATGATCTGATACACCTTGTTTCGCCTGACTTTAGAGACTTTCTCGGGATCGAGCCAGGCATTGTTGTCCACGAGAAGGATGAGCGTCTCCAGACCGATCAGAATCGGCCAGAGGCTCGCGAGACGCAGTCGTACCGCAAACGCCGGAATCGCCAGCGTATAGTCGAGCGCCTCACGAAAATGATCGAGTGTCTTCCGCAGGAGCTCGATCATCAGCGGCCGGGCCCGCACGGAATTGGCTGGCAGCAGCAGGTCTTGCGCGCTTAGACCATATCGGTCGAGCATAGTCTGCGGAAGGTAGCAGCGGCCAATCCGCAAATCCTTGCCACAGTCGCGCAGCACGTTGGTCATCTGCAGCGCCTTGCCGAAACGCACACCGCGCCGCGCCATGGTTTCGGGCTGCTCTTTCAGCGTGCCGGGCATGTGCGCGTAAGTCATCGTGGTCCAGAATTCGCCAACGCAACCCGCCACCAGGTACGTGTAGCGGTCGAGTTCTTCGTATTCTCGCAGCGCAGCAATCTGGCCGGAACGTTCGTCCGGGAAGGTGCGAAGGTCAAACTCCATGCCCTCGGTCAGCGTCGAAACGATCTCGCGAACGGCCTTGCGATCGAATTCGCTCAGTTGCAACAACACGTCGAGCGCCGGGCCAAGCGATTCGAGCAGCACCTTCTCATCCGACTGAACCTGCTGCCCGGCCACTTCGGCCGCCATGCGCTGGAACAGCACATCGTCGTCCGCTGCGCCGTTCACCTGATCGCGCAGCGACAGCAGCAAGGCGAGGCGCTGTTCCGGAGAGATCAGCGAAGTGTCCGCAATCGTGTCGGCCGCGCGCGCCAGCAGGTAGGCAAGTCCGATCGGATCGCGCATCCCGGTGGGCAGCACGCGCAGTGTGAGATAAAAGGAGCGTGAAACGCCTTTCAGGAGCGGGCCGAGAAGGAAGGCCCGGGTCAAATTCGGCATGGATTGGATCAGGTCGGGAATGGCGAAAAGTGGGCAGAAATCTGGCGCTGCCGAATTGTATACGGCGCGGCGCCGCCACTCTTCTTTCGGTTGCCATTGCATCGATTGAAAAGCTTGCCTATATGGCGGCCATCGGATCGGCCCGTTCGCGCCCATTGGCCGCGCGTCCCTTCCGCGCCGCCCCGAGTGGCGGTTCGCCAACCGGGCCGTCACCAGATAGAATCCCCCGCATCCGCGCCCACGCGAGAGCGTTGCCGTGCGACAGCGGGAACGCGAATTGCTGGTAAATGTAGTTTGAGTAACAGACGGTTCGAGTGCGGGCCGTCGCTTCTGCGCACCTTGAATGACACTTCGACAATGACTATCCACGAATCTCCGTCGTCTTCCCGATCCAACGTGGAAACGGGCGTCCCCGGTCTCGACGAGATCCTGGGCGGAGGTCTGGTCCGCGGCGGCGTCTACCTGCTGGAAGGCATGGCCGGCGCCGGCAAGACGATTCTGTCGAGCCAGATTGGTTTTCATCGTGTAAGCCAGGGCGAGAAGGTGCTGTATATGACCTTGATCGCCGAATCGCACGACAAGCTGCTGGGGCATCTCAAGGGTCTGAGCTTCTTCGATGAAAAAGCGGTCGCACAGCAGATGCTGTTCGTCTCCGGCTATCACGAACTGATGCAGGACGGTCTCGACGGCTTCCTCAAACTGATCGCCTCGAGCATTTACGATTACCGCCCGAGCCTCATGATCATCGACGGCTTTCGCAGCGCGCGCGAATTCAGCGAAACCGAGTTGTCGCTATCGAAATTTATCCATGAGTTGAACGCGCTGGTCGCAGCCATGGATTGCACGACCTTGCTGCTCGCGCCGCTCTCGGGTAACGAACCGCATCCGGAGCATACGCTGGTCGACGGTCTGATCGAACTGAACCGGTACAACGACGGCATGCGCCGCGCGCGCGAAATCGAAGTCCACAAGATGCGCGCGCGCAATCATTTAATGGGCAAGCATTTCTTCCGCATTGCCGAAAGCGGGCTCCTGATGTTCCCGCGTCTCGAAGCGCAATGTGCTGCGCCGCCGGGTCCTGTGGATCTGAAAGCGCGCCTCGGCTTTGGCCTGCCGCATCTCGACAGCCTGCTGGGCGGCGGCTTTGCGCAAGGCTCCACGACTACGCTGATCGGGCCGTCGGGCGTCGGCAAGACGCTGCTGTGCCTGCAGTTTCTTGCGGCCGGCGTCGCGCGCGGCGAGCGCTGCGTCTACCTTGGCTTTTACGAAGGTCCGCAGCGGCTGATCGGTAAAGCCGAGGCCGTATCGATCGGGCTCACCGAGGCTCACGAAGACGGCCGGCTCGTCGTCCAGTGGCAACCGGCCGTCGAGCTGGCTGTCGATGAGCTTGCGGCCACCGCACTCGCCACGGTCAAGAAGATCGGCGCGTCGCGCATCGTGATTGACGGGGTGGAGGGGTTCCGCGATTCCGCGTTGCGCCCCGAGCGTTTTGGCCTGTTCCTGAATGCGCTGCTGCACCAGCTTCGCGAAGCCTGTGTCACCACGCTGCTGACTGAAGAGCTGCCGCTTTATGCCGACCCCGGCCATGCGAAGAGCGTGCGGATGTCGGCGCTGACCGAAAACCTCTTGCTGCTGCGTTACGCCGAAACGGAAACGGGCCTACGGCGCATGATTTCCGTGGTCAAGCAACGTGAGAGTGCTCACGACACCTCCTTGCGAGAACTCGTTATTTCGGCTCAGGGCCTCGACGTGATTGACACCCTGGCGAACCCCGCCAACGTGTATCCGGCGACCGGCCTGTCGGCCACGCTGCCGCCACGGCGAAATACGTAGCCGCCCATGAAAACCATTCTGGTCGTGGACGACGAGTTCGACATTCTCACAGTGTGGCGGTTGCTGCTGGAGCGGCACGGCTACACGGTGCTGGTCGCGTCGAACGGGGCCGCCGCGCTCGAACAGATACGCAAGACCCGTCCGGACATCATCGTCTCGGACTGCATGATGCCGGTCATGTCGGGGCTGCAGTTGTGCGCGGCGCTCAACGCCGATCCCGATCTGCGCGCCATTCCGATCATTTTGTGCAGCGCGGCCGCCGATATCCCCACGCAGCCGAACCCCACCATCGCATACGCCCGCAAGCCGCTGTCATTCGACGCATTGCTCGCGATGCTTCAGCGCATGGCCGCATAAAGCAACGTCAGGCCGCTGATTCGGCGGGCCGACGCGCTAAACGCGAAAGCGCCCGGCCGCAACCCGCCTTCACCGCTGCGTGCGACATTCGGAACGCCAGCGAAACCACGCGCAACGCGGGCAACACCTCCCAGCCCATGCCGCTCCCGGCATCTTGAGACGATCGCGCCATTTGTTGAGCGCACCCAGCATTCTGCGTTTTGCCGCAGCCTTTTACAGTACGTCATCGATCGCGCGATACCGGAACACTGGAGCGCGACGCAACTTTCGGAGGATCGGTGATGAGCAGCAATCGCGGGAGAATTCCAGTTGCTTTCTTCGGGATCGCGGTGGGCGCACTGGCGTTTGCCAATTTGTGGCGCGTGGCGATCAGGCTCTGGCACCTGCCGGCCGCGATAGGCGGCTTGATGACGGTGGCCGCGCTCGTCGTGTGGCTCGTCATTCTGGCCGCCTACGGCCAAAAATGGTTGACGCATGGCGCCGAAGCGCGCGCGGAAATGCAGCATCCCGTGCAATCGTCGTTTGCGGCGCTCGGTCCGGTTTCGAGCCTGCTCGCCGCGCAACTGATAGAGCCGTACGCGCATACGCTGGCGCTCGCTCTGTTCGGCGTGGCCGCGATTGCACAACTGGCGCTTGGCGTGTATTTGCATGGACGGCTCTGGCAGGGCGGGCGCAAGCCTGAACTGGTAACGCCCGCCATTTATCTGCCGACGGTAGCGCCGAGCTTCGTTGCCGGCACGGCTGCGGCCGCGTTCGGGTTCCATCAGTTGGGCGGGCTTCTCTTCGGCGCGGGTGTGCTGTCGTGGCTTGCAATCGAATCGCTGATCCTGCACCGCGCCGCCGTGCATGAACCACTGCCCGAAGCATTGCGCCCGCTGCTCGGCGTGCAACTCGCGCCGCCGGTGGTGGGTGGCGTGACCTATTTGAGCCTGAGCAGCGGCACGCCTGACCTGTTTGCCCTGGTGCTGCTCGGCTATGGCCTGTACCAGGCGGTGCTGCTCCTGCGCCTGCTGCCGTGGATTCGCCAACAGGCCTTCACGCCGGGTTACTGGGCCTTCAGCTTCGGCGTCGCCGCCCTGCCGACCATGGCCCTTCGGATGGTCGAACGCGGCGCGACGGGTCCGCTCGAATGGGCCGCGCCGCTTCTGTTCATTGCGGCGAATCTGATCATCGGGATCCTGGTGGTGAAGACGCTGAGTCTGCTGGTGAATGGCAAGCTGATTCCCGCGGCCGCGGCCCCAGCGGCTAGCTCCCGGTCCGCATCGGACGCACCGGCCGCTTCACGAATCGCACAAGCCAGCTAGACTGCCGCAACGGATTTCGGCGAGGCGCGCCGCACTCTCGCGCGGCCCAGGTTGCCAGCGCGACCCGCTGCGCGCCGCGCTCAGATGGACGCCGCCACCAGCGCGCCCACATCCGCAATCGCCGCATTGCTGCGCGCCGCGTTGCCATCCGTTTCAGTCAGATACACTGTCACCAATACCGGGCCGCGGCCGGGCGGCCACAGAATCGCGATGTCATTGGCGGTGCCGTGATCGCCAGTGCCGGTTTTGTCGCCCACGCCCCAGCCCTTCGGCAACTTGGCGCGAAGCCGCGCTCCGCCGGTTTCGTTGGCGGCGAGCCACGCCAGCAGTTGTGCCCGCGACGACGACGCCAAATACTCGCCGAGCAGGAGCTCGCGCAGATTGCCGAGCATGGCGTTAGGCGTGGTGGTGTCGCGCGGATCGCCGGGAATGGCTTCGTTCAGCGTCGGCTCGTTACGATCCAGACGCGTGATGCCGTCGCCCAGCCCCCGCGCGAATGCGGTCAACCCTGCCGGTCCGCCGAAAGTCGCCAGCAACAGATTGGCTGCCGTGTTGTCGCTCAGCGTGATCGCCGCCTTGCATAACTCGGCGATGCTCATGCCCGCGTTGCCGGTCAGCTCGCGCGTGTGTTTGCTCGTGGCGGGCGAATTCGGTACCACGTCGCTATGTGAGAACACCACGCGCCGCTGCAGATCTTCCGCGCCGCGGTCGGTGCGCGCCAGCACGGCGCCCGCCGCCAGGACCTTGAAGGTGCTGCACATCGGGAAGCGCTCGTCGGTCCGCAGACCCGCGTGCAAGCCCGACGTCGTATCGACGATCGACACCCCCAGGCGCCCACCGCTCGCCGCCTCGATTTCGGCAAGCCGCCGACGGATCGCATCCGCCCGGGCCAATTCGCGCCCCTGCGCGGTGGCCCCCGTTTTAACCGCCTTGCCGAACGCGCCGGCACTGCCAACCGCAACCCCAGCTATTGAAACACCCAGCATCGCGCCCGCGAACTTTCGTCTCGTGATCATCGCCGCTCCTTTGTGTGAAGCCGCAACTATCGGTTTTCCGCCAGCCGCTGACAAACGATGATAAGTTAGCCAACTCACAAGAAAATCTTATGCCTTCGCCATGCGACCGTACCTGCCATTGAACGCGCTGCGCGCTTTCGAATCGTCCGCGCGGCACTTGAGCTTCACCCGCGCGGCGCTCGAACTGAACGTCACCCAGGCCGCCGTCAGCCAGCAGGTCAGAACCCTGGAAGAGCGGCTGGGCACTGCACTCTTCAAGCGCCTGCCGCGCGGCCTTGCCATGACCGACGAGGGCCTCGCGCTACGTCCGGTGCTGACCGACGCATTCGATCGGATCGAAGCCGTACTCAAGCAATTCGAAGGCGGCCACTTTCACGAGGTGCTGACGCTCGGCGTGGTGGGCACATTCGCGGTGGGCTGGCTGATGCCGCGCCTCAAGTCGTTTCGCGACGCACATCCGTTCGTCGAACTGCGGCTGCTGACCAACAACAACCTGGTCGACCTCGCCACCGAAGGTCTCGACTTCGCGATCCGCTTCGGTGACGGCACGTGGCCCGGTTCGCTCGCGACGCGGCTGCTCGACGCGCCGCTCGCGCTGCTGTGCACGCTGGAGATCGCCGCGCGGCTGTCGAAGCCGGACGATCTCGCCAACGAGACCTTGCTGCGCTCCTATCGCGCCGACGACTGGATGAGCTGGTTCGCGGCCGCCGGTATTCCGCCGCGACCGATTCGCGGGCCGGTGTTCGATTCGTCGCGGCTGATGGTGGAAGCAGCAATGCAGGGCGCGGGTATCGCGCTCGCGCCCGCGTTGATGTTCGATCACGAGATCAACACAGGCCGGCTGGTGCGCCCGTTCGAGGTGAAGGTTCACGCCGGCAGTTACTGGCTGACATGGTTGAAGGGCAAACCCATGACACCGGCGATGCTGCTGTTCAATCAGTGGATCATCAAGGAAGCGGCCGCGCAGGCGCGCAACTAGCCAGTTAGCAGAGCGCCGTGCGGCGATGGCCGTTCATTGCGGGCCGTTCGGCTTGCGGCGGGAACACATTCCACGAGCCGTCGTCATGACGGAAGAAGAAGATTGACAGCAGGCCGCCTGGCCGCAAGGCTTCCACGCAGACATAGCGCTGATGTTGCGACGCACGGTGGCAAAACTGCACGACGCGTGCGGGCATCGACGGGGTCGGGGCGAGCCATTTGTCCACAGCCCAATGCAAGGTCTTTTCCGCGGCAGCCATGATGTTCTCCTTGAATGCTTGAATGCTTGAATGTTTGAATCACTGAAACGGGATGTGGCCGGCTCACGCCAACTGCACGGAACCTTGAGCGCCCTTCGCGCTGGCTTCCACGAAAGCCTTCACGAGGCACACCAGCGCATGCATGCCGGTACGCGGATGGCGCAGGCAGCAATGCACCTGTTCGCTACGGCTTTCGCCGAGCAGGCACCATGAGCAGAAGTGCTCGCAGTTGTTCGTCAGCAGGCGATAGTGGTTTTCACCGAGACGGGAGCGTGCGCGGCGCACGGCTTCGTCGCCGACGTAGCGGGCCGACGGGGTCGAACGGATCGACAGCGGGTGTCCGGCAGCGAAGCGTTCCAGTTCCACTTCCTCAACAGGGCCGCGATGCGCTGAACTCGCAAAGCCCGCGTAATGAACCACGCGGCCATTGCCCACATAGATGCCGTGGTGTTCGTAACCGCGACGTTGCGTGACGAGATGCGCGCCGATCGGCAGGTCGATGGTGGACGCGGCGTCGCGGCGGTCTTCGCTGCTGTCGCTGCTCGTCTGAAGAGGGTTCGTGTTCATGGCTGGCCTCGCTTCGATTTCCAACACTGTTGCGAGGTTATTTGCATCATCCGGGCCATGCGCGCAAAAGCCTTTATTTAAAGGGCTTCGCGAGAAATTGGAGCGTTTCGGATGCGACGAGTGTGCGATGTGAGCCGACAGAATTTTCGACGAAGTGTTGGCGTACGACGCTCATTTACGGTTGCCACACGAGGTGGAAGCCGGTCCGATAGCGGGGGCATTGGGACGCAAGAATCTGTTGGGTCCGACACCGGTTAGCGTTCGCGCTTGTTGGCTTGCAGCCGACCGATGAATCCGCATGCGCTCATCCGGTATGTGCGCCAAGGCACGCAATCGCCCGGCCATCAAGGCATGACGACAAACCACGAAAAAGGCCGGCGAATTGGCATGGCACTTGCAATATAACGCCCAGATTCATTAAAAACCGCGCGTCACCGCGCGCGTTACACGCGGCCAACCGGAGAACGACATGTCTTCTATTACTGTGAACGACCTCTCGCTGAACCTCGCGCTAGACCGTAAGGCGATGACAGCGATTCGCGGTGGCGGCGGCGCACCGTGGGTGTATGGCTGGATTCAGCCTTACGTACGCAGCACGCCCAGCATCGGTCCCGTCGTGAACCTGTACGACGTGACCAACAACTTCTATGCTAACCAGATGATCAACACGTTCCAGTCGGTCGACGTCCGCAACACCGGCGCGAACTCGAACATCAGTGTCTCTCCCGACGCACGCAGCAGAAACGATACGGTGTAAACGTTGTGACCTGTGCGAGCCAATTTCGCTGGACGTCGTCAGCGCGTTCCGATCCCGGACGCGTCCGCGAAATCAACGAAGATGCCTGCCTGGACCAGTCCGACCTCGGGCGCTGGGCCGTTGCCGACGGCATGGGCGGGCACGCGGTCGGCGATCTGGCGAGCCGTCTGGTGATCGACGCGCTCGCCCGGCTGACCTCGCCGGTCAGCATGAAGGCCTTCGTCGCCGACGCGCGCTCGCGCCTGCAAAGCGCCAATCGTCAATTGAGGGAAGAAGCCGCGCGCCGCCAGGTGCAGCGTATCGGCAGTACAGTCGTCGCACTGCTTGCCTGTGACCGCTTCTGCGGCTATGTGTGGGCCGGCGACAGTCGCCTGTATTTGCTGCGCGAAGGCAGCTTGCGGCAACTCACCCGCGATCACAGTCAGGTTGAAGCGCTCAAGTCACTCGGCGTGATCACGGAGGAAGAGGCGCGGCACCATCCGGCGCAGCATATGATCACGCGAGCCGTTGGCGCGACAGACGTACTCGAACTCGACGACGACGCCATCGAAGTGATGGACGGCGACATCTTCCTGCTCTGCAGCGACGGCCTGAGCAACGAGGTCGGCGAAGAAGACATGCTCGCGGTGCTCAGCAAGGCGGCGAACGCAAACGCCTCTGAAGAACTCGTCGAGCTGGCTCTCGCGCGCGGCGGCCGCGACAACATCACCGCCGTGGTCGTACGCGCCGAAGACCCGAACGCATCCGACAAAACCTTGCTGAACCCATCCCCTTGAGCCCGTTGCACTGACAGCGATTAATGTTGCGGACTCAAGTCTCTTCGCTTTCGTCGTCGCGCTCGTCCGCGCCGTTCCGGCTAGCGGCCGGCACATTGCGATTGCGGAAGTCCTTTGAATGCAGGCCGTGCTTCTTCAGCAGCATCTGCAGATGCGAACGGTTCATGTCGATACGGCGGGCCAGTTCCGCGACCGTGCCGCTCACTTCGCGAAGGCCGCGCTCGAGAAAGGCTTTTTCGGCGTCGTCGCTGGCCGCACGCTTTGCGTCGCTCAGCGACATCAGGTTCGTCACGCTGATCGGCTCCTGCCCTGTCGTGGTCGCCGCGTTGAACGACGCCGCGGATCCGGGCGCCGCGGGCCGCATGTCCTGCGGCAAGTGATCGACATCGGCCATATCGCCGGCTAGACACGATACGCGATACATCACGTTGCGCAGTTCGCGGATATTGCCCGGATACGCATAGTTCAGCAGAAAGTCCCGCAGACGCGGCGTCATTCGCACGGGCCTGCGCTTGAGCGTACCCGCGGCTTCATCGCCGAACCACGCGATCAGCAAAGGAATTTCATCGCGGCGCTCACGCAGCGGCGGCAGCGTGACATGAATCACGCTCAGCCGGTAAAAGAGGTCTTCGCGGAACTTGCCCTCTTCACTAAGTTGCCGCAGATTGCGATTGGTCGCCGCGACAATGCGCGTATCCACCGCGATCGTTTCATCGGACCCGACGCGCTGTATTTCGTGCGCTTCCAGCACACGCAGCAACTTCACCTGCCCGGCGAGCGGCAATTCGCCAATCTCATCGAGAAAAATCGTACCGGTATGGGCGCTTTCGAATTTACCCTTGCGGTCATTCGAAGCCCCCGTGAATGCCCCCTTGCGATGCCCGAACAATTCCGACTCCAGCAAATTGTCGGGAATCGCGCCGCAATTCACGGAAATAAAGGGCTTGTCCGCACGCGAACCGTTGGCGTGAATCACCTTGGCCATCAATTCCTTGCCGGTGCCGCTTTCGCCGTCGATCAGCACGGGCAAATCGGTCGGCGCCGCTTTCTCGGCGATTTCGAGCGATTCGAGCAAACGCGGATTGTCGCCGAACGTCCCTTCAAAAATGAAGCTGCGTTCGAGCAGCGCCTTGCGCCGTGCGCCTCGTGATTGGTCGACGCGCTCCTGCGGTTCGGCGGCCACCGCCGCTTGCACGAAACGCTCTTTGTGCGAGAGTTGCATCACCTCGTCGCGCAGCGAGGTGGCTTGCCGAAGCAGTTTGTCGATGTCCGCGCGCTCCAGCCGCGACGACCAGCGCAACGTCGAGCGCAAGATCTCGATCCGCTCGATCAGGCCCGCGTACGAAATCGCGGGGCTGGCCTCTTCAATCTGGTCGAGTATTTTCATCATCATGCGCTCAACTGTTTCTGGACCAGTTGGTAATACATGCCGCCGCGCTGGATCAACTCATCGTGACGGCCCTGTTCGACAATCGCTCCTTCGTACAGCACGAGAATCTTGTCCGCGCGCATGATCGTGCTAAGCCGGTGCGCGATGATCACCGCCGTGCGGCCTTTCAGAATGTCGTGCATATTGCCGAGGATATTGCTCTCCGACTGCGAATCCAGCGCCGAGGTCGCTTCGTCGAACACCAGCAGGCGCGGATCGTGATACAGCGCCCGTGCAATGCAAAGCCGCTGGATCTGCCCGCCGGACAAGCCGATGCCGCGTTCGCCGACAATCTGCTCGTAGCCGAGCGGCATCTTGCTGATGAATGCGTGCGCGTCGGCCATTTTCGCCACTTCCTCGATGCGACGCCGGTCGGGCGCGTCGTCGCCGCTCGCGATATTTTCCGCGATCGTGCCGGAGAACAGCAGGTTGCTCTGCATCACGTAGCCGATCTGCGCACGGTAATAGGCTTTATCGACCACGCCGAGATCGTAGCCGTCTATCGTCATCTTGCCCTCGGTCGGCGTGTAGAAGCCTACCAGCAGCTTGGCGAGCGTGGTCTTGCCCGAACCGCTGCGGCCCACGATCGCCACCAGTTCGCCCGGCTTGATATCGAAGCTGATGTTCTCGAGCACGTAGGCCGAGTCGTTTTCGCCGTAGCGGAAATAGACGCCGCTCAGGCTGATTTCGCCCTGAAGTTCGGGCAGCATCACACGCGAGGGTAAATCCTGCGGTTTCTGTTCGGGCTCGATATCGAGCACGTCGCCGAGGCGCTCCATCGCCACGCCCGCGTCGTTGAGCATGCTCCACAAGCCGACCAGACCCATCAACGGACCCAGCACGCTACCCATGAATGCGTTGAACGCGATCAACTGACCAATCGTCATTTCACGCGCCAGCACGAGATTCGCGCCGACCCAGAGAATGGCAATCGTCGTGGCGGCGTTCAGCAACTGACTGCCGAGTCCCACGAGAATGTTGAATGCATGCGCGCGATATTGCACTTCAAGCGCCTTCGCGTACTTCTTCTCCCAGCGCAAGCGCACTGGCCGCTCGATGCCCATGCCCTTGATCGTCTCCACGCCCGCGAGCGCTTCCATCAAAAACGACTTCGATTCAGTCGAGGCGGTGAACACTTCGCGCGCATAACCCTTGATCTTCGGCGTGGCAATCGCCGTCAGCGCCATGATCGGAATGACGAACGCGATCAGCACCAGCGTCATCTTCACGTTGTAGACGAACATGATCGTGAAGTAGATGAACACCATCAGCAGGTTCAGCGCGGTGGTGACGGTGGATTCGGTCAGGAAGGCGCGGATCGTCTGGTTCTCCTGGAAGCGCGCGAAAATGTCGCCGGTCTTGCGCTTGGCAAAAAACGAGAACGGCAGCGACAGCGTGTGCTTGAAGAACTGCGACATCATCGCGAAGTCCATGTTGCGCACCATGAAATTAGCGAGATAGGCGCGAATCGACGACATCAATTGCGAAAAGACATTAGCGATGATCAACCCGCCAATCAGCAGATGCAGCAGGCTGACATTCTGATGCACGATCACGCCGTCGAGAATGTTCTGGATAATCAGCGGCGGAATCACACCCAACACCTGAATCACGAATGTGGCGAGAAACAGGTGGCCGAGAATCTTTTTGTACGGCGTGAGATAGCCGACAAAGCGTATCCACGGCGAACGCGCGGCGGACATTTGCAGCAGATTCGGGCCGCCGGTGAACAGCAGACAGGTACCGCTCCATCCGCGCTCGAAATCTTCCACGGTCATCTTCTTGAAGCCGACGGCCGGGTCTGCGACCCACACATACTCTTTGGAGAGTCCATACACCACGACGTAGTGGTAGCCCTCCCAATGCACGATGAACGGTAGATCGAAGCCGCGCAACGAATCGAATGTGCATTGCACACCGCGCGCCGTGAAACCCAGCGATTCGCCGGCGCGGGCGAGACTGTCGAGTGTGGCGCCCTGAGTCGTGACATTGGCTAGCTCGCGCAATTTGCCGAGCGTCATTGGAATGCTGTAGTGGCGGCATATCATCGCGAGGCACGCCGCGCCGCAATCCATTTCTTCAGCCTGCTCGACCAGCGCGAAGCGTTTGATGACTTTCTCGCCGAACTCCGGCTTGGTCTGCAGATCGAGCATGAGCGGCAGCTTGCGCCGCTGTTCGACCCGCTTTTGCCGCTGTAACTCGCGGTCCCCGTAGCGAATCCGTTCGTCGAGCACTTCACGCAGCTTCGGATTGCGTTCGAGAATGAAGTGAACCGTGCGCTCCGGAATCACCAGCAGGCGCGTGTCGGTTGTCGCGACAACCGAAGCCATCTGCTCCTGACGCATCAGGCACGCTTTCTCGCCGAATATTTCGCCTTCGCCGAGCGTGGCAAGCGTGTAGTCGTGGCCTTCCTCATGCCGGACGATGCGCACTTCACCCTGGCGCACCACATACAGCCGCCGGTCCTCGCGCCCGTCCTGCTTGAGAATCTCCTTGCCGGCGGCGACCCGCTTCACACCCACGCTGCGCACATACTCTTCGAGTTCCGCCTTGTTCAGTTTGCCGCGCAGATCGAACAACTGCGCGACGAAGCCGCCCGCTGAGTTGATCGCGACATAACTGGCGACGAACGCCAGCGCGGCCTGATTGCCGGCGATCACCGGCTCGATCGCGGCGCGCGGAATGAACAGCAACTCGGTTTTCGCCGACGCCCGCACCGACGCTTCATGCACATAGGCGCGCAACATCGCAATATCGGCGAAGATCTCGCCCGATTTGCGCACGCCCATGCTGGTTTCCTTGCCGTGCTCCTCCGTGAAGATCCGCACGGAACCTGAACGAACCACGTAAAGTCCGTCGGCCGTCTCACCCGCGGAGCAGACCGTTTCGCCGAATGAATAGAAGCGCGCTTGCGCATATTCGGCAAGACGGTCGATCTCGTCGCGCGAAAACGGCGAGAGAATTTCCACCGAGGTTAGAAACTCGGCTGTGGAAGGCGCGGTCTGGGGTGCATCCATGTGCTTGCGGACCTCGAATCGGCGTGTAGTTGCGTTGTTTCAATGCGGCGTGCAGGGCACGAACGCGCTAGCGCGCTTCGATCACGTGCTCCTGAGCGCGTGCAATCAGCCAGCTTTCGCGCAGCAGGCGCCGGACTTCCGAAGCCACATCGGCATCGAGCGTTGCGGGATATTTGGCCGTCACGGCGAAAATCTCGAAGCACGATCGATCCGCCGATGGAAAAGGCCCCAGCAGGTCGCCCACTGCCGCATTGAAAATCTTCGCTTCGATATCGGGCTTCAATGAGCCGCGCAGCACCTTGCCAATCACGCCGCCAGCCTCACGCGTATCAGCAATAGAGTGCTCGCGCGCCATGTCGGCGAAACTATCGGGGTCGTCGTGCAGATACGAAATCATTTCCTTCGCCTTGCCCTCGCTGTCGAGCACGATATGGCTCACTTCGATCGCGTCGAACTTCGGCGAATTCAGCGCGAAGTAGTCCTTGATCGCGGCGTCGTTGCCGATCTCGTCGAGCATCTTCTCCTGGTACAGCCCGTCGGTAATGAAGGCCTCGAATTCGTCGAGACTGACATTGAGCGCATCGAGGTACTGATTCATATCCGTCGCGCGATGCAAGCCGCGCACGCGGCGGAATTGATCGGCGCGCTGCTGGATTTCATCGGCGCTCACGGTGATGCCCTGTTTCTTCGCGGCGTGAACCGTGAGCTTGTCGCGCACGATCTGCTCGATCAGGCTCTCGAACTGGCCGGTCAGTTTCAGAAGACGAATGAACTCGGCCACGTCCACGACTTCGTCATCGATTCGCACTATCGCGGTCATCTCATTCGCTCCTTTTATTGACGTGTGATCCGCGCGGTCAACCCGCCACCTGCCTGAACGGATCGAGACCCAGATCGATCAGGCGGCGCTCACGCACCACGATCTCGGCGCTTGCCGTCATGCCGTAACGCAGTGGATAGCGCGTGTCGGCAATCTGGTAGTAATCCTTGTCCAGCGTGACGCGGCCTTCGTAGACCGGCTGCTTGTCCGTCGACGACGGTTTGGTGGCCGGCGAAATATAGGCCAGCGTGCCGCTGATCAGCCCATAGCGCTGATACGGAAAGGCATTGAATTTCAACTTGACGGGCAGACCTTCGTGCAGAAAAGCACGGTCGTGCTCGGCAATTTCGATCTTCAGAACGGGCCGCGCATCTTTGGGCGCAATGCCGCCGAGCGGCGCGTTGGCCTGGATCTTGTCGCCGCGCTGCGTCGACGTGACGTCGGTGATGACGCCCGAGACCGGTGCGAGGATCAGCAGAAAATTGTCCTTGTCGATATTCTCGAAACGAATCCGCGCGGCGGCTTCGGACACCAGCCGCGCGCTTTGCAGTTGCAGGCGCAACTTGTCTTCCGCGTCGGTAATGTCGCGCACCGCCGAATCGTATTGAAGCTGCAGGTCGGTGGTCTGCTGGCCGCTGGTTTCCAGTTGCGCATTCGCCTGCGCATATTCGTGGCTCAGGCGGAAATCCAGTTCCGCGAGTTTCGATTGCGCGACACGGTATGCGTTATCCGCTTCCATCGCCGCGGTGCGTTTCTGCTCCACCTGCAATTCGGCGATGCCGCCGCCGCCCGGCTGCGCAAAGAGCCGCGAGTAGCGGTCCAGTTCCTGACGCGCCGCTTCACGCGTGCGGCGGGCGTTGTCGAGCACGCTGCGCGCTTCGTCGAGTTCGGCCTTCTGCCCCTCCGCGAGTTTGGTCGTGCCTTCGGACACGCGATTTTCGTGCTGGCGCGCTTCCACTTCCATCTGCGCCTTCAGCGCGGCGGCTTTGCGCTCCATCAGCGCCTTCTTCTCGGGAAACTGCTTCCAGTCGCGCTCGGCGTCTTCCAGTTTGAGTTGTGCTTGCAGCGCATTGCTGGCAGCCTCGATCGCGCCGCGTGCATTGAGCCGCGCGAGCACGTCGCCTTTCGATACGGGTTGCCCTTCGGCGATATACAGATCGGTGAGTTCGCCGTCGATCGGCGCATAAATGCGGCGCACCTCCGATTCGGGCGACAACGTGCCTTGCGCGCTGACGATCACGTCCGCGCGCCCCACGAACGACCACAGCAGGCCGACCACGACGAGCGCGACCATCGCCCAGATCAGCGCGCGCGCGAGCCGCACCGGCTCCGCCATCAGAATCGCAATGCCTTCGACACTGTGATCCTCCAGCGCCTCCGACAACGGTCTAGGGTGACTGTCGCGTTTCACTCTGCTCGCCTCCGATCAATGCCAGCTTCGCTTTCAGAAGTCCCGGATCCAGCACCATGCGCAACTCCGTCAGCGAGCGGCGCTGCAAATTGGCTTCGGCGTCGATATCGGCGAGCAGACGGTCGAAGTCGGCGGGATGATCGGCCTTCAGTTGCGTGTAGATGCGCATGCCCTGTTGCGCCGACGTTTGCGCATCCGAAAGCAGACGCGCCTCGCTGCGAAATCCCGGCGAAATACCCGCTTCGAGGCGCTGCGTTCCGCCGATCGATCCACTCGCGCGGTACTGCTTCCACAAGCTTTGAGCGCGCAACATCAGGTCTTGCGCACGCGCCAACGCTTTGTCGTGCAAGGCGGCTACGTCTTTCTGAATCGACTGCAGGAACCACACGTCTATTCCCGGATCGAGGCTTGCGTAAAACGACAGCAGGCGCTGGTCGTAATCCTTGTCGCCGCGCGTTTTCTGCAATTGCGCATACTGGTCGAGCAGAGCCTTCTTGTGCGCCATTTCCGCAGCGAGCACATCGGACCACGGCCCGGCGGGCATGGCTTGCAACCCGGCTAGTGCCTGTTGTGCGTCACCGTGCTGCCATGCCGCCGTCACGGCGTCATGGCGAGCAATGACATCGGGTGACGGCAAACGGCTGGCCGCCAGTTGCTGAAACTGCGCCTGAAACGGCGGCGTGCTGAAATGCGCCGCTTTCAGCATGGCGAGCAATGGCGTCAGTTGCCGGCTCAACGCGGCATTCAGCAAATCGGTGTATTGGCGCAAATCCCCGCGCACCCGGTCTATACCCGCGAGGCGCGGATAGCGCTGCGCGTAATCGTCGAGCACGGGAGGCAGCGCAGCGGGTTTGTCGCGCGCCAGTTCGGTGCGAATCGTGCCATTCAGGCGGTCGATGGCGGCGAGATAAACCGAATCGTCGCTTTCCAGTTTGCGCAGATGGCTCAGTGCCTGCGCATAGGGGTCGGCGAACACGGGCACATAGGAAGCGATCCGGTCGAGCGCGCGTTGATGGCTCTTCGCGTCGTCCTCCCAGCGTTGCAGCAGATTGCCGATCTTGCCCTCGTCCGTGTACATGCGAATCGGTGCTTCCATGCCACCGCGGCCCGCCACGAAGCGTTCCAGATCGCCAACCCACTGCAATTCGCCGATCAGCGAAGTAGCGTCCACATTGTTGGTACTCCACGATCTCATCTCGTTGAGCAACGCGTCCGCCTGATCGAACTGCGCCTTTTCCAGCGCATTCAGCCAGTTGGGGACTTTCGCCTTCAACAGCGCTTCACTCGCGAGCGCGCTGACTTTCGTGTCCGTGGGGTGGCTCGCCAGATAGCCCTTTGCCGTGGTAACCGCGCTACTGTAATCGCCGCTTGCCAGCAGATTCTTTAACTCGCGCTCCGACGAACCACGCATGTAGAGCGCCGAGGCGACCGCCACCAGCACCACCCCGGCCACGCCGCCCCACACCGCAATGCGCCGCACGCTCGTGCGGTCGCCGATCGCAAAAGCCTTGCCGAGTTCACCCACGAGCAGGCGCCAACGTTGCGGTTTGCGCTTGCCCGCGCCTGCATGCGCGGCGCCATTCGCTCCGCTCGTGCCGCTCGCCATTTTTTCCGTGCCCGTCGGCGCATCCCGCTTGGCGTGCGCGGAGGTGGACTGCGCCGCCTCGTTGACTTCGTCCTCGCGTTGCAGACCGGGGTCGACGCAAAAGATATCGAGGAAGGAATGCGCGGCGCCAACGAACGTGGTCTTGTCTGGATCGCCGGCTTCGTCGGCGGCCGGGTTGAGAAAGAGTTGGGTCACGGTGGGCTCGACTTCAGGGGGCTTCTGCAGCGTCACCCTGTAGACGAAGTGATCTCCGCCAAATGCAACGAGGTCTCCCTCTACGAGCGGCAGCGCGGATTCGTCCAGACGTTTTCCGCCGACGAATGTGCCGTTGGTGCTGCCGAGATCTTCGACATACAGCTCACCGCCCTTCAGAAAGATGTGGGCGTGACGCCGCGAAATGTAGTTGACCTGATGCGGATAGCGGTCCTTGTAGCGCGAAAAGACGTCGTCTGTTTTGCTGACGAGAAACGGAAACGCCTGGACCTCGATGGGTTGCAGGCCGAGGTCGTCGCGCTGCGGCACCAGCAGCAATCCCGGCGCGGCGGGAGAAGCGGCAGCCGCCACGATACGCGCGCGTGGCTCGATGCTCACCCGGTAGCAGAGCTCGCCGCCGAAGCACAGTTCGTCGCCGGCGCGCACGCGGGCCGGCGTTTGCCGCACCGCGACGCCGTTCACCGTCGTACCGTTCTTGCTGCCGAGGTCGGCCACGTAGACCGCGCCGTGTTCCATGAAAATCCGCGCATGACGGCGGGACAGGCGCGCAATCCGTTCCGCGGGATAGTCGGTAAAAGGTGCCTCGCTGCGCCCGATCGCAAACAGATTGTCGACGATCCGGATCGCGTCGAGCGCGGGACGCTGCGCCGACGCAGCCGGCGACAACACTACGTCGAACGCAGCGTCTTCAGTCGCGCGTATCTCAGCAATCGGAGCTTCGCCGGCAGCCATTTTATCTGGATCACTAAGCGTTTACCCGTTGCGACGAGCGCGCAACGGAAACGGGACAAAGGACTACGGCGGAAAGATATTGTTTGAGTGAGCCGAGCATTAGGCGGCCCCTTAAAGATTGTAAGTCACACATGGCGCGTGTCAATTTTCCGATCGTCGGTTATGAAGGCAATGAGTGCGTCAGTTACAGCCGAAATACCCCCTGCTGCGCGCCACACTGCGGATTAGCTCAGTGCTCCTTTACTTCTGCCTGCACGTCGACGCTCGGCCAACCTCCGCCCAGCGCCTTATAAAGCAATACCGTGTCGGACAGAATCTGCTGATGGTTGGCGAGCAGCTCCTGCTGCGCCCCCAGCAGAGTTCGTTCGGTTTCGAAAACCTCCAGCTGGGACACGAGGCCGAGGCGCAACTGCGACTGGATCTGGTCCGCCACGATTTGCAGCCGCGACACTTCCTGCTGCAACTCCGCGCGCTGTTCCTTGTGCGAATTCACATTGACCAGCGCGTTTTCCACTTCCTCGAAGGCGGCCATCACCGCCACGCGATACTGCTGTTCGGCAACCGTCGATTGGGCCTGCGTGACTTTCACATGTGCCCGCACGCCCGGATCGAGCAGCGGAATGTTGATGCTGGGCATGAATCCGTACGTGAAGGATTTAAGCAGGTCGGTCAGCGCAAAACTAGCGGTGCCGCCGTGCGCCGTCAGGCTGATGGTCGGCAGTTGCGCGAGCTTGGCCTGGCCGACGAGGTCGTAGGCTTCCAGCACTCTGAACTCAGCGGCGACCACGTCGGGACGCCGCGCGAGCAATTGTGCGGGCAGGCCGTCTGGTACGGGCGGCAGTTGCACGCGCTGCTGCAAATGCCCCTTGGGCATCTGAAACTCGCCAGCCGGCACGCCGAGCAACGTGCAGAGCGCGTTGTTGGCAAGCGCGCGCGAGCGGCGCAGCTCGAGCAACTGATTGGTCAGGCGGTTGATCTCCGCCTGCTGGCGCAACACCTGGGTTTGCGGCACGAGGCCGTTACGCCGCTGGCCGTCGTAAATCGTGAGGATCTGCCGGTTCGTTTCGAGCGTTTTCTGCTGCTGCTCGATCTGGTCGTCGAATTGCAGAATCTGGAAGTACGTGCTGGACACGTTCGACACCAGTTCGAGATACCCAGCGCGCCAGTCAGCCTCGCTGGCGTGGAATTCCGCCTTTTGCGCCTGCACGCCTTTTTCGACTTTGCCCCAGATATCGATGTCCCAGTTCACCTGCGTCGCGAGGTTGTACTGCTTGGAAAAGGTCTGGTGCGTGGTTTTTTCGAAATCGGCGCCGGCGCCTAAATCCATGGTCGGCAAGGCGCCCGCTTTGGCTTCGCCTATCTGCGTGCCAGCCACGTTGATACGCGCTGCCAGTACCTTGATGTCGAAGTTACCGGCAATTGCCTTCGCGATCAACGTGTCGAGATAGGGATCGTGGAAACCCTTCCACCAGTCGGGCTCGATGGTCGCGGCCGCCGACACCGGCGAGCCCTTCTGATCCGACCAGGACGTTTTGGCGGGCGTGTCGGGACGCTTGTAGTCGGGCATGCTCACATCGACGCAGGCCACCAGCGAGAGCGCGCAAGCCGTTGCCGCGCTAACGCAGCGCAGCAACGATATCCCGCGGTAGAAGCGCTGACGAGTTGATGAAAGCGACGCTGACACGATGGTCTCCGATAACGCCCATTTCAATGCACGAGGAGAACGCACCCTTTAAGTAAAGCATCTCCTGCGCGGCTTCACCATCGGAGCGATGCAAGAAGATCGGTGCGGGATTCGTGCGGTGACGCGGGGGGCGCGTGGAAAGAACGATTGGCTGCGAAATCTTTTTGAGGAGCGGGCGGTAAGAGCCCGCGGAGGCCGTCTGGCCTCCGCGGCGGCCTGCGCCATTTAGTGCACGTTGATGTTGTTGCTTGCGCTCACGTGCGGATCGATCGTGGTCGTGATGCCGGAGACGAACGCTGCGTTGTTGCCGTTGGCGTTCTGAATGTCCAGTTGCGTGTTGATCAGTTGGGTGGCATTGACCGTCTTGCTGTTGTTCGGCGCGTACATCGGCATGAAGTTGAAGTACGACGACGAAGGATAGTAGCCCATGCCACCGCGCACGGCGCTCATGGCCTTGCTGTCGAGTTGTTCGGTGATGGACAGGTCTTTGATGGTCAGCGTGTTCATGGTCAATCTCCTGGAAGGGAATACTGCACAGTTTGCGGTTGGGTTCGAGCATCTTGTCTGCTCGAGTGTCACTAATGCATGGGCTGTGCCAGTCTTCCTTTTTTCTCCTAAGAAATTTGCCGGAGCGCCGTGGATAAAAGGTTGCGGGGCGGATCGGAAGACGGATCGCGAGAGAAGCGGAGAAGCGGTGCGCGGAGCATGGTGGATCGCGGCCAACAGAACGCGCGAAGCTGTTGGTTGCGGCGTAACATCCGACTGCCGGAGCGTCACGCCGCGGATTGCGTCACCGCGCGATGACGGTGATCTTCTTCGAATACACAGGCGGATTGTGCGGAATATGCATGTCGTCGCCCATCAGCAACTGCAACGTGTGCTTGCCTGGCGGGAGCTGAATCGTGGTCTCCGTTTCGCCCGCACCGAAATGCAGATGATTGCGATCCGACGGAATTTCCTGATCCATCGGCGGCAGGTCGGTGTCGATCAGCAGATGATGGTGGCCGGTATTCGGATACTTGACGCCTTTGGGCGCCACGCCCATATACCGCAGGCCGAACCACACCTTGAATGGCTTGTTGGCCGGTACGACCTGCCCGTCGTTGGGATAGCCGATATATGCATGGGCACCCGCCGGTGCGGGCGTCGTACCCGCAATGACGACATTTGGCGAAGCCAATGCCGCCGACATGACGAGCGCCGCGGCCGCGATGATCTTGTACATGGAGGTCTCTCCGTCCTGACGGATCCGCTTTGAACGAACGGATCGCGCTAGTCTTTTAGCACGGTGATGGTGATCTTCTTCGAATACACGGGCGGCACATGCGGCACGTGGTTGTGATCGCCGAGAATGAGTTGCAGTGTGTGCTTGCCCGGCGGCAACTCGATCCGCGCGTCCGTCTCACCCGCGCCGAAGTGCAGGTGATTGCGATCCGATGGGATTTCCTGATCGAGCGGCGGCAGGTCGGTGTCGATCAGCAGATGGTGATGGCCGGTGTTCGGGAACACGACGCCCTTCGGGCACACGCCCATGTTCCGCAAGCCCATGCGCACCCACAACTTGCCGCCGTGAATCACCGCGCCATCCGGTGGCCAGATGATGTACTCCTCCGCGCCCGGCGGCGAAGTGGTTGACTCGGCCAGCGCAAACGCGCCGGGCACCATGTTGCCGAACACGAGGACAAGCGTCGCGCGCAGCGCCTTGCGCCGCGCCTCGCAATGCGCATTCGCTCCATGACGCACGTCGGTAACAACGGGGGTAACGGTTCTTCGCATAGCGCACTCTCCCGACGAATGGTCATGGCGACCCGACTGCACGACGCATGCCGAACGTTTCGGCTGCACGCCACGGGCGCATGCGTGGTTGGACGGCCGCCCTTGGATAAAACGACCGTGCCGCCTTACTTTGTGAATTAGCTTAGGACGTAACTTGCCAAAAAGATACGCCACACTCGTTAACCGTATAACGCATTCGGGGCACGCCGACTGTTGTGGCGCGCAAAGCGCGTGCTATCGTTATTAAGAGGTTGCAGATGGATGGTCGATAGCGGCGTCGATGCTTCGCGCCTTTGACTCCAGCAACTGCTGCGAGTGGCGCGGTCCTCGATTGCCTATGTTCTGTCCGGAACAAACAGGATGTGAAGATGTGGCGAATATTCATGCTGGTGTGCATGGCCGGGGCAATGCAGGCGCATTGGGGCGATGCTTATGCGGCGCCGCAACCTGATGGCGTCGAGCGGGGCGCGAGTGCGGCGAACATGGCGACATTGCCGCTCACTCCGTTCACGCCACAATCAGGCAAGCAGTCTTCTCCACGTATTGCGCTAGTGATTGGTAACGGCGCGTACGGTGCCGATCACGCCGATCACACCGAACTTGTGGATCGCACTGACACGCAATTGGATGCACTGCGTGAGAACGCTCCGCGCGATGCCGAAGCCATGCGTGACGCGCTGAAAACACTCGGCTTCGACGTGATCATGCGCACGAACGCGACGCCGCAGCAAATGCGGGAAGCCATCGGCGAATTCCATGAGCGCCTGCGGGCAGGCGGCGTCGGCCTCTTTTATTTCGCGGGACACGGCATGCGAATCGGCCCGCAAACACTGCTCATCCCCGCGGGACTCGATTCTCGCTTGCCGGCTGCGGTCGTCGGAGAGGGCGTCGATCTCAACGCCGTATTGCAGGCAATGCGCGCGCCGCGTGACGGCCAGCTCAATCTCGTGATCCTCGATACGTGTCTGAACAACCCGTTCTCGGCGGACGTGGCGGGCAATACGTCCGCGCTTCCGGACAGCACGGTAGTGGCCTACGCGACCGCGCCTGGCGGTTTCGCGGCGGACGGCGTGCGTCATGGCGTCTACACGAATGCATGGCTGCACGCGCTCGACAGCGCTCCGTCGCAGCCCCTGGCGAATCTGTTCCAGCGCATCGCGGCGCAGGTTCGCGACGTAACGGGTGGCGAGCAAACGCCGTGGCTGGCCTCCTCGCTGCCTCGGTCGTTGCTCGTGTCCGATGCTGCGTCCGCCGCTCTGGACAATCCCGTGATCACGCTGCGCAGCAGAGGCATCTTGCCGAAAGACAGCAGCGAACAATACGAAATCACGTTCTGGAATTCGATCAAGGACAGTAATTACCCGGGCGACTACGAGGCGTATCTGAAGGCCTATCCAAGCGGCCGCTTCGCCACGCTCGCTCACGCGCGCATCGAGCGTTTGCGCGCAGCGGGGGCGTCGAGTGCGCCCTCCGCAGCCACACCTGCCGCGCCTTCCGTGGCACCGGCGCCGCAAGCGGCACGGCCAACGCCGCCGCCCAGTGCGCCGGCACCGAAGCCCACCGCAAGCGCCGCCCCGCCGGCCGCGCCACCTGCGGCGGCGGTAACGCAAAAGCCCGTCACGCATACGCCGGTCGCCGGCGAAAGCCGCGATTGCGCCACCTGTCCGATCATGATTACCGTGCCTGCAGGTTCATTCTCGATGGGCAACAGCACCGACGATCCGTCCGAAAAGCCGGTACATCACGTGAGCATTGGTGCGCCGTTCGCAATCGGCAAGTACGAGGTGACCGTGGAGCAGTGGAACGCGTGCGTCGCCGCCAACGGCTGTCAGAAACTCACACCCGAAAGCAATACCAACAAAGCTGCCCCGGCGCGCGATCTCAGTTGGGACGACGCACAGCAGTACGTGAAATGGTTGAGCAAGAGCACCGGCAAACCATACCGTTTGCCCACCGAAGCGGAATGGGAATATGCGGATCGCGGCGGCACGACGACTGCCTACTGGTGGGGCGACCAGATGCGCAAAGGTAACGCCAACTGCAAGGACTGCGGCGACCCGTGGCACAAGGAAGGACCTGAGTCCGCCGGCTCGTTCGCACCGAATCCGCTTGGTCTGTACGACATGAACGGCAGCGTGTGGGAATGGACCGCCGACTGCTGGCACAACTCCTACCAGGGCGCGCCTGCCGACGGCCACGCATGGGACAGCCCCGGCTGCGACATGCGCGTAATTCGCGGCGGTTCGTGGCGCGAGGGCGGCGGCTATATGCTCAGCGCGACACGCTTCAAGTACAGCTCGGGCGTGCGCCAGTCGCAGGATGGCTTTCGGGTCGTCAAGGATCTCAAGTGACTGGTGTGAGTTGTCGGGCCCGCGCCCGGCTCGCCACCGTCAAGCAAGCCGCATCCAAGGTGCGGACTTAGGGCGAGCGTGGCTTCGTCGTAATCGGCGCGAAATCGGCGACGATGTGATCACGGCCGTATTTGCCGCCGATCTGTGCGAGTCGCGCGTCGAGTGCGCGCAGATAATCGGCGCGTGCTTCGCTTTCCGGACGCGGCTTGTCGAATAGCGGCGCCGGCGTAATCAGCAGCACGACCATCTCCGATCCGAACGGCTTTGAAATGATCCAGTCCCCCGCGCTGCCGATGGTGGCGGCGTAGTGCGGCGGCGCCTGATTGTCCTTTGCGCGCGGGCTCGGCACCATGTGCACGACGCTGCCGTCGAGCTGGTAGTAGTCGAGGTTCACATACGAGTCGTAGCCCGGTGTGGTGACGTCGACAACGAGCGGGTCGCCATCGCTCAACTGTCCGCCTGACGGCCTCACATGCAAGGCCGCAACGTGCCCGGCCTGCATGTTGCCGACCCAGTAGGGCGCGAGCGCCTTGATGGTGTCGCACTTGTCGTCGGCGAGCGGCTCGACGGCCAGCGTCAGCGTATCGACACCCGGCAACGCCGCCAGCGTGTCCTTCAGATGCGCGGTGCCGTAGCGTTGCGAGACATAACCGCGCACCGTCAGCGAATGGTCCTGTACTGAGGCGGAAAGTGCGGAACAGGGCACTTGCGTCAACGCGGGTGTGATGGCGGCGAGCGTGAGAGCCGGCTTCGGCGCGGGCGTGGGTGGCGTGGCGGGCACGGCCGCGACCGGACTTGCCGGGGGTGCCGTGGCAGGCGCCGCCGCGACGACATTGGCCGGCGGAGGCGGCGCTGCCGCGGCAACCGGCCCAGAGACCGTCTCACCCGCAGACGACGAAGCCGTCTGCTCCGCCAAAGCCTGCGACGCGCCCGCCTGCGTCTGCGCCCCGTTCTGCCGGTTCGGCGCCGAGCGGAATGCGAACACCCCGACCGCCGCCGCGCACACCACCGCGAAACTCGCGAGTCCCACCTTCGCCAACGTACCCGACTTCTCCGCGCGCGCCTCGTTGTCGAACTCCGCGATGAAGCGCTCCACGCTCGGCATGCGCGTATTGCGATCGAACGACAGCGCCGAGCGCAGTGCGCGCCATTGTCTCGAGTCGAGATTGGCCGGCCGCTGCGGTTTGAAATCGGCATTGCGGGCTTGTGTCGCCGACAACCGGTCGAACGGGTGGTGGCCGGTCAGCAGCTCATAGGTGATGCAGCCGAGCGCGTAGATATCGTCGCGCGGATCCGGCTCGCGGTGCTCGATCATCTCCGGGCTGGCATACGCGGGCGTCAATGCGCCGAGACTGCCTGGATCGAAAACGGTGGCATCGCTCTCTTCTTCCGGACGCTGAAACACGCGAGCGATGCCGAAGTCGATCACTTTCACTTCGGCATTCGTCGTGAGAAATACGTTGGCGGGCTTGAAGTCGCAATGCACGAAGCCGCGTTCGTGCGCGTAAGCGAGCGCGCTACTCATGCCGCGCACGATCGGCAGCGCGGCGCGCACCGGCATGCCCTGGTAGCCCGGCGTGCGCAGCAACTGGCTGAGCGGCTTGCCGGACAGGTACTCCATGGTCAGATAGACGATCGGCCCGTCGCGGTCGAAGTCGTACACCGTGATGATGTTGCGATGCGCGAGCACCTGCGCCTTGCGCGCCTCGCGCTGTAACGCGACAAGCGAATTGGGGTTGCCGCGGAACTGGACGTTGAGCACCTTGATCGCGAGGTACGGTTTGCGATCCGAGGCCTCGAGCTTGCGCAGGTCGAGCGCCTTGTACACCGTGCCCATACCGCCGACGCCCAGGCATTCCTCGAGCACGAAGCGGTTATTCAGCGTGTCGCCGGTACCTTTGATCTGGTCCTTTCCCGTCGCGCCGCCGTTGCCGTTACCGGCTGCGTGGGATGCGTTGCCGGCGCTACCGGCGCTACCCGCGCTCGCCGAGCGCACCGATGGAATTTCGACTGTGGTCTGGATGCCCGTTTCGTCGCCGCCCGCAGCCACGTTCGAAACGCGCAACTGTTCGATGCGCCGCCGCACTTCCACATAGAGATCGTCGGGCAACGGTGCTTTGCGCTGGGCCGCGCCAAGCATGTCCAGCAGCTGCGTGGGACCGAGTCCCTCGGTCGTCAACGTGCTGTCGAGTTGAGCCACGAACTCGTCACGGGACAGCTCGCCGTTCTGAAAGTCGTGAATCACACGCGCAAGGCTAGCCATTTGTGCGAAGCACCGCCGCTGCCGTTGGGCCGGATCGCATGCGATCCCAGCCTCTCAGGCCGATAGAAAACCTGTCGTAACCAGTTACATGTGCCGCTTCGATACTAGCTCCAGGTCCGTGCTTTCGCAAACCAGGATTGGCCCGCTGCCTGCGCGCTGAACCGGTGTCGCGGGAAATCCAACAGCACGATGGGGTCTGTCGGGCGCACACCGTCAGCCGCTCATCTCCCACATGCCGCGATGCGCCACTACCAACCTCGCACCACCACGCGAAAGCCTTACGCAGCAAGCCTCCGTCAACTTTCTTAGGAACCTTGAATAAAACTGGCACAGCCCGTGCATTAGTGACACTCGAGCAGACAAGTTGCTCGCAACCTTTCCCAGGCCAATGCCCTTTCCCTTCAGGAGATTCACCATGAACACGCTGACCATCAAAGACCTCTCCATCACCGAACAACTCGACAGCAAGGCCATGAGCGCCGTGCGCGGTGGCACCGGCTACTATCCCTCGTCGTCGTACTTCAACTTCAGCCCCGTCTTTGCCCCGAACAACAGCAAGAAGGTCGATGCCACGCAGCTGATCAACAACGAACTGAACCTGCAGAACGCCAACGGCAACAACGTCGCGTTCGCCTCCGGCATCCACTCGACGGTCAACCCGTACGTCACCACGAGCAACAACATCCACGTGTAAGACGTGACGCGGCGAGGCGCCCGGCTCTCCGGCGCGCTTCACCGCCCGCCGACTACCCGCGTCCTGCGCGCACCTTTGGAGAAGCACCATGTCATCCCTCATGATTCGCGATCTGTCCGGCACCCGCGAGCTCGACCGCCGCGCCATGTCGGCGGTGGCCGGCGGCACCGGCAGCAGCGTGCCCGGCCTGCCCTCGGTCGCCGGCCTTGGCGGCATTGCCAACGTCAACGTCTCGGTCAACCAGAACCTCAACCAGATGCAATACGTCAACGTTGCCGCACTCAACAACGTCGGCGTGATCGGCGCGGGCTTCGTGCCGCTGCACCTGAACGTGAGCCCCTCGCTCTGGGGCGCCAACTACGCCAACGTCTGACGGCTCGCAGTAGCGAGGGCCGGGGGGCCTCACTACTGCCGGCACAGTCTCACCATCCGGCGAGCCGTGGATAGATTTCCTATACTGATAGTGCGAGGAGACCTCAGCACACTTCACAAGACACCCGGGCGGCAGCCGGCAATTCACACCGGCCAGCCGCTCGACTTCTTTCCTGGAGCCACCATGGCGAGACTCATCATCAAGGACCTCACCGATAGCGTCGAACTCGATCGTCAGGCAATGGCCGCCATTGTTGGCGGCGCTCGTATTGGCGCGCGGCTGAATGTGGCCGCGCCGCTGGTGCCGGCTTCCGCACGCGTCGTCGAGTATCCGCCCGGATTCCCCGCGGCGCACCAGACGATCGCACGCGCGGCCATGCAGCGCAAACCTTAAACCGCGCGAACTCTCAGCGCGATATTCACGCAAGCGGCACGCGTCACACACGCGTGCCGTTTTCTTGTGCTGGAGATGGAGCGCTGCTGCCCGACAGCCCGCACGCGGTTGGTCGGGCCTTGCCGAACACTTCCTGGCCATTTCACCGTCCCCGGACGTCATGTCGAATAGGCGCATGCCGTCTCGCCCCTGCAGGCATTGCGTTGACGCCTCGCATACGGTTTCCTCGCTCAACGCGCGCAATTTGGCATAGCCCTTGCAGATGATGGACTGAGCACCGCACCGTGCTCTCCCATCCAACTTCAGGAGCAATGCCATGAAATCCGCCCTCATCATTAAAGACCTTCCGCGTTCCGCGGATCTCGCCCATGACGAATTGACGCTGACCGCCGAACAGATGAAAGCTGTTCGCGGCGGTCGTTCCGTTGTCGTCACTGTCGACGGCGGCTCGCAAGCTCACGTCGACGACTTTGGAATCAACACCGCTATCTTCGAAGGACGCATTAGCGGCACCTACCTGTAGGACGCGCGAGATGTCCGCAATTGGAAACAGGCCCCCTGCGCGACCACGTTGCGCAGGGGGCCTGTCCGTTTGATCTGGTCAATGCCCCCGCCTACCGGCCGATCGCGTTCAGGCGATCAGCGCTGACGACAGCGCGACAGCCGAGCCCCCTTGCCGCGAATTTCGCGCGCGCCGCCTCCAACTCCCGCTCGACAGTTTCCAGCGACTTCGCATTCCCGAAGTCGGCACACGCGCGCGCCGATGCAGCGGGGTTCTCGGCGCCCGGTGTCGTGAGAGATCCAACAGCACGACGGGGTCTGTCGGGCGCACACCGTCAGCCGCTCATCTCCCACATGCCGCGATGCGCCACTTCCAACCTCGCACCACCACGCGAAAGCCTTACGCAGCAAGCCTCCGTCAACTTTCTTAGGAACCTTGAATAAAACTGGCACAGCCCGTGCATTAGTGACACTCGAGCAGACAAGTTGCTCGCAACCTTTCCCAGGCCAATGCCCTTTCCCTTCAGGAGATTCACCATGAACACGCTGACCATCAAAGACCTCTCCATCACCGAACAACTCGACAGCAAGGCCATGAGCGCCGTGCGCGGTGGCACCGGCTACTATCCCTCGTCGTCGTACTTCAACTTCAGCCCCGTCTTTGCCCCGAACAACAGCAAGAAGGTCGATGCCACGCAGCTGATCAACAACGAACTGAACCTGCAGAACGCCAACGGCAACAACGTCGCGTTCGCCTCCGGCATCCACTCGACGGTCAACCCGTACGTCACCACGAGCAACAACATCCACGTGTAAGACGTGACGCGGCGAGGCGCCCGGCTCTCCGGCGCGCTTCACCGCCCGCCGACTACCCGCGTCCTGCGCGTACCTTTGGAGAAGCACCATGTCATCCCTCATGATTCGCGATCTGTCCGGCACCCGCGAGCTCGACCGCCGCGCCATGTCGGCGGTGGCCGGCGGCACCGGCAGCAGCGTGCCCGGCCTGCCCTCGGTCGCCGGCCTTGGCGGCATTGCCAACGTCAACGTCTCGGTCAACCAGAACCTCAACCAGATGCAATACGTCAACGTTGCCGCACTCAACAACGTCGGCGTGATCGGCGCGGGCTTCGTGCCGCTGCACCTGAACGTGAGCCCCTCGCTCTGGGGCGCCAACTACGCCAACGTCTGACGGCTCGCAGTAGCGAGGGCCGGGGGGCCTCACTACTGCCGGCACAGTCTCACCATCCGGCGAGCCGTGGATAGATTTCCTATACTGATAGTGCGAGGAGACCTCAGCACACTTCACAAGACACCCGGGCGGCAGCCGGCAATTCACACCGGCCAGCCGCTCGATTTCTTTTCGGGCGACGCACCGCCAAGTTGCTGCCCGACGACGCCCGAGATGCCCGCGCCCGCAAACATCCCGCTTCGTTTCTTCGTCGCGGAACGGGCTTGTTCATTTAGCCTGGTGAATGTCCGCACGCGGCGACGCCGCCGGCCGTGCGCTCACCTATGATGCTTAGGACGCCACGTGGTTTTTTTCGCCGTCCGCCAATAGCACGCACTATCCGGACAGCTTGCTGGCGCTAAAGCGGTCGCGCCGCATCCAAGACGCGTCGCAGACCTTCAGCGACGATGGCAGCGCGCCACGAGCCGGCATCGCCAATTCGAATTGGAGACGCCCATGAAATTCATCGTCCAATGGACCGGTCAACCTACTGCCGAGGGTTCCGTTATCGAACGCTTCATGAAGACCGGCGGCCAGGCGCCGGACGGTATCAAACTGCTGGGGCGTTGGCACGCTATCGGCGGATTGCACGGCTTTGCGGTCGTCGAAGCGGACGACACGCGCGGCATCTCGGCGCTGGCGCTCGAATGGGGCGACCTGCTCACCATGAGCATCTTCCCGGCCATGACCGACGAAGACCTGGGCGCCGCCCTCGGTAGACATCTGGCCGCCCGCAACAAGTAAACACATCATGAGCGCCGGGCTCGCCGCGCCGCTTCCGAGCGGGCAACTGCTGCCGTTCCGCGAATCGCTGCTGGCGATGCTCGGCATCGCCTTCGTCGCGATGCTGGTGGCGCTGGACCAGACCATTGTCGGCACCGCCCTGCCGCGCATCGTCGCCGAATTGAAGGGCTTCGACCTGTACGCGTGGGTCGCGACGTCGTACATGCTGGCTTCCGTCATCACGATTCCCATCTTCGGGCGACTGGGCGATCTGTTCGGCCGCAAGCGGTTTCTACTCGCCGCGATCCTGTTGTTCACCGGTGCTTCCGTCTTGTGCGGACTCGCCAACAGCATGTTGGTATTGGTAATTTCACGCGGCCTGCAAGGGATCGGCGGCGGCATTCTGATCGGCACGGTGTTCGCCACTGTCGCCGATCTGTTCCCCAATCCAAAACTGCGGTTGCGCTGGCTGGTGTTCGTCACGTCCGCGTTCGGCATCGCCAACATGATCGGGCCGACCCTCGGGGGCATGTTGACGCAATATGGCGGCTGGCGGCTGGTGTTCTTCGTCAACGTTCCGGTCGGACTCGTGTCGCTGCTGTTCGTGCAGCGCTTTCTGCCGCCGCTTCTCCATCTGCGGCGCAAGGGCCCAGTGCGGCTCGACTGGCTCGGCGCGTTCTTGCTCGCGCTCACGTTCGGCGCAGTGCAACTGCTGATCGAGCTGCTTCCGAGGCGCGGTCTCGACGCCACGACCGTCGTGCTGATCATCGTGAGCGCGACTTGCGGACTGATTCTGTGGTTATGGGAGCGGCGCGTCGGCTATCCGATTGTGCCGGTGGACATGCTCATGGACCGCAAGCTCTCCGCGCTCTTCGCCATGTCGGTGCTCGGCGGCTTCGCGCTGTTTTCGCTAGTGTTTTACGTGCCGCTGCTGTTTCAGGGCGGCTACGCGATGTCCGCGCATGACTCGGGCATGCTGATTACGCCGCTGCTGCTCGGCACGACGGTGGGCAGCGTGGTCAACAATCGTATCGTCACACGGATCCATCGCGCGAACGGCATCATGTATGTCGGTTTTGCGCTATCCGCGCTTGCCTGTCTCAGCGTGGTCGTCTTGCGAGGCACGGAGCCGCATCTGGTGTGGATGTCGTGTATGGGTATCAGCGGAATCGGCCTCGGCCTGGTCGCCACCAGCCTGACGATTTGTTCGCAGCAGATCGTCGCGCGGGATCATGTCGGCGCGGCCACCGCGCTGCTTCAATCGCTCAGGACATTCGGCGGCATGCTCGGCACCGTGATGACCGGCGCGTTGCTCGGCCATCTCTATTCGCGCGGCGTGCATCGCTCGCTCGACACCTATCAGGCGACGCAGTGGTTCAAATCCTTCGCCAGTCCTGAACTGCTGGTGGATCGCGCGGAACAGGCCGCGTTGATCAATCGTCTGGTGAGCGCCGGGCACGCGGGCGACGCCATGATGAGATCCGCCCGCGAAGCACTGGTGCAATCGATTCATATCGGCATTCTGGTGGCTGGCGGCGCCGCGCTGATCGGGCTGTGCCTCGCGTGGTTCGTGCCCCCCGTGCGCATCAGCTATTCGGAAAGCGACCTCACGCAGGACGGCCAATCAGCCGCAGACGCCCTTCCACCGCACCGCAGCGTGCTCTGAAGACGCCGCCCCATCTTCTTCTTGCATTCTGTATCGGTCGATATATAATCCGTTTCTATATCGACCGATACAGAATAGTCGTCAGCGACGCAGGAAGGACATTCATCATGGCAAGACCTCGTGAATTCGACGAACACGAAGTGCTGGAAGCGGCGAGCGCGGCTTTCTGGACAAAGGGCTACGAGGCGACCACCACGCGTGACCTGGTCAAATCGACCGGCCTGACGCAGCCGAGCCTCTATAACGCATTCGGCGACAAGCGCACGCTGTATCTGCGTGCGCTCGAGCATTATCTCGAGCACACGTTGCGCGAGCGCATTAATCGGCTGGAGCGCAGCGTGTCGCCGGCTCAGGGCGTCACTCTGTTCTTCCATGAGATCCTGGAGCGAACGTTCTCCGACCCAGGAAAACGCGGCTGCATGCTGGTCAATACGGCGATCGAAACCGCATCGGACGACGAAGCATTCCGTCAAATCGTCGCCACGGAATTCGCAGAAGTCCGGGCGTTTTTCTACCGCCGCATGGTCGCGGCGAGCGAGAACGGCGAGATCACCGCCGTTGTTTCCGCCGACGACGCCGCGACGCACCTGCTGGCCACGCTGATCGGCGTTCGCGTCCTCGCGCGGGTCGATCCGCAACCGGCGCTGCTGATCGGCGCGATAGCACCGGCTTTGCTGCTGCTCGGTCTGCCTGCCCTACCGGCGCAAGACAACAACGTTTGAGCCGGGCGCCTGACAAGGCGCAACCCTCCAATTCGATTTCATCACCGCCATCCGGCAGCGCCGCCATCAGCGCGCGCACCGGTAAAGGAACCGTCATGTCCGCTGCACCGATAACGTCCGCCAGTCCGGTCTCACTCGACGCCCGCGCGCTCTTTGCAACGCTCGCCGGACTGTGCGGCAGTCTCGTCGCCATCGGCCTCGCCCGCTTCGCTTACACGCCGTTGATTCCCTCGCTGATCCAGGCGCACTGGTTCAGCTCGTCGCAAGCGGTTACGCTCGGCGCGGCGAACTTCGCCGGTTATCTGGTCGGCGCGTTGATCGGCCGGCCGCTTGCATCGGCGCTCTCGAACCGCACCGCGTTGCGCCTGCTGATGGTCGTGGTGACCGCCGCCTTCTTCGCCTGCGCGTATCCGCTTTCGGTGAGCTGGTTCTTTGCGTGGCGTTTGTTGTCGGGCATTTCCGGTGGCGCGATCATGGTGCTGGTGGCGACCTCGATTCTTCCGCATATTCCGGCTCCGCGCCGTGGCTTCGTGAGCGGCATGATCTTTCTCGGGCTGGGCCTGGGCATCGCGGCATCCGGCACGTTGATTCCGAAATTGCTTCACTTCGGCTTGCAGTCTGCGTGGATCGGCCTCGGCATCGTGGCGTTGGTGCTGACCGCCGTGAGCTGGTTCGGCTGGCCCTCCACGAACCCGCCCGCCGCAGTCGTGCCGCCCGGCGCACATCACACGGCGCGCCCGCACGGCTTGACGCTGCGCGTGCTGTACGCGCAATACGCGGCGAACGCCCTCGGCCTCGTACCGGCGATGGTGCTGCTCGTCGACTACGTCGCTCGCGGCTTGGGGCGTGGCGCTGCCATCGGCGCGGACTACTGGGTGCTGTATGGGCTCGCTGCGATCGTCGGTCCGGTGATCTGCGGCAACGTTGCCGATCGCATCGGCTTCGGCAAGGCGTACCGCGTCGGACTGCTTCTGCAAGCCGCGGCGGTCGCACTGCTCGCCTTCTCAGGCAGCGCAGTGGCGCTGGCTGTATCGACCGTGATTCTGGGCATTTTCACACCGGGCGTCGTGCCGCTCGTGCTCGGACGCATTCACGAACTCGTGCCGCACGATCACACCGAACAGCGCGCCGCGTGGAGCCGCGCGACGACAGCCTTTGCGCTCTTCCAGGCGCTGGGCGGATACGGCTACTCGTACCTTTTCTCGCACACGCATAACGATTACGCGTTGATCTTCACTTGCGGAGCAATAGCACTCGCTATCGCGTTCGTGGCGGATCTCGTTGCATCGCGTATCGGAACCGCCCGCAACCCCGCGCAGTGACGCGACAAAGAATTTCCTGCTCGACTTTCGCCCTGGGCATGCGGTTTGCTGAACCATGACATCGAAACTGCAGTACGCAGGAACGCTCGCAATGCGGGCCCTGTGTGGCTGTCGTGAAGGCAGATCTTATCAACCAGGCGGAGGTCATTCATATGTTGGGAACTATTCTTCTAGTCGTGCTGATTCTTCTCTTGATCGGTGCGCTCCCGTCGTGGCCGCATAGCCGTTCGTGGGGCTACGGTCCTACCGGCGGTATCGGTCTCGTGGTGATCGTGGTGATCGTGCTGCTGGTCGTCGGCGTCATCTAGCCGTTGATGCCGTAGCGACGCAACAGTCATATTCTTTGAAGTTGGGTCGAAGGCCGCCGGATATCTCTGCAGTTCGCTGCATGGATATCCGGCGGCCTTTCCTTGTCGACGGTCGGCTCACATCCCAACTTGTCACGCCGGGGGGACACGATGGAAAAATGACTCGCGAATCAGGTTGCTCTCGTCACACGCGCCAGTTCCGGCATAGGCTACGGTGTCGCCAAAGCGCTTGCGGACGCAGGCGCGGCCGTCGTCGTGAACTATCACTCGCATGCCGAGGCGGCCGAGCGCAACGGAGGATATCGGCAGGGCCGCAATCTGGCTCGCCTCGGATGAAAGCGACTACGTGATCGCCACGACGTTGTTCGTCGACGGCGGCATGACGCTGTATCCGGGCTTCGGGGACAACGGTTAGCCGTTGCCCGTGAGCAGTTGTTCGAAGAGATCCGTATCGCCCATCTGCCCGCCCTTGAGCATGATCTCCATGCCATCGAGTTCCGCGCGATCGGCGTGAAGACGGCACACGGTGACGCCCGCCGATAACGGCGCGATATACGACAGTCCCCATGCGCCGAGCGCGCGCACGGCAAGACTCGACGTGTCGCCGCCCGCAATGCCGATGCGGTGCAAGCGCACGGCACCGAGCACCTGTTGCAACAGTGAAGCACACGCGTGCGCGAGTGCCGGCAGCGCGCCGCCTTCGCCCGACGGTTGGCGCCTTGTGAACGCAAGTACGTTGCGTCCGTCGCGCAACGGGCCGGTGATCGCCGCCAACCGGCCGGCCAGATAGTCGCTCGCCGCGTCGCCCGTCATTTGCAAGGGGTCCAGTTCCACGCGCAGATAGGATTGCGCCGCTCGGATCTGCACCTCGGTCAACGGCGACAGACTGCCCGCCAGTACGAAAACGGGTCCGCGCGCACGGGTCAACAGGGGCGCGCTTCGGGTTTGCGCCGCGGCAAGTTCGGCGCCGGTCTCACGCGCTAACGCGTACGCCTGCGCGACGCTGCTCGCGCCGATCGCGAGCAAAGGCGCCGATCTCGCGGCATGACGCGCGATGAGCCGGCCTAGCGCTTGCAGATGCGAATCGTCGAGCACGTCGAACAGCAACGCGTCGGGTTTCGAATCGAGCCGGCGCTGGACTTGCGCTTCGAGCCCGGCGTCGCCGCCGGCATAGCAGCGCCAGTCGATCAATTGCGCATTGTCCACACCCTGACGCTGAAGATGCACGCGCAAGTCCGCTTCGTTCATCGGCGTGACAGGGTGGCGGCTCATAGTCGGATGACGGTCGATGCGATAGACGGTCTGCGCGCTATCGTTCGCACCGGCTGCCGCGAATAATTCGCCGAACACGCAATAGCGGCGCAAATTCGGCTGACCGCCGATCACCGCGACGAGTTCGTTCGCACAATACGCGCGCAACGTGCGCAGCGCCACGCCGATGCTGCCGGTCTCCGGCGCGCTATCGAACGTCGAACACACTTTGTAGTGCATCACCCGCACGCCGAGTTCCGCAAAAGCGGCGCCGACTTGCTCGAGCTCCTGCCGCTGTGCAGCGGGTGCCATGCTCCGAGCGGCGCCCGCCACGCCAATCGCATCGAGCCGGCCGAGCGTCGAAAGGCGCGCGGCATCCGGCGGCGCGAAGAACAGCATGGTGCGCAAACCAGCGCGCGCGAGATGAGCCAGCGTGTCGGTCGCGCCGGTGAAGTCGTCGCCGTAGAAGGCGTAAGTGGGAGCGTCGCTAGATCTGTCGCGCACAGTGCTCATCGTTCGTTCCGTGTCGCGTGCAGTGGTCACGTGCGGCTGCCGAAAAACGCCAGCGCGCGCCGCAGTTCCGGCATGTGCTCGGCGTACTCCGGCAGCGGCGTGCCGGCCTGCACCGCCGCCCACGCCTGGCGCACGCTCGTGACGCCCGCAGCTGGGCCGGCCGGATGCGCGAGAATGCCGCCGCCCGACATGAACAACAAGTCGGTCGAGCGCACCGCGTCGAAGGTCGCCTGCACGGTGCCGGCCCACTGCCCTGACGAAAACGCCGGCAGCACCGTATCGTCGCGACCGGCGGCGAGCGGTGTCGCGCAATCGCGCGCCGACTCGATCACTTCGGCGTCGCTCTGGGCGAATTTTCCGGCGAGACCGTGCACGTGCATGTGATCGACGCCGCTCAAGCGCCACAGCGTCTGATAAGCCTGAAACGACATGCCGAGCGCCGGATCGCGCGACATCATGCCGTAGCCGTTGCGGTGCGCGTGAAGCACCAGCGGGGTCGCGCGGCGCAGCGTCTGGATCGCGGAAAAGCCGCACCAGTTGATGCTCGCCATCACGCAACTGCCGCCCTCGCGTTCGACCAGTTCCGCGTGGCGACGCATGGCGTCGAGGTCGTCGGTGATATTGAACGCGACCATCACGGGCCGGCCGCTGCGTTCACGGTAGCGGCGCACTTCGGACATCACTGCCCGCACGCGCTCCGCAAGCGGCGCATGCGCGGGATTTGCGCACACCTCGTCGTCCTTGATGAAATCGACGCCCGCCTCGCACAGATCGCGCACCAGCGCCGCCGTTTCCGCCGCGCTCAGGCCGACATTAGGCTTGATGATGGTGCCGATCATCGGCCGGTCCTTCACTTGCGTCAGCGCGCGCGTGCCCGCCACGCCATGCCGTGGCCATTCGAAACGCGCGCGATACGAAGCCGGCAAACGTAGCGAGAGCAGCCGCATGCCCGTCACCTCGCCGAGGTCGTATAGATTGCCGGCCACGGTCGCCGCCAACGTGGGCAGATTCGCGTCGATATTGGCGAGCGGAAACGACAGCGTGATGCGCGCGCGCCGCCACGGCCCCGGCGTGCCCTGGCGCGCGAGCCATGCATTCGGCAAGCTGGGCTGCGCCGCCGCCTCGAGTTCTTCGACGCGCAGCACGCTCGCGCGGCTGCGTGCGCGCAGCGCATCCGATTCGTTGGCGACGCGCACGAACGTGCCGCTCGACTGTTCGCCGGCCATGACGTCCGCGACGCGGCGAGGGTCGAGCGGCGTCTCGATCAGATAGTCGGCTTCGAGCGTGTCTTCGTCGACGGTCTGTGGTTGCGGCGCCGCGCTCATAGCGTGCCCAGATCAGGAAAGCGGCGCACCGGCTCGCGGCCGTCCCAGTCGAGCGACGCCTTGTAGATCATGTCGAAGAGCTTGCCTTTCGGCCCGGCGATCTCGGACAACTCGATCACCGTACCGGGATGATTCTCCGTGTCGAAGTAGACAAAGCGCCCGTTGCGTCCCACTTCGCCGCTCATCGCGACTTTGAAACCTTGCGCCTGCAGGCGCGCGAGATCGGCGTCGAACGAGGTGGTCCAGTACGCGTTGTGCTGCAAGCCCGTATGGCCCGCGGCGAGAAAGTCGCGATACATCGACGGTGCGTCGTTACGCGTCTGGATCAATTCGACCTGCAACGGTCCCGAGTTCGCCAGCGCAACCGAGTTATGCACCTCGTACGTTTGCCCACGGTACGTATAGTTTTCGATCGGCACGCGTTCGTTATAAAACCACGGACCGACGCCGAGCACGCGGCTCCAATAGTCCATCGCGGCTTCGATATCCCGCACCACGTAACCTGCCTGCCGGATTTCGCCAAAGAAACGACTCATGAAACTCTCCCGATGCTGCGGGGTTGAAAGACGAGCGACGCCCCGGCGCGGCGAAAACGCGGCGCCCGAAGGTCGAACCTGTTAAGAAACCTGAGAGACCCGCTTAGAGAAACCCGATCGAAATCCAGGGAATTGCCGCGACCACGATCAGGCCGACGAGCAACGCGCCCATATAGCCGACAATCGGCCGAATGCCCGCGTCGGGATTGACCTTGCTGATCGCGCACGCCGAGTAGTAGCCGACGCCGAACGGTGGCGAAAAGAGGCCCACGCCCATCGAGAGAATCACGACGATCGCGTAATGCACTTCATGCACACCCGCGAGCCGCGCGATCGGAAACAGCAGCGGTCCGAACAGCACAATCGCCGGAATCCCTTCGAGCACGCTGCCGAGCATCACGAACACGACGATCGACACCGCGAGAAAACCGTATGCGCCGCCTGGCATCGAGCCCATGACTTGCGCGAGATCCTGCGAAAAGCCGGACTGCGTAAGCGCCCACGCCATGGCAGTGGCACAGCCGATGATGAAAAGAATCGCACCCGACAACGTCGCCGCATCCACCAGCATGCGGCCAAGCCGCCGCCAGTCGAAGCGGCGATACACCAGCAGCCCGATCAGCATCGAATACGCAATGCCGATGGTCGACACCTCGGTCGCCGTCGCCACGCCTTCGACCACGGCCATACGAATCACAAACGGCAGCGCGAGCGCGGGCAGCGACACGATGAACAGACGCCCGATCTGCCGCTTGCTGAAACGTTGCGCGCCGCTCAGGTCTTCCTTGCGATAGCGCCACCACACCACCGCACATAGAATCAGCGCGAGCACAGCGCCTGGCAGCATGCCCGCCGTGAAGAGCGCGGAGATCGATAGGCCCGTCACCGAACCGATCGTGATCAGCACAATGCTCGGCGGAATGGTTTCGCTTTGTGCGCCGGTCGTGGCGAGCAGCGCAACCAGATCGCCTTCGGAAGCGCCGCGTTTTTTCATCTCCGGGAACAGCACCGGCGCAATCGCCGCCATGTCCGCCACTTTCGAACCGGAGATGCCCGACACCAGGTACATGGCGCCGATCAGCACGAACGACAGGCCACCATGCACATGGCCGACGAGGCTCGCGAGAAACTCGATCATCGCGCGCGCCATGCCGGTCATCTCGATCAGCAGGCCGAGAAAGACGAAGAGCGGCACAGCCAACAGCACGAGATGCGACATGCCTTCGTCCATGCGCCCGACCACGACTTCGAGCGGCGTAAAGGTCGAGAGGCCCAGATAACCGAACGTGGCGAGCGCAAACGAAAACCCGATCGGCACGCCCGAAAAAATCCCGACCGCCACGACGCCGACGAAAAAGATCACGAGATTGGTCTTGCCGAGCGTTTGAAACCACGGCCCGGCGAACACGACCACTGCGCCAAGTACGGCGGTGATCCCGAGCGCGATCACGACGTCGCGCACGCGGCTCACCTGGGCCAGCCGGATCAGCCCGACCAGCAGCATGAGCGCGGCGCCGATCGGCAACGCGAGCGCCCGCCACGCATTGCTGATCTGCAAGGCGGGCGTCACGATCGCCGCCTCGCCGGAGGCATAGTCGTACGCAGGAGCGATCAACAGCGCGAGCAACGCGATCGATGCGGCGATCGCCAGCGTATCGACCAACGCGCGACGCGGCGCCGACAGCCGGCTGACCAGCGCGGTCATGCGCATATGTTCGCCGCGCCGCAACGCGAGCACCGCGCCGAGCATGGCGAGCCACAGGAACAGAATGCCCGCCAGTTCATCGGACCATACGAGCGGCTGGTGCAGCGCATAACGACACACCACGCCCGCCAGCATCACGACGATCTCCATGGCGAGCAGCGCCGCCGCGCACACTTCGACGAGCGCGATCAGACCGCGATCGAAACTCCTCAGCCAGCGGCGCGGCATGCTCGCGGTGTGCAACGGCACTCCCGCTTCCGCCGGATTCAATGCGTGATTCGACATCCTGCTGCCTCCTCGCGGCGGCTCGCCGCGCTTCGTCTCAGCCTCGCCCGTATGCAGCACGGTCAGGCCAGCTTGCCGACTGACTGTTCGAGCAGGTCCCACGCCTGATTGCCGAACTTGCTTTTCCATTCCGCGTAGAAACCCGCCTGGCGCAACGCCGCGCGAAACGTATCCGGCGCAGGACGGTTGATCGAGAGCCCCTTGCTTTGCAGATCCGCGACTGCCGCGTCGTTCAGCTTGCGCACATCCTCACGCTGCCTGAGCGCCGACTGGTTGAACGCGTCGCTGGCAATGCCCTGCAGATCCTTGGGCAAGCGTTGCCACGCGCGCGGGTTCAACACGAACCAGTAGCCGTCCCACATGTGATTGGTCAGCGAACAGTACTTCTGCACCTCGTAGAGCTTGGCGACCTGCACGATCGGCAGCGGATTCTCCTGGGCATCGACAATATGCGTTTGCAGCGACGAATAGACCTCGCTGAATTGCAGGCTCGTCGGCGCGGCGCCGAGTCCTTTGAACATATCGATGCTGAGCGGACTCACCGGCACGCGAATCTTCAGACCGCGCATGGTCTGCGCGCTCGTGATCGGGCCATTGCTGGTGGTGGTCTGACGAAAACCGTTGTCCCACATCTTTTCGAACGATTCGAGGCCGGCCTTCTGCATCGCCGCGCGCACGTATGCGCCGAGCTTGCCGTCCATGGCGCCCCACACCTGGTTGTAGTCGCTGAACGCGAAGCCGACCGCGTTGATCGCAACCGATGGCGCAAGCGTCGATACCACCAGCGCCGACGGCGTGAACATTTCGATGCCGCCGCTGCGCACCTGCGCGAGCATGTCGGTGTCGCCGCCCAGCTGGTTGTTAGGGAATATCCGGATCTCCATGCGCCCTTTCGACGCCTCTTTGATCTGGTTGGCCGCTTCCTGCGAGCGCACGTTCAACGGATGCGTGAGCGGCAGGTTGTTGCCGTACTTGAACACGAACTCCGGGCCGGACGCCGCGCGCACGATCGCCGGAAAGCCCAGCGCGCCGGCTACCGGCACGGCGGCCGCCGCACGCAGCAGGGTGCGTCTCGCGAGGTTGGTCATTTGAGCGTCTCCTTGCTTATAATTGATGTGACTGTCGAATCCATCAAAAACCATCATCGCCCGCTCCTACGCCTTGATTTCCAGTCGCCGGTGTTGAGTCGTCGCGTGATAGCTGCAAGACTAGGCGTCCGCGGCAAGCGCTGTCAAACCGCGAACTTGATGGTTTTTGATGGACTTCCTTTCTGTGAAGGACTGCTATGTCCGAAACGGTTCACCTCAGCGCCGCTGCGCGCGCGCGCATTCCCGACATTGCGCGCGCCGCCGGCGTTTCGACCGCCACGGTGGATCGCGTGCTCAACGGCCGCGAAGGCGTGCGTGCCGTAACGGCGCAACGCGTGCTGCAAGCGGCCGCCCAACTCGGCTATCTGCTCACGCCTCAGGCGCCTACCGTGTCCGCCTCGAAGCCGATGCGCATCGCGTTTCTGCTGCCCGCCGGCACCAATCGCTATTTGCGCATGCTCGGCGACTACATCGACTTCGCGCACGATCAATGGAACGCGTTGGATATGAAGTGCCGCGTGCACTACGTCGAGAGTTTCAACCCGAAGGAACTGGCCGACCGTCTGTTGCATTACGGACAGCGTGCGGACGGCGTGGTGTTCATGGCGCTCGAACATCCCGTTGTGCGCGATGCCGTGAATGCATTGGCCGACCAGGGCGTGCCGGCCATCACGTTGATTTCGGATTTATCGAATGCGCGGCGGCTGGCTTATGTGGGTATCGACAATCGTGCAGCCGGGCGCACGGCTGCGCTACTGCTCGGACGCTTCATGGGTCCGCGGCCGAGCGGAAAGATCGCGATGCTCGCGGGCAGCCTCAACTATCGTGGACATGAGGAGCGCGAGATCGGCTTTCTCCATTTGATCGAATCGACGTTCCCACAAGTGCGCGTGATTGGATTGCGTGAAGGACACGATGATAGCGAGCGCAACTATATGCAGACGCGCAAGCTACTGGAGCAGCATCCGGATCTGGCCGGCATTTACAACAGCGGCGGCGGATCGGATGGCGTGGCGCGCGCGATTGTCGAAGCGCGCTCGGAACAGAAGATTCTGTTCGTCGGTCATGGCTTGACGCCGGACACGCGAGCCTTGTTGATCGACGGCACCATGGACGCGTTGATCACGCAGACGCCGCAAGCCATGGTGGGGAATTGTCTGCGCATTTTCCGCAACGTGCGCGAGAAACGCGATGCATTGAGCGACGTGAAGCCTGTGCAATTCAGCATTGTTCTGCGGGAAAATTTGCCCTGAGATGACCGCCAGGGCGTCCCGTAACAGCACGTCGCACGTCAGGCACGCCGGATGCTCAATCACTTTCGTATTCAAACCTCGATACGAAAGGAGATCACACCATGCCTTATCTTCTCGGCTGGCTGCTTGGCGTTCCGTTGATCGTACTGGTCATCCTGTACCTCATTTTCCATTAACTCCTTGGTGAGAATTCACCACTTGCGCAGTTGAACTGAACTTCGTTTCATTGCTTCGTTTCACTGCGGCGCGGCCTCTCTGAGGCTGCGACACGAAAGGCGACGCCGGTGTTCGGCTGTCGCCTTTCGTGCGTCCGCTCGATGCTCGCTTGCGGGCGCACGCGCGTGCATATCTTTCCGCTTGCACTGCAGCGAATGGCGCGTAAAACTAATCTTCGCTGGTCCACGCACAATGCCATATCTGCATACGTATGCCCGGAAAGCGTGCGAGCACGGAGGGACCGATGGCAAGCAACGAGTACACGCTGTCACACCAGGACGTGGTGAAGGCCGTCATTATTCATCAGGGTATTCATGAGGGCTTCTGGACGCTCAACGTCAATTTCGACGTGGCGGCCGGCCACGGCGCGCAAGCATCCGATCCATGCCTTGCGGTGACGATCAGGGGCATCGGCATCATGCGCGCGTCGCCGGCCGATCCGTTCGCGATCGACGCCGCATTGGTCAATCCGCCGGCGCCCCAGCGTGTGGAAGGAACGGTTCATATTGCGGCGGCCGTGAACGGCACGCATGAGCACGGCATGCAATTTTGTCGCGACGTCTATCGCAATGTTGCGGTACAGAGCGCGGTAAAGGGGCCCGTCAAAGCGGGCTAACCAAGCGAGAACGTGTGGCTATTTTTCCAAGCGATCCATGATGGCCGCTGCGCTGCGCTGTAGTGGATGCGCTCAGTGCAGAGCGGCGCCCATGCTAACCAGCACACGCTGCACCAATGATTCGCCGCACGTTGCCGCATCGGCCTATGTAAAACCGTGCATAGACGATGAGAAGAAATTGCCGTCGATGCCACGCTCCGTGCAAACACGAGAACCAATGCATGTCGGTTGGGAACATGCGTTCATGCCCGGCGAGCGCGCCCTCCGACGTGGGTAACGCCGGAAATCGCCCGCGTGCCGCCTTCCTGTGAAAGACAGCGAGACCCGGATGGCGGCTTGTGGCCGCATGAGACCGTGGGCGCGAGGCCCGCGGCCCGGACGGTTGTCCCGGGCATGAATGCACCCTGAAAATATATCCGGAGACAGTCTGGATAGGCTTCTTAAAGCAATGAAGCTTATGGTCAGAGTCGGGACGATATTCAGCTAGAATACAAATTTAAAGAACAATCTTCCGCTATCGCCCATGAGCACCCGAAGTCGCCCGCTCGACAACCAGGATCGCAAGATCCTGCGCGAGTTGCAAAAAAACGCCCGGCTGAGCAACGCCGAACTGGCCGAGCTGGTTGGCATGTCGACCACCGCGTGCTGGAACCGCACGCGTCAATTGGAAACCGATGGGTATATCCGCGGCTATGTCGCCCTGCTCGATCAGCAGAAGCTCGGCTTCGCGGACGTCGTCCTGCTCGAAGTGACGTTAGACCGCCACGACGACGACGCCCTCGCCCGCTTCGGCGCCGAACTGGCTACGCTCACCGAGGTGCTAGAGGCTTATCTCGTATCGGGCGACTACGACTATCTGGTGAAGGTGGCGGTCGACGGTACGGCGGGCTACGAGCGTTTTCTGCGCGAGAAGCTCTACAAGATCGCCGGCATCCGTCATAGCCGTTCGATGTTCGCCTTGCGTTGCATGAAGAGCATCCCGTCCGTGCAGGTGTGACATGTGAGGTGCGCATGTGGGGCGCGCGGCGCACTTGCCTGCATACGCGGCCCCACATTCAGCGCAGCGGCTTCTGACACGCCGCCAGCACCGCGCCTGCCGCGAGCAACAGCGCGGAATACACCAGCCCGCGCGCGAGGCCCGCGCCGTCCGAGACCCAGCCGATCACCATCGGCCCGACGATCTGCCCGAACGCGAATACGATCGTGAACGCGCTGATGCCCTTGGCCCAGTGACTCGCGGGCAGATTGTGGCGCACAAAGGCTGTAGTCGACGCCACGGCCGAAAGGAATGTCGCGCCGAACAGCGCGCCGGATACGAACGCCACCCAAGGCTGCGTGAACAGCGCGGGCAGCAGCGTCGCCACTGCAAGCAATGTGTTGAGGACCGCAAGCGCCTGGCCGCCGCGCATACGGTCGAGCAGACTCGACCACACGCGCGCCGACACCACGGTCGCCACGCCGAGCAGCAGATAGAAGCCCGTGACGACGGCCGCGCTCATGCCCGCATTGCGCAGCAACGCGACGATGAACGTCATGTAGCCGATATAGCCGACGCCGAACAATCCGTATCCCGTCAGCGCCAGACTGAATCGCGGCCAGCGGGGCGCGTTGGCGGCCGTGTGTGACTGCGCAGCTGACGACAGCGTCGGATGCACGCTCTCGATTTTTCGCGCCGCGCCGACGGCCACCGCGGCGAGCACCGCGCACGCGAGCGCGAGGGCGAACCATGCAAACTGCCAACCGTGCGCGACGTTGACAATGGTCAGCGGCACCAGCACCGACGACGCCACGATGCCCCACCCCGTGCCGCCGTAATACAAGCCAAGGACGAGCCCCGCGTCGTGCGGTCTCGCCGACGCAAGCCGTGCCGCCAACACGCCACCGCTGATAAAAATCCCCGCACTGCTCGCGCCGGTGACCACGCGCAGCGCGAGCAGTGAGTGCGTGTCGGCAACCAGGCCGCTGCCGGCCATTAAAAGCGCCGTCGCCACGCAACCGCCGCCAAACAGCGCGCCGGCTGACCAGCGGCGCGCAAGGCGCGGAAAAGCCAGCGCTCCGAGCAGATAACCCAACGCATTAGCCGTGTTCATCGCGCCGGCTTGCGCGAAGCTCCAGCCGAGGTCGAGTTTCATCGACGGCAACAGCAGCGCGTAGGCGAAACGCGCAAGCCCGAGCGCAATCGCGCTTCCTAGCGACAGCGTGGCGGCAAGCATCAGCGTGGGGAGGCGCTGCGCCGTCTGGGTAGGCTTGGAAGTCGAGGCGGCGTCGAGTGTTTTTATCGGCATTTGGCTGGCGGAAGTGGGCAAGGAGACTGCAAGCCGTTTGTGCCGGAAAGACTGAATTCGGCACTTCGCCATCATATCCGCGGACGCCTGGCGGGGTTGACCGTTAGTTGCGTTGTGGCATCGACCTTCTGCGCCATGGCCGCGCACGTGTTCCGACAGGCGCCGGGCGTGCATCACTGTGACAACACTTCTAAATGCGAATGATTTGCATTTAGACGGAATTTGGCTCATCATCCAACCCAGCCGGCTCAAGGTGAACCAAGCAGCTGATGCCGGCACCGACATAAACATCTGACGCAGTCTCTGCGTCATCGCCCATCCGTCGCACGACATGCGCTGGCCTGCGACGCGGCATCTGTCCCATCTGGCCGGCGCGATTCGTTGGACCGTGTCCATCCAGGAGCATCGATGAACTTTCGCTCTCAGCACACCGGCCGTCCGGAACTGATCGACGACCATCCGGCCGATTCCGCCGACGCCCCCGATCGCACCGTCCTGAGCGCCGTGCGCACCTGGCTGCGCCCCTCTTGCGAGACGGCGAGCGGCGGTGCGCACTGGCGCGACATACTCAGCGGCGCCGGCTTGCGCCAGGACGGCATCGAACACTTCGATCTGCTGATGCGTTCGCTAATGCACGTGTCGTATCGTCCGCTCGACATGCGCTGCCGCTGCGCCAGCGATCTCGGCAAAGACGAAGCAGTGGTTTTGCAAACCATCGCGCTGCTGCAAAAAACGCACAGCGGCGCCGCATTGCGCATGCTGAACGACTGGCTGCCGGCGCCCGCCGTAAGCGGCGTTCTGAAGTTGATTCGCTGGTTCGCCATCGATCTGCTCGACGCCGGTGTGGAACTCGACGTGCAAGCAAGGCGCGTCACCTACATGCATTGAGGAAGCCCGCGTATGTCATTAGACTCGGACCAGGTTTGTCTGACGGCCTCGCGTGGGCGCGACAGCGGTGCGTCACGCGCAGTCGAGGGCGGCGTTGAAGGCGCAATTGAAGGCTCAGTTGCAAGCGCGGTTGAGCGCACCGCTGAGGGCGCCGCTGGCACACCTGCAGCGCACGCCGCCCGACTCGCACGCGAGATCGCCACGGCAACGGCATTCCAGTGCCATCCACTGACACGTAGCCGTCCACACAATGTCGTCGCACCACGCGCAGGCGAATTACATCTGTGGCGATTCCGCTGCGAATGGCTACCGGTGCCCGTGCAGGAAGGCGATAGCTGGCTTTCCAAGACCGAGCGGGAGCGCGCGCGACTGCATCCCAACGCCGCATTGCGCAAACGCTTCATTAGCGCGCGCGTGGTGGTGCGGTGGATCGTCGCTCACCTGTTCGACAGCGAGCCGCACGCCGTCGATCTACACGACGACGGCAACGAGAAACTGCGCGCGCGCCATCCGCGCGACGGCCGCGGCATCACAATCGATATCGCGTACGGCGGTATCTGGATCATGATCGGTGTTGCGGCGACAACGCTCGGATTGAGCGTCGTCGTGCCCGCGCCCGGCGCGGCGCCGGATCAGACGCCGGAAGCATCGCGCCGGCACGCTCGCTATAGCAGCCTTTGCAGTGCGTTGCGTTACGCGCCTGTCGATATCGATCTGGAACTGCTGTTCAGTCCCACCGCGACCGGCGCGTTCGATCTCGCGGAATATGGCCGCTGGCATGTACTCGATGTGCCGATGGCCGGCAAGATTCGTGCGGCGGTCGCGCTAGCGCAGCCGCTCACACAGGTACATACGTTTGGCTGGCCGAAGTCATTGGTATTTGGGGAAGCAAACGCGTAACGCGCTGCATGGGCCGCTCTATGGCCTCTAGCGCCGCAACGCCGTCGCCGACCAGGCGACGCACGCGGCGTAGCCGTCCGGCGCGGCAAGCCAGCGCGCGTCGACTTCACGCATGTCGTCGGGAATCTGATTGCGCAGCGTCACGCGCATGCTCTCACGCGGCAGCACCGTCAGATGTTGCAACCCGCGCGTGATGCCCGCGCCCGTCGTTTTGACGAGCGCTTCCTTGGCAACCCATGCATCGTAAAACGCAGCGGTTTGCCGAGCCGCGTCGAGACCTTCGATCCATACGGCTTCTTTCGGATCGAGCGTCAGCGTCGCGATCGAATGCCAATCGAATGTGTCGCTGTGCTGCTCGATATCGACACCGACGCGCCGCATCGGCGAGATCGCGATCAGGCCATGCTCGCCCGCATGCGACACGTTGAAATCGAAGCGATCCGACTCCGCGAGATGAGGACGGTGGTTGGCATCGGCTGCAAAGCGCACGGCGTGTGCCGCGATGCCAAGGCCCCGCGCGAGTTGCTCACGCAACGCGGCACGCACGGTGGCGAAACGCAACGCGTCTTCATGACGGCGAAAGTGACGGGCGCGCGTGAGTTCTTCGTCGCTAAGGGACGCGAAAGCCGGGGCGTTCAGCGACTCGGCGAAGTCGATATCGATCCGCCACACTGCAATGTCGGACGGGCCGTCGTGCGGCAGCGGAACAGGGTCGATGAAATGCATCGCGAAGGTTCGGACGGTCTACGGGCTGTCGCAACAGAATACTCGCGACTGTACCCCATAATCCCGTCCGGACCGGTACGCGTCTTCACGCGCGTTTGCCGTCCTTCGGCACGCCGAGCAGCATTGCCACGCCGCTGACGAACAGCAACGCGGTCAGCACATACAGCGCGTTGTCCATGCTCCCGGTGTGCGTCTTGATCAACCCGATCACCCACGGACTGACAATACCGCTCGTAATGCCGATGCTGCTGATCAGCGCGATCCCGGCCGCCGCCGCCGTGCCGGACAAATACCCCGACGGCACCGTCCAGAAGATCGGCAGGGCCGCGAAGATCAGAACCGCAGCCAGAGAAAGAATCGCGAGCATCGCGGGAAAGCTGGTCAGATGAAGCGTCAGCAACGAGAGCGCCACGCCGCCGCCAATCGTGCACACCGCGAAATGCCGGCGACGTTCACCATGGCGATCCGAATGACGCGCGATCAGAATCAGCCCCACCGCGCCGATGGCGTTGGGAATCACCGTGTACAGGCTGATGGCGAGGACGTCGTGCACCCCGAAGTCGCGAATCATCAGCGGCATCCAGAAGTTCAGCGTGAGCGAGGCGCAGGTCAGCGAAAAGTAGACGAACGCGAACAGATACACCCGCGGATTACCCAACGCCTGCGTGAACGAGCGTGACGAATGCGCGTCAGCCGCAGGCCGGCGGTCTTCGTCGCGTTGCGCGATCAATTGCGCTTTCTCCGCCGCGGTGAGCCACGCGGCATGTTGCGGGCCGTCCACCAGATAGAACGCGGCAAGCAGGCCGAGCACGATGGCGGGCGCGCCTTCGATCACGAACATCCATTGCCAGCCGAACAGGCCCAGCACGCCGCCCATGTCACGCATGATCCAGCCGGACACGAGGCCACCGAGCACCCCTGCCACCGCCACACCCGCGAAGAAGATCGAGAGCACGGCCGCGCGCCGCCGCGCCGGATACCAGTAGGTGAGATACAGGACGATGCCGGGAAAGAACCCCGCCTCGAACACGCCAAGCATGAAGCGCAACACATAGAAATGCGTGGGTTTCGACACCAGCATCATGCCGACCGATGCAATCCCCCACAGCAGCATGATCCGCGTGAACGTGCGGCGTGCGCCGAAGCGGGCGAGCAGCATGTTGCTCGGCACTTCGCACAACACGTATCCCACATAGAAGACCGCGGCGCCAAGCCCGTACATTGCGTCGCTGAAGCCGAGATCGTGCTTCATCTGCAATTGCGCAAAGCCGATATTGATGCGATCGAGAAACGACACCACATAACAGAGAAACAGAAACGGAATGATCCGTAGCGAAACCTTGCGATACAGCAGGTCGTCGTGCGCGGCAGCGGATGCGCCCGGCTCGAGCGCGGGGGCGAGGGGTTGGCTCATCGGTTATCTCCAAACGTGAGGGTCCAACGGACCCGTTGGGTCCGGCGTCTTGCTGCGCCGCGTTGTTGTCTGCTACTGAAACGGCAGGCGAGGTGGTCGACACGCCGCGTTGCCGTCGTGGATTGCGCGTGGCACGAACGGCCACGCGCGGGTTTTCGTTACAGGTACGGGATCAGGGTTCTACGAGAGCCGGGTCAGGCCGCCAGCGGATGCGACTGCGCGCCGCGCCCCGAAGAAACGTCGATCACCCCCTCGCGCGCATGCTGCATCGCTTCGAGCAGCGTGGCGTGATCGCCGATATGGTTGGCGAGCAGCAGGATCAGTTGCGCATTGGCCGATTGGCTCTGCGCATCGTCCAGATCCCGATGCATATCGATCAACGCCTCGTAGAAATCGTCGGGACGGGCGAGATTCGGTTGCGTATTCAGTGTCATGTCTGTCTCCTGCTATTTTTTGCTGATGCGGCGCGTGCTACGCGAGCCGCTTTTGCCGGACGTTCAAGCCGTGCCTTGCACGTACAGCGCGCGTTTCAATGCGGCCTCCACATCAGCCGCAGCAAGGTGCCGCCAGCGCGCGCAAACATGCTGGTCCGGACGAATCAGATAGAACGTGCCCGGCGTTGCGTCATAACGCGAGTGGGCCAGCCCTTCGATATCGTGCGCGACTTGAGCGCCTGCCAACGCGCCGCGCTGTTCGGAGTCACGCGTCACCACCACGAGCTTCAACGGAATCGGTCCGCTGCGCAACGCGTCCAACGCGGCCTGAGTGGCCTGATCGACACCTTGCTCGCCACAGAACAGCACGCCGGTGAATTGCTGGCCGAGGTGCTGCAAGAACCACGCGGGCTGTCCCGCCACCTGCATCGGCGCATCCACGCACGACGCGCCCGGCACCATTGCGCCTTCGAAGGGCTCGCTGTCCGCTGTATTCAGCGGAGAATCGCGCAGCACCGCCGGCACCGAGAGACGGCCGCTGTTGGTCAATTGCCGCGCGAACGGATGATGACGCGAGAGCTTCAGCACCGCGTCGCGGAACACACGGCTCACGGGGCTCTTCGGCGTAATGAAATCGGTGGAGCGGGTGGAGTTGCGAATGTTTTCGTCCGCGGCGAATTCGCGTTCGCTCGCATAGGTGTCGAGCAAAGCGTCGGAGGCCTTGCCTTCGAGCACCATGGCCAGTTTCCATGCGAGGTTTTCCGCATCCTGCACGCCGCTGTTCGCACCGCGTGCGCCGAACGGCGACACGCCATGCGCCGAGTCACCGGCGAACAGCACGTTGCCGTGGCGAAAGCGGTCCATGCGCAAACACGAAAACGTATAGACGCTGACCCATTCCAGCTCGAACTTCGCGTCTGGCCCGAGCAACGCACGCACGCGCGGGATCACGCGCTCCGGCGTCTTTTCCAGCACCGGATCGGCGTCCCAACCCAACTGGAAATCGATCCGCCACACGTTATCCGGCTGACGATGCAGCAGCACCGACTGATTCGGATGAAACGGCGGATCGAACCAGAACCAGCGTTCGGTTGGAAACTCGGCTTCCATCTTGACGTCGGCGATCAGGAAGCGATCCTTGAACGTCACGCCTTTACTGTCGAGTCCCATCAGGTTGCGGATCGGACTGCGCGAGCCGTCGGCGGCAACCACATAGCGGCCGCGCAACGCATATTGACCGTTGGGCGTATCAACGGTCATCGTCACGCCGGCGTCGTGAGTGCCGGGCGTACCGCTTTGCTGCACGCCGACCACTTTGCTTTTCCAGCGGATTTCGAGATTGGGCATTTCCTGCGCGCGTTCGAGCAGGAAGCCTTCAACGTAGTATTGCTGCAGGTTGATGAAGGCGGGCCGGTTGTGGCCCGCTTCCGGTTGCAGATTGAACGTGTACACCAGTTCGTCTTTCAGGAACACCTTGCCGACGTTCCAGCTGATGCCCTTGTCCACCATTCGCTGGCCGCATCCCAAGCGATCGAAAATATCGAGCGAGCGCTTCGAAAAGCAGATCGCGCGCGAACCGGTGGACAGCGAACAATCGTCGTCGACCAGCACGACCGGCACGCCCTGCTGCGCGATATCGATCGCGGTAGCGAGACCCACCGGGCCCGCGCCGACCACGATCACGGGATAGACCGCCTGCTCCGCGCCGCCTGGCGCGCTCTGTTCACGGCACGGCTGGTATTCGAACGACAGCGTCTGGTAGTTGGTGCTCATCTTGTGTCTCCGTCCTTCTCCGCTCTGCTTTGTCTTACTGTGCGTCTGTCTCGGTCAGGCTTGCAGCGCGTCCCACATTTCCTTGTCGCGTTGCGCGGTCCAGATGCGCGGATGCGTGATACCGCTCGCTTCGTCGAAAGCACGCGACACGTCGAACGGCAGGCAGTGCTCGTAGATGAAGACGTGGCCGAATTTCGGGTCCATCGCCTTGCGCGTGTGCGCCATCGCGGCCTTCAGGTCGAGTTGCTGCTCGACGGCTTCGCGGCCCTGCTGCAGCAGCGTGGTGACAAAGTCCTTCGTGTAATCCAGACCTTTGTTGACGTCTTCCGGCGTGGTCAGCGCGGGGCCGCGGCCCGGCACGAGCTTGTCGGCCTTCAGCGCGCGCAATGCTTCCAGCGTGGCCGGCCATTGTTCGAGTTGGGCATCGCCGCAGTAGCAGGCCGCGTCGTACTCGACCAGATCGCCGGAGAACAGTACCTTCTGCGACGGCAGCCACACCACCGTGTCGCCCTTGGTGTGACCCGCGCCGAGATGCGCGATGCGCACTTCGAGCTTGCCGAGGAACAGTGTCATTTCCTTTTCGAATACGAGCGTGGGCCACGTCAAACCCGGCACCGTTTCGACACCGGCGAACAGACGCGGGAAGCGCTCGATTTCCGACTTCATGTCCGCTTCGCCGCGCTCGACGATCATCTCGTACGTGCCGCGGCTCGCGATCACTTCCTGCGCGCCTTCCTCGAAATACGCCGATGCGCCGAGCACGCGCACCGCGTGGTAATGCGACAGCACGACGTATTTGATCGGCTTATCCGTCACGCTGCGAATCTTCGCGATGAGGTCTTGCGCCATGGCCGGCGTGGCGGTGGTGTCGACAATCAGCACGCCGTCGTCGCCGATGATCACGCCCGAATTCGGATCGCCTTCAGCCGTGTAGGCGTAGGCGTTCTCGGACAACTTGGTCCACGTGACTTTTTTGACTTCCAGGTCGGCCTGGGATGCGAATGCCTTTGCCATGATGCGTGTCTCCCTCAAAAGTTGGACGTGAGGCGAGACGGCCGGCTGCGCGAATGCCGCGCGGGCTGACGGTATTGGAGGATTGTCTCGCCCCGTTTTGACTCTGTGACTGCGCCGGTGTGTCGGGGTGAATGCATCTTAGGACGGCAGGCAATTATTTGTCAATAGCGAAATGTATCGCTATACGCAAATTTCAAACAGCCTAAGATCAGCACAGCGATGCGCGGCCCTTCGGTTAACATGAACCCTTTTTTACGGACGAGCGCAGGTGTGAGCAAAGCAGCGAAACCGGCCACGGGCAAAGGCGCGGACGGCCGCGAGACAGCGGACGGCGGCAAGACGCAGCGTGGCATTCAGAGCGTCGAAGTGGGCGGCCGCGTGTTGCTGGCGCTCGCGCAGGCGCGCGCTCCGCTCGCCTTGTCCGACCTCGCCACCGCCGCGCAGATCGCGCCGGGGCAGGCGCATGCTTATCTGGTGAGCTTGAGCCGGCTGGGTCTGATCAAGCGTGACGAACTGTCGGGCCGCTATGAACCCGGTCCGCTGTCGCTGCGGCTCGGGTTGCTACACCTGGAGAACCAGCCGGCGTTTCGCGCCGCCGTGCCGCGCGTGGCCGCCTTGGCCGAGGCGATCGGCTTTAGCGTCGCGATCTGTATTGCCGGGCCGCAAGGGCCGACCATCGTTCGCTATGAGCACGCGGGCTTTCCGCTGCACGTCAACTTGCATGTGGGCACGGTGATGTCGCTGCCGGCAACATCGACGGGACGCGTGTTTTGCGCGTTTCTGCCGCGCGAGGTGCGCGATGCGATGTGGGCAAATCAGTCCGGCCCCGCGAATCGCACCATGACGCCGCCTGACGAAAGCGCTGCCTTCGAGACCGCCCTCGACGCGATCCGCGTGCGCGGCCTGGAAAGCAGCGTGGATGCGCCGAGTCCGGGCATCAGCAGTCTGAGCGCGCCGGTGCTGGACGCCGATGGCCGCCTGTCGCTCGCGCTCACCGTGATCGGCTCGACCGGCGCGATCGACGTCGCAAGCGACGGGCCGATCGCGCGTGCGCTGCTTGCCACGGCGCGCGACATCGGCGCCCAACTGGCAGCAGAACCTTCCTTGTCAGCGTCTCTCGCATCGTGACCGATTCTCTCGACACCCCTCACGCCCCATCCGCCGATGCGAAACCGCAGCGCGGCATCCAGTCGCTCGACAGCACCGGCGAGTTGCTGGCGGCGCTGGTCGCAGCGGCGCGGCCGTTGAACCTGCGCGATCTCGCGGCCGCCGCCGGCATGCCGCCAGCGAAGGCGTTTCCGCATCTGGTGAGTCTGCTGAAAATCGGTTTGCTCAATCGCGATGCGTCCGGCTGTTATGAAGCCGGGCCACTCGCGCTGGAGCTTGGGCTGATCGGTTTGCAGCGCTTATCGCCAACGCGCGAAGCGGAACCCGAGGTGGTCGAACTGGCGGCGTCCACGGGCATGAGCGTCGCGATGGCGGTGCTGGGACCGCTCGGGCCGACGGTCGTGCGCCTGGAGGAATCGGCGCGGCCACTGCATGTGAGCCTGCGGGTCGGGACGGTGATGTCGCTGGTGAACACGGCGATAGGCCGCGTGTTTGCCGCCTACGTCGCGGACGACGTACGCGCCGGTTTGCTGACGCAGGATCATCTGCGGTTGGCGGGGGCGGATGCGGCACAGGTTTTTGCGGGGAAAGCGGCGTCAGAGAGTGGAGCTAAGGTCCGCGGCGGCACGGAGGCAACGTCTGCGCCGCCTCCACTGACTCAACCCTACGCGCAGCGCCTCGCGCAAATCCGCGCGCATGGAATCGATACGGCGTTGAGCCGACCTGTGCCGGGCATCGACACGCTGGCCGCGCCGGTGCTGGATCATACGGGCAGCATCTGCCTGGTACTGGCATTGATGGGACCGAGCGGCAGCTTCGACAGCGAATTGGAGGGCGGGCCGGCGCAGACACTGCGCGCCGCGACCATGCGGTTGTCACGGCGCTTTGGATGGATGGCGGCGACGACCGAGTAATCGTTTTTTTTAATTTGAAGAAAGGTCAGTTTGTACGCGTTTGGGGAGCCGGATAATCGAAACTGCAGAAGATTGAAACCTGCAGCGGCGTTGCGCGCGCGGCTCACCACCGCGCCTCCAATCAATCCCCCGCCGCCTCCGGCTCATGCGAGGCCAACCTCGCCTTCGCATGCCGCATCTTTTCGAGCGTATTCGGCCCTGCTTTGAGCGCGACGCCGATCGCCAGCGCGTCCATGATGCAAAGATGCACGAGCCGCGACACGCCCGGCGTATTCGGATCGATCGGACTCGGCACGCGCAGCAGCAGCGGAATATCGACCAGCCACGCGAGGCGCGAGCCGACATTGGTCAGTGCAATCGTCGTCGCCCCACGCTCCTTGGCGATCTGAATGCTCTCGTTCACTTCGACGCTGCGGCCCGAATGTGAAATCGCAAAGGCCACGTCGCCCGGTTCCATGAGGCCCGCGTAAAGCCGCTGGAGATGACCATCCGTAAATGCGGTGGACGCAATATCGAGCCGCAGAAACCGCAACGCCGCATCTTGCGCGACCAGCCCCGAGCCCGAACCGACGCCGAAGAAAAATACCCGCCGTGCGCTCGACAACGCTGCAATCGCGCTCTCGACCACTGCTGGATCCAGCGCGCCGCGCGCATGGGCGATACCGTCGATCGCCGCCTCGCCCACCTTCTCCATGAGCGTTTGCACATCGTCGTCGCGCGCCACCGCCGTGGATGCGTACGGCACGCCGCCCGCTACGCTCTGCGCCAATTGCATCTTGAAGTCGCGCAGGCCATGCGCACCGATCGCGCGGCAAAAACGCGTGACAGATGGCTCGGACACCTCGGCGCGCTGCGCAAGTTCGGTAATGCTCGCGCGCATCGCGAAGTCGACGTCGTTCAACACCATCTCGGCGACCTTGCGCTCGGCGGGCCGCAAACTGGCGAGTGCGCTGCGAATGTGGGGAATCAAGTTCGGTGCGGACACCCGGTGTTCCTTACGTGGCAGCATCAATCATGCGTGAGGCGAGCCTGGATCGACCTCGAACGACAACACGCGGTTCAGACCAGCCTGCGTCCACTTTCCGTATCGAACAGGTGAATATGTTCGGCCGGCAGGCGTAGCGCAACGCGCTCGCCGGGCTCGACCTTCGAGCGCTGACGAGTCGTTACGCACCACGTGCTGCCGCCTATTTTCCCGTACAAGTGCGTTTCCGCGCCAGTCGGCTCGACCACTTCGACTTCCATCGTCGCGTCGGGTGCCGGCGCCATCGTCTCGATGTGCTCCGGCCGCACGCCGAGCGTGACCTTCGCGCCGAGCACGGCCGAAGCGGGCGCGCCCTCCAGCACGATCTCGCCGCCGTCCGTGAGTTTCAGTGCGAGACCCTGGCCTTGCGCGCGGTTCGCGATCACACCTTCGGCAAAATTCATCGACGGCGAACCGAGAAAGCTCGCCACGAACAGATTCGCCGGATGATCGTATAGCTCCAGCGGACGGCCGATCTGCTCGATACGCCCCGCGTTCATCACCACGATGCGGTCCGCCATGGTCATCGCTTCGATCTGATCGTGCGTGACGTAGATCACCGTATTCTTCAGCCGTTGATGCAGCGCCTTGATTTCCGTGCGCATCTGCACGCGCAGCTTGGCGTCGAGATTGGAGAGCGGCTCGTCGAACAGAAACAGCGACGGCTCGCGCACCACGGCGCGGCCCATTGCCACGCGTTGCCGCTGGCCGCCAGACAGCGCGCGCGGCAAACGGTCCAGATAACTGCCCAGGTTCAGCATTTTTGCAGCGGCCTCGATCCGCGGCTTGAAGCTCGCCGCCGACTCCTTGCGAATCCGCGGCCCGAACGCGATGTTTTCATAGACGGACAGATGCGGATACAGCGCGTAGCTCTGAAACACCATCGAGATATTGCGCTGCTGCGGCGCAAGGCTGTTCGCGCGCGTGCCGCCGATCATCAGATCGCCGCCACTGATCTCTTCGAGTCCCGCCACCATGCGCATCAACGTGCTCTTGCCGCAGCCCGACGGCCCGACTAGCACGACGAACTCGCCGTCGTCGATGTCGAGATCGATGCCGTGCACCACTTGCGTGTCGCCGTAACGTTTGAAGATGCCACTCAGTTGCACTGCTGCCATGCTGTCCTCATCGTCTTCTTTCGTTGACTCGAATTCACGCCGCCCGCATGTTGCTTCAGGCGGTTCACGGTGATTTCACAGTGATTCGAGCGTCAGTTCTTCCGCCATCAGACGGTTGCCGGCCATCAGGCCGCCGTCCACCGGCAACGCGACGCCGGTAATCACGCGCGCCATCGGCGAGGCGAGAAACAGCACCGCGTCGGCAATGTCGTCGGGCGTCGCGAAGTCACGCAACGGGTACCACTTTTTCAGATCCTCGAAGACCTGCGGATTCTTGTCGACGCGCGCCTGCCACGCCTGCGTCTTCACCGTGCCCGGACACACGATGTTGGCGCGAATACCGTAACGGCCGAGTTCGAGCGCAAGCGCCTTCGTATAGCTGATGAGCCCGGCCTTCGCCGCGCTGTAAGCCGGATGACCGAGCGCGGCCATGCCGTTCACCGAACCGATCAGTACCAGCGCGCCGCGCTGCCGCTCGATCATCGACGCACGCACGGCTTCGACCGTGTGATACGTGCCGTTCAGATTCAGATGGATGTCGCGCTGCCAGCTCGCAACGTCCGTCGTGGCAAGCGTCAGACCTTGTGCCGCGCCCGCGTTGGCGACCAGCACGTCCACCGGACCCCGCACCTTGACCGCGGCGGCCACCGCCTGCTGCACTGCGGCGGCCTCGCCGAGGTCGACCGCAATCGGCGTGACATGCGCCTCGCCGAGTTGTGCGGTCAACGCGCCGAGCGCGGCGGCGTCGATGTCGAGCGCCAGCACCGTATCGCCCTGTTCCACGAAGCGTTTGCACAACACGCTGCCGATGCCGCCGCAAGCGCCCGTTACCAACACCACACGATTCATTGTCCGCCTCGCTCTTCAATCGCACCGCCAGGCCTGGATTAGCCTGTAAATTTCTTACACGCCCGGCTTTACGCGATCGTCTAGTCATCCCGAAGATTGGGTATCCATGACATCACGCCATGCAGAATATCCCTGCTTTACAGCATCTTATGCACAAAACCGGCTCGGAAAAAATATGGCAGACCCTACGTGACAAGCCATTTTTCGTCATGTAGGATTTTTTCAAACAATTTAACCCAAAGCGGCCGGCGACGGCAGCCAACCACCCCACCATCGTTGGATGGGACCGGAGTCAGCGCCAGCGCGCTCACTCCGTTCGACACAGGAGAGAGAAATGTCGTTGCATGCCCGTGCTTCCCTCGCGCTCGGCAAAGTTGCCGTGGCGCTCGCGTTCGCAGGTATCGCCGTCGCGGCTCACGCCGACACGGTCCGCGTGACCGTCGCCCACTACAGCGACGCGACCGCGCCGTACTTCGAAAAAATGGCCCGCAACTTCGAGAAGGCCAATCCCGGCACGACCATCAAGATCGAAGACGTGAACTGGGACACGCTGCAACAGAAGCTGCAAACCGACATTTCCGGCAACGCCAACGCCGACCTCGCGATCGTCGGCACGCGCTGGCTGCTCGACTTCGTGAAGGACGACGTCGCGGAACCGCTCGACGGCTACATGGATGCGAGCTTCAAGGGCCGCTTCATCGGTCCGTTCCTCGCACCGGGTGAAATCAACGGCAAGGTCTACGGCCTGCCGATCGCCGCTTCGGCGCGCGCGCTGTACTACAACAAGGACCTGCTCGCGAAGGTCGGCTATCCGGACGGCCCGAAGACCTGGAACGACGTGATCGAAGCGTCGAAGAAACTGAAGGCGCAGGGCATTGCCGGCTTCGGCTTGCAAGGCAAGGAAATCGAAACCGACGTCTACTATTACTACGCTCTGTGGACCAATGGCGGCGACGTGGTCGGCAAGGACAACAAGGCGGCGTTCAATTCGGCGGCCGGCATCAAGGCGGCCACGCTGTACAAGTCGATGATCGATCAAGGTCTGACGCAACCGGGTGTGACCGGCTATAGCCGCGAAGACGTGCAGAACCTCTTCAAGCAGGGCCGCGTTGCGATGGTAATTTCGGCGCCGTTCCTGTCGAAACAGATCAAGAAAGAAGCCCCGAATCTGAAGTACGGCATCGATCCGATTCCGATGGGCACGACGCACGCTACGTACGCCGTCACCGACTCGATCGTGATGTTCAAGAACTCGAAGGTGAAGAAGTCGGCGTGGAAGTTCCTCGACTATCTGTTCACGAAGGAACCGCGCGTGGAGTTCACCACGACCGAGGGCTTCCTGCCGACCACCAAGGCTGAATCGACGGATCCGGCGTTCAACGATCCGGACACGAAGGCGTTCGTCGCCTTGCTGCCGACCGCCCGCTTCGCACCCACGGTGACGGGTTGGGAAGACACCGCGAAGGCCGTGACCGACGCAATGCAGTCGATTTACCTGGGCAAGGCGAAGCCGGCTGACGCATTGAACGCGGCGGCCACGCAGGCGAACAAGTCGCTCGGCCATTGATTCCGTAGCGATCCGGTACTGATCTCGCACTGATCTCGTCTTGATCTGCTGAACACGGAACGCGCGCCGCCACCAGGAAGGCGGTGCGCGTTCCGGCCATCACGCACTATCCGGCCCATCCCGTCGCGCCTGCTGATTCCTCCAGACGCGTCTTACGATCGAGCACGCATGAGCCGTTCCGCTTCTACACGCCTGCAAGCGCCCTGGTTGCTGATAGCGCCGAGTCTGATATTGGCGCTTTTCATCATCAGCTATCCGATCTTCAACATCGTGTGGCAATCGCTTCACGAGGTCTCGCGCTTCGGCGCCATTCGCGATTTCACCGGTCTGCAGAATTTCTATACGATCTTCGGCGACCCCGCGTTTCTTGCCGCCGCCAAACGAACCCTCGTCTGGACCGTATGCGTGGTCGGTGGCACGGTGCTGATCTCGGTGCCGGTCGCACTGGTGCTGAATCAGGATTTCTATGGACGCGGCGTGGCGCGCACGATTGTGATGCTGCCGTGGTCCGTCTCGCTGACCATGACCGCCGTGGTCTGGCGCTGGGCCTTCAACGACGACTACGGCATGGTCAACGTCACGCTGCAAAGGCTGGGATTGATCAGCGGTCCGATTCATTGGCTGGCTACGCCGGAACTCGCGTTTCCTGTCGAAATCGCGGTCGGCATACTGGTCTCGATCCCGTTTACGGTGACGATTCTGCTCGGCGGATTGTCGTCCGTGCCAGGCGATATTTATGAAGCCGCGCGCATGGACGGCGCGAGCGCCTGGCAGCAGTTTCGCAAGCTCACCATGCCGCTGTTGCGGCCGTTCATCAACATGACGATTCTGTTGAATGTGATTTACGTGTTCAACTCTTTTCCGATCATCTGGGTGATGACGCAGGGCGGCCCCGACAACAGCACGCACATTCTCGTCACCTATCTCTACGAGCTTGGCTTCCGGCTCGGGCGTCCTGGCGAAGCGGCAGCCGTGTCGCTGATCATGCTCGTCATGCTGTTCGTATTCTCGATCGCCTATCTGCGCCTGCAGCCCGCGAAAGAAGGAGATCCGTCATGAGTCTGAGCGTCAAGATGAAGCGTTCGCTGTGGTGCTGGCTCGCGCTGTCGCCACTGGTCGTGGTCGTGCTGTTTCCATTTGCCGTCATGCTGTTCACCGCGTTGAAGCCGGCTTCCGAGATTTTTGTCTATCCGGCGCGGTGGCTGCCGGTGCATTGGCAGTGGAGCAATTTCTCCGACATGTGGGTGGCAGCCAACTTCGGCGTGGCGCTGCGCAACAGCACGGTGATCAGTTTGCTGTCGACCGCGCTTGCGCTGGCTGTCAGTCTGCCGGCGGCTTATGCATTGGCGAGGTTTCCGTTTCGAGGCCGCGGGTTCTATCGCCAGTTTCTGCTCGTCACGCAGATGCTGTCGCCTATCCTGCTCGTGGTCGGCCTGTTCCGGCTCGCCGCGATGATTCCTTATGGCGATGGAAACCTGGTCGACTCCAAGATCGGCGTGATCGTCTCTTACGCAGCCTTCAATATCGCGTTTGCCGTGTGGATGCTGTCCTCGTATTTCCAGACGGTGCCGCGTGATCTGGAAGAGTCGGCATGGCTCGAAGGGTGCGGACGGACCAAGGCGGTCTTCAAGGTGTTCTTGCCGCTGGCCGTGCCTGCGATCGTCGTCACCGCGATCTTCACGTTCATCAATGCGTGGAACGAATTTGCGGTCGTTTATACGTTGATCCGCTCACCGGAGAACAAGACGCTGACCGTGCAGGTGACCGACATGGTCGCGGGGAAATACGTCGTACAGTGGCATCTCGTGATGGCCGCCACGCTCTGCGCGACACTGCCGGTTTCGGTTGTGTTCGCGTGGCTACAACGGTATCTGGTGAAGGGACTTGCGTTGGGTGCGGTGAAGTAAAGTTTGCGGGTAAGCGCGGCAGGTGGCGGCCTGCCCGCGCATTCATCATGCCGCGTTACCGGCCGGGGCGTGCGCCGTATGAGCGGCGCCCCATCCTCGTTGTTACTCGGCGCCGCGCACAATGCGCAGATCGCGCTCCACGCCGTCGCCCAACGCCTCCAGCGCTTTCTTGTAGGGCTCGCTGTCATAGGCGGCGACAGCCGCTTCGTAGGTCGGAAATTCGATCACGACCGTACGCTCCTTCAAACCCTGCTCACGTGCCTCGTCCGCCACGCCGCGCACGATGAACTTGCCGCCGGCAGCCGCCACGGCGGGCGCAGCGAGCTGTGCATACGCGGCCAGCCTGGCCGCATCTTTCGTCGCGCGATAAGACGACACCCAATATCCCTTGCTCATTTGAAACTCCTTTCAACGTTGGAAAAGCAGTTGTTGCCGTAGACGACGGATTATGACGTTTATCGGCATCCCTGTTGCTCGTGTGGTCAATCGCTCTTGCCGCGGTGGTGAATTGTAAATCCCCGGCTCGCACCCCGTCACGAGCGCGCTCCTGCAAATACCCGCGATTCGGGTTACGCTGTTCGCGGCTGTCGCCTTGGCATCAGGCCGGCCACGCACTAGATCATCTCCATCAGGAACACCGCAATGACACAAGCGCTCACCATCGATTTTGTCTCCGATATCGCATGCCCGTGGTGCGCGATCGGCCTCTCCTCGCTCCAGCGTGCGATTTCGCGCCTTGGCGACGCGGTCGACGCTCGCATCGTCGTGCATCCGTTCGAGTTGAATCCGCACATGGGGCCGGACGGCGAGAATATTGTCGACTACCTCGGCAAGAAGTATGGGCGCACGCCGGAGCAGATCGAGGAAACGCAGGCGGCGATCCGCGAGCGCGGTGCGAGCGTGGGTTTCGAATTCGGCCCGCGCAAACACGTCTACAACACCTTCGACGCGCACCGTCTGCTGCATTGGGCCGGCGTCAAGGGCGAGCAGTTGCCGCTCAAACTGGCGCTGCTGCGGGCTTACCACTCCGAAGGCAAGGACACGAGCGACCACGAAGTGCTGATCGAAGCGGCGCAATCCGTAGGACTCGACGCCACGGAGGCCCGTCACGTATTGCAAAACGGAACGTATGCAGCCGAAGTTCGAGCGGAGGAACGGAACAACGAGGCGATGGGCATCCAGTCGGTGCCGGCCATTATCTTCAATCGCCGCTATCTGGTGAGCGGCGGACAACCCGTGGAAACTTTCGAGCAGGCCATCCAGCAGATTCTGGCCGAAGCGAAGAACGAGGATTCACAGGACGCGTCGCGCTGAACCTTGTCCATGCGATGCAACGCTGCGTGGGAGATGGGACGATTGCGCGGCTGACCCGGACCGCTCCGGTCGACCGAAGGCCTTGAGCATCGCGCTTGAAGGATGACGTATGCCCGGCAGATGCCAGGCATACGCATTCATGAATCACTCGATCCGAAGCTGCTTAGAACGCGTGACGCATACCGACAGTGACCGCCACCTGCGTGTTGGTCGCCGACGGCGACAACGTGTTGATCATCGCATGCGACAGGACGGAGTCCGCCGGCGCACCGTGCACGTTCTGATAGACGCCTTCCAGATAGAAGTCCGTGCGCTTGCTGATCGCGTAGTCCGTTTGCAGCATGGCCGTGTTCCATCCCGGCGACGAACCGTTATATGCGCCATGCGTGTACGTATAGGCGCCCGATACGGTCACTGCCGGCGTGAGCGCGTACTTTGCGTTCACTTCGTAGTTGTCGAGGCGCAGTGAACCGTTCAGCGATCCGACAGACGTGTCGCCCGCACCGAGGTAGCTGCCCGTGCCGAACGAGAACACGCCCGCTGCGTTGTCGATCTGAGAATGGCTCCACACCAGCCCGACGGTAGCCGGCCCGAATGTGTAATTGCCACCCAGCGACCAGATACGCTGGCGTTCCGCGAGGAAGTTCGCGCTCGTATCGCCCGACGTGACCGCGCCACTGCCGTTGCCCGCGTTGTTCAGTTGCAGGTAGCCCGCAGCGAGATTGATCGGACCTTGCGCATAGGAAACGCCGAATCCATATGAACGGTTATTGCCGAAGTCGCCCGCCTTGTTGCTGAACGAATACATCGTTTCGAACGTAATGCCCCGGTAGGTCGGGCTCGCGTACTTCACCGAGTTGTTGATCACGACGGAATTCGCAGCGAGGTTGTCGTTTTCGAACGGATGCGCGGCCATGTTACCGCCCCACGTATTGAACTCCGCCGTGAGCGGTCCGACGAGGTCGTTCATCACGTCGAACTGGCGGCCGAACGTCAACGTGCCGTAAGGATCGCTTTGCAGGCCGACCCATGCCTGGGAGCCGAAGCCATCACCGGAGAATGCCTGGGCGCCGTTGTTCAGCAGGAAGCCCTGCTCGAGTTTGAAGATCGCGTGCAAGCCGCCGCCCAGATCCTCCGAGCCCTTAAGGCCGAAGACCGTGTTCTGAGTCGAACTGCTCACTTCCTGCCAATTACTGTGTCCGAGCTGATTGTTCGTGTACACCAATCCAGCATCGATAAGGCCGTAGAGGGTCACGCTGCTTTGCGCATGCGCCGACATTGTATATGCGCCAAAGAGCGCGACCGCGAGTAAAGACTTTTTCATACTTGTTGGCTCCGTGATCGTGATCAAGCAGTCATTGAGGGTATCAATTGCTCTTTCCGCCAGCGCCATGACCGTGCATGCAGTACGTTTCTACAACCGTTGTTGCGCAAACTGCGAGAAGCATGAGGTGTTGTTTGATTTTTATTGCGCGCAACGAAATTCAAATGGTTTTGCCATCGTGCGCGCTGATTGATTACAGGGTTTTCGAATCGCTCAGTGAATGCGTACCAGCCACTGCGGCGGAAAAACGAGCAGTCCAATCATAGGGCGATGAAAATAAACGGCGCGTCAAAAAAATAAACGGCGTGGCGTGAAAGGAACAACGAGGGGGCGAAGCTTAGCGTTTTCCGGCGCGATTGGGGAGTCGGCGGAGCGGGATTTTTGCGGTGCGTCTGCTGACGCAGGCATCGGCCTTATGGCTTTTTGAAAGCGCTGTATAGCGTCTTTGCAAGCGCACTTAACTCGCCGCCGCCCTCGCGAAGCGCCGCGATCTGCGCGCCGCTCTCCAACGTCTGCTCGGCCCTTTGGGTCCGATCGCGCGCAACAGCTTCCAGAATGGCCTGCGGCAGCGCAGCCAGTTGATCGACCACCTTGAAATCACCCAACCCGGTGAGCATCGGGTTATCGGACCCGCTGAGCATGGTCCGTGCGTCAGCTTTGAATAAAACAAGCGGCTTGTCCGCGTGCCACGCAAGCGACGCTTCGACAACCGTGCCCTCGTCGGCGACCCGGCCGTTGAGATTGGCCACGACCGCATCGCAACGCGTAAGCAATTGATACGTATCCAGACTGAAGATCGCGCGGTCGAGCATATGCGAGGCTTCTTCGACCGAGGCGCCGAGTTTCTCGAGTTCCGGCTTGAGCTTCGCGAACTCCAGCCCGTCGCGATGCGGCAGAAACGTCGACAATCCCGCAGCCTCCAGCGTGGCGGCAATCGAATCCATTTCGGATCGCTCGGCTGCGTTGAACAGCGGCCCTGCGCAATACACTCGTAGCATCGTTTTTATGTTCCGTGAGGATGGGGAAATCGTGAAGTGTTCCCGCAGCGAGCGTGCCGGCAGTCGACTGCGAAGAGCCTTTACGATAACGGCGCACGAACCAATGTCAATGCAGAGTGTGTCACGTGTTGCGCGAAGCAATCAGCGAGCGGGCAGGCAGTTTGCCTGCCACTCGCCCGTTCGCGCGCCATTCAGTCGTCGTGCCGATGCTTGTGATGATGCTTGCGCGACCGGTAGCCGCGGGAATAGTCGTCCGCGTACGAGTTGGAGCGCGACATGTTGCCGCCGAGCGCCGACCCGGCGCCGCCGCCCAGCGCTGCGCCGACGAGACCGCCGCTGCGACCGCCCATTGCATTGCCCGCCGCGGTGCCCGCACCGCCGCCCAGCGCGCCGCCGATGATCGCGCCCGTACGCTCCCTGCGGTTCGACGTCACCGCGCCGCCCGCGCCGCCGCCGACTGCTCCGCCGAGCACGGCGCCCGTGCTGCCGCCTAACGCACCGCCCACTGCTGCGCCGGCCACGCCGCCGAGCGCGCCGCCAAGCGCGTTATTCATATCGCCGGCGAGCGCCGACAACGATGCCGAAGCGGTGAGCGCTGCGACGGCAACCATCCGGAGGATTCTCTTCGACATAAAAAGCCTTTTCAATGTTTGGACGGCGCCGAGTATAACTGCGCTTTTGAAAGGCTTTTGTAACTGCGTCGATTCACATCCGTAAGACGTGTAACAAAATCATCCGGAAAGGTCGAGGAGGCGTAGTTCGTGCGGCGCGCGAGGTCATGCCGGCGAGCCCCGCGTGTTCGAACCTTATCTGCGTCGCGTCTTCTTCAACTCGATCGTCTCGAACAACTCGTAGTTCTGCGTCGGAGTCTGATCTGCGCCAGGCGCGTGATAGTAGTTCATCGTAATCGTGGTCTCGCCGCCGGGATGCCCGGGATCATGATCGAACACCGCAATGCCATAACCGGTGCCGGTATCGCGTTGCGCCGACCAGATCGCGTCTTCCACTGCGTCCGCGCCCGCACGCACGAACGTCCCGGACGTGGTGCCGGCAACCGGGCGGTTGGGCCGCGTGAAGATACGCGCCTGCGGCAGCCCCGTGCCGGCATCCACGCCGTAGACATCCAGCGGCGCGCTCGTGCCGCCACCGCCGAGAATCAGGTGAATCGTGCCGTGACTCGTATCGAACGTCGACGCGCCCGCGGACACTGCCGACATCACCGGTTTCGGCTGCAGCGTATCGACCGGCTGGCCCGTCGCGATGTCGGTGCCTTTGTGGTGATTGCAGCCACGCACGGGGTAACTGCGTTCGTAATCGTGATCGTGCCCGCACAGCACCAGGTCGACGCCATAGCGGTCGAACAGCGGCAACCAGGCTTCGCGGATGCCTTTATCGGAACCGTTGCCGGTCTTCGATGAACTCAGCGCGTCCTGATGCATCTGGACGACGATCCAGTCGACTTCGTCGTCTTCAGCCGCACGGCGCAACGTCCTTTCGAGCCAATGCGTCTGCTCGCCCGCGCTATATCCACGCACATAGAGCGACGTGCCGGGTTGGATCGGCGGATTGCCGGTGCTCGCAACCGGCACGAGAGGATCCGGGCCGGCGACGAAGGCCGCTGCGTCCTGATACACGACGTCGTCCGCATCGAGCGAAACGAAGAGCACGGAACTCACGCGAAAGCTGTACCAGCGGCCCTGAAAGCGCGTGTGATTGTCCGGCAGCTTATAGCGTGCGAGATACGAGGCGAGGCCCTGCTCACCGTTATTGAATTCGAGTTCGTGGTTGCCCGGACACGGCATCCACGGCCGGTTCGACGCCGACGTCTGGCAGTTGTTGCCGAAGTCGCGCCATACCTCCGGCTGGTGCGCCGGATTCAGATTGGCGTAACACAGGTCGCCATTGAGCAGGTGGAACAGAGGCTCAAAGCGCTCGACTGCCTGCACCGCGAAACGGCTTTGCGGCGACGACAACACCCAGCCGGTGTTCGGCGTCGCGAGATCGCCATAGCTGGTCCAGCGGAACGGCGCGCGGCCGCGCGGCGCAGTGCGAAAGCTCGCCGTAAAAGGCTGAGCCGCATGGCTGTCGTTCTCCGCGCTCACCTGGTATTCATAGCTCGTAGCGGGCTTCAGATCGCGCAGATGCGCGTGATACGTGAACACAACCTCGCCGTTCAGGCCATCCGTATAAGTGGTCTGGACGCCATGCACCGTATGTTTCGCCGCACCCGCGACGCCGACACGGACTTGCGGGTTCACCGCGGGTGCAAGCGACGCCCAGGAGACCGTTACCTCACTGGCCGGATCGTTACCCCAGGTCAGGTGGACCTGCTCCGGTGTGCCGTCAGGCGCGCTGTTCGCCGCGCGCGCCGCTGATGAAAGCGTGCCCGCCGCCGTAGCGAGACTGGACGCACCGGCCAACTTCAGGAACCCGCGGCGCGAGACGATGGAAGCACCCTGATCGGTCGGCGAAGTCTTTACGATTTTTCTGTTCGACATGTCTGGTGTTTTTTTGCGGAGGTGGAAGGATGCCGGCGCATGAGCCTGGCGACAGCCATCCTAGGCGCGAGGCGATGACACCCGGATGAAACCTCCCAAAGCGGACAGTTCCATGCGTCCACTCCGCATTGCCATTCAGACAATTGACAGCTTGGTAGATCGATAAAGATCTTTGATTGATTTTAAAACTGCTAACGGTAGAACGCCCGACTACCAGCGGGTGGCAACGTGCACAACGTAATGGGGTATCTGGCGGCGCTCGGCGAAGCGCGCCGAGGAATCGCCGGCCCATGCATTCCGTCGCGGATCATGCGGCCGGCAGCAGACTTCTGCTCACGCCTGCGGATTCGTGTCGTCTGTGGGTTGGGCGTTGTCCGCAACGTCCTGCTGGTCGTTGTCTTTCTTTTCCAACATTGACTCCAGCTTACCGGCACCTTCGAAACCGGCAACAGCGGCGATGCCTTTCGTAAGCAAACCCGCTTCCGGATCCACTTTTTCCGCCGCTTCAACGGCGGCGACCGCCCCCGCAATCTTTCCTACTTCGTCCAAGAGTCCCATGTCGCTCTCCTTAAGAAAAAGTGAGCATGCATCGTCTCACGAACTCGATGTCCTGTCGTCAAATGTAAAATCGAAAATGACGATTAGCTGACGCTGCGCGGAGGCGCGGCGGACTTCAGATTCGGCAAGCGCTAGCGCCTTGGCGGTTGCGGATTATTAGCAGGATTGGTATCGAACCTTGAGACGCGCTGAACTCCATCTTCGCTGACCAATCCCAATAGTTCGTTCTCCATCATATCCGTGACTTCCTTGCCGTAAACTTCGCCGCCGTTCACGTAGACGGTAAACGAGCGCAAGTACCTGGCTTGCTTCTCCGGATTCTCGATCGTCTCGAGAGTCCACTGATAGAGCGGATAATTTTCCGTACCCTGCTGTTGCGCTTCGCGCACGTAGTCGGCGAATGCGTCGAACTGGCATTTCAACGTCGCGTCATGCCTGAGCAGCACGTCACGCAGCGCGCTATGCGATGCACACGCCGGGTCAGCACGTAATGCGTCGGCCAGTTCTGGCGAAACGGTAAGCCGCAGTTGGTATTGCAAGGTGGGCTCCATATCGGCCTCCGTGCCGGAATTGATGAGCGCTCATTCCTTCGCGGAATGCGCGGCGGCCTTTTCTTCGATCCGCGCGATCTCGTGCCCCTGCACGGGCCGGCCAAGCAGAAAACCCTGAGCATGCGTGCATCCGCACACGCGCACGAAATCCAGCTGTTCCTGCGTCTCGATGCCCTCGGCCGTGGTCGGCATGCCGATCTCCCGCGCCAATGCCACGATCCCACGCACCACCGCAGCCGATTCGCGGCGATGCACGGACTCCTTGACGAAAGAGCTGTCGATCTTGAGCTTGTCGAACGAGAAACGCACAAGGGTCGACATGGTGGAAAAGCCGGTGCCGAAATCGTCCAGCGCAAGACCAATGCCCAATGCCCGCAGCCTCGCGATATTACGCCGGGTCACGACATCGTCGTTCAAGAGTACCGTTTCCGTGACCTCGATATTCAGGCGCTGCGGCGGCAGCCTGGTCTTGCGCAGAATCCCCGCGACGGTCGACGCAAACGACTCCTCCCTCAATTGCACAGGTGAAACGTTCACGGCGACGGTGACCTTGTCGCGCCAGGTCACCGCTTCCGTGCACGATTGCAGCAAAGCCCACTGCCCCAACGCCAGAATGAGTCCCGTACGTTCGGCAGTGGGAATGAATGAGGACGGCGGGAGTTCGCCGCGGGTCGGGTGGGTCCAGCGAATCAGCGCCTCGCGTCCTGACACTGCGCCGCTGCTGAGATCGACGATGGGCTGATACTCCATGCGCAAGCCGCTGAACGAATGCAGCGCGCCTTCCAGGTCGCTGCGCAGAAGGCTCAGGCTTTCATCCGACGCGTGCTTGCCCGCATCGAAAATGGCGTACGCACTCTTGCCGCTGCGTTTCACGGCATACAACGCGCGATCGGCGCAAATCAGCAATTGCGGGCCGGTTCTCGCGTGCTCGGGATAGAGCGAGATCCCCACGCTCGCGCCGATATGCACCAGCGCCTCGCGCAGCGCGAATGGGCGCGCCAGGGTCTTGACGATGCGGTCCGCCAGAATCCGGACGTCGCGGGCCTGCCCGCCACCGTCGGAAAACGCGACGAACTCGTCGCCGGCCAGTCGTCCAACGAGCTCGCCGCCGGGCAACACTTCGCGCAAGCGAATCGCCGCTTCCTGAAGGATCTGGTCGCCGGCGGCATGGCCAAGACTGTCGTTGATCGCCTTGAATCCGTCGAGATCGATCAGTAGAACAGCGAACGATTGGCCTTTGCCCAACGCTCCTCTCTCTGTGCGCTCAAGCAGCAGCTCACTGATACGCGTGCGATTGGGTAAGCCCGTCAGGCTGTCGTGATGGGCGAGCCGATGGCTGCTTTCCCGTGCGAGGAGTAATGCGACCGTATCGCGATTGCTGCGCAGCGCGACCGTAAAGAAGCCTGCGGCGCAAAAGGGCGCCTGAAACAGCAACACCAGTTTGCCGGAACCAGGAGACAGCGCCGCGCCGAGAGCAAGGGGCGCCAGAATGCACGTAATCTGCAGCATGACCAGCCGGGGCGTGCCGGCATTGCGTCCGGCCAATCCGCCAATCACGCCCACGGCGCAAACGTTGCCGAGCAGGAAAAGTGTTTGATCTCCGCTGATATTGCAAAGCAACGCGCCGAAACCGAACAGCATGCTCCAGAGCAGGCTTGCGAACAGAAACGCGGATGTCGGTGTTGGCCGCCCCTTGGCGCTACGCGAGGAGCACAACCAGATCAACGCGAGCCGTGCGATCAACAATGCGACAACGGCGGCGCCCCAGCCTGCGTAGAGGGGCTTGGGATGAAGGAAGTATGCGGTCGCGCAGACGCTGATTTCACAAACGGACGCAAACACAATCGACGAGGTTCGCGTGAACAGATTCGCAAGCAATATCTGCCGATTGTCCGCGCTCAGGTTCTGAGAGGAAGAGACAACCCACTCGAAAAATGGAGACCTTGGTTCGCTGAAAGCCATGACCTACGCATCTTTGGTGGTGGATGGGCCGAAAACGGCTTGCATTGCAATTATTACGCAACCATAAAGTAGCAGGTTTATTCGACTGAGGAAATGGCCACGGTCGCCGGGAAGAAGAAATAATGACGCAATGGCGCGGCTTCTTGACGGCGATTCAGCGCGCGCTCACGGCATGCGCTTTAACCGCACGCTGCGCAAGAGCGATGAAGCCCGGCATTCACGGTATCGTCCAAGGCCTTCTGGACGGGTCGAGTATCGATGTACGATGCCGTATAGTGGATGCACCGCTGATCTCCAGCGGACTGCCCGGACATTGGCGCGATGGGGGACCACACAATGACAGTCGCAAATACATCGATGCACGTCTCTCACGAACCCGTGCCGGAGTCGCTGCAGACCCTGGTCGAATATCTCGAGCTTTCCCTCGACAAGGCGGCCAGCGTGGTCATGACGCGCCATACGAACGACGCTTGCACCATCTACCTCGGCGATCCGGCCGGCCTGCTCGAGGAAATGAAGAAGGTCGGCACAATCTCCATCCCGCTCGCCAATGACATGCTGGAGCTGACCCGCTCGGGCATCAACGAGATGGAAATCGGCGGCCAGGCCTATCGTTTTGTCCGCACTTTCACTCAGGTCGAGAACGCCGCGGCCGTCGTTTTCTCCGCGGCTTAGGCGGTAACGCGCAGTTCGGCGGCTTCGCGCGGGGAAGCCGTCTGCACGCTCCGGGCGGGGGTGTTGAGAGAACGGCCGCGGCGCCGGGCTGCGACATCGTCCGGTGCGTGGTTGGCGGCATGGCGATCCGCCGCGTTATACTCCGTTCATGGATACGAAGCCGATCACGCTGAGCTGTTGATGGCGCGCCTGACTTAGGCGGCCCGTTTCCACTCGTCCATCGAAACGTGATGCCGCCAGTCCTGGCGGCATTTTCGTTTCTGCGCGCTGACGGCTGGTGGTATCGACAAAACGCAGAACGCAGACCCCAGACCATGACAGACGCAAACCAGACCACGAACCCGCCCATTATTCTCACCGGCGACCGCACGACCGGACCGCTTCACCTTGGCCACTACATCGGCTCGCTGCGCTCGCGCGTGCAGCTTCAGCACGAAGCCCAGCAATTCCTGCTGCTTGCCGATGCGCAGGCCATGACCGACAACGTGGGCCGTCACCAGAAAGTCACGGAAAACGTGATCGAGGTGGCGCTCGATTACCTCGCCGTCGGCATCGACCCGGCCAAGTCGACCATCTTCATCCAGTCGCAGGTGCCGGAGCTGGCGGAATTGACCCAGTATCTGCTCAATCTCGTGACGGTCGCGCGCCTCGAACGCAATCCCACCATCAAGGCGGAAATCGTGCTGCGCGGTTTCGAGCGGGACATCCCCGCCGGCTTTCTGACGTATCCGGTGAGCCAGGCCGCGGACATCACGGCGTTCAAGGCGACGCGCGTGCCCGTAGGCGACGACCAGTTGCCGATGATCGAACAAACCAACGAACTGGTGCGCCGTTTCAACAACACGGTCGACAAACAGGTGCTGGTCGAATGCGAAGCGGTGCTCTCGCACGTCGCGCGGCTGCCTGGCATCGACGGCAAAGCGAAGATGAGCAAATCGCTGGGTAACGCCATTACGCTGGGCGCAACTCCCGACGAAATCACGAAGGCCGTGAACAACATGTACACGGACCCCAACCATTTGCGCGTGAGCGACCCGGGCCAGGTGGAAGGCAACGTGGCGTTCGCGTTCCTCGACGCGTTCGAGCCCGACGTACCAATGGTCGACGAACTGAAGGCGCACTACCGCCGCGGCGGCCTTGGCGACAGCGTGGTCAAGCGCGTGCTGAACGAACGTCTGCAATCGATGCTCGCCCCCATCCGCGAGCGCCGCCGCGAGTTCGAAACCGACCGTGCGGAGGTCCTCAACGTCCTGCGCCGCGGCACGCTGCGCGCACGGGAAGTGGCAGGCGCGACGGTGGCTGAGGTGAAGGGCGCGCTCGGCCTGAACTATTTCGAGAACTAAGCGGCACGTGGCGGCGAGCCGCCCGGTAGCCGGGCGCCTCGCCTTGCCGGCCTAGGGTTTGCCTTTCAGGGTGAACGGGGCCAGCAGCGACTGCACATCGATCTGCTGCCCTTGAAGCAGAAGCAGCCTGGCGTGAAGCACGGTGTTTTCGAGCACAAGCTTGGCGGTGCTGAGAAGATACAGCGCATGAATGTCGGAGACCGACAGGTTGCCGGCTTCCACCTGGTGGTGGCGCTCGACGAGAGAAGTCATGACAAGACGCCTGAGTTCCTGCTCCCCGAAAGGAAGATCGGCGTAGTCGATCGGGTCGTCGGCTTCGACCTCTCTCAGCATGTCAACAAGCGCTTCCGTGCTCACTTCCATGATTCGGCTCCCACGTTGTCGGTTAGGAACAGCATAGCCAAACTACGTCGCGCAACGCTCTCAGACTAACGGGTCTAATTGTGGGCGTCTAGTGTGACGGATTGGGTTATGCGGTCCGCGCAACGTTGGATGTCGACGGTATTCGCGAGAGGTGGTGAGGCTTGATCGCGCCGGCGGGATACCACGTAAGCATAGCCATAGCTTCAGGCCTCGTCGCTTTTGTCGGCTTTCGCCCGCTTAGTCGCAGGCGCTTTCTTCTTCAATTTTCTCTGGTTGTAATCAATCGCGGCACGGATGAGTTTTTTTAGAGTACGCGCCTCGACCTTGTCGCCCTCGAAGAAATCGATTGCCCGTCGTGCGTTGCCTTCGAGGCCTGCGTTGAAGAGCTTGTCGGGATCCGCGAGGCTCGCTCCGTTTGCAAACGTGAGTTTCACCTTGCCTTTGTGGGCGTTAGCGACCGCGATCATTCCATCCCGGTACCACACGGGACTGCCCATCCACTTCCATTCTTCGACAATCTCCACGTCGGTCTCAAGAATGATCTTGCGGATACTGGCGAACGTTTTTCCGCGCCAATCCGTTAGTTCTGCGATCAGCTGATCGATGCGTTCCGATGGATTCGCTGGATCTTTATTCATCGAATTCTGGTCCCGTTTCGTAGAGCCGCAATGCTTGGAGCGGCGGCATTGTCAGACGAGTCGGCACGCCGTATCGGCCTGGATATGACGCGCCGACCTACGCGCCGACCTTATACGCAAGGCGGTTCGGCGTGGTGACTACAACCGATTCTCGACGATTTTCCTTGTGCTGTCGAATGGAGAGTCGGAGAGGCACTCGCCGCATAAGAACATCCTGATATCAGAGCGCTTCCGGCTCTTTGTCAAGGATGAGCAGGAATAGCGTTGCCTGCGACGATATATCCAGTTTCCTATAGAGATTTCGCCGGTGAACCTTCGCGGTCGCAGGCGACACCCCAAGCAACCGCGCCATATTCTTGGTCGAATGGCCCGCAAGGATCATCAGTGCGATTTCAATCTCACGATTGGTCAGCGATTCGGTGGAGCGCTTGCGCAAGGCCTGTTCGAAATGAAGGCGTCGGTCGCTTTCCGCCGTCGTGCCTGCAGCCGGCGCGAGCGCACCGGCCTGCGCCGTCACGGCATGGCACATCAATGGAATGATCCACGCGCTGTAAAGACAGAGCGTGCCGATTTCGGAGGAATTGAAGCGCCGCTTGCTGCCTAACGATAGCGACAATGTCCCGCCGCCCGGTAGCGGCGCGAGAAACTGCACTTCATCTTCGAGTACGTTGATCGAAAAATAGCGGCGAAAGTACTCAGTCTCGCGGAAGTGATCCGGCGCAACTTCGTCGAGACAATACACACCTGGGCTGATTGCACCCAGACTGAACTGGTAGAACGGATCAAGCAAATAAACGCCGTTCAAATATCCGTGAAATAGCTCGTCGTGTGGCTCGCGGGTCTGAGTCTCCGCAATCAATCTCGGCTTGTCGCCACTCCAGAAGATCACCGCCACCCAATTGTCGAAGTGGGTCACTCCACGCAATAGATCCGTGAGCGCAGTCCAGAACTGCTTGTCGTCGAGTTTTTGAACCAGGCGTCCAAGCCGTTGATGAAATGCCACGTCCGACACGTCAAGCTGCATGTCTATCTCCTCCAACTACCCCTATGAGGGTAGATCGCACTGTCGTTCTAGCCCTTCGGCCTGATGTTCACCCGCAGCCTCGCGCCCTAGTATCGCAGTACCCCGACGCATACGCGTGGACGGGCGGTTCGCAGCGATACAGGAGCAAACCTATGGGTGTCAGAAACATCGGCGTTCGGATCGGTCACGGCATGCCCGGCCCGTTCAACGCCATCACCGACGTGCAAGGCGTCAGAGTCGGTCATCGTACCCTGGTCGAAAACCGGGAGGACATCACGATTCGAACCGGTGTCACGGTCATTGAGCCACGCCCTGGCATGGCGCGGCTCGAGCCATGCTTTGCCGGCTGCCACATACTCAACGGAAACGGCGACGCGACCGGTCTGGAATGGATTCGCGAGTCAGGTCTGCTGTCCACGCCGATCGCTTACACCAACACGCACAGCGTCGGTGTAGTTCGCGATGCGCTAGTCGCCGCCGAGCGCTCATCGGTCGGCGAAAGCCAGTACTGGTGCATGCCCGTCGTGCTGGAAACTTTTGACGGCGTGTTGAACGACATCTGGGGGCAGCATGTCACCGCGGCACACGTTCACGAAGCGCAGGCGCAAGCAGCGAGCGGGCCAGTCGCCGAGGGCTCGGTCGGCGGTGGTACCGGCATGATCTGTCATGAATTCAAAGGCGGTATCGGAACGAGTTCTCGCAGACTGGAAGCGCATGAAGGGGGCTGGACGGTTGGCGCGTTGGTCCAGGCGAACTACGGCCGCCGCGAGGCACTTCGCGTAGCCGGATATCCCGTTGGCGACGCGTTACGGGAAGTGCCCTCGCCATTCGGCGCGCGCCAGAGAGGCGTGCCGGGGATGGGATCGATCGTGGTGACGCTGGCCACCGACGCCCCGCTGCTTCCGCATCAATGCGACCAACTCGCGCGACGCGCGAGCATTGGGCTCGCTCGCGTGGGCGGCGGTACCGAATATGCGAGCGGTGACATCTTCGTCGCTTTTTCAGTGGGTAACCATGCTATCCCGCCTGCGGATTACGGCATGGCGGGCGAGCGTCTTATGAGCGTGCTGGGCGTCAACGGTGATTTCATTTCGCCGCTCTTCGTCGCCGCTGCGGACGCCGTTGAAGAGGCGATTCTCAACGCGCTATTCGCGGCCGACGATATGCATGGACAAGGCGTTCATGTGCACGCGCTCGGCGCGGCGCGGCTTCTGGAAGCGCTGAAGCAGGCTGGTTGGCGCCGTGACTCGCATCCTGTCATGCATCAGTTCGCCGGCTGACCTGCTTCGCCATATCCCCGTTAAGCAAGACACCTGACTACTACCGGAAGGGCACTATGTCTCCCCGCTATCTCATCACTGGCATTCTCACCGCGGCAGGCTTGATGGCCATGAGCGCACATCATGCGAAAGCAGACGAACTGAACGTCTACAACTGGTCGGACAATATCGCGGATGACACAGTTTCGGGTTTCGAAAAGGAAACGGGCATTCACACGCGCTATGACGTCTACGATGGCGACGACACTTTGCAGGCGAAACTGCTTAGCGGTTCATCCGGCTACGACGTGGTGGTGCCATCGTCCGCATATGCTGCCAGGCAGATCGAAGCGGGCGTCTACCGGAAACTCGACAAGAGCAAGATTCCCAATCTGGCCAATCTGGATCAAGGGCTCATGAAAATGCTTGCGTCAGCCGATCCGGGCAACCAGTACACGGTGCCGTGGTCGTGGGGCACGGATGGCCTTGGCTACAACGTAACGAAAGTGACGCAACTACTCGGCAAGGACGCGCCATATGACAGTTGGGACTTGCTGTTTAACCCGCAGTATTTATCCAAACTCAAATCCTGCGGCGTTTCCGTACTCGACTCGCCCGAGGATGCATTCTCGGTTGGGCTGATCTACCTGCATAAGGATCCGAACAGCACAAACGCTGCTGACTACCAGGCTGTCTATCAGTTGTTCAAGACGATTCGACCTTATATCACCCAGTTCAATTCCTCCGGCTATATCAACGACCTCGCCAATAACGATGTCTGCCTCGCGCTCGCATGGTCGGGCGACGTCGGGATTGCCAAACGGCGAGCGCAGGAGGCGCATCGTGCCTACGAAGTTCGCTACGTGATTCCGAAAGGCACGGCCGTGCTGTGGTTCGATCTGATGGGTGTACCCAAAGACGCGCCTCATCCAGAAGCCGCGATGCAATGGATCAATTACATCCTTCAGCCTAAAGTCAGTGCGGCGATTACCAATCACGTCTTTTATCCGAACGCTAACGCTGCGGCCCGTACTTTTGTCAATGCGGAGATCCTCTCGAATGAAGCGGTCTATCCGAGCGGTGAGCGAATGAAATCGCTGGTGCTGTCGTTACCGCTGCCGACCGAGATTCTTCGCCTGGAAAACAGGTTGTGGACACAGCTCAAAGCAGGACGCTGAGCGCGCCCCGAAGACCATGACATTGCCGCTCTGTTCGTGAAGCGCTCACGCGCATCGCCGACAGATAAGAATCAAGCGCTTTTGTCCCGTAGCGACGCGACATATTGCCTGGCTGCCTCGTTGCCGTGCGCGACTGCGCGCGAGGCAAGAGAAAACCCCAACTGCGTTTCATGGGCAACCGCGCTGCGATCGTCGTCGAAAACTTTTGCAGCGCGGCGCATGTGCTGCGCGGCCTGCGTGTGAAGTTCCGACGCGGCGGCATGATGTTTTGCGGCAGTCAAACCGCTTTCAATGGACCCTGCCGGCAATGGCGCGCCGGTATGTTTGGCGGCGAGATTGGACTCTGCGATGGCAAATAGTGCATGGCCTTGCGCCAATACCGCCTGGTGGGCGGCGTGATCGTAATCCTTGCCCGCCTCGTAATACTGCGACGCCTCCCGGTGAAATCGCGCTGCTTGCTCATGATGCGATGCAGCAGCGTCGAGGTGTTCCTTCTTGCTTTGCTTGGTATTCACGGCAGATCCTCCGATAACGGACTGGCTTCAAGGTAGCCGACTGCTCGCGGAAGGGCAACCGGGCGGAATCCATTATCGAAAGGTACTCTCTCCTGCGGTGACGTGGGCTTTTGGGGGGCGGCGCAGCCCTTATCCGTGCTGCCCGACCGAAAGCGAATCCGTCCCGGCGTTTGAGATTGCACGCTGCCCCGCCAACGGCGAGACGCTTGCCGCAAACCGTCAATGCGGGTTTGATCGCAAAGTGCCTGACGCCGACTCGAACATGCAGAGCGATCCGGCTCTTCTCGTCAAGACAAAGAGCACAAGGCATGCCATCGCGCTAGCCGTCTATCGGCCTTGACGAATCGGGAACGCACGGAGTTTTCTCTGCTGGCGCCGAAGCAGTGTGCTGATGCGCTGCTTGCGTGGGAGCAGTGGACAGCACGGTAGCGGCTGACTGTCTGATCGCGGTCGGGGAAAAGCGGCCGCTCACGCCGCTGTCGCAAGAATCGCTTCGACGACCGCTTCCCTTGCGAGCAGGTAAGCGTCGCTGCGCGGTCCATGGTTGATTGCGGTATCGATAAAAGCGCGCTTGGCGGATTGATCGGCGAAGCCGGCCGGAAAGATCGAATCCATATCGGAGAAGAAAGTCGAGAACGGGCAGATCTGACAGGCGGACGCGAGCGGAGCTTCCGAAAGCGTGCCGCCGGCGTTCGACGCAGACGCCGTATTGCTGATATCAGCCAGCCGACTCAATGCGTGCCGGTCCTCGGACACGAGATGCAGCCGCTCCTCCCAGATCAGCAACTGCGCCAGCTTCACGAATGCGCTGTTGCGATCGAGGCCATGTGGCGGGCGTGGTGTACTTGGGCGCGTCGCCAGCCAGTTTGCCAGCTGGTCGGCGGCCATCGGCTCAGCGATCGCGTAGCCTTGCACGGAATCCGCACCTAGAATGCCGATCGCGTCGAGCAGATCGACGTGTTCGATACCTTCGACCACCACCGACTTCCCGAGCGAGTGGCCGAGTCTCGTCAACTGATAGATAAAGCGCAATACGCTATTGGCATCCTGGTCTGCGAGGTTCGTGATGTTGCGATCAATCTTGATCCAGTCGAACGGCAACTGCCGCAGACGATTCAGGCTGCTGTGACCGGAACCCAGGTCGTCCTCCGCGAGAATCACGCCCAGTGCCTTGAAGCGGTTCAGTGCCTGCAGAACGTCGTTGCTCGCGGGCAGATCGTCGGTTTCCAGCACCTCCAGCGTGAGAACACGCGGTGTGCAGCCGTGCTGCGTCAACGCGTGCTGCGTCGCCGCGAAATACCGGACATCGCTGAGTGCGGCGGGCGGCAAATTGATCGAGACGGCAAGGTCGATGCCGTCCTCCAACCACACATTTCTTTGCGCGAGCGCCTGGTTCAGGCCGCTGACATAGAGGTCGAAAAAATCGTTCGACGACATGACTGGAAAAAATGCGGCCGGACTCAGAATATGTGCGCCGTCACGCAGCCGGGCGAGTGCCTCGATCTTCGTGACCTCCCCCGTCTTGATGTCGAGCAAGGGCTGGTAATACATCAGCAACGCGTCAGAGTGGAGAAGCTCGGTCCAACGCTGCCGCTGCGTATAGGGAACGGTGCGCGTGTGACCTTCGAAGTTCTCGATCCTGTCGATCGCCAGCCCCAGCAGACTCTGGAGCATGGCAATGAACGCACTCTGATCTTCAGACGAATAGCCTCCGGGGTACGGACTGTAGAGCGAAAGAATGGCCTTCGCCGTCTTGCCCGGCTGCCGCAACGGAATGGCAATGCTGGAGCGAAAACCCGCTGTTTCGGCGCGCTCCCGCCAGGGCTCCATGCTCGGATCCGTTGCAATATCGACAACCCGGTGCACCTCGCCGCTGCGCCATGCGCGCCCTGCCGGCCCCTGCCCTTGCGGCTGCATCGGGTCTGTCGTGATCTGCTGCTCGCTGCCGGCCTCGACATGCGAAACATACGTGCGGATCGCCCCGCCCGACGCGGACTCGAACCGAAACACGCCTTGTGAGTCAGGGCGGCCAACAGAACATCCCGCGACTTCTTCGTGCCGGCTAAGGAGATTCACCGTGAGGCCGATCAGTTCGGTATAAGTTTCGGCCTCCCACGCCACACGTGTGAGCGACATGAGAACCTGCTGCCGCGACGCCTGCACCTGTTGATAGGCCTCGGTCTGAAAGGCGAGATCGCGCGTCAACCGGCGCGCCAGCAGCGATAATGCCTCGTTATGCTGCGCCGTATCGACCAAACGACGAATCTCAGTCGAGAGAATGATCCGGCTGCGCACCAGTTCTTCGCGATCGAGGCCGACAATCGCGTGCACGCGACCCACCCGCAACGCCATTTCACGATGTTCCCGTGCAGTCAGATCGGGGGACGCCATCTTCAACAGCGTGTCCTGCTGCTTCGCTTTCAGGTGTTCCAGTTCGTCAGGCGACAGCGCTTCGAGAATGGCTTTCGACCTCGGTAGTGCGGCCAGTTTCAGATAAAAGGCATCCACTATGTCCGCGGCGTGATCGGTCATCGCGCTCAACAGAGCGCTGAAAATGAGCCGGCGCGTTGGATCGTAAAGGTCCGCTTCGTCATCCATCAAATGATTGATTGCGCCGCTGCTTTGCGCAGGATTCACCATAAGCTTGCAGTCTCTTCTGTCGGTGGTGCGACGCATGTCCGGCGATGAGCACCGGCGCCGACAAGGCGGTTTCGATGAGACGGCCGCATTCCCAGCATCGCATGAATGGATGTACGTGAACCCTATCATAGGGCATCGACGTATTCCCTCATGGCAAACGCCATATTCAGCCATATTCAACGATGCAGCGCGTCGCGCTTGATCGTAGTCAAACTCAACCGCGCCGCTTCGTCTAACCTGGTCGACGCAGTGGATTATGGGGACGACGCCGCACGGCGACTGCTCTTTCAACCTCTGGTCACCCGAAAGGAATCGCAATGACAGTGGCGCTGATCGCAGCGTTCAATGTAGCAACCCGATCGTTCACGAAAACGGTTTGCTTCATGGCTGCTGCCTTCGCACTTCTGGCAGCAGGCGGCTGCGGAACCTATATTGCGCCGCCGAACGACGCCGAACTCAAGGCATCATTGAGCGAGGTGCTGGATCTCTATTCGCAACGGCTCCGGCTCGTCGCGCAGGTGACAGAAATCGCACAGGCCAAGCTGAAACGCGGGACGTCCGTACTCGCGGCGGTGGCGAGTGCCCGCGCCCAGATCGTCGCCATGGAGGCCACGCCCGCGCTGGCAAATCATCCCATTGCATTCGAGCGTTTCGACGTTGCGCAAAGGCAGCTCACCGAAGCGGTGTCCGCGCTGATGGTCGAAGCCGAATCCGAGCCGCGCCTCAATTCGGATGCCACGTTCCGTGCGCTGCAGGGCAACCTAGCCCTTTGGGCGACACGCATTGGTGACGCTCGCACGCGTTACGACGAAGCGGCCCAGATCTACAATGCGGCATTGCACACGTTCCCACATAACATCGCGGCAAAGTTGTGCGCCGAACACGACAAACCTGTATTCAGCGTGGCGGACCGTCGACCATCGGGGAGCCTGCCGCACATCGATTTCCGGGAGCTGCGTGGTGCTCTACGCGTCTAGCCGCCAAAGGCACCCCACATGTCGCCGGCGATAAGCAAGCGGCGTCGCGTTAGAAGCGATGACGCAAACCGACAGCAGCGACGAATTGATTCGCCCCCGAGGCGCGAGAAAAGTTAGAAATCTGGGCGCCTTGAATACCCGTTCCTTCTAATTGGTTCGCACGCTGGTATAACGCTTCGGCATATACGTCCGTTCGCGGTGACAGGAAGTAAGTGTTCAACAGCCCGAGCTGGTGCCATTTCGGATAGCGCACGCCAGTAGGCGTGTCGAAGCGGCCGTATGTAAACACGTAATTTGCCGAGACATGCCACTTAGGCGTAATGAAGTAGCGCAAGTTGATTTCGGCATTCTCGAAACGGATGTCGTCGTGTGGCAACGAAATGGCCGTGTCGGCGACGTTGTTGATCGACGTCGCGTTGTCGAGCCGCGTCTCGCTCAGCAAGAGTCCGACGAGTGCGTTGTCGTACCGGTAGTTTCCTCCCACCGCATACGTTCGTTGACGGTCGGCGTTAAAAGGCGCACCCGCCGGCTCAGCACCATTCGTGTTGGCGGTGGCGAGATTCGAAGCGTGGTTGAACTGGAAGTAACCTGCGCCCACGCGCATTCCGCCATAGTGGTAGCTGGCGCCCAAGCTGTACTCGCGGCTATCGTCAAAAGCCCCGGCCTTGTTTGAAAAGCCGTACGTTCCGCCGAAAGTCAAACCGTGAAACTCCGGGCTCGAGTATTTGACCGAGTTGTTCGTACGCGTATAGTTATCCAGATTATCGTTGTCGTACGGATGCGCAAAGGCTGTTCCGCCGTAAGCGGTCCCACCGAGTGCGAAAGGCTCGACGTATTGAACCACCGCGTCGAACTGACGGCCTAACGTAACCGTCCCTGAACGCTTCGAGGCCAGCCCGACGAACGACTGGAACCCGAACAGCCGGCCCTGCTGCGCGGCTGTGCCCGTCATGACGGAAAAGCCGTTAGTCAGCGTAAAGAGCGCATTCAGGTCGCTGGTAATCGGTTCTTCGCCCGTCAGCGCCCAGCGGCTGATGTTGACGTCGCCGTTCTTCGCTTGCCAGGCCGACCGATGTCCCGACGCGTTGCCTGCATCGCTAACGTACGCAATCCCGGCGTCCATCGATCCTGTCAGCCGCAACGAAGCTTGCGCATGCACGAATGGCGACGTGATAGCCAGAACCACAGCAACTCGCAACCGCGCGTGACGACTCGCACCGCGGCGGTGTCCGCGTGTGTCCCCGAAGTGCGCGGAAAGCGCAATGGCTCGGCTTCTGGCCGATTGCCTGTAATTGTTCATTGAATGACGCGTAGGGTTGGTATCGATGCCGGTCCGTGGTCTCCATGACCTGATTTCAATGGCATTCGATTGTTGAGCGAATATGGCGCTCGACTTTTTACCACCGCGCTATCGCGCCCATACAGGTGCCAATGTGTAAAGCACTCTTCCACCACACGGCGCTAATGGCGATACGCAACGCGTCCCCGCCCTCAGTCGCGCGGAAACGGCGCGTCGCGATCCAGTAGTGCGGTCCGAACGAAATGCAGGCAACCGATTATCCTCAGCATGCGATAGCGCTCCGCCGTATGGGGTGTCAACTCCTCCAGCCGGATCTGCGCCGTACTGATCGCCACGTTAACGGTCGCGAGCGCGCTTCTCAGATGCTTCGCATTGGGTTGATCGAACAGCACCGGCAACGCGCGCACCGCCAGATCGATCGACGCAAGCCAGCGAGGCTTCGGCGACCGGCCACTCATTTCATTCGCCTGTTGCAATTCGCCACGCAGGTCGATGGCCGCGTGCCCCACTTCGAGCGTGGCGAGCATCCATTGCAACGCGTCGCGATGTCGATGCGATTGCGTGATGAGCAGCGTGCGCAGTTGCGACATCAGGTCGTGCGTGCTCGACTGAAAGCGCCCGTCGAGTCCGGGCAGTGGCGCGGTGCATGCCATTGCGACTTGCCCCCTCAAGTGACGCTTGATCTTCTCGACGAGCCAGGGCATTTGAGGCGGAAAGATGACCGCGAACGCAATCGCGCAGAGCAGCATCGACGTGAGAATTGCCAATCCGTTGTTCATCAGAACGTCGGGAGCGTAGTCGATCACATTGTCGGGCCCGGCGAGCAAGCAGAAAAACACTGCGAAGCCGACACCGTATGCCGCAGTGGACCGCCGCGCCGTGAGGAACGCACCGAGGCCGAGCGGCAACAGAAGCGCCGCGCACAAGAGCGGAAACCCATCGATGTTCGGATAGACGTGAGACAGGAACACGCAGCCGAACAGAATCGAGAGCGCGGCTCCAGCTGCAATCTGCAAGGTGAATTTTGGCGGCACGGGCGAGGTCGAACTCAGTGCGCAGGTGATAGCCGCGCCCGTCACCAGAAAGCTGCCGCCCGGCCAGCCGGAAGCGATCCAGAACCAGCTCGCGGCGCCGACCGCCAATACCGTGCGAACGAATGCGAGTCCAACAACATACGGACTGGTTTGTGGTTCGTACCGTACGCGCGACCGGTCAAGCGCATGTTTGCGCGAATTGGCCAACGAGAGGTAAATGTCGAAATACGACAGGAATTCGCCGGCGAACCGGTGAACCAACTCCATTGCGGTGACGTAATCCAGCATGGAGCGTGGCGCGACCCGTTCGATCTCCCGCTGCGTTTCGCGCGCACGCCGCGCGAGACCGCTCTGGAAACCCTTGATTCGCTCCAGTAGCTCCGACATGTCGGCCTCCCCCTTTTGCAGCTTTTTTCCGACATCCACGAGCAACACGGATAGTTCGTCGAGAAACGGGGAAATGGCGGCGATCGTTTCTGCCGCGCCGCTGCTGTGCAATCGTTTGAGAAGTTGGTGCAGCGCATGCAGGCGGGCGCACGCATTCATGAAGTCGCTATTCAGTCGCGCGAGCCTTGCCGCCCGGGCACGCATGTCGGGGTCTTCGTACGAGGCGAAGGTGCGGGTCGCTTCGAATCCGACGATCTCGTCGACAAGTGCGGCAAAGCGCTTCTCGAACATATCCGCCGACGACGCCGTCGACAGTACGCCGGCTGCAAAATCCGTGAACTCGATGGTTCGCCGCTTCAACGTGCGGAATAAAGTGGTCGTCGCCTTGATCGGGAAGACGAGCGCGCTCACCGCAGTCGAACACAAAATACCGATCGATACCTCGGCAGCGCGTGTCAGCGCGGCCAGAAAAATCGTGTTCGGCTGCATCAACGCAGGGACGCCGATCAGCGCCGCCGTATAACCGGCGAGCACGAAGCCATACCACCGAAAGTGCCGGTTTCGAACCGCCGCCGCTGTGCACAGCCCAATCCAGCAGGTCAGCCCGAACAGATACAACTCCGGGTCCTGCACGCAGACGCCCGCGAGCAGAATCGCAAACACGGTGCCGACAGCCGTGCCAATTACCCGGTAAAAACTCTTCGCGAGCACCATTCCGCTGACGGGCTGCATCAGAACGAAGACCGTCGTCATTGCGGTGCGCGGCTGCTGGAGGTCGAGCAGCATCCCGATGCCGAGCGCCAGCAGCGCCGCCGCCACCGTCTTGAACAGGTGCAACCAGATCAGACCGTCATTGAGCGCCCAATGGGACGACGCCTTTCTCGCCAGCCTCAGCCAGCGCGAAACCTCGTTTCTTTGGCTCAATGAGGGACTACGTGAATATCGGAGGTCCATAGGAAAACGCGGCGGTGGTTGCCCTTTACGGAATTGAACCGCGTCATGGCTTCGTCCGTCGCCAAGGGAAGAATGTCCATTCTAGGACCGCCAAATACGCGTATTAAGCGGGCTCTTAGGGAACCTCCGTTGTCGCCAGGGTAACAATGCGCCCGTGCGGCCCACGTCATTCACCCGCTTACGGCCCGGGAGAGATCAGCAGGCTCGCTCGATCTATCCTCATCCACCAAGGGACCATTCCACCCGAGGCGGCTAATTTATTACGTCATCCTTTATAAAATGGGTCACATCAATCAAACACAGATGAGGTCAGTCATGTTCAGGTCGCTTTTCCCGGTTGTTGCTATCAGCGCCATTCTTGCGGCACCGGCAATTTCGTTTGCACAACAATCCGATCAGCCGGTAACGCGCGCCCAGGTGCGCGCCGAACTCGTCGAACTTGAAAAGGCCGGCTACAACCCGGCGCGCGGCGAAGATCCAACGTATCCCGCCGACATCCAGGCCGCGGAAGCCAAGGTCGCCGCACAAAAGGCCTCGGCAGCCTCGTACGGCGGCTCGACGGTCGGCACCTCGGCAACAGGCACGAGCCGCGCCGCGGTTCCGGCGGCCAGCCTGGATAGGCAGTCGCTTTACACCAAGCATTAAGGACAGACCGTGCGGAATGGAGGGCGCAGGGCCGCGAGGGTCACTGCGCCGCCAGCGTTGCTGGTCGCGTATGACTGCGGCTCGCGGCGAACGGCTCATTTGCGTGCCATCAAAACCAAACAAATACTCCAAAGCGAGCGCGATTGGCCGCATACCATGCGGCTCAATCTGTCGCCAAACGGCTCAATGTTCGAGATAGCCTTTTAAGGTGTTGATCCCGTCGGAGTGACGCAGTTTCTGCAATGCCTTGTTCTGTATCTGGCGCACCCTTTCACGGGTCACGTCGAACTGATCGCCGAGTTCTTCCAGTGTGTGTTCGGAAACCGCATCGACGCCGAAGCGTAGCTTGATCACCTTCGCCTCGCGCGGCGTCAGCACACCCAGCGCCGCGTCGATAGCCACACGCAGATCGGCTTGCAGCAGGGCGTCGAGCGGGGCGAGTGCGGAGGGATCTTCGACCATTTCGCCAAGCGTAGTGTCTGCCTCCTCGCCGATCGGTATATCGAGCGAAACCGGCTGTCTCGTGACTTTCTGCACGTTGCGCACCTTGTCCTCGCTCATGCCCAGGCGCGCCGCGAGTTCGCTGGAACGGGCTTGCCGCCCCGTTTCCTGACGCATTTCGCCCGCCACCCGCTTGACGCGGTGCATGGCGTCCGCCATATGGACCGGCACTCGTATCGTGCGGCCATAGTCCGCAATCGCTCGCGAAACTGACTGACGAATCCACCAGGTGGCATACGTCGAGAACTTGAAGCCACGCCGGTACTCAAAGCGGTCCACTGCCTTCATCAAGCCGATGTTGCCTTCCTGAACCAGATCGAGCAACGGCATGCCGCTCTGCACGTATTTCTTTGCGACCGAAACGACCAGCCGCAGATTGGCTTCGATCATCGCGCGGCGCGCTTCCTGAAGCGCGCGATCCGCCACGTTCATCCGTCTGCTGATCCGCTTGAGTTCCTGCAGCGACAAGCCTTCGCGCGCCTCGATCCGGGTCAGCTTTTCCTGCTGGCCTTGAATCGAAGGCGCGCAGCGCATCAACGCCGCACTGCAAAGTGGTGCCGCGGCGGCCGCGCGTGCAAGCCAGCCGGGATCCGTTTCGCTTCCGACGAACGTACTAATGAACACGTCGCGCGGCATGCCGCTTTGATCCACGGCGAGCCGCAAAACGTTTCTCTCGATGCCGCGAATCTCCTCGACCGCCTGCCGGACTTCGGCGCTGAGTTCGCCGATTGTGCGTGCACTGAAGCGAATCTGTCCGACTGTGGCTGCGATCAGCGCGAGCATGGCCTGTACCCTATCGCGCTGGCTGATTCCTCCCGCCACCGCTGCCCGCCACAAGACAAGCCGTTCGCGTACCTGCGAAAAGATCGCCTTGCAACTCGCCGTCAACCGATTGATGCGGGCTTCGTCGGCCTCGGCCGTGGCGCCTGGTTCATCGGATGCAATGCCGTCGTCGGCCTGCCCTGACTCGCCAGCTTGCAATGTCTGGAGCGCCTCATTGGCGCATGGCTCGAAGATTCCGTCGACCAGATCGTCTAAATCGAGTTCGCCGGATGCAACACGATCCGCGCGCGCGAGGATCGCCTCGATCGTGGCGGGACGCGAGGCGATTACCTCGAGCATCTCTCGCAAGCAAGCTTCGATACGGCGCGCGACGGCAATTTCGCCTTCGCGCGTCAAGAGAGGGGTTGCGCCCATTTCACGCAAATAGGCGCGCATCGGGTCGGCTGCCGGTCCGGGTTCGGATATGGCGATGGTCAGCGCCGTGGCCGTTTCGTCTTCGGCGACATCGTCGGGCGCCGATTGCTGGGCGGCGTCGTTCAGCAAAAGCGCGTCGCAGGCCGCAGCGGTATCGCGCACAGCAATACCCATGTCGCCGAACGCCTTGACGATGCCTTCAATGGCGTCCGACTCCGCGACGCAATCCGGAAGGTGGTCGACTATCTCCGTGTGGGTCAGGAAACCGCGCTCCTTGCCCAGTTTCATCAGCGCGCGTAACTGTATTTCCCTTGAATTCTGTTCCATCGACACTTGCACCGCTTTCTCCATCCTGGCTGCATGCCTCCACAAGCAAGGTCGACGCGCGTAGCCGCATGCGTTGGGTGGCGCCGACGCACTGGCGCGGGGCCAGATGAGCGCTCGCGCCTTTATGCTTCAGGCAAAAATTCTAGAAGTCTTGTACGGGTAGATCAATCGGACATCGAAAGAACCTCAGTTCCAGATTGGACAACAATGGTTCTGTACCGGGGCCCGCGGCAATGTACGAATACCCTCCGCCGGCGCCGGTCAGGGCGGCGGCGAAGGTGGGGACTTGGCATCCGGCCAATTCACACAGGTGGCTTAGAACATGTGCAACAAGGCAACGCGATAGACCATCTGGTTACGTCCAGACGACACGTCGGCCGAACCTGGAATATTGGCGAAGTCGAAGTCAGTGCCCGTGTTCGCGCTGATCGCGTGTTGATAGGCTCCCTCGGCAAAGACGGATGTCCGCGACGACAGATCGTAATTGAGCTTCAGGCTAAGTTGATGCCACTTGGGATCGAATTGCCCGACCGTCGACGAAAGCCGCGCCTGTGTGTACGTGTAGCATGCGCCGAGATAAAGCGCGGGGGTGAAGTGATACAGACCGCTCACTTCGAAGTTATCGAACTTCCACGCGTTCCATGTGCCGCCAGGAGGTTGCGTGGTGCCCGTGAAGTACGCATTCGCCGTCGGATCATAAACATCGACATGCGAATACGCGAGACCGACGAGCGCCTTTCCGATCGTGTAGTTGACGCCAATGCCGATGTTCTGCTGCGACCGGGCGTTGAATGTATTGTCGCTGGTCACCGCGCCGGACGAATTGGCGGGCGCAACCACGGCGGAACTCGCATTATTCAGCTTGAGATACGAGGCTCCGATCTGCAGGCCGCCGTTCTGGTACTGCGCACCGAAACCATACAGCCGGTTATTCGAAAACCCGCCCGCCTGATTGCTGAATGCGTACATGCCTTCGGCTGTGAAACCATGAATGGTCGGCGTAACGTATTTGATCGAGTTGTTGACGCGGAACGAATAGTCGGTGTTGTCGTTGTCGTAAGGGTGCGCGAAGAGATATCCCGTCCAGTTACCGTTCGCTGTCATCGGCGAAAACATGTCGACGCTCGGGTCGTATTGCCGCCCCACGGTCAACGTGCCGTACTGGTCCGATGCAATGCCCACGAACGCCTGGCGGCCGAACTCCCTGCCACCTTGCCCCATCTTGCCGGTGTTCACGTCAAAGCCGCTTTCGAGCTGGAACACAGCGTGATATCCAGCGCCGAGATCTTCGGTTCCCTTCAGACCCCAGCGGCTTCCGTAGTCATACCCGCTTTGCATCTGGAACGCGTCATGCCCTCGCGCGTTGGTCGTGTAATTGAAACCATCTTCAATCTTCCCGTAAAGCGTCACGCTGCTTTGCGCATGTGCGGCTGTCGCAAGCGTGATTGCGAACATCGCCACGCAGATTCGTTTCATCACCACCGCTAATCCCCTTCCGTTGAATGGTTTGAATACCTTCGTTTTTTGTCGACCAGCAACGCCTTCACGCGCCACCGCATGAAGCCATTCGATTGATCGATGCCAAACGTTAAGTGATCCAAATTTCTTCGCGTATCAGCGAAAGCGGAAGAGTCCTTTCCAACCTGCGCAACAACCTGGTTTGGAGAGGTGAATCATCGGCAAGCAGGCCGCCGGCATGCGTCGTTGTTGCCGAACGCACAACACGGTTCTTGCGCGTTGGCACGCAACAAGCAGTTATTTTCGGGGTCCTCCGGACTCCGACGTACCCTGATCATCTTCACCATATCCGGCCTGTGCGCCCGTCCGGCCGGCCGCATGACGCGCGGCCACTACCGCTTCCGCGGCAAGGATGTCGTCCGGGTAATGCGGGTCGCTGCCCGCGCCGGGGTGCCACCCTGCCAGTTCCAGTTCAACCAGTTCTGCTCTTACCTGAGCACGCGTAAGAGGCGTGGTCGATTGTGCGAACGCGAGTGCGGGAATAGCGGCAGCAAGTGCGACGAACGCGCTGAGCACGCCATGTTGGAACGTAGACTTCATGTTGAACGGCCTCGTGGGACGTAGTGGTTTGAGCGACAGCCAGTGTTGCTATTGGCTGGCGCAGTCTATCCATGTCCTCTCGAATCGGTAACCGTCGCGCCTGGAAAGTATTGTTTCCGAAAACGCGCTGTTTCACACAAAGCTCGCAATAGTGGCTGCATGTGCCATGCAAAGTCGTATCGGCGGCATGGCAACGACCAGGCGGTGGCCCAACCTAGCGCACTGCCCAAACAAAACCACAGTCTTTGCACACGACAATAGCCGCCAGCGCAGCCTCGATCTGCGCTGTTCGCGCTTGCTCATTGCTGGAAAAGCACAGCGACTCGCACATGTCACCCTCGTACGCATACGTCAGATCGGGTGAGTCGCATAGGACACATTCCGCAGGGACGCCTCCTTGAACGGAGCGTGCGCCCATATCACGTGAAGGAGCGGGCTGAACTGGCGTTTGCGTCATCTATGCTTTTCTACCTTGATTGTGTGTGTACTGTGCTGCTGGCGCGGCTTGATTTGCCGCAACGAACATCGAAGCCGATAAGATATCGGCTCCGATTCACCTCACGCGCCCGCGCACGATTTCCGCCGCCTGCCATGAAACAAGCGCAATGCAGCCGAATGTTACCTCGCGTGCCCGCTTGACGAGTGCCAGCGATAGCGCTGTCTCCCGATCCACGCCGACCACCAGCGCGAGAAGCATGACCGCTGCCTCCTGCACACCAAGACCGGCCGGCACCATGAACGCCGCGTGACGCACGGCTTGGGTCAAAGCTTCGATTGCCAACGCGCCGCTCACCGACACCGGATGCCCCAGCATGGACAGCGCCCAATATGTCTCGAGCGCGCCCACAACGTAGCCGGCGAATTGCCAGAAGAAAGCGCCCAGAAGCAGGCCTGTGCGCGACATCAGTGCGTCGATATCCGCATCGAGCCGCTTTCCGTCGATATCGCGCAGCAAGGGGTGCGCGTGGCCCAACAGTCTCGCTGCGAAGCGTTCGATCCTGTGAAATAGCCGGCCACGACGTAGGAGTACGGCCGTCAGGACCGGCAGCGGCAGTGAGAGCCCCAAAGCGAGCCCGATCGTCTTTATCGCGCTGACTTGATGCGTGGATGTGGCGATCAGTACGAGCCCAAGCGCGGCAAACGCGTATTGCACGGCCATCGTGACCAGCACCTCGACGACGACCGACGCACTGACCGCGCTCGCGTCCCGGATGCGCCAGCGTGCGAGACCGATCCCGACGAATTCGCCGCCAATGCTCGCGACCGGCAGCAATCGGCTGACCGCCTCGCGCACGGTCGCGACCCACCAGAGAAACGGCAACGAGGCCCGCTTGCCCAGCAACAGATACCACGCGTAGGCGTCGAGCAACAATGGCAACGCGTGTAGCGGCAGCAACCACAGCAGCCCGAATCCGGCTTTAGCGATGACGCGCATGACATCGCCCGCACCTTCATGCAATACGAGCGCGATGAGTATCGCGATGCCGAGCGGCAATCCTATCCAACGCAGCCATTTCATGTCGATTGCACGCGCCTTGCGAGCAAATCGACAAAACCGCCCCGCGTCGCGCCCGCGGCACCGATCGCCTCTGCCACGCGCGGGGATAGCAGCGCGTCGAGTTCATCTGCGTGACGGTACGACTGCATGCCGGGCGTCAATGGAGCGTCGCCCGGTGTGGCAGGGTGACAATAGATTTCGCCGACACCGCCAGGCAGCCCTTCGAGCGCGGCAAGCCAGGCCGATTCGCTCATGCGCCCGGTGTCCGCGAGTCCGACCACATAGTCGTTGTGTGCGATGCCGGCGCGGTCGAGCCGGCTGCGCACCAGGCTCATCCATGGCCGCAACCAGAGGGGTGCATCGCGTTCGATCGGCAGACGCATCGCGTGCATTCCGAAGTCGCGTCCGATTTCGATGATCAGCGAGAGCACGGTTGGATGCAGGTGAAAATGCTTGTGCGTGTTGACGTGATCGAGTGGCAAGCCGGTCTTCACGAACGCCGCGAACTGCGCGCGAATTTCGAGAGCAAGCTGTGCGCGAACGTGTGGTAGAAAATAGAAGCGGAAGCCGTCGCGCACCATGTTGCTGCCGAACCGGCCTTCTGCGTTCACCAGTGCGGGAATCACCTCGCGTGGCAGTTGAGCCGTGCCATCGGCGAGGACAAGATGCAAGCCGACGCACAGCTGGGGAAGCGAGCGGGCGCGCGCAACTGCGTCCTCGGCCGCAGGCGCGCCCACCATCAGGCTCGCTGCGGTCAAGACGCCGTGCCGGTGGGCGAGTTCAACCGCTTCGTTTACGCGAGGATGCAAGCCGAAGTCGTCGGCCGTGATAATCAGCATCCGTTGACGCAAGCGATCAGTGTCGTTCATGCCTCGTGCGCGCGCAGGAAACGGAAGAATTCGACGCCTTCACGCAAGCGCCGCTTCATCATGTCCCAGCTCGTCAGCATCTCGCGCAGGATTTCCCAGATCTTCGACGGCCGGAAATAGAAACGCTTATAGAAGTTTTCTAGCTGATGGTAGATCTCGTCGCGCGAAAGATGCGGATAACCGATCGCCGCGAGCTGCACGCCCGACTTGCTGACGAGGTTGATCACCTTGTTCTCTTCGAGCCAGCCGTTTTCAACGGCCTCGTTGTAGAGCCTGGTGCCGGGATACGGCGCGGCGAGCGACACCTGGATCGTGTGCGGATTGATCTCCTTGGCGTATTCGATCGTCTTCTGGATCGTGTCCTGCGTCTCGCCGGGCAGACCGAGAATGAAAGTGCCGTGAATCTTGATGCCGAGCTTGCGGCAATCTTCGCTGAAACGGCGCGCGATGTCGGTGCGCAGACCCTTCTTGATGTTCAGCAGAATCTGGTCGTCGCCGGACTCGTAGCCGACCAGCAGCAGGCGCAGGCCGTTTTCCTTCATGATCTTCAGCGTCGAGTACGGCACGTTCGCCTTCGCGTTGCACGACCACGTCACGCCCAGTTTCCCAAGACCGCGGGCGATTTCCTCGACGCGCGGCTTGAAATCGGTGAACGTGTCGTCGTCGAACATGATCTCCTTCACTTCGGGCATGTTGTCGCGAATCCACTTCACTTCGGCCAGCACGTTCTCGACCGAGCGCGTGCGGTAGCGGTGGCCGCCCACGGTTTGCGGCCACAAACAGAACGTGCACTTCGAGCGGCAGCCGCGGCCCGTGTAGATCGACACGTACGGATGCTTCAGATAGCCGATGAAGTAGTTGTCGATCTTCAGATCGCGCTTGTAGATGGGCGCCACGAACGGCAGCTCGTCCATGTTTTCGAGGATCGGGCGCGCTTCGTTGTGCTCGATCGAGCCGTCGGCGGCGCGATAGCTGAGGCCCTTGATCTGCGAGAACGGTTTGCCTTCGGCCACTTCCTGACAGGTGAAGTCGAATTCTTCGCGGCAGAGGAAATCGATCGCCTCGGTGGCAACCAGCGAATTGTGAGGATCGACGGCGACCTTCGCGCCCACCATGCCGATCAGTACGGAAGGCTTGCGCTTCTTCAGGTCTTCGGCGAACAGGGCGTCGGTCGGAAAGGACGGCGTGCTGGTGTGGATCACCACCAGATCGTATTGCTGCGCAATGTCGAGCGTTTGATCCACCGACAGACCATCTGCCGGTGCATCGAGCACGCGGCTATCGGGCACGAGTGCCGCGGGCTGCGCAAGCCACGTCGGATACCAGAACGAGCGGACTTCGCGTTTGGCCTGATAGCGCGAACCCGCGCCACCATCGAAGCCGTCGTACGACGGCGCCTGCAAAAAAAGCGCTTTCATGATTGCTCCGGCAACTTGTGTTCTATAGGGAAAATTTCGCGTTGCGCGAGCGAACTGTATGTCATTTCAAAGTCCATCGGATGCTTCAGTGGAATCCGGCGCGTTTATACGGAAGGATTGATCGGGTTGCTGGACGGTGCGACCGGCACGCGCGCTCCACGCCACACGACGTGAGAACCGAACGCTCCCGCAAGCCATTGCAACGCCAGCAACGTATCACGCAGCGGCACGAGTGGCAGATCTCGCCAGAACGAATGTGAATCACTGGCGCCACGCGCGTGGAGCACTATTCGCGCGGCCACGCCTATGGCCGAATTCACCGCCAGCGCTGTTGCCCCCCAGGGATGCGCACTCGCTAGCTCGCCCGAACGAAAATCGAACGCTAGCCATGCACCGGCCACAATCCATGGTGTGGCAAACGTAATGATGAGCGACGCGAACCCCGGCTGGTTCACTGACCGGATCGTACGCAACCAACGGGTTTCCCTCAGCCACAGCGTCGCGAATGTCGGTTCAATGACGTCCGTGGCGACCATCACAGGTGACAGCACCGTGCGGAGTCCAAGGTTGCGGACGTGCTCGGCGAGCCAGTAGTCGTCGGCCAGACAATCTTTCAGCACGGCGAAACCGCCGATGCGCTCAAGCGTCGTGCGTCGCAATGCGAGGGTCGCGCCAAAGCCAAACCGGCGGGAGCCAACCGCGTGCGCCACACGCACGGAAGGCGCAAACCACTCGTTGATGAAGAGCGCGCCCAGGCGGGGCCAGAAGCCACCCACACTCTGCGCGACGTAAAGACACGTCACCACGCCGACTCCGGCATCGGCCAGCGGCGCCGAGACAGTACGCAAATAGTCGGAGTTGACTGCAATATCGCTGTCGGCGATCACGATGATGTCGTACGTGGACCGCTCAACCATGTTGATGAGATTACTCACCTTCAGATTGCAGCCGTGCACCCGGGAATCGATTGCGAGTTCAATGTCGCGGTCCGGATACGCAGCCTGCAAACGTCTCACAACCGGAATTGCGGCATCGTCGGGCGAGGACACGCCGAACAGGATCTGGAAGTGGGAATGCGTCTGCTCGCAGAACGTGGCGAGATTCTCGTATAACCTCGGCTCAGCCCCGCACAAAGGTTTCAATACGCTGACGCCGTCGACCATTGCCCCGTATTGCTGAAATCGGTTTCTGCCCGACCGGCCCGCGCGTAGAAACGGTGTCGCGAGCGCTGCGACGACCGCGTATAGCGTGGCCATGAAACACAGCACAACCAGTGGCCACCGGAAAGCGGACAGAACGACGTGCATCATTGAACAGTACCCCGTGCTACTTCTCTCGATGACCGGCCCGGCCGGCCAACGCGCATCCAATACAGTTGACTACCGGGACGCAACAGCAGTTTTCATCGAATCTCGAGATGGTGGTGTAGGCGAGGCCCGTGTTATTGATCTCGCGCAATGCTTTTGCAATTGCGTTATCGAAGCTCTCGCAGCAGACCGGAAATAGTGCTTCCCGGTTAGGCGCGACGGCATATTAAACGCGTCCTCACTCCCGATATACGCGACAACCTCGAAAACACCTTTACAGAATTAGCCTGTACTACGCACGTGGGCTATTGCGCTGAACCGAATGCGCTGCGCGGAGCGCCAAGGCCCGATTCGAAACAGAACGCTTCCAGACAAACTGGCCACTTCTATACGCGCTTCGAAGGCGCTCGATTTACTCACCGTTTCGACAACAGTCTCTTCCTGCAACATCGACGAATACAGGGTAGTCATCCCCATAGAATGGCGATTGCCAGGTGCGGCGCTCCGCCCTACATATCGATGATGTGATGGCAAATTTCTACGAAAGCGCGCCCCCCTCAAAAGCGCGGTCGATATTTACCCAGCAAAGCTCTCTTGGAGTTTTTATGAAATCAGCAGTCGTTCAGACGATCACATTGTGTGTCGCATCCATCATCTCGGTTTCGGCGCTGGCACAGACCGCAGCGTCGGACGATATAGCGTCGTCCGCGCCCGTGGCTGCTCCGCAGGCTGCACCCCAATCCGGCCCGAAAGCGCGTCGCGCGCAGAATCACCTGGTGCAGAAAAACGTTCGGCACGCGCTGACTGCATCGAAGGGGCTTAACTCGTCGGGAATTTCGATTCTTGCGAAAGACGGTGTGGTGACGCTGGTCGGCAGTGCGCCGGATGACAAGCAGATCGCTCGCGCCGTTACCGTTGCGCAGAGCGTCGCCGGTGTGCAGCGCGTCGACAATCGACTGAAGGTATTCCAACCCGGTAACTAAGCAAGCGCGGCGGCTGGCAGATCATGCGACAGCTGTCTTCAGCCGTTTCCGCCCGCGAGGCGTACGTTTGCGCGCCTCGCCTATCGCCCATTCGCATTCGGCCCCGACCTATGACAAAATAAGCCACGCATAACATCGAGCAGTTGCGCACAACTGTACCGCTCCCTTGAACTCGCTCTCGGCTACCGTCTCAATGTCCCTGGTCAACGGCTTTCTAGCCGGCGCAGACCCCATGGCGATTGAGAGACTGGCTGAACGATCCGGCATCCCGCATGCATTGCTGCACAGACCGGGAGCGCGCGTTACGCAGGAGCAGTTCTCAACACTCTATCGGTTGCTTGCAGCCGAATATGACGATGAAATGCCTGGCATTTTCAGCCGGCCGTTGCGCAATGGCACGCTCAAGTATCTGTGCCTCAGCCTGCTCGACGCGCCTCGGCTGGATGTCGCGATGCATCGGTTCGGGCAGTTCTTCCACCTGATTCTCGACGACTTCACAGTGAAGTCGCAACGCGACGAGTCGCTCTGCAGGATCGACCTCATCGCGAACGAGGCAAACAGGTCTCAGAATGCGCTGGGCCAGGAGCTGATGCTAAAGCTCGTGCATGGTGTGGCGTCCTGGCTAATCGGGCAGAAGATCCCTCTGGTCAAGGTGGAGTTCGATTTCCCGCGGCCATCGCGGGAGACCGACTACCTTTACCTGTTTCCCGGACCGGTGCATTTCGGTTGCACTCAGACCTGCATGTCGTTCGACGCCAGATATCTCGACATGGCCATCCGGCAACACAAGTCCGATCTGAAGAAGTTTCTGGCGCGCGCGCCGGAAGACTGGATCTTCGTGTCGTTCGCCGAACAGATGGTTTGTCACCAGGTTCGCCAATACATTGCGGGTTGCCTGCCCGAGATTCCCACAATCGGAGTCGTCGCACAGGGTCTGCACTACTCAGTGAGAACGCTGTGCCGCCGCCTCTCGATTGAAGGTACGACCTTCCAGGCAATCAAAGACGAACTGCGCCGTGACATTGCTGTCCAGCGTCTCACGCGTTCGGCCGATGCCATCGGCGTGATTGCCTACGAAGTGGGTTTTGACGATCCGACCGCCTTTCACCGCGCGTTCCGTCACTGGACGGGCAGTACGCCACAGGCCTACCGCAAGATGATTTGAGTGATTTGCGTTCGAGCCTACGCCGAGGGCTTCGCTGCATCGACGAGATACTTGCCAAATCGCTGCTTCAGAACCAGTTTCTGGAGCTTTCCGGTCGCGGTCAGCGGCATCTCCGGAACGAAAACCACATCATCTGGAATCCACCACTTGGCGACCTTGCCATCGTAAAACGCCAACAATTCCTGCGCGCTCAATGTGCTGCCAGCACGCCTTACCGCAATCAACAGCGGACGCTCGTCCCATTTCGGGTGCTCGCACCCAATGCAAGCCGCTGATTCGATCTCGGGATGAGACATTGCGACATGTTCGAGTTCGATCGATGAAATCCATTCGCCGCCGGATTTGATGACATCCTTGCTTCGATCCGTGATCTGCATATAGCCATCGGAATCGATCGTTGCAACGTCGCCCGTTGAGAACCACCCGTCTTCCAGCGCCGTTTGCTCGACGCCGTAGTAACGATCCAGCACCCAGTGGCCACGCGCCATCAGATCGCCCGCCGATTTACCGTCCCACGGCAACTCCACGCCGCCCGAACCGACGATCTTCAGATCGATGCCGGGCACGGCGCGCCCCTGTTTTGCATCGGTGCACTTCTGCTCCTCAGCGGACTTCTCCTCGTAGCCATGCGACGGCGAGCATACGGTGCCAAGCGGCGACAGTTCCGTCATACCCCACGCATGCACGGCTTTGATGCCAAGCTCGCGCAATGACGAAGCGAGTTGCGGCGGGCACGCCGATCCCCCGACGATCGCGCGCTTGAAGTGCGTGCTGTGCTTGCCCGCACGCCGCATGTAGTCGACGAGGCCAAGCCAAATGGTCGGCACGCCGGCCGAGAAGGTGACACCTTCCTGTTCGAATAGCGTCCACAGCGACTCGCCGTCGAGCTTCGGCCCGGGGAGCACCAGCTTGGCGCCCACGAGCGGCGCCGAAAACGGCAACCCCCAAGCATTGACATGGAACATCGGCACGACGGGCGCAACCGTATCCGTCGCGGACAGACACAGCGTATCCGGCAACGCCGACCCATAGGCCATCAGGCTAAGCGAGCGATGCGAATACAGCACGCCTTTCGGATTGCCGGTCGTCCCGGACGTGTAGCACAAAACCGCTGCGCGCTGCTCGTCGAAGCGCGGCCAGTCGAACGCCTGAGGCTGACCGGCAATCAACGTTTCATAGCTCTCCAATGGCACGGCGAATGTTTCCGGCAATGCCGACTCGTCGCACAACATGATCCACTTCTCGACAAGCGGACATTGGTGGGCAATCTGCTCGACAAGCGGTGCAAACGACATGTCGAAACAGATGAACCGGTCTTGCGCGTGGTTGACGATATAGGCGATCTGCTCAGCGAAAAGCCGCGGATTGATGGTATGACAAACGGCGCCAATGCCGGATACGCCATAGTACATTTCCATGTGGCGATACCCGTTCCACGCGAGCGTGCCGATCCGGTCGCCAGGTTGGATTCCGTACGCTGTCAGCGCATTCGCGAGCTGCATCGAGCGGATATGGCAGTCGCGATAGGTGTAGCGGTGGATATCACCCTCGACGCGGCGCGACACGATCTCGACCTTACTGGAGTGCCGCGCGGCCTGCTGGAGCAACGACGACAACAATAACGGCGCGTACATCATCTGGCCAAACAGGTCCATGGGCTTGTCTCCGGTAGGGTCTTCACTCGCGATGCTTTGGAAGGTGTCGAACGCCCGGCATGACAAATATGGCCAGTCAGTCCAGTCGCAAACATCGCTGAGGGCAGCGTCAGGCTGCATGTTCAGTCTATTCTAGATTCGCCCGCTTCCCTGAGCATTAGCAAGCTTGGCCGATTCATTGACATAATCGGCCAATCCGCTCCCGGCCAAGTCCGCGCTTTGTGCCGACGGAAAAACGGCAGCTTTTGTCAATGAAACGGCAGATTTCGCCATCGGGCGTACGCACGCGAGGCAGTAGGATGGGTCATCCGAGCTGCCGTCCATGCCCGAATTGCGGGTTTCGCATGGCAAGCCTCTCGTTCGCATACCCATATCAAGGAGACGGAGATGTATAGCGCACCCATCAAGGACATGCTGTTCGTGATGAAAGAACTGGCCGGTCTCGAACACATCGCGACGCTGCCGGGCTTCGAAGACGCGAACCTCGACACCGCGCAGGCCGTGCTCGAAGAGTCGGCGAAACTGTGCGGCGAAGTGCTGGCGCCGCTGAATGTGGAAGGCGATCGCAATCCGAGCAGCTGGAAAGATGGCGTGGTCACCGCGACGCCCGGCTTCAAGGAAGCGTTTCGCCAGTTTGGCGTTGGCGGCTGGCAGGGCGTGCAACATCCCGTCGACTACGAAGGCCAGGGCCTGCCCAAGCTGATTGCCACCGCCTGTATCGAGATGCTGAACGCGTCGAACCTGTCGTTCGCGCTGTGCCCGCTGCTCACGGATGGCGCGATCGAGGCGCTGCTGACGGCGGGCAGCGAAGCGCAGAAACAGACCTACGTGCCCAAACTCATTTCCGGCGAATGGACCGGCACGATGAACCTGACCGAGCCGCAGGCCGGCTCCGACCTCGCGCTGGTGCGCACGCGCGCCGAGCCGCAGGGCGACGGTTCGTTCAAACTGTTCGGCACGAAGATTTTCATCACGTGGGGCGAGCACGACATGGCGAAGAACATCGCACATCTCGTGCTCGCGCGCACACCTGACGCACCGGAAGGCGTGAAGGGCATTTCGCTTTTCATCGTGCCGAAGTTTCTCGTCAACGAAGACGGCTCGCTCGGCGAGCGCAACGACGTGCATTGCGTGTCGATCGAACACAAGCTCGGCATCAAGGCGAGCCCGACCGCGGTGCTGCAGTTCGGCGACCACGGCGGCGCGATCGGTCATCTGATCGGCGAAGAGAATCGCGGCCTCGAATACATGTTCATCATGATGAACGCGGCGCGCTTTGCGGTCGGCATGCAGGGCGTGGGCGTGTCGGATCGCGCTTACCAGAAGGCGGTGGCGTACGCGAAAGACCGTGTGCAAAGCCGTCCCGTGGATGGCTCGGCGAAGCAACCGGTCGCGATCATTCAGCACCCCGACGTGCGCCGGATGCTCGCCACGATGCGCGGCCTGACTGAAGCCTCACGCGCGCTGGCGTATGTGGCCGCGGCTCACTGCGACATCGCGCATCGTCACGCTGACGAAGCCACGCGCGTGGAACATCAGGCGATCTACGAATACCTCGTGCCGATCGTGAAGGGCTGGAGTACGGAGCTGTCGATCGATGTGACGAGCCTCGGCGTACAGGTGCACGGCGGCATGGGTTTCATCGAGGAAACCGGCGCCGCGCAGTATTACCGCGACGCGCGGATTCTGCCGATCTATGAAGGCACGACCGCGATCCAGGCGAACGATCTGATCGGCCGCAAGACCGTGCGCGACGGCGGCAAGGTGGCGAAGTCGCTGCTCGCCGGCGTGGCCGAAACGGTCGAAGCGCTCGGTGCGCAGCAGGGTCCGGCGTTCGAGTCGATGAAGAAATATCTTGCGCAGGGGCATCGCTCGTTGAGCACGGTGGTGGACTTTGTTGTCACCAATACGAAGAGCGATCCGAACGCGGTGTTCGCGGGCAGCGTGCCGTATCTGAAGCTCGCGGGCATCGTGCTTGGCGGCTGGCAGATGGCGCGTGCGTTGCTCGTGGCAGCCGGGAAGCGTGACGAAGATCCTTCGTTTTACGGTGCGAAGATCGCGACCGCGCAGTTCTACGCTGAGCATGTGCTGACGCTCGCATCGGCGCTGGAGGCGTCGATTGTCAGTGCGAAGGGTGGCGAGAGTGTGCTGGCGCTGTCGGAAGATCAGTTCTGATGGGCACCGGCAAAACAATGACCCCCGCAAGTCTCATTGAGCAGTACGGCCCGCGCGAGTCGATGGAATACGACGTCGTGATCGTCGGCGGCGGCCCGGCTGGGCTGTCCGCGGCGATTCGCCTGAAGCAGCTGGCGGCGGAACAAGGCGCTGAAATTGGCGTGTGCGTACTGGAAAAAGGCTCGGAGATCGGGGCGCATATTCTCTCGGGCGCGGTCATGGATCCACGCGCCATGACCGAGCTGATTCCAGACTGGAAAGAAAAAGGCGCACCGCTGACCGTGGATGTGACCGAAGACAAGTTCCTGTTCCTGACCGAAACCGGTTCGAAGAGCGTGCCGGTCTGGGCGCTGCCGGATAACTTCAAGAATCACGGTAATTATGTGATCAGTCTCGCGAATGTGACGCGCTGGCTGGGTCAGCAGGCTGAGGCGCTGGGCGTGGAGATTTTCCCGGGCTTTCCTGCGGCTGAAATCCTTTATAACGACGACGGTTCGGTCAAAGGCGTCGCCACCGGCAACCTCGGGATCGGCAAGGATGGTGAACCGACCGAGAACTTCCAGCTCGGCATGGAACTGCACGCGAAGTACACGCTGTTCTGTGAGGGCGCGCGTGGGCATCTGGGCCGTCAGCTGAACGATAAATTCAAGCTGCGCGAAGGCGTCGATCCGCAGGTCTACGGTATCGGCATCAAGGAACTGTGGGAGATCGATCCGTCGAAGCACAAGCCGGGTCTCGTGATGCATACCGCCGGCTGGCCGCTGGAGAACGACACGTACGGTGGCTCGTTCCTCTATCACATGGATAACAACCAGGTGGTGGTGGGTTTTGTGGTCGGACTTGGCTACACGAATCCGTACCTGTCGCCGTTCGAGGAATTCCAGCGCTACAAGACACATCCGGCAATCCGTGCTGTGCTCGAAGGCGGCAAGCGGGTGTCGTACGGCGCACGGGCGATCACGGCCGGTGGCCTCATGTCACTGCCGAAGCTCGTGTTCCCGGGCGGCGCACTGGTCGGCGACGACGCGGGCTTCCTGAACGCATCGCGGATCAAGGGCTCGCATGCAGCGATCAAGACCGGCATGCTGGCCGCCGACGCCGCTTTTGAAGCTGTGCAGGCTGGACGCACCAGTGATGAACTCACCGCCTATCCGGAGAGCTTCAAGACCTCGTGGCTGCATACCGAACTGCATCGTGCGCGCAACTTCAAGCAGTGGATGAGCAAGGGCCTCTACCTCGGCACGCTGATGGTGGGCATCGAGCAGAAGCTGCTGGGCGGCAATGTGCCGTGGACGCTGCATCACCAGCATTCGGATCACGAGATGCTGAAGCCGGCTTCGCAATGCAAGCCGATCGTCTATCCGAAGCCCGATGGCAAGCTGACGTTTGACCGGCTCTCTTCAGTGTTCATCTCGAACACGAACCACGAAGAGAACCAGCCCGCTCACCTGACGCTGAAAGATCCTTCGGTGCCAGTGAACGTGAACTGGCAGACCTACGCCGGCCCGGAGTCACGTTACTGCCCCGCAGCGGTGTACGAGTTCGTGAAGAACGACGACAACACCGAGCGCCTGGTGATCAACGCGCAGAACTGCGTGCACTGCAAGACCTGCGATATCAAGGACCCGACGCAGAACATCGTCTGGGTGACGCCTGAAGGCGGCGGCGGTCCTAACTACCCGAACATGTAACTTCCTCACGCGCACAGCGGGACAAGCTGCGCGCGTTCAAGTGATTCCAAGGAGTCTCAAGTGCAAAGAGAAGTGGTTGTTGTCAGCGGTGTGCGCACCGCGATCGGCAAGTTTGGCGGAAGCCTGAAGGACATTCCGCCCTCCGAACTCGGAGCGCTTGTCGTACGTGAGGTGCTGGCACGGGCCGGCGTGGAGGGCGATCAGGTCGGTCAGGTCGTATTCGGCAACGTGATAGCCACCGAACCCAAAGACCTGTACCTGTCGCGCGTAGCTGCGATCAACGGCGGCGTTAGCGAAACGACACCGGCTTTCAACGTCAATCGTCTGTGCGGCTCAGGCTTGCAGGCCATTGTCTCCGCAGCGCAATCCATTCTGCTCGGCGATGCCGACATCGCGATCGGCGGCGGCGCGGAAAACATGAGCCGTGCGCCCTACATCACGCCTGACGCACGCTTTGGCGCACGAATGGGCGACACCCGCCTGATCGACATGATGCTCGGGGCGTTGAACGATCCGTTCCATACGGTACCGATGGGTGTGACTGCCGAGAACGTCGCCAGCAAGTACGGCATTACGCGCGAACAGCAGGACGCACTCGCAGTCGAATCGCATCGGCGCGCCGCCCATGCCATCGCCGAAGGCCGCTTCAAGGATCAGATCCTGCCGATTACGCGGACCGTAAAAGGCAAACAGGTCGTTTTCGACACCGACGAACATGTGCGTCTGGAACTCGATCCCGCTGAACTGAGCGGATTGCGGCCCGTTTTCCAGAAGGAAAACGGCACGGTCACCGCAGGCAACGCATCCGGTATCAACGATGCGGCAGCCGCGGTTCTTTTGATGTCGCGCGAAGCGGCGGACGCGCGCGGCCTGAAACCGCTGGCCCGGCTCGTGTCATACGCGCATGCCGGCGTCGATCCTCTCTATATGGGCATCGGCCCGGTGCCCGCCACCCGCATTGCACTCCAGCGCGCCGGCCTCGGCATCGGCGATCTCGACGTGATCGAGGCGAACGAGGCCTTTGCAGCGCAGGCCTGCGCCGTGACGCAGCAGCTCGAACTCGACCCGCTCAAGGTGAACCCGAATGGCTCCGGCATTTCGCTCGGTCATCCGATCGGCGCGACGGGTGCGCTGATTACCGTCAAGGCGCTGTATGAATTGCAGCGTATCAACGGGCGGTTTGCGCTGGTTACGATGTGTATCGGAGGCGGCCAGGGTATTGCGGCTATTTTCGAGCGCCTACAATAGAACACTGTGTCGCATTGCTGACAAGGAATAGCCATGACAATCAATACCGTTGGGATAATTGGTGCAGGGACGATGGGCAACGGCATCGCTCAGGTCGTCGCAGTCGCGGGACTGAAGGCGATCATGATCGATGTCAACGAGGCGGCGCTTGCGAAGGGCCTGGCCACGCTGACAGGCAGCCTCGAACGGCTGGTCGCCAAGGGCAAGCTCGACGCGGCGGTGAAAGAGGCTGCCCTCTCGCGCATCGAGACGTCCACCGACTATCAGCGCCTCACCTCCGTCGACCTCGTGATCGAGGCCGCCACGGAAAATACCGATCTGAAGATCCGCATCTTGCGGCAGATCGAATCCGTCGCGCGGCCGGAGACGATCATTGCATCGAATACCTCGTCGATCTCGATCACCGCACTCGGGGCCGCGCTGACCGATGCGTCTCGCTTCATCGGCATGCACTTCTTCAATCCGGTGCCGCTCCTGCCGCTCGTCGAAATCATTCGTGGCATACAGACCAGCGCGGCCACGATTGAGGCTGTACGGGAGCTGACAGTCAAGCTCGACAAGTCACCGATCAGCGTAAAGAACGCACCGGGCTTCGTGGTGAACCGCATTCTGGTGCCGATGATCAACGAAGCGTTTTTCGTGCTCGCTGAAGGCATCGCCACGGCGGAGGAGATCGACCTCGGCATGCGCCTCGGCGCGAATCACCCGATTGGCCCTCTGGCGCTCGCGGATCTGATCGGGCTCGACGTTTGCCTGTCGGTCCTCGATGTGTTCCTGAAGGACTTCGGCGATTCGAAATATCGCGCAAGCCCGTTACTGCGCGAGTTGGTAGCGGCAGGCCACCTTGGACGCAAGGTGGGTCAGGGCGTCTATCGCTACGACTAGAGGTTCGGCAAGGCGATCGGCCACGGTGTCACCCGTGGCCGATTGCGAGCCATACCCCGCAAACGGGTGCGCGCCAATCGGTAACAACGTGGGCCGAACGCGACATCCGGTCAGGGAGCACGGCCCGGCAATCGTGGCTTTTTAGCGACACGCTGGCGCTTGCAAATGCGAGCCGATGGTCTATAGCTCGATCTCGAATGGCGGCGCCTGCCGCGTCAAACCGCTCGCAAGCCTACTGCTCATTGCAGGTATTTCCATCAGACATGTGACCGCCTTATTGTTCCTGATTCTGGAAGAAACCAATCCATATTATGCGATATGAGGCAAAAAACTCACCGACTATGCTCCCGGTTTCAGCCTCACCCAGCCAGTCTTCAAGGGCATTGAGGCGGTCAAGTGAACAATCATAGTTAGGACAACCGTCTGATGAAAAAAGCCGTTATTTCCAGTGCCGCCGTATCTCTTTTCGTCCTTGCCGCGTTCCCCGCATTCGCACAGAGCTCGGTCACGCTGTATGGTCTCGTCGATACGGCGCTCCGCTATCAGACGAATGCCGCCCCGGATGGCAAAGACCAGTTCAGCATGACGGTCGGTCCGGAAACCCACAGCCGTTGGGGCCTGAAGGGCACCGAAGACCTGGGTGGCGGCCTGTCCGCGATTTTCCGCCTTGAAAACGGCTTCGAACTGAACTCCGGGCAACTGCATCAGGCAAACACGCTGTTCAGTCGACAAGCGTTTGTCGGCCTGTCGAGCGACAAGTACGGCACGCTGACCTTCGGTAACCAATATGCGCCGCTCTACGACACCATGGGCGATGTGTTCGACCCGATGACCGTCGGCGATTACTGGCAAGACAGCTGGGCATGGAATGGTATTGGCCCGTACCTCACGATCAACAACTCGGTGAAGTACAAGGCATCGTTCAATGGCCTGAGCATCGACGCAATCTATGGCTTCGGCAATCAGGCGGGCGCAGTCGGCCTCGGCAGCACGTATGGCGTGGAAGTAACGTACACGCACGGTCCCGCATCGCTCGACGCAGGCTTCCAGCAAACCTCGGTGACGTCCGCAAGCGGCAGCCTGGTCAATGGCGCAAAGATCAACATGCTGCACGTGAGCGGCGCGTACCAGATCACGCCCACCGTGCGCCTGCTGGCCGGCTGGTTGCGCGCGCAGGATCGCAGCGGCACCACTGACGCCAACATGCAGCAAGCGGGCGCGCCGAAACTGCCGGGCAGCAGCCCGAACCGTATCGACGACACGCTCTACATTGGCGGCAACTGGCAGGCAACGGCGCCGCTTCTGATCACCGTGGCCGGTTACTACGGTCACGCTCGCAACGCCGAAAAAATCGACGGCACACTCGGCTCGGGTATCAACTACTCCGCCACCGTTCTCGCCGAATACTCGCTGTCGAAGCACACGGAAGTGTATGGCACCGTGGACTTCGCGCGCGGCAATGGCGCATTCGCCGCCGACTACCCCGGCTCGACCAACCCGGCCACCGGCGTGGTCGACACCGTTGGCCGCACCAACAACGTCGGCGCGGCAGTCGGCATCCGCAAAATGTTCTAACGCCGTAGGGGACGGATCTGCCGACACGCGTCAATCGGCGCCCGGCAGATCCGTCGCCGTCACATCGACGTGAGGCAGACTCCTCGCCAGTCGCGGGATCAACTCCATGACGGGCAGCCGCAGCGTTTCCGCCATTTCGTCGATCGTGATCGACTGGTCGCCGTCCTGACCCAGCAACGTAACGACACTTCCGGTTCGCGCCTGTGCAACGTCCGTGATATCGATCACGGTATGCTGGAAGGAGCGGCGCCCGACGATGCGTGCCGCTTGTCCGTGCACCAGCACGCGACCCAACGGCGGCACATGATTCAGACCGTCCCAGAAGCCGATCGGCACCACACCAATGCGCACACCGCGTTCGAGCCGGATCGGCTCCGCATAGCCGATGCCGAGCATGGACCCGGCCGGATGCTCCTGAACGTGAATGATGCGCCCGCGCACGGCCCGCAACATCGGTCGCAACGGTGCGCGGGCCATCCAGCCCGCGTCGAGCGCGCCGTATAGCAGTCGCCCGGGATCAACCGCCTGATACGCCAGATGCGGATGCGCGAGCATGACTCGCGAGCTCGCCAGCATCGTCGTCACGTTATCGAATCCCGCCGCGCGCGCATCCGCCAGCGCCGCATCGAATACGCCGGCCTGCTTGCGCGTCACATCATCGCTCTCCGGCGAACTCAGATGCGTGTACACGCCTTTGAGCCGAACGGTCGACTGATCGCGCAGTGCTTCGAACGCGGCCTGCCATTGCGACGGCAGAAAGCCGAAGCGCCCGAAGCCCGGATCGATTTCGACGAAGGCATCGACGGCCACGCCGGCCTCGATGAATGCGCGCAGGCTTTCCTGACTCTGGATCGTCACCGTCAATCCCAACGCTGCGACCCGCGCCGCATCCTCGGGCAAGGTCGACGCAAACAGCAGAATGTCGCGATCGATGCCCGCGCGGCGAATCGCGACGCCCTCTTCCGGGCTGCCGACGCAAAAGCCGTCCACACCCGCTTGCGCCGCCAGCCGTGCAACCTTCGCGGCACCGAAGCCAAAACCATCGCCCTTGCAAACGAAGTAGATTTTCGTGGCTCGCCCCACCTGTTCGCGCGCGAGCGCCAGATTCGCCGCGATAGCGCCATAGTCGAGCTCGGCCCAACTGGGACGCAGCAAGCGCATGCGTTGAGTATCGGTGTCTGGCGCGAGGATTGAAGCGGTCATAGTCAAAGCACCTGTCGTAGTCAGAGTTTGCCGAAAGCCGCGGCATCGGCACCGGTGGATTGCAGGAACAGCACCTCCTGCTTCGCCACGCGCTCCTGACTGGTCAGCGTCTGGAGGCGCTCACGCAGCTCGGCGGTGCGCTGCCCGTCTATGTCGCGCGCCGCGCCTTCCAGCACGACGCCGTACACTTCGCGCGCCAGCTGCTTCGTGATGCGATCGTCCAGCACGTCCTCGCGCACGGCTTGCGGCGAACGCGTCAACGGATCGCCATGACCCGCGCCGCCCGCCGCGATATGGCAGAAGCGGTCGCCCTTGCGAAGCGCGGTCACCGTGCTCGGCATGGTCGGCAGCAATGTGCTTTGACCGTCGCGTGTCAGCAGATTGAGTGACGGCGACCCGCTCAGCCCACCGTGCGAGCCAGTCGGCCGATGCGCACGCCGGTCCGAGCGCAGTCCGAGCAACGCATGGTCGCTGCGCAGTTCATAAGCGCGGCGCATGGCGAGGCCGCCGCGATGCCGGCCCGCGCCGCCCGAGTTGGTGACGAATCCGTATTCGGTGATCTTGAGCGGCAGACGTGCCTCGATCAATTCGACCGGCTGGTTCGACAGGTTGCCGAGCGGATTCGCAATGCCTTCGCAACCGTCGTTGCGGCCACCGCCCCAACTGCCGAGCACGCCGTCGGTAATCAGCCAGTTGGCGCCACGCGTGCCGCCCTCGCCATCCGGATTGCGCCCGGAAATCGACACGACCGAGGGACCGCCTTCGCCCAGCGCCGGAATCGTATCCGGCACGATCTGCGCGAACGCGCCTTGCAACACGTCGAACATACGGTAAGCGATGATCCCGCGCGCCGCGCAGGCCGCCGGTTCAACGGGATTCACGATCGAGCCGCTTTCGGCGTACACCTGCACCGGCCGCGAAAACCCTTCGCAGTTCGGCACATCGACGCCGATCGCGCAACGCACCGCCGCATACGCGACCGATTGCGTGGTCGCGAACGGACCATTGATCGCGCCCTGCACCTGCGCGTCGGTCCCCGTCCAGTCGATCTTCACCACGTCGTCCGCCACCGTGACCTTGACGCGAAACGCGATCGGCACCGGCGTATCGCCCAGGCCGTCGATGAAATCCTCGTAACGGTATTCGCCATTCGGCATCGTGCTGATGGCCTGGCGCGTCAGACGCTCGGCGTAATCGTGCAGCGCTTCGACCAGCCTCCCGAAACCATCCGCGCCGTACTTGTCGAGCAATTGCACGAGCCCCCTTTCCCCCGCCTTGCAAGACGCCACCTGGGCACGCAGATCGCCGCGCAACTGGCCCGGCATGCGCGAGTTCGTCTCCAGCAGCGTGACGAGCGCGTCGTTGACCTCGCCGGCATCGCACAGCTTCATCAACGGAATCCGCAGACCTTCCTGATAGATTTCCGTTGCGCCGATCGCCATGCTGCCCGGCGCCATGCCGCCGACATCGGCATGGTGGACGATGGTCGCCACATAGCCTTCGATACGCGAGTCGTAAAACACCGGCTGAATCAGATACACGTCCGGCAGATGCATGCCGCCCGACGTGTAGGGGTCGTTCATGATGTAGATGTCGCCGGGCTTGCCGGCCGTGCCGAAGCGGCGCACCACGTTATCCATCGCGGCCGGAAACGCGCCGAGGTGAATCGGCAACGTCAGGCCCTGCGCGATCACGCGGCCGGCACGGTCGAATACCGCGGTGGAGAAGTCCATGGAATCGCGCACGATCGGCGAATAGGCCGTGCGCAACACGACGAGCGCCATTTCGTCGGCGATCGAGCCGAGCGCGTTCTTGACGATTTCAAGCGTGATGGCATCGGTGCCCGCCGAAGCGGCCTGCAGGGTAGTCATGCGGATTGCTCCAGAAACGTGATGACGATGTTTTCGTGGGCATCGACGCGCGCGCCGGCGTTCGGCGGCACGACGCAAGTCGAGTCGTACTCTTCGACGATCAACGGGCCGGTCATCGGCGCGGCGCGCAGATCGGCCCGCGAGATCACCGGGGTGTCGATGAAGCCGTGCGTCTTGCCGAAATACGCCCGGCGCCGCACCGGCACGCGCGCAGCCGGCGAATTCGCACGACTGCCGCCGGCGCGTTGCGCGTCGTAGGCGCGGTCTTTCTGCGAGCACAGCGAACCGACCGCGCGCAGATTGACAAGTTCGATAACCTCGTCTGCGGACGCGTGGCCGTAAGTGCGTTCGTGTTCCGAATGAAACGCGACGGCAATCGGCGCAATGTCGAGCGGATCGCCGGCACGCCATTTGATCGGCACAGTCAGCTCGTAAGCCTGGCCCGTGTAGCGCAAATCCAGCGCGCACGTCACGGCGATATCGGCGAAGGCATTGCCCTCGGCCGTCATGTCCGCCGTGGCGCGCGCTACGAGGTCTTCGAGCGCGTTGCCCAATTGCATCGCGGCGGAGTGATCGAGGCGGCAGAACATCGTCTGCATGAACTCGTGTTGGGTCGACGAGAACAGCAGACCGAGCGCGCTGAACACGCCGGGGCTCGGCGGCACGATCACCGTCTTCATGTCGAGCAGTTCGGCGATCGCATGAACGATGACCGGCCCGTTGCCGCCGAACGCGAAGAGCGCGAATTCGCGCGGATCGCGGCCGCGATACGTCGATACGGCTTTCACCGCGCGCGTCATCGTGGAGGCCGCGATCGAGAACACGCCATACGCGGCTTCGTACAGATCCGTGTGGGTCGGCTCGGCGATCTGCGTGCGCATTGCGTCGAGCGATTTCTGCTGATTGATGCGCAACTCGCCGCCGGCAAGAAACCCCGGATTCAGATAGCCGAGCGTCAGCACGGCGTCGGTCAGCGTCGGAATCGTGCCGCCCGCGTCATAGCACACGGGGCCGGGCACCGAACCCGCCGAATCGGGGCCGACCTTGACGAGCCCGCCCGCGTCGATACGCACCAGACTGCCGCCGCCCGCGCCGATCTCCGAGACGTCGATGAACGGCAGCTTCACTGCGTGGCCGCCGCCCTTCACGAGCTTGCTGCTGACGTTGATGCCCGCACCGACCTCGTACTCGGTGGTGCGCGCCGGCTCACCCTTCTCGATGATGGCCGCCTTCGCCGTGGTGCCGCCCATGTCCACCGTGATGCAATCGACGTAACCCGACGCGGCGGCGACCGAAGCGCCCGCGATCACACCGGCCGCAGGCCCGGACTCGATGATCGTGGCCGGCTTCTGCATGACCATGGCCGCGCTCATCACGCCGCCGTTCGAATGCATGATCTGCACCGGGCCGGTCATGCCGATGCCGCGCAGCTTGTCGATCAGCGAATGCAGATAGCTCACCACCACCGGCCCGAGATACGCGTTGACGACGGTCGTGCTGGTGCGTTCGTATTCGCGGATTTCCGGCAGGATTTCATGCGAGCAGGTCAGATAGACGGAGTCGCCCAGCACACTGCGCAACAGATCGCGAATGCGGATCTCGTGTTCCGGATTCGCATACGCATGAATCAGGCTGATCGCGACCGCTTCGATTTTCTCGTCGGCGATACGTTGCGCGATTTCCAGCACTTGGGCATCGTCGAGCGGCGTGTCGACCGAACCATCGGCGAGCAGGCGTTCGTCCACCTCGTAACGGTGCCGGCGTTTCGCGAGCGGCTCCGGTTTCTGATACGCGAGGTTGTAAAGCATCGGCACCCGCAGGCGGCCGATCTCGACCACGTCGCGAAAACCGCGCGTCGTGATCAGCGCCGTGCGCGCGCCTTTGCCTTCGAGCACCGTATTGGTGGCGACGGTGGTTGCATGAACCAGTTCGGTTATCTGGTGCGGTTGCGCATCGAGCGAGGCGAGCAGCGCCTGCACACCCGCGACGATTGCAATGCCGTAGTCCTGCGGCGTGGACGAAACCTTCCTGGTATGAATCACGCCGTCATCGCCGATCACGACGATATCGGTGAAGGTCCCGCCGATATCGACACCGGCCCGGTAAAGTCTTTCAGTCATTACACACCTTGCTTGTTAGTCGATGCGGCGCAAACGCGTGGCCGGTTTGCGCCGGTCAATGCAGTGCTGCTAGAACTTGTGAACGAGTCCCAGGCTGAACACGGCCTGGTTTTGTCCCGAAGAAGGCAACATGGTCTGAATCTGCGAGGCGAGCAGACCGTTCGAGGTCGCGGGCAATGGTCCGCCCGTAGGTCGCGGAAAACCGCCGCCGGCCGCGCGCAGATAAATCACCTCGGTGTAGATGGAGGTCCGCTTGGAGAGGAACTTGTCGACCAGCAGATTGACCTGATGCCAGTGCACCTGCGTAGGACCGCCCGGTCCGCCGGTGATGTTGTTGCTCGTGTACGTGTAGGCCATGCCGAAGAACAGCGTTGGATCGATCGTGAAGCGCGCATTCGCTTCATAGTTGTTGAAGCGATAGTTGATGCCGCTCGTCAGCGTCGTGCCCACGTTGTTGTAGATCGCGTTGCTGTACATCAGGCTCAGCTTGGCCGGTCCGATGACATACGACGCGCCGATGCCCGCAATCTGCTCGCGTTTGGACGTGATCGGCGCATCGCAACAAGTGATCGCGCCGTTGGTGTTCACATTCGCGGTGGTGTTCACGCCCGGTTCGTTATAGAGCGAATAGGCCGCCGCGATAGAGAATGCACCCTGCGAATAGATGCCGCCCACCGACCACATGCGGTTGTTCGCAAAGGCGCCGGGCGCGTTGCTGAATGCGTACATCGCCGTACCGGTGAAGCCCTTCAGATTCGGCGAGACGTATTTGATCGAGTTATTGACGCGCAGAAAGTCGTCGGTATTGTCGTTGTCGTACGGGTGCGAAAACATCACGCCACCCCATGCGCCGTTGGACGTCATGGTCTGCAAGGTGCCGACGATCGCGTCGTACTGGCGGCCGAACGTCAGCGTGCCGTAGTTCGTATTCGAAAAACCCACGAAAGCCTGGCGGCCGAACATGCGGTTGTTCTGACCGAGCGCGCCGTTGACCGGATTGAAGCCGCTCTCGAGCGTGAAGATCGCCTTGGTACCGCCGCCGAGGTCTTCGGCGCCCCGCAGTCCCCAGCGGCTGCCGTACTCGCCGTTGCCGGTGAGTTGCACCGCGCTGTGGCCACCCTGATTCGACGAGTAGGTGATTGCCTCGTTGATGATCCCGTACAGCGTGACCGAACTCTGCGCATGAACGAGACCGCTCCCGCCCATCAAAGCCGCCATGATGAATAACTTTTCCTTCACCGCTCTTCTCCAAACAAGGAATCGCGACACCCCGGTCGGCTAGCGATCGATTGATAATAGCAAGTGAATCGATTCACCATAGGTTCAAAAAAATATCCCAAGGTGGGCCGACTCACTGCTTGACCCGGATCTTCTTTTCTACTGCTCGGACCGCCTCTCCTGTGTCGACCAGCGTTAGTGCGTTAGCACTTACTGTGGTCCCACCCCTATGATGTGCCGGCCGATGCCTTTCGGGATCGCCGCCAGCAACTCCGTCGTGTAGCGCTCGCGTGGTTCGAACAGCACCTGATCCACGGCTCCCGCTTCCACCACGCGCCCTTCCCGCATCACCACCACCCGCTGACACAGCTCGCCAACCAGCGCCAGATCGTGGCTGATCACGACCAGCGAGACACCGGCGCTTTGATGAAGATCGCGCAACAGGCGAATGATCTCCGCCTGGATCGATACGTCGAGCGCGGAAGTCGGTTCATCGGCAACGACCAGTTCCGGACGGCGCGCGAGCGCCCGTGCAATACCCACGCGCTGGCGCTGACCGCCCGACAGTTGATGCGGATAGCGCGCCAGCACGAATGCAGGCAGCCGCACCATGTCGAGCAACTGGCGCACCGGCACGCCGTCGTTGCCGATCGCTTCCGCGAGCGTCGTGGCGATCGTCTTGCGCGGGTTCAGCGAGTTCGTCGTGCTCTGGAACACCATCTGCACGCGCTGGCGAAACGTGGCGTTCTGCGAGCGCGTCATCGTGTTCAATGCATCGCCCCTGAAACGGATCGAGCCGACGGTCGGCGCGGTGAGGCCGACCATCATGCGCGCGACAGTCGATTTGCCGCTGCCGCTTTCGCCGACAATTGCGAGCGCATCGCCCTTCGCCACCTCCAGACTCACGCCCGACACGGCATGGAAGCGGCGCCGGTTGAACATGCGCTCCAGCGGCGAGCGCGCCAGCGCATAGGACTTGCCGACCTCCTGCAGCGCAAAGATCGGCTGCGCGACCTGAGCGGCCTGAACGCCGTTCGGCACGTTAGCGGACATTACGCGTCTCCTCAGGTTGATGACGGCCGGCAGCACGCGTAGCCGGCAAACGCGGAATGCTCGCGATCAGATGCCGCGTGTATTCGTGCGAAGGCCGCAGAAAGATGTCTTCCACCGGGCCGGCTTCGACCACGTACCCTTGTTTCAACACGACGGCGCGTGAACACAATTCGGCCATCAGGTCGAGGTTGTGCGTGATGAACACGAGGCCGAGATCCATTTCGTCCACCAGCGTTCTCAACAATTTGACGATCTGCGCCTGCACGGTCACGTCGAGCGCGGTGGTGGGTTCGTCCGCGAGCAGCAGCGCCGGTTCGCAGACAATCGCGGCGGCGATCATCGCGCGTTGCTTCATGCCGCCGCTCAGTTCGTGCGGATACGCACGCGCCGTGGTACTTGGATCTTTGAAGCCGACGCGTGCAAGCACGGCATGCACTTCGTCGCGGATCGCACGGCCGCGCAGTGGACGGTGGGCGCGGATCACGTCGGCAAGTTGCGCGCCGATCGTGAAGGCGGGATTGAGCGCCGTGGCCGGATCCTGAAAGATCATGGACATGCGCCGTCCGCGCAATGCGCGCATGCGCGCCTCCGATGCACGGCCCAGATCTTCGCCGTCGAGCACGATACGCCCGCCGCTGATACGGCCCGCGTTGCCAAGCAGGCCGAGCACCGCCAGCGAAGCAACGCTCTTGCCCGAACCCGATTCGCCGACGAGCCCGACTGCCTCGCCACGTCCCACTTGCAAATCGAGCCCATGCAACACTTCGGTCTGCGTCTTGCCCGAACCGAACGTGACGTGCAGGTTTTCAATCGACAGCAGCGCTTCGCTCATAGCGACGCTCCCGTCAGGTTCGCCGCACGCGCATTGCGCCGCCGCGGATCGAGAATAGTGCGCATCGAGTCGCCGAACAGATTGAAGGCAAGCACGCTGACGAACACCGCTGCGCCCGGGAACACCGACACCCACCAGTTGTCGGTGAAAATCAGTGCGCGTGCATCGGAAAGCATCGCGCCCCAGCTCGGCGTAGGCGGTTGCACACCGAGTCCGATGAAACTGAGCGACGCCTCCACGATGATCGTCACGCCGAGCAGCAGCGACGCCTGGATTAGCACGGGCGAGATGATGTTGGGCAGCACATCGGACAACATGATGCGCGCGCCGCTCGCGCCTTGCAGAACCCGTGCCGCGACATACTCCGCTTGCGACTCGGCCTTGGCGAGACTATGGGTCAGCCGCGCAAGACCCGGCGCGTACAGCACGCCGATCAGCAACACGAGCTTGGTCTCGTTCGAAATAGCGAAAAAGCCGATATGCAGCGTATCAGTGCCGGTAATGCCGACGAGCGCGATCGCCCAGATCAACAGCGGAATTGACGCGAGCACTTCCATTACTTTCATCAGCGTTTCGTCGAGCCAGGAGCCGGCCTTGTAACCGGCCACTAACCCAATGCCCGTACCCAGCACGAGGCCGATCGCAACCGCGCAGAGTCCGATCGACAGCGACGCGCGAGCGCCCCAGATGGTGCGGCTCAGAATGTCACGGCCCACCTGGTCAGTGCCGAGCCAGAACGCCGCACTCGGCGCTTCCAGACGATGCTCGATATAGAGCTGCAGCGGATCCTTCAAGGGCAGCCACGGCGCGCACACGGCAATCACGCCCAGCAGCACGATCGTCACGAGGCCGATCGCACCGGCCGGTTCATGCATCAGCGCGCGCAGCAGCCGGCCAGCCGATGCGAGCCAGGCGCCGATAACATGCGGCTTGCGTTGCACGTTGGGTAGAGATGAATCAGCCATCATGTTCTATTCGCCTTCGGATCGAGATAACCATGCAGGACGTCGGCGCACGTGTTCGACGCGATGAAGATCGTGGTGATGACGAGCACGATGGCCTGCACGGTCGGATAGTCACGCTGGAAGATCGCCGTGAGCAACGCGCGCGAGACGCCGGGCAAATTGAAGATCTGTTCGACGATCAATGCCCAGCCGAACATGTACCCGTAGCTCATCGCGGCCGTGCTCACGAGCGACGGCAATGCGTTCTTCAATGCATAGAGGCGAATACGCGACGGCGACAAACCGAGCGCTCTGGCGGTTCGCACGTAATCCTGCGAGAGCGCGTCGACCATGTTCGCCCGCACCAGACGGCTCAGCACGGAGATGTAGTACACCGACATCGTGAGTACGGGCAGCACCAGCGCGAGCAGATGCGTCGCCGCGCCGTCCGACCAGGGCGTGAGACCACCTACCGGAAACCACCCTGTTTTCAGCGCGACATAGCGGATCAGCAGCAGCCCCAGCCAGAACGACGGCACGGATAGACCCACGATTGCCACCGCACGCAGCAGATGGTCCGTGCCGCTGTTCTCTTTCAATGCCGCCACGGTGCCGAGCACGATCGACACCACAATCGTGAAGATGAACGACAGCGTGACGAGCTCGACGGTATTCGGCAGCGTATCGGCGATCTGCGGGCCGATCGGATTGCCGGTCACGTAGGACTTGCCGAAATCGAGCGCGAGCGCACCGTTCAGCCACGTGCCGTACTGCGCGGCGACCGGCCGGTCGAGCCCATACTGATGATTGAACGCGGCGACCTGTTCGACGCTCGCGTCGCTACCCAATGTCAAACGCGCGGGCGATACGGGTGTCGCGCGGCACATGGCGAACAGCAACGCGCTGACCACCAGTAGCACGAGCACCGACGAAAACAGCCTCGAAACGGCTTTCATATCGACCTCATACCTTCGCCAGATAAACGTTGTCGAGCTTCAGCGAGAAGCCGGTGTTCACCTGAAAATCCTTCACGTTGCTGCGCCACAAATTCTGCACTTCCAGCGCACCGATCCAGACCGCCGGACAGTCACGCGCCAGCACTTGCTGAAGGCTCGCCAGGATCGGCTTGAGCGCAGCAGGATCGTCGACCAGATAGCTGTCGTCGATCAGCTTCAGCAGTTCTGCGCTTTCGTAGCCGCTCGCTTTCCACAGACTCTCGGTTGGGCGGAACAGCGCGTTGAGCAGGTAAGTCGGCTCTGGCGGTGCGATGAATCCGGTCAACGCCGCTGCGTGGTTGCCGACCAGCACCTGCGAGATCATCTGCCCAAAATCGAGCGGACGCAGATTGACACGGACACCCAGCGACGCGAGTTGCGCCTGAATGAAAAGCGCCGTCGACGACGTGTCGATCAGATACGCAGGCTGCACGTACAGCAAATCGAACGAAGCGCCGCTCGCGTATTTCGAGCTTTTCAACGCCGCTCGCGCGTGGTCCAGATTGAACGCGAGGCTTCCCGCCGAGCCGGAGTCGTACCACGACGACTCCGGCGCAAACGGCATGCTGCTCGCCTTCACTGCGCCGTAGCACAGATCACGGCAGATCTTCGCGCGGTCGAGCACGAGCGAAACGGCACGGCGAAACGCCAGATCGTCGAAAGGCGCCTTGCGGTTGTTCAGGCACATCATCAGCGGGCTGGTCGGCGAGGGACGGCTATCGCCCGCGAGGCCCGCCGACGTGCGGATCTGTGCAAACGTCTGGGCCGGCGGCGCACTGATGATCTGCGTCTGGTTCGACATCAGCGACGCGAGCCGTGACGACTCTTCCGGAATGATGCGAAACACGATCTTGTCCCAATGCGGCTCGCCTTTACCCCAGTAAGCCGGATTGCGCTTCAGTTCGACGAAGTCGTTCGCCTTCGACTGCACGAAGATCGCCGGGCCCGTGCCGACTCCGATCGGCGTCTGCTTGAAGTATTCCGCCGGGTGTTGCTCGCGGCTGCCCACTGGGAAAATGCCCATGTACTTCGACATGTAGTCGAGCAATGGCCGGTAGGGACGCTTGAGGCGGATCACGGCGGTATGCGCGTCCGGTGCGCTGACTGAGTCGATCACAGTCCAGAACGGCCGGCGGAATGCCTTGTTCGCGGGGTTCAGCACGTAGTCGAAGCTGTACTTCACGTCAGCCGACGTAAAAGGCTGCCCGTTCTGAAAGTTCACGCCGCGCTGCAAATCGAACGTGTACGTCAGTTCGTCAGGCGAAATCGTCCACGCGCGCGCCAGTTGCGGCACCCGCTGGCCGCGTGCGTCGATGCCGACCAGATTCTCGAAGATCAACTGGTTGATCGCCATGACATCGTGATTCGGCTGGTTGAGCGGATCGAGCGTTTGCGGATTGCTCGGAATGGCAACCGACAGTACCCCTGCTTCGGCCGCGAATACCCGGCCTTCGAGCGCGAACGGCAGGGAAAGCCCCGCAATGCTTGCGGCGCCCGCGCGGAGCAGTTGGCGTCGCCTGTTGCTGAAAGTCATGAAATCCTCTGCGTTTTCAATGCCGCGTAACTCACCGCGTTTTGGTGAATCGATTCACAGACAATAGTGAGCTTAGTGCAGCGAGTCAACTTTTCAAAAATATCGGAAACCCTGGTTGGCGGGTTCAGCGCGCGTTGCGACGGGCCTAGGCGAGCAGCAACGAGGCGTCGGCGAGCGACAGCACCGTGGTGCGCGAATCGAATGCGGTGGAAAAGAGATGATCATGGACGACCTGATCCGGGTCGAAACAGCAATCCTTCACGGTGTATAAGCGGAAGTCCGAATCGCTCGCATAGGCGACCGACGACAGCACCACGCCTGTCGACGCAATGCCGGCCATGATCAGCGAATCGATACCCTGCGCGGAAAGCCGCGCCTGCAGATCAGTGCCGAAAAATACACTGGCCCGATGCCCGATGATGAGCGGCTCGTTGGCCTGCTGGCCGAGTTCCGGCGCGATCTTGTCATTGATGAAAAGGCCGAGTTGCTTGAGCCCCTGCCCGTTCTTGTTCAACGGACTGACTTCCGGATAGCCCGGACTGAACTGGATCTTGGCGAAGTAGACGCTGACGCCTTTAGCCCGCGCGGCATCGCATAGCTTGCGTGTATTGGCGAGCAGAGTAGGCGCGACGGCCGGAAAGAGCGCCAGGATGTCGGTCTGATAATGCATGACCACCAGCGCTGTTTGCGCCGGCACGATCGCGGGAATCCGCGCACCCACGCTCTGCGCGGACGCGGCGCTGATTCCGCCCTCCCCGCAGCCATCGAGACCCAGTCCGGTCGCCACTGCGCCGGCAAACACGCCCGCCGTTTTCATAAACCGTCGGCGGCCTGCGCGGCCGCCGCCCTTGCTGTTGTCCTGCCCCGACTGTACCCCGTTTTTCCTGTCGCTCATATCGCGCCTCGCGTTGTGGTGAATCGATTCACTACAGGTAGGTACGCACTGTCGGCGGCGAAAAATCCGCTGTCAAGAAACTTTGCGATCGGATAAACCCTGGGATCGAATCCGGCTAGCGCTTTTTGCGGCGTGCAGCGCTGGGGGGCGCGCCGCACGACTCGCGCACGATCATCCGCATGGGATGTTTCGAGCGGCGGATGCCGGACGGCGCGGTGCCGTCGATCAGTTGCAACATCATGTCCGCTGCTTCGCGGCCGACATCACGCGGGTTTTGCGTCACCACGGTCAACGCCGGCGACGCGATGCCCGAATACTCGTGCTCGCCGATCGATATCACCGACAGGTCGGCCGGAATCGACAGCCCGGCTTCCCGCACGACTTCGAGCACGATGGCCACGTCGTTCAGCGTGGCGATGATGGCAGAGGGCCGGTCGGGACCGCTGAGCAAGGCGCGGCAGACGTCCTTGTTAAAGGCGCTGGTACGCAGCACGAGCGCGGGGTCGAGCGCGATGCCGGCGGCCTCGCACGCGGCCTGATAGCCGCGCACCATCTCGCGGCCCACCCACGTGTTTTCGTGACCGGCGACGAGCGCAATGGCGCGATGTCCGAGCGACGCGAGATAGCGCACGGCCTGGCGGCAGCCGTCGGCGTGATCGGTCAGGACCGAATTGAATTCGCCCTGTGCATCGCGCTCCCACAGCACGACCGGCATATTCAGCGTATGCAGGAAGTTGAAATAGGAAGGCGTCTCGTCGTCGGAAATCGCGCCGATGAATCCGTCGATACGGCGCTGCTTCAGGCTCGACAGAATGGCGCGCTCGCGTTCGAGATCGTAGTGGGAATTGGCGATCAGAATTTCGAAACCCCTCGCCCGCAGACGCTCTTCGGCGGCGCTGACCATCTGTGCGGCGGTGTGCTGCGTGATGTCCGAAATCAGACAGCCGATTGCGCTGGAACTGCCTTTGCGCATGCTGCGCGCCACCACGTTCGGCACGAAATTCAACTCGGCCACCGCGGCGCGCACCGCCTCCTGAATGGCTGGCGCCACATTCTCGCGGCCGTTCAGCACACGCGACACCGAGCCGACCGACACCTTCGCGAGACGCGCGACGTCCTGCACGGTGGGCGAACCCTGGGGGGATTTGCGGCTGCGCAACGCGGGCTGAACGGGTTTGCTGGCTTTCTCTTTGGGCATGACGGAAGGCGAAAAGGTCGTCGATCGACTCTTAATGAATCGATGCATCGAGCCGATTATAGTGCGTCCCGGCTCCGGCCAATGCCGGCGCGGCTTCGCGGCGGAAATGAGCGGACCCACCTACAGAGGAAAAACAGCCGACGGGGTATGCGAAAAACAGATACACGGGAAGCTGCAACGTGGATTCCGGCGATGCACCGCCTCTTTCGTCACGCCACCCACTCCTCGCTTTCAACTCCCGCATGCATGAATGAGGAACTGCTGAAACGCAACGGCCGGCGTATCCAGCGTTGCGCCTTTGCGCCACAACATGCCCGCGTCCATCTGCGGAATCGCGTTGAGAATCGGCCGCGCGTCGATCCGCTTGCCTTCCAGCGACCACGGACGAAACACCATATCCGAAAGAATCGTCACGCCAAAGCCATGCGCCACCAGACCGCGCAGCGCTTCCATTGAACTGGTGCGAAACGCGATGTTGGGTTCGACATTGTTCTGCTTCCAGTACCGCAGCGTCGATTGCTCGCCTTCGTCCACGGTAATCAGGATGTACGGATAACTTGCGATATCCGCGAGCGAAGGCGCGTTCAGTTGCGTAAGCGGATGGGTCGGAGAAGTCCACAACTGCCGGCGCGAACGGATCAGCACGTGGTGCCGGAATTGCCTGATATTTTCGACGTTGGACAGCAGGACGATACCGAGATCGACGACTCCATCGAGCACCGCCTGTTCGATCGACTCGCGGTCGAGGTCATGCAGATCGATTTCGATGTCCGGGTACGTCGCGCGAAAACGCCCCATCAACTCGGGCAAAAAGTACCCCAGCACCGTATACGACGCAGCAATGCGCACCGTTCCCTTCAGATCGTGCGAGCGGAACGGCGCCTTGTAGACCGCGTCGCGCACCGAATCGAGTATGTGCCGCGCGTGGTTCAGGAAATCGTGCCCGTCCGGCGTCAACGTAACGCCCTGAGGCAGGCGCTCGAAGAGCCGCGTACCCAGGGTTTCCTCCAATGCGAGCACCGCATTGGTGATCGCCGACTGCGACACATGTTCGGCCGTCGCCGCCATCGAAAACTGCCCGCTCTGGGCTGCCGCCACGAAGTAACGCATCTGCCGCAGGGTAACGTCTTTTGACATGTGTTTTTCGAATAGCAGGATTCGGTATTCGTGATTTTACGTTGGACATTCCGCTTCCTATACTCCGCCCCAATAAAGCCGCCGGAGACTTCACCATGAACGCCCCGCTAACGCCCCCGCTACGTGACGCGCTTGCCGACGTATCGCTCGACGATAAATACACACTCGAAAAGGGCCGCGTCTATATGAGCGGCACTCAGGCGCTGGTGCGGTTGCCAATGTTGCAAAAGGCGCGCGACCGCCGCGCCGGCCTGAACACCGCGGGCTATGTGTCCGGCTATCGCGGCTCGCCGCTCGGCGCGCTCGATCAGGGTCTATGGAAAGCGAAGCAGCATCTGAAGGAACACGATGTCGTGTTTCAGCCGGGGGTGAACGAAGATCTCGCGGCGACCGCCGTGTGGGGCACGCAGCAACTCAATCTCTGGCCGGGCGCCAAGGTCGACGGCGTATTCGGCATGTGGTACGGCAAGGGGCCGGGTGTCGATCGCACCGGCGACGTCTTCAAGCACGCGAATTCGGCCGGCACCGATCCGAACGGCGGCGTGCTCGTGCTGGCGGGTGACGACCATGCGGCGAAGTCGTCGTCGGTCGCGCATCAGTCGGAGCATATGTTCGTGGCCAGCGGCATTCCGGTGCTGTATCCGGCAAGCGTGCAGGAGTATCTGGACTACGGTCTGCACGGCTGGGCCATGAGTCGCTACGCGGGTCTGTGGGTCGCGATGAAATGCGTTACGGACGTGGTCGAATCGAGCGCGTCGATCGACGTCGACCCGGACCGTTTGCAGATCGTCCTGCCGGACGACTTCGAGATGCCCGAAGGCGGCCTCAATATCCGCTGGCCCGACCCGCCGCTCACGCAGGAAGCGCGTCTGCTCAACTACAAGTGGTATGCGGCGCTCGCCTACATTCGCGCGAACAGGCTGAACCGCGTGGTGATCGACAGCCCCAACCCACGCCTTGGCATCATGACCGCCGGCAAAGCGTATCTCGACGTACGGCAAGCGCTCGCCGATCTTTCGCTCGACGACGAAACCTGCGCGCGTATCGGCATACGCGTGCTGAAGGTAGGCTGCGTATGGCCGCTCGATGCGCAGAACGCACGCGATTTCGCCACTGGCCTCGACGAGATTCTGGTGGTCGAAGAAAAACGCCAGATTCTCGAATACGCGCTCAAAGAGGAACTTTATAACTGGCGCGACGACGTGCGCCCGAAAGTATTCGGTAAGTTCGACCAGCGCGACGACGAAGGCGGCGAATGGTCCGTGCCGCGCGGACAGACGCTCTTGCCCGCGCACTACGAGCTGTCGCCGGCCTTGATCGCGAAAGCGATCGCCCGGCGCCTCGCCAAAGCCGATCTGCCAGCGGATCTGCGCGCGCGGATCGAGGCGCGCATTGCCGTGATCGAGGCCAAGGAACGTGAGGCGGCCACGCCGCGTTCCGTGACGGAACGGCAACCGTGGTTCTGTTCGGGCTGCCCGCACAACACGTCGACCCGCGTGCCGGAAGGCTCGCGCGCACTCGCCGGCATTGGCTGCCACTACATGTCGATGTGGATGGATCGCAAGACGGAGACCTTCAGCCAGATGGGTGGCGAAGGTGTTGCGTGGACCGGCCAGATGCATTTCACGAACGAGCGGCACGTATTCGTCAATCTGGGAGACGGCACCTATTTCCATTCCGGCCTGCTGGCGATTCGCGCGTCCATTGCTGCGAGCGCGAACGTCACCTATAAAGTGCTCTACAACGACGCGGTCGCGATGACCGGCGGCCAACCGGTGGACGGCGTGCTCACGGTTCCGCAGATCGCGTTTCAGGTCGTGGCCGAGGGCGCGAAGCAAGTGCTGATCGTCACCGACGAGCCTGAGAAATATGACGCGAACGTGCGCCTCCCCGAAGGCGTCAAGGTGTATCACCGCGACGAACTCGACCGGTTGCAGCGCGAGTTGCGCGAGGTGCCGGGTACGTCGATTCTGATCTACGACCAGACGTGTGCGACCGAAAAGCGTCGGCGTCGCAAACGCGGCACCTATCCCGATCCGGCGAAGCGCGCCTTTATCAACGACGCGGTATGCGAAGGCTGTGGCGATTGCTCGGTGCAATCGAACTGCTTGTCGGTGGAGCCGCTGCAAACGGCGCTCGGCACCAAGCGCAAGATCAACCAATCGTCTTGCAATAAAGATTTTTCGTGCGTGAAAGGCTTCTGCCCGAGCTTCGTCACCGCGGAAGGCGCGCAGGTGAAGAAGCCCGCCAAGCATGCATCCGCAGCCGCGTTGCCCGATTTCACGGCACTGCCCCGGCCCGCGATTGCGTCACTGTCGAAGCCGTATGGCGTGCTGGTGACAGGTGTCGGCGGAACCGGCGTCGTGACGATCGGCGGCTTGCTCGGCATGGCGGCTCACCTCGAAAACAAGGGCGTCACCGTGCTCGATATGGCTGGGCTCGCGCAGAAAGGCGGCGCCGTGCTCAGTCATGTGCAGATCGCCGCGACACCCGAACAATTGCACGCCACGCGGATCGCAGCCGGTGAAGCACGCCTGATTCTGGGCTGCGACGCGATCGTCTCCGCTTCCGCTGAAGTGCTGGCACGCACGCAACGCAGCGTGACGAAAGCAGCGATCAACAGCGGCGCCACGCCGACCGCGCAATTCGTGCGGGATCCGCACTGGCGCTTTCCGGCCGATCAGACGCAACTGGATCTGCGCGCGAGCATCGGCGAAGACTGCGACTTTATCGACGCCAATCGTCTCGCGCTCGCACTGCTAGGCGACACGCTCTATGCCAATCCTCTGTTGCTCGGCTTTGCATGGCAACGCGGCTGGCTGCCGCTTAGTTACGAAAGTCTCGATCGCGCGATCGAACTGAATGGCGTGGCCGTCGAAAAAAATCGTCTGGCGTTTGCATGGGGACGCTATGTCGCACAGCACGGTGAAGCAGGAGTGGACGCTTTCGCGCCATCGAGCGGCACGCAGCAGGCCATTGTCGTGCAGATGCCGGAATCGCTGGACCGGCTGATCGAGCGCCACGTCGAGCAGCTGAGTCGCTATCAGAACCCGCGCTATGCGGCGCGCTATGTTGAAGCCGTCGAACGTCTGCGCGCGAAGGAAACGGCTGTCATGGGTGGGGCGAAACCGCGCCTCACACCGGTCGTCGCGCGCAACCTGGCGAAACTGATGACCTATAAGGACGAGTACGAAGTCGCCCGTCTCTATGCAGATCCGGCTTACATGGACAAGCTGCGCGCACAGTTCGAAGGCGAACCGGGTCGCGATTACAAGCTCGCGTTCCATCTCGCGCCGCCATTGCTCGCCAAACGCGACGAACACGGCCACCTGAAGAAACAGCGATTCGGGCAATGGACGCTCACCATGTTCCGCGTGCTCGAAAAATTCAAATTCCTGCGCGGCACGGCGTTCGACGTCTTCGGCAAGACGGAGGAACGGCGCAATGAACGTGAGTTGATCGAGCAGTACTTCACGCTGATCGACGAATTCTGCACAACGCTCGACACCGCCCGATTCGATGCAGCGATGAAGCTCGCCAATCTGCCCGACGAAATTCGCGGTTTCGGTCACGTCAAGGAGCGCAACGTGCTCGCCGCGGCGAGTAAGCGCGAACGCTGGCTTGCCGAATACCGGACCGATGCGGCCAACATGTCACCCGTTTCATCTTCCTCACTTTTCGAAAAAGCGATATGAACACGAACATGCACGACCGTGACGGCGTAATCTGGCTCGATGGCGAACTGGTGCAGTGGCGCGACGCGCAACTTCACTTTCTGACTCATTCGCTCCACTACGGCATGGCGGTATTCGAAGGCGTCAGAGCGTACGAAGCCGCTGCGGGACCGGCGATCTTCCGGCTCGACGACCATACGAAACGACTCTTCAATTCCGCGAAGATCTTCGAAATGGCCGTGCCCTTCAGCTTCGAAACGATTCGCGAGGCGCAGCTGGAGGTGGTGCGCCGCAATCGGCTGACGTCGTGCTATCTGCGCCCGCTTGTCTGGCTCGGCAGCGAACAGATGGGCCTCGGTGCGCGCGGCAATACGGTTCATGTGGGCATCGCCGCATGGCCTTGGGGCAGCTATCTCGGCGAGGAGGGCCTCACGCGCGGCATTCGTGTCAAGACTTCGTCGCTGTCGCGCCACCACGTGAATGTGTCGCTGGTGCGCGCCAAGGCGAGCGGCTATTACATCAATTCGATCCTGGCCAATCGCGAAGTCACCCGCAATGGTTACGACGAAGCGCTGCTGCTCGATACGGAAGGCTATGTGTCCGAGGGAGCGGGCGAAAACGTCTTCATTGTGCGCAATGGCGTGTTGTATACGCCGGACCTTGCCTCGTGCCTCGACGGCATCACGCGTGCGTCGGTCATGGAAATCGCACGGGATCAGGGCCTTCAGGTCGTTGAAAAACGCATTACCCGCGACGAAATGTACTGCGCCGACGAAGCCTTCTTCACGGGCACGGCAGCGGAGGTCACGCCCATTCGTGAACTCGACGATCGCGTGATCGGCAACGGCGAGCGCGGACCAATCACCGCGTCGCTGCAGGCAACGTTCTTCGCCGCGGTGGCCGGCAAGTCGGAGCGCTACGCGCACTGGCTCACGCACGTGGCCCGCTAAACTCGATATTTGCACGGGCCGGGCGCCGGTGTGCCGCTCCCGGCCTACTTACGACACCGGACCATCATGCCCCACTCTTCGTCATCAGAACGCCTTCCAACTGACGCAATGCCCGTGCTGCGCGTCGTGCCCCAACCGTCGAGTGCCAATGTACACGGCGATGTGTTCGGCGGCTGGATCATGTCACACGTCGATATCGCCGGATCGATTCCCGCCAGCCGGCGCGCGAACGGACGCGTCGTCACCATCGCCGTCAATTCGTTCACGTTCAGGCAGCCCGTTTTTATCGGCGACCTGCTGAGCTTCTACGCGAATATCGTCCGCGAGGGACGTACGTCGATCACCGTCAACGTGGAAGTGTTCGCGCAGCGCATGGGCATGGCCGCGGACGTCGTCAAGGTGACGGAGGCCACGCTGACCTTTGTCGCTACCGACTCGGCGCGAAAGCCACGCCCCTTGCCGCCCATTGAAGCCGTTTGACGCTGTTTGAGGCCGTTTCCGCACCTTCTGCCACGCCGCCCCTATACTTGGCCTTGCCGGTTCCCATCGGCTAACTGTAGAGGGCCGCTCCTTACGGCCCCCCAGCTCGCCGACAACATTGAATTGTCACGCGCGACGCGTTTGGCATCGTGCCAACGTGACTGAAATCAAGGCAGCAGGTCACATCTAAAAACGACCGCTCAGCTGCGCTTTGCGCGGCGAACCGCCGACCGGGTGTCTCTTGACTCAGATCAAGAGCGACGCTTAGAGCGCCGCTAAAGTCACATTCACGACACTTGTTGCGCCGCACAATCATGGAGCATAAAACGCTCCGTCCGCCCGCGATTTCGTCGTGCCAGCAATTGCTGCTGTCACCGACACAAGTCCACCCGGCGCGGCTCATCCGTCATAGCTATCCCGCTGTCGTCAGTGCGTTCGGCCATGTCGCCGTGCGCACAGGGCAATCAAAAGGAATTCAGATGGACACTCGCTCCAGGTTGGCTCCCGCAGGCAATCACACACTGCCCGACAGATCCGCCGCCTCCGCTTCCGCCGCGCCGTTCCGGGAACTGGATCACGCCAAAGAGGCGATGATCGCGCGATTGACGGCGGGCCTATCGCCGGCCGCGTTGGGCGCGGCATTCTCCGACTGGCTTATCCATCTCGCGGCGGCACCCGGCAAGCAACTGGAACTCGCGTCGCTTTGGGTATTGAACACACGGCGTCTCGCCGACTATTGCGCCCATGTCTCTTCCGGCGCATACGCTCCCTTGCCGGCGGAGCCGTCGCCGAAAGACGACCGCTTTCGTGCCGACGTGTGGCAGACCGAACCCTACAGGCTGTGGCAACAGACATTCCTGCTCGCCGAGCAATGGTGGAATACCGCAACGCGCGAAGTGCCCGGTACCACGCGTCACCATGAAGACGTCGTGTCGTTCGTCGCGCGACAGTTGCTCGATATGCTGGCGCCTACCAACTTTCCGCTCACCAACCCGGAGGTATTCCAGCGCGCTATGTCGACAGCGGGTCTGAGCCTGGTTCAAGGTGCGGGCAACGCACTCGAAGACGCCACACGCCAGGCGAGCGGCATGCCGCCTGCCGGACTGGAGCAGTTCAAGGTGGGCGTCAATCTGGCCGTCACGCCGGGCAAGGTCGTGTTTCGCAATCACCTGATCGAACTGATTCAATACAGCCCCACGACTGACGAGGTGATCGCCGAGCCTGTGCTGATCGTCCCCGCCTGGATCATGAAGTACTACATCCTGGACCTGTCACCGCAAAACTCGCTGATTCGTTATCTGGTCGGACAGGGACACACCGTGTTCTGCATCTCGTGGCGCAACGTCGACGCCGACGACCGTGACCTCAGTCTCGAGGATTACCGGCAACTCGGTGTCATGGCCGCGCTCGACACCGTCTCGAAGATCGTCCCGGATCACAAGATCCACGCAACCGGCTATTGCCTCGGCGGCACGCTGTTGTCGATTGCTGCGGCAGCAATGGCAGGCTCGGGCGATCATCGGCTGGCATCGGTCACGCTGTTCGCGGCGCAAACGGATTTCACCGAGCCTGGCGAGTTGCAGCTCTTCATCGACGACAGCGAAGTCTATTTCCTCGAAAGCATGATGTGGTCGCAAGGCTATCTCGATGCCAGGCAAATGGCCGGTGCGTTCCAGCTCCTGCAATCGAACGATCTGATCTGGTCGCGCATCGTGCACGACTACCTGCTGGGCGAGCGCGCCCCGATGATCGATCTGATGGCCTGGAACGCGGACGCCACCCGCATGCCGTACCGGATGCACTCGGAATATCTGCGTCAACTTTTCCTCGACAACGACCTCGCCTCCGGCCGGTATCAGGTCGACGCGCGCCCGATCTCGATACGCAACATCCGGGCGCCGATGTTCGTGGTGGGCACCGAACGCGATCACATCGCGCCGTGGCGATCGGTCTACAAGATTCACGATCTTGCCGACACGGCAATCACCTTCGTGCTGACGAGCGGCGGTCATAACGCTGGGATTGTCAGCGAACCGGGCCACCCGCACCGGCAATTCAGGATCAAGGAGACCGCCGCCGACGACCTGCTCGTGAGCCCCGACGAATGGATGGCCGCCGCCACCCAACAGGAAGGCTCGTGGTGGCCCGTCTGGTCCGACTGGCTCAAGGCCCGATCGAGTCCCGAGCGGGTCGCGCCGCCGGCCATCCGCATCGAGCCGGGCGCGCACGCGCTTGCGGATGCGCCAGGCACTTACGTCTTCCAGCACTGAGGAGGCACTCGTGAACGATCTTCAGTTGCATAACCGGACCTTCGACGAACTGGCGATTGGTGAATCCGCCTCGCTCGTGCGGACAGCGGGGCAGCTCGACATCGATCTGTTCGCCGCCGTGTCGGGCGACGTCAATCCCGCGCACACCGACGCGACCTTCGCGTCGAGCGACATGTTCGGCCATATCGTCGTGCACGGCATGTGGACCGGCGCACTGATCTCCGCGCTGCTCGGCACCCGGCTGCCGGGCCCTGGCACCATCTATCTGGATCAGGACCTGCAGTTTCGCCATCCGGTCACGCCGGGCGACACGATCACCGCCACGGTGACGGTAAAGGAAAAGCGCCCCGACAAGCGGATCGTGCTGCTCGACACGCGCTGCACGAACCAGAAGGGCGACATTGTCCTGCTCGGCACGGCCACGGTGATTGCGCCGTCTGCCCCGATTGTCTGGCATCCCTCCCCGCAGCCTGAAGTGTCCGTGCGCCGGCACGACCGTTACGAGGCGTTCATTCGCGAAGCGCGCGCCCATACCGCACTGCGCACGGCCGTCGTGCACCCGTGTTCACCGGACGTCATTCAGGCAGTCCTTGAGGCGCGTGACGCAGGCTTGCTCGATCCCCTGCTCATCGGACCCGAAGCGAAGATCCGCGCCGCCGCCGAGGCCGCCAACGTGAGTCTCGACGGCATCACGATCGAAGCGGTGGCGCATAGTCACGCAGCCGCCGCTCGCGCCGTCGAGTTGGGCGCAGCCGGCAAGGTTGCCGCATTGATGAAAGGCAGCCTGCATACCGATGAACTGCTCTCCGCGGTCGTCGCCGCCGGATCGGGCCTGCGGACCGGCCGACGGATCAGCCATGTCTATGCCATGGACATCCCCGCTTACTCCAAGCCGCTGATCGTTACCGACGCGGCGGTCAACATCTCACCGACCCTCGCGCAAAAGCGCGATATCTGTCAGAACGCGATCGACCTGCTGCATGTTCTGGGCGTCGAGCAGCCGCGGGTCGCCGTGCTCGCCGCAGTTGAAACGGTCAATCCGGCGATGCCGACCACGCTCGACGCGGCAGCCCTCACCGTGATGGCCGCACGCGGCCAGATAACCGGTGCGCTTGTAGACGGCCCGCTCGCCTTTGACAACGCGATCAGCCTTGCCGCGGCGCAGACGAAAGGGGTTCACTCGCCGGTGGCCGGTCAGTCGGACATCCTGCTGGTTCCGGATCTCGAGGCGGGCAATATGCTGGCGAAACAGCTAGTCTATTTCGCGGGTGCCGACGCCGCAGGGCTCATTGTCGGCGCGCGACTGCCGATCATCCTGACGAGCCGCGCCGATAGCCTGCGGGTGCGCCTCGCATCGGTCGCGCTGGCGAGGCTCGTCGCCGAAAGCAGCCTTGGCGATCTGCTCGAATCATGAACGGCCCACTGCTCCTCACATTCAATCCCGGCTCTTCGACGGTCAAGATCGGGTTGTTCCGCGTGGTCGCCGGTGAAGCCGTGAGAATCGGCCAGGGCATGATCGACTTCCGGCACCAACCGTTGCAGTTGCATCTCGTGAACGACGGCAAGACGACGGACATCGCACTGCAATCCGCCGTCACCGACGATCTGCACGACGTGCTCGACGAAACGCTCGGTTGGTTCGCCACGCACTTTTCGCTCGACGATCTCGTTTCAGTCGGTCATCGCGTCGTGCATGGCGGCGATCGCTTCGCCGGTCCCGTCGCCATTACAGACGAAACGCTGGAGGCCATTACCGCGCTAGTCCCGCTTGCGCCGTTGCATCAGCCGCAGAGCGTCCGGTTGATCAAAGCGATTCGGCACCTGCGGCCTCATCTGCTGCAGGCCGCGTCGTTCGACACGGCATTTCATCGCACGCAGACGGCTCTCGTCCAACGTTTCGCGATTCCACGCGGACTCTTCGACAAGGGCATCAAGCGCTACGGCTTTCACGGGCTGTCATATCAATTCATTCGCGGTCAGCTCGAACTTCAGTTCCCGCCACTCGCACGCGGCAAGGTCATCGCCGCGCACCTGGGCAGCGGCGCAAGCCTGTGCGCATTCGAGGCCGGCGCAAGTCGCGATTCGAGCATGGGTTTCTCGACACTCGACGGCATTCCCATGGCCACGCGATGCGGTGCGCTCGACGCCGGCGTCGTGCTTCACCTGCTCGAACAACAGGGTCTCAGCGTCAGCGAGGTCGAGCATATGCTGTATGAGCAGTCCGGCCTGCTCGGTGTTTCCGGCATCAGTGCGGACAGCCGCGAACTGCAGGCAAGCCACCGCCCGGAAGCCCGCGAAGCGCTCGATCTGTTCGCTTTTCGTATTGCGGGCGAGGTCGCGCGGCTTGCCACCACACTCGGCGGCCTGGAGAGTCTGGTCTTCACAGCCGGGATCGGCGAGCATCAACCCGCAGTTCGGCTTGCCGTATGCGAGCGCCTCGCCTGGCTCGGCGTCGAACTCGATCGCGATGCGAACGACAGCAATGCGCGTGTGATCAGCAGCGCCCGCAGCCAGATCACGGTCCTCGTGCTGCCGACCGATGAAGAGCAGATCATCGCCAACGAGGCTATTGCGGTGCTGCATCGCGAGGCAATGAAATCATGAATTCCATCATCGATCTTTCCGGCAAGCGGGGGCTGGTTGTCGGCATCGCGAACGAGCACAGCATCGCCACCGGCTGCGCGAAGCTGTTTCGAGCAGCCGGCGCGGAACTGGCCGTCACTTATCTGAACGACAAGGCCGAACCGTTCGTCCGCCCGGTTGCCGAGGCGCTTCATTCTTCTCTCGTCATGCCATGCGACGTACGCATTGCGGGCCAATTGGAAGCCGTCTTCGAACGGATCACGAAAGAGTGGGGACGGCTCGACTTCGTGCTCCATTCAATCGCCTTCGCCCCCGCCGACGACCTGCACGCGAGCCTCGTCGACTGTTCGGCGGAGGGTTTCGCACTCGCGATGGACGTGTCGTGCCATTCGTTTATCCGCATGACGAGGCTCGCGCTCCCATTAATGCCCGATGGCGGCAGCCTGATGACCGTGAGCTTTTTAGGCGCCGAGCGCGCGGTCGATCATTACAACGTGATGGGGCCCGTCAAGGCCGCGCTCGAATCGAGCGTGCGCTATCTTGCGGTCGAACTGGCGGAGCGTCGTGTCCACGTCCATGCCATTTCAGCCGGCGCGGTCAAAACGCGCGCCGCGTCCGGCATCGACCATTTCGATGCGTTGCTCGACGACGTCCGCACGCATACGCCCGCGCAGCATCTCGTCACGATCGACGAGATCGGCCGGATTGCGGCCGTGCTCGCGAGCGAGGCGGGCATGACGCTGACCGGATCCACTATTTACGCCGACGCGGGCTTTCATGTCACCGCGTGAGCCGATCGAGCCCGTAAACGGTGCTCATCCAGATCATGGGCCTCACACGCCTCTCACCAGATACAAGCTTTCCAAAAGGAGCATGCGATGACAAGAACGGCCCTGATTACCGGCGGAGTAAGTGGAATCGGCGCGGCAACCGCGCGACAGTTGAAGAGCGCCGGCTATTCGGTGATTGCCAACTACTTCGGAAACGATGCCGAAGCCGATGCGTTTTATAAGGAAACGGGCATTCCCGTGTTCGGCTGGAACGTGGCCGACTTCGATGACACTCAGCAAGCGATTGCCAAGGTCGTCGCGCAATCGGGGCCGATCGACGTGCTCGTGAACAATGCCGGCATCACCCGTGACAGCACGCTGCACAAAATGACGCTGGAGCAATGGCGTAGTGTGATCGACGTGGATCTGGGCGGCTGTTTCAACACATGCCGGGCCGTCATAGAAAGCATGCGTGAGCGCCGCTTTGGACGGATCGTGAATATCAGTTCTGTTAATGCGCTTTCCGGGCAATTCGGCCAGACGAACTATGCCGCCGCCAAAGCAGGGCTTATCGGTTTCACCAAGTCGCTCGCGCTCGAAGGCGCATCGCGCGGCATCACCGCTAACGTGATTGCCCCAGGCTATACCGATACGGGCATGGTGCACGGTGTGCCAGATGACATTCTCAAAACGATTGTCAGCGGCGTGCCAGCGGGACGACTGGCAACGCCGGATGAAATCGCGCGCGGCGTCCTCTTCCTTGTTGCCGATGACGCTGCGTTCATCAACGGCGCCACGCTGTCGATCAACGGTGGCAAATATATGGCGTGAGAGTCGCAATGCCGTCGCGTTGACAAGATAACTGCCGCTGCGGGCGCATCGCCGGATCTCCTTCGCCGCGATGCGCTCGCCTTCGTTGCAAACGGCGTGGCTATCCGATCGTCAATTCGTCGTTGACCGCGTGCACGCCGGGTGCCGCCCACGCCGCTCCGCGCGCGATCGATCGCTCGGCATAGGAGCCGACCTTTCCGGTCAGCGTGACCGTGCCGTCACTCACGCTGACGCCGATGCGATTCGCCTCGCGCTCGACATGCCGCACGAGCGCTTTGCGGATGCTGTCAGCAATATCGTCACCCGCCGGATTCTCGTGCACATCGATGAGATTCGAAACCCCTGTCACACCGCGCATAGGGTTGATCATGCGCGTGGCGAGATGACGCTGATAGGCCCGCTCGAGCTTGCCTCGCAATGTTACCCATCCATTGTCGACCTGAACCTGCACGTGGACGTCCGATACGCCCACGGTCCACTTCAGGATCGACCGGACAGCGTTCGCAATGTCCTCGTCCGTTCTTTCATCGCCGTGCGGCAGGCGGATATCCATTCTGACCGTCACCGCTTTCACGCCCGCCACGCGTTTTGCCGCCTTCTCGGCAGCCAGCTTTTCCGCATAGCTCGTGGGATGGCCGGACAGCGTGACAACCCGGTCTTTCACCTCGACGTCGATGTCCGCCAGCGACACCGCAGGATCCCACGCCAACTCGTCTGCAACTTCTGCCTCCAACTGCCTGTCCGTTTTCATTGCGCTCTCCTGTCAGTTCCATGTGCTCATCTGCCATTTGCAATTCATGATGCCGCTCGCAATAGTTCGTTTCCATGGTTCGTCGCCTTCAAAGGGTGGGATAGCAGGCTCCTCACGCCACCTTTGAATGGACATACGGCCCGCGTCCTGGAGATCCAGCCGCGCGCATTACCATGACACTTCTCTAGCGCCGTTGAGCATGCCGATAGCGGGCATGCATGGCGCGAAACCCCAACGTCAACGCAAGCGCTGCACCTACCGCCATCAGCGACAAAAGGGATACGTAGCCGATCAGCTGCGTGAATTCGTCGGTACGATCCTGCTCGATCGATGTGATGTACGCGCGCGTGTTATCCGTCGCATCGGCCGATGTCGTTCGATACAGGAAGAAGGATCGACAGATATCGTCGTCCGGCTGTCTTGCCGGCAACAGTGAACCGGCCGCAACGCTGCGCACGCCGGCACACTCGGGCGCCGCCATGCCGGCCATGACCGCCGGGTCCAGCGGATGGTCATAGACGGAACCCGTCCACGTTACGGCGACCGCGAGCAGTGCGCTCAAGGCGACGAACTGAAACGACCGGATCAACCGTCGATGCCGGGGGCGTTCAGGTTCAAGCGCGTAGTTCATCGGACCCTCCGGCGCTTCGTCGCGAAGCGCTACTCAACTTAGGGTAGCTTTCGAAGCCGCTGCTCCAGTTGAGGTACATCAATCCCTGACTAGAGCGCGTCGGCGTTCGGATGAACGTTCTGCGGCCTATTATCGAAACAACGAGCCGAGCGGTGAGCGAACGGTTGTATGCGCGACTTCTGCATGGCGTCGCGGGGAGCGCACTATTGGCAAGCGGAGGCGTTTGCACCACTCCCCCGAAGGACTGCTCGTGCGAAGGGCTCAACCTGAGTTGCTACGAACAACTACGTCCACACTGGCCCTAAGCCTTTATTTCCGCCTTGAGAAATTCGACTAATGCCAATTGAAGCGTATTGAGCACCGAGCCAGACGTCACGAGTGCGAGTTCCGTCGGAGGCAACGCCGGCAACCCGTTACACACGCGATGCTCAGGCAGCACCGCCGACGTCGGCAGCACTGAAATCCCCAGCCCCGATGAAACAGCGGCCTGAATGCCGGTAAGACTCTGACTTCCAAACGCGACGCGCCAGCGCCGATGCGCCCGGTCGAGGCTGCGAATCGCACGTTGCCGGTATACGCAGCCGTGAGGAAATAGCGCCAGCGGGATAGGTTCGTCCGCCGACTCCGCCGGTAATTCGACATTGCCGCCTTGAACCCAAACCAGCGCTTCCGGCCAGGACGCGAGGCACTCGCCACTGCCCGGCTCGCGCTTGACCAGCGCGATTTCGATCTCGCCACTCGCCAGCTTGCGTTGCAGGTCCACGCTCATGCCGGCGACTGTCTCCAGCCGCACGCCGGGCTTCGCCTTGACGAAGCCCGACAGCATTGCCGACATGCGCCGTGCGTCGAAGTCCTCCGGCACGCCGATGCGAACCGGCGTCAGTTCCACGTCACTGACTAGCGCGTCCTGCGCTTCCTGCGCCAGCGCCAGCAGCCGGCGCGCGTATTGCGCGAGCAACTCGCCGTGCTCGGTCGCCGTCACCTGATTGCCCGTGCGGTCGCGCAGCAGCAGAGTCCGCCCGACCAGTTCTTCCAGTTTGCGCACCTGCTGGCTGACCGTGGATTGCGTTCGGTGCACCCGCTCGCCCGCGCGCGTGAAACTACCTTCGTCCACGACGCAAATCAGGGTGTTCAACAGATCGAGATCAAGCATGATCGGCTCGCTTTGTTATTTGAAACTCAACTGAAACTAAGAGCTTAATTTAATTTTCAAATATCGTCCAATATGCCTAAGCTGGGCACCTATGCACACCTGAACCCGTTTTTTTGCGAGCGCATCATGTCACTTCAGAACACCAGCCGCCCACAGTGGCTCACTTTCGACTGCTACGGTACATTGATTCAATGGGATGAAGGCCTGCGGGCCGCCGTCGGCGAAATTCTCCGGCGCAAGCATGGCAGCGAAGTCGACCCGGCAAGACTGATCGCAGTCTACGACCGGCACGAACATGCACTGGAGCAGACGCCTCCGCATCGCTCGTTCCGCACGGTAGCCGGCGAAGGCTTGCGGCTCGCGCTCGAAGAACTCGGTTTGCACAGCGAGCCGGACGACGCCGGCGTGCTGACCGATAGCATTTCCGCGATGCCGCCGTTTCACGAGGTGGTTGCCACACTGCGGCGGCTGAAGGAAGAAGGCTATCGCCTGTGCATCGTGTCGAATACTGACGATGACATCATCTCGGGCAACGTAGCGCAGCTTGGCGGCTACATCGACCGAATAATCACCGCGCAGCAGGCGGGCGCGTACAAGCCGGCGCGAAGACTGTTCGACTATGCTCACGAGCAACTCGGTGTAACGAAAGACGATGTCGTGCATATTTGTGCGAGCCCGCATCTGGACCACGCGGCCGCGCGCGATATCGGTTTTCGCTGCGTGTGGATCGATCGCGGAACGGGGCGTTCATTGCTGCCCGACTACACGCCAGACGCAACGCTCGCGACACTCGATCAGGTGCCGACACTGTTCACTACTCTCGGTTGGTAAATTTCAGGGGCAACGATCATGGCGCATACACTCTTATCCACCGGCTCCACGGCGGCGTCACGCAACGTGCGACTCGATGCAGACGCGGTGATGCAGGCCCGTATCGAACTGGCCGCCTGTTTTCAACTCGCCGCGCGGCATGGCCTGGAGGAAGGGATTTGCAATCACTTCTCGGCCGTTGTGCCGGGCCACGACGATCTGTTTTTCGTGAATCCGTATGGCTACGCGTTCGCCGAAATCACCGCGTCGCGACTTCTGGTTTGCGATTTCGACGGGCATGTTGTCGACGGTGAGGGCAAGCCTGAAGCCACTGCGTTCTATATTCATGCGCGGGTACACCGATTGATGCCACGCGTGAAGGCTGCGTTTCACACGCATATGCCGAATGCCACTGCGCTGTGTCTGCTGGAGGGTCCGCCGCTGCGGTGGCTCGGGCAGACGGCGTTGAAGTTTTACGGCCGCACGGCCGTCGATGAGCAGTACAACGGCCTGGCACTGGACGACTCGGAAGGCGACCGGATCGCCGCCGCGATGGGCGAGGCCGACATCCTGTTCCTCAAGAATCACGGTGTGATGGTGGCGGGGGCAAGCATCGCGGAAGCATGGGACGACCTGTACTACCTGGAGCGCGCCGCAGAGGTGCAGCTCAAAGCGATGAGCTCCAATCAGGCACTCAAGCCCGTGCCGCATGATGTCGCGCAGCGCGCTTACGAGCAAATGCGTCTTGGCGATAAAGAAAGCGCTCGCGCGCACCTCGACAGCGGTATGCGGGAACTACGCAGGTACGGAATTGCGTTCGACAAGTAAGATCGACGGCAGACCGGCAGGCACTGTCACCTATTCGCTGACATCGAGCGGAAGCGGAACCCGCTTCCAACGTGAATTCACGTATCGCGCGCCTACGTTGTGGTTCGCGATTCTTAACTGGCTCGTGCTGCGCGCGCGGATTCAACTGGAATCCGACACGGCGGTTTCGCAGCTAAAGCGCCTTCTGGAAGCAGCGCAGCATTAGCCGACTCGCTCGGCTGGTGTGGCGACTTGCGGTTTCGCGGCCGGCGGCGATCGGCGGATACGTTAGGCAAGCAGTGTTTTAACCAGCGCGTTTGTCGAGGGCGCGTCGAACTTCTTCAACAGCTTCCCCCGAAAGACCTCCACGGTGCGAGGACTGATTCCCAACGCGATTCCGATCTCCTTCGCGGTCTGGTTCTGGATCAGCAGTGCCGCCACATCGCGCTCGCGCCTGGTCATTGAATTCTTGGCGTCCGCAATCAGCTTGTTGGCGGAACTTGCACCGCCCGACAGGCTCGTTGCGACACCCATCTCCGAGAAGAACCACAGCGCCTCGCGATACGGGTCGTCCCGGTGTTCACTGACACCCGTCACGTTGACCCAGAAAAGTTCGCCGTCGGCACGCTGCATGGCGCGCGGTTCCGCGATGCGGCCGAACTTCTTCAGCGCCGGAATCACGCGTGCCCCGAACCGTTCGAACGCCACCTGATTGGGGTAAAGCATTCGGACTGACTGCCCTATCAGGGTCTCGCTCGTGGCGCGAAACATGTCCATGAACTGCAGGTTGCAAGCGAATATCACACGCTGACGCGTGACCATCAGCGCGACCGGTACGTGCCTGAAAACCTGTTCATAGTCGATCGGACCAGACGCGGGCGCGGCAGCCGGCATGCCTTTCATACGACCTCCTCACAGTAAGGGTGACTCCATACGTAACCGATACGTATTGTTGTACGTATCTTGCACTCCTAGACTTCTACGTGCAATGACAATTAACCCGTTGAATTGGAGGAAAAAATGGACGACTACAAAAATCGCTCGTACGGAGCGGTCGAGATTGGTATGAAGGGTAAGGTCGGGATCGTCGTGGTGGACTATCAACTGGCTTTTACCGAGTCGAAATACCCGCTTGGCGGCGCGCCACTCGTCATGCGCGGACTGGAAAATACGGCGCGTCTTCTGAAGGTGGCTCGCGCGCACGACGTGCCCATTGCGACATGTTTCACCGCTTACAAGACCGAGCGTGATATGCCGCACTGGAAAATCGCCGCTGTCCGCGATCAATTCAGGCTTGACCATCCGAGTTCCAAATTGGACCCGCGCATCTACGATAAGGAATACGACGTAGTGGTTTGCAAGTTCGGACCGTCGATTTTCTTCCAGACGCCGGTGGTGCCGTATTTCATCAGGGAAGGCGTTGAGACAGTTATCATCACGGGCTGCAATACGAGCGGATGTATTCGCGCATCCACGATAGACAGCTTCCAATGGGGCTTCCGCACCATCGTTCCGGAAGACTGTGTGGGCGATATCGAAGAGGGCCCGCACCGCGACAATCTGCGCGACGTCGGCCGACGATATGCGGACGTGTCGAGCGCCGACGAAGTGATTGCGTATATCAAACAGTCGACGAGATAACGCACGGCAATCAATAGCCGGTATCGGCTTGTGCAAGGACGGCACGCTTATCCGAGGCGTCCGTCAGCACACCGGACCGGCGCACCACTCGACTCAGCGCGTTCAACTCGACGGTCGGCTCTGCGGACCTGAATGAACCCGTACTTCCCGCTCCGCCCCTGACCCGAATAGTGTCCAGCTCGGATGGCCGGCGCGCGCTCAATTTCCCACGGAGTTTCCCATGATTCACGCACGCACTCTCGACGGCACTCTCGTACCGGATGAAGTCGAGCACAGCATGAGAAGAATTGCCGTCGCAAGTGTCATTGGCACGACCGTCGAATGGTACGACCTGTTCGTCTTCGCGACTGCTTCGGCCCTCGTGTTCAACAAGGTGTTTTTCCCGGGTTTTGTGCCGTTGATCGGCACCTTGCTTGCGTTCGGCACGTTTGCCTCGGCGTATCTGGCGCGTATTGTCGGCGCGGCGCTGTTTGGCCATTTCGGCGACCGGTTGGGACGCAAGTCGATGCTGCTCGTGTCGCTGGTGATCATGGGCATGGCCACGTTTTGTATCGGGCTCCTGCCCTCTTACGCGTCGATCGGCATCTGGGCGCCGTTCCTCCTGCTCACGCTGCGCATCGTGCAAGGCCTCGCGCTGGGCGGCGAATGGGGCGGCGCGGTGTTGATGGCAGTCGAACATGCGCCCGAAAACAAGCGCGGGCTTTACGGTTCGTGGGTACAAATCGGCGTGCCGGCAGGTACGTTGATCGCCAACCTCGTGTTTCTGCTGAGCAGTTCACTGCTGCCCAACGCCGCGCTGCTTGAATGGGGATGGCGTCTTCCTTTTCTCGTCAGCGTATTGCTGGTCGCCGTCGGCCTTTACGTTCGCTTGAACACGTCGGAAACGCCGTCGTTTCGTAAGATCAGAGACACTGACGCCCAGCTCAAGGTGCCGTTGGCCGAGTTGCTGGGCAAACACTGGAAACAGGTGCTGCTGGGTGGCATCGCCACCATGTCGACCGGCACGTCGTTCAACCTGATCGTTGCGTTTGGACTGACCTATGGCACGCAAACACTTGGTTTTTCACGCAATGCGATGCTATCCATTGCGCTCATCGCCTGCGCGCTTTGCATTGTGCTGTTGCCCGCGTTTGGACGGCTTTCCGATGTGATTGGGCGCAAGCCTGTGATCGTCGGTGGAATCGTCGCCGAGGCATTGCTCGCATTTCCGCTCTTCTGGCTGCTCGACACGCGCGAGTTTTCCTTCGCGTTGCTCGGATATCTGCTAATGATGACCGCTTTCGCGGCCAACTATGGGCCGATCGCCACGTTTCTCGCGGAACTGTTCGGCGCTCAGATCCGGTATTCCGGCCTGTCAGTCAGCTACATGCTGTCCGGACTGTTGGGCAGCGCCGCGACGCCGATCGTCACGACAGCACTGCTGTCGGCAACCGGAAAAGGTTCGTCGGTTGCCTGGTTCATGGTCGGGTCGGCGGTCATTTCGGTTGCCGCGCTGCTGCTGATTGCGGAAACGCGGAGGAGGGATGCGCGTACGGCCACCTCGCTCAGCTTCTGATCCACCACGTCGGCGCGTTTCTCACAGCCAACGCGCCCTACATGCCCCAACGCAACGACGGTGTATGCACCGGGCTATCCCAGTGGCGCGTCATTTCGTCGTCCAGCACACATAATGTGATCGACGCGCCCGCCATCTCCAGCGAAGTCGTCAGTGCGCCCACCTGGGCCCGGCCGATCTTCAGGTCGCGTTGCTGGAGCCATGCTCGTGTTGAATTGAATAGCAGGTAAAGTTCGCCAAGCGGTGTTCCACCCAGGCCGTTGACGAGTACCAGCAATTCAGCTCCGGCCTGGGGCTTGAGGTCATCGACGATCGCCTTGAGCAGCTCTCCCGCAATCGCATCGGCCCCCGCGAACCGCGCCCGGCGCCGGCCCGGCTCGCCATGAATGCCGACGCCGACTTCGATCTCGTCGTCGCCGATCTTGAACGTCAGGGTGCCGGCCGCCGGCACGGTGCAACTGGTGAAAGCGACGCCCATGGACGCCGTGCGCTTGTTGATCCGGTCGCCAAATGCCTTGCACTGTTCAAGGTCTGCGCCGCTTTCCGCCATACTGCCAACCAGCTTCTCCACTATCACCGCACCCGCGACCCCGCGCCGCCCAGTGGTATAACTCGAGTTCTCTACGGCCACATCGTCGTTGATCAGCACCATCGCGTTCGGGACCTCCGTCATCTCGGACGCCATTTCGAAATTCATCAGATCACCGGAATAATTTTTCACGATGAACAGTACCCCGGCCCCGGTATCGACGGCGGCGGCAGCAGCCATCATCTGGTCCGGTGTGGGCGACGTGAATATCTGGCCCGGACAGGCGGCGTCGAGCATCCCGTAGCCGACAAAGCCCGAATGCAGCGGTTCATGTCCCGAGCCGCCTCCCGATATCAGGCCCACTTTGCCAGGCTTCAGTGTCTTGCGCCTCACGAACACGGGTTCGTTGTTGAGCACGACCAGGTCGCTATGCGCGGCGGCAAATCCCGCCAGGCTTTCGGCAAGGAAATCGTCCACATGGTTGATGAATTTTTTCATGGTCTGGCCTCCATTCACGGTTGATTTCGCGCGAGGTGCGCGCACACCGCCGCAATCATGATCTGACTGGAACGCGCGCCGGGATCAATATGACCACGCGAGCGTTCGCCCAGAAACGATGCACGCCCTTTGGTCGCGAGCATGTCGCGGGTGGCGAGCATGTTCTCTTCAGCCACCCGTGGCAACGTATCGAGCACCGTCTGCCGCAAATTGGGCGCCCCGGTGGCGGCCAGCTCGCTAAAGCGCGCTGCGACCGGAATCAGCACGTCCATCATCGTCTTACTGCCGACCCCCGTCTTGCCCCGCTGCCCGACCGCATCGACGCCGGCGGAATAGATACGCGCAAAACCCGCAACGTCCAGAGGATTGTTCGCGGCGGCTTTCGACATCCCGCTCAGCAAGGAAAAGAACAGCGGCCCGGATGACCCGCCGACCGTCGACAGCACCTTGCTCGCCGCCCGTTCCAGCGCGACGCCGAAGGTTTCCGCTTCGATGTCCGCGCGCATTGCAAGCAATGCCTCCATGCCGCGCAGCAGGTTGAAGATGTGATCGCCATCGCCGATCTGCTGGTCGAGTAAGGCGATTTCGTCCGAGTGTTCTTTCAGCGCTGCGTATGCGGCGTCGATACACTCCATGACCGTTTTGCCGTTCATGTCGGGATCCTCCTGCCGTCTGCACGGAAATATAAGAGGCTGCGAGCGGGCAGCGACACCCGCACCGACTGCCCGGGGCTGAAGTTGCGTTCGGCCATGGTGGTCGCCACTACCGAAGTTCCGGCGCGATCCAGAATCAGCAGATGACGCAACGGTGAGTATTCGAGCACCTTCAGGTCCAATGCGCCGCGCGCCTGATTTGTGCCGGGTGCATCACGCGCGTCGCCGTCGTGCAGCACCACGTCTTCAGGACGAATCGCCACGGTCGCGGTGCCGGCCGGTACGCCAGCTGATTCGAACAGGGTGGGCGGCAGCAGGTTGATCGGCGGCGAGCCGAGGCGCTGCGCCGCGCTCAATGAGGCCGGATTACCGTAGACGTCGCGCGGTGTGCCGAGTTGTACCAATCGGCCGTGTTCAAGAATGCCGATGCGGTCGGCTAGTGTGGTGGCCTCCACCTGGTCATGCGTGACGTAGAGAATGGTCGCGCCAATCGTACGATGGAGCCGCTTCAGCTCGATGCGCAATTCCTCGCGCAGTTTTGCATCGAGCGATGACAGCGGTTCGTCCATCAGAAACACTTTCGGCTCGCGCACGAGCGCACGCCCGATCGCAACGCGCTGCATCTCGCCGCCCGACAAATGCGTCGCCATGTTGTCGAGCTTCGCTTCCATATGCAGCATCTTCGCAACCGCTTGCACGCGCGAGCGGACCTGTTCCTCGCTGCTGCGACGACGTGGCGAACGCAGTGGAAACGCCAGATTGCCGAACACGGTCAGATGCGGATACAACGAGTATTGCTGAAAGATAAACGCAACATCGCGATCGGATGGATGTACGCCGGTGGCGACCGCGCCGTCGATCAGCACGTCGCCGGCATCGGGACGTTCCAGTCCCGCGATCAGGCGCAGCGTTGTGGTTTTGCCCGCGCCGCTCGGTCCGAGCAGCACGACGAATTCGCCGTCTTTCACGTCGATCGACAGGTCGTCCACCGCTACGATGTTGCCGAAGCGCTTCGATACATTGCGTAGCTGGATTTCAGCCATGACCCTCTCCGCTGACAGAAAGCGTGGCAGCAGCGCCCGGCAGCAGGCGCTGAGTAGCGGCGTCATACAGCAGCGCGCGTTCTTTCCGAAATGACAGACCGATGGTCGTGCCCGCGGCAACACCATCGTCTTTGCTTGCCCGCACACGCACGACGCCCAACGCAGTTTCAACCACCAATATCTGGTGCGAACCGAGATACTCGTCGGCGATCACCTGACCGCGCAGCGGACCGCGCTCGTCAATCATGATGTGCTCCGGTCTGATTCCCAGCAACACGCGCGCGGCAGCCGCATCGCAACGTGGTACGGAGACCGCTGCGCCATGCAGACTCACCTGCTCCTGGCCCGCGATAACCGCTCCGTCGACCGGCAAGAAATTCATGGGTGGACTGCCGATGAAGTTGCCGACGAACACAGTGGCGGGAAAATGATAGATCTCGTGAGGCGAGCCCGCCTGCAACACCTCGCCCTGATTCATCACCACAATATCGTCCGCCATGGCCATCGCCTCACTCTGATCATGTGTGACGTACACCGTGGTGGCGGTGAGCGCGTTGTGCAGTTTGCGCAACTCCAGGCACATCAGTTCACGAAAGTCCGCATCGAGCGTGCCGAGCGGTTCGTCCATCAGGAATGCTTTCGGTTGCCGCACGATCGCGCGGCCGAGCGCCACGCGTTGCCGGTCGCCACCGGACAGGCCGCCCGTCTTGCGATCGAGAATGCTCTCGATGCGCAGCATATGCGCCGCTGCATCGACGCGGGCTGCAATCTCGCTGCGCGACACGTGTTCGTTCTTTAGCGGAAACGCGATGTTGTTGCGCACGGTCATATGCGGATACAACGCGAACATCTGGAACACGAAGGCAATATCGCGTTGACGCGCGCGCAACGCCGTCACGTCCTCCCCATCGATCAGGATCTGCCCGGAAGTCGGCAGCTCGAGACCCGCTATCATCCGCAGGGTTGTGGTTTTTCCGCAGCCCGATGGTCCGAGCAGCACGACGAAGCGTCCCGCGCCGATGATCAAGCTGGTGTCGCGCACCGCGACAAAATCGTCGAAGCGCTTGTGGAGATGAGCGAGAACGATCGTGGACATGATTCAGTCAGGGAAATGGCTGGTAACGACGAACGCGAGCGCACCCACCAGGATGACCGGAAACGACCAGGTGAAAAGAGCCAACGAAAACGGCTGCACGAGCATTGCGATACCTAAGCCAATCAGTACTGTCGACGCACCCTCGCTGTACCTGCGACGTAACAGCCAACGGTGCGGTGGAATGAATTCGCGTTTCATTTGCGCACGGCTCCGAAGGTGATGCCCCGCAACAGATGCTTGCGCAGCAGAACGGTGAAGAAGAGAATCGGCAGCACAAACAATGTGGTTGCTGCGGCAACGGCCGGCCAGTCCTGACCGCCCTCCCCGATAATGAATGGAATGAACGGCGGCATGGTCTGCGCATCGCCGCTTGTCAGCAGCGAAGCAAATGCGTATTCGTTCCATGCAAAGATCAGGCAGAAGATCGCCGTGGCGGCAATGCCCGTCATCGCTTGCGGTAGCACCACCTTCACGAAGGCCTGCAAACGTGTGTAGCCGTCTACCAGCGCGGCCTCCTCATACTCGCGCGGAATCTCATCCATGAAACCTTTGAGCAGCCATACCGCGAGCGAGACATTCACCGCCGTGTACAGCACAATCATGCCGACATAGCTGTCGCTCAAGCCCAGCGCGCGATACATCAGGTAGATCGGAATGGCGACTGCAATGGGCGGCATCATGCGTGTAGAAAGAATGAAGAACAGCAAATCGTCGGAAAGCGGCACCTTGAAGCGCGAAAACGCGTATGCCGCCAGCGTGCCGAGAAATACCGCAAGAAACGTCGAGCCGAATCCAATCACAAGCGAATTCACGAAGCGCGGCAAAACCTTCGAAGGTCCGGCGATCACCATGTTGCGCTTGCGCACCTCACGCTCATACCAGGTCTGCGCAGGCGGCAGGCTTGCAATGAACTCCGGCGTCTGCCGCGAGCGGATCGTGAACAGGTTCACATAGCCTTCCATGGAAGGCTGAAACAGCACGACGGGCGGATACGCTATCGCATCTTCCTGCGTCTTGAAGCTCGTCAGGAAAATCCAGATCATCGGCAACGAAGCCGCCAGCGCGTACGTGATAACGACCGCCGCCGCGAAGCGCTTGGCTCGCGGAGATGACGCCACCACGGAATGTTGAGTCGTAGTCGGTCTCATCGCTGTTTGATCCTGTTAAGTGCCTTCACGTAGATATTCGCCGCACCGAATACCGTCACGAACAGGATGATTGCGAGCGCCGACGAATAACCCGTCTGCCACTTTTCGAACGCGGCACGCTTGAGCGTGATCGATACCGTTTCAGTCACAGAACCTGGACCGCCGGATGTCAGCAGGTTCACCATATCGAACATCTTGAAGTTTTCAATGCCGCGAAACAGCACCGCCAGCATCAGGAACGGCATGGTCATGGGCAACGTGATCGACCAGAACTGTCGCCACGGCGTTGCGCGATCCACTTCCGCCGCTTCGTAGATATAGTCGGGAATTGAGCGCAGGCCCGCCAGGCAGATGAGCATGACGTAAGGTGTCCACATCCACGTATCGACCATCACAATGGTCCACGGTGCGAGCGATACGTCACCGATCATCTGGAACGATCCCGGCGCGATGCCGGTGAAGAAGCTGACGATATCGTTGAAAAGCCCTGTCTGCGGTTGCAGCAGGAACGTCCAGAAGTTGCCCACAACTGCGGGCGATAGCATCATCGGCAGCAGGATTAGCGTGGTCCAGAAGCTATGTCCGCGGAACTGCCGGTTGATCAGCAGGGCAAGACCGAAACCCAGCAATACCTCCAGCCCGACCGACCAGAAAACGAAACGCGCGGTCACCTGCATCGCGTACCAGATATCTTCGTCGTTCAGAATGTCGATGTAATTTCCGATACCGACAAAACGCGCCGGTACGCTCGGCATGTTCGACTTGAAGTTGGTGAACGACAGTCGAAGCGCCCAGAGCAAAGGGAAGATATTGATCGCAAGCAGCAGCAGAACGGTCGGAAGAATGAAGATCCACGCGATCGCCCGATCCGACAGCCCGCTTAGCCGTTTCGAAATGCGCATTGGCGCACCCGCTTCGAGACGCGTGGAAGAAAAAGGCTTGTCTGCGAACATGCCTGACTCCTTTAAGCGGACCGGAGACAGGCTGCTCAGCCCTCACCGGTCCAGTCAAGTCCAGCTAAACGCTATTACTTTCCCTCTTCCTTAAAGACCTTGTTCCAGTCTTTCACCAGCAGATCCAACGCCTCTTTAGCCGTGCCCTTGTCGGCTACGACGTAGTCATGCACGCGTTTTTGCATGTCGAGCAACAGTTCGGCATAAGCGGGCTCCGCCCAGAAGTCTTTGACGATTGCCATCGACTTCAGGAACGCGGGTGCGAACGGCGCGCTCTTCGGAAAGTCCGGCGCATCGACCACTGATTTAGCCGCCGAATAGCCGCCGAGTTGCCACCATTTCTTTTGCACGTCGGGTTGCGCAAACCACTTGATATATTCCAGCGCGTCTTCCTTATGGTCCGAGTACGAGACGACTGAGATGCCCTGCCCGCCCAGTTGCGTGTATTGCTTCACCTCACGTGGATTCACGAAAAAGCCGATCTTGTCGCCGCCGACGTTGGGGTCTTTGTAAAGCCCTGGAAAGAACGCGAACCAGTTCATCTGCATCGCCACCTGGCCTGATTTGAAAGCGTCGAGTCCTTCCTGCATGTAGGCGTTGGTCATGCCCGGAGCCGTGCAACACTTATAGAGCGCCTTGTAGTATTCGAGCCCTTTCACCGCGCCTGGGGAGTTCACGAAACCATCGAGGTGATAGGGCTTCTTGGGATCCTGATACTCAAAGCCGAAGTTGTACAAGGCGTTGGTCACGCCCATCGTGATCCCCTCGGATCCACGCTCGGTGAAGATATACACGCCGTAGACCGTCTTGCCGTCGATCTTGCGCCCCTGAAAGAACTCCGCGGTCTGTTTGAGTTCATCAAGCGTCGTGGGCGGCGCGAGTTCACGGTTGTATTTCTGCTTGAATTCCGCGCGCAGCTCCGGGCGGGCAAACCAGTCTTTACGGTAGGTCCATCCGACCGCGTCAGCCATCGCAGGTAAGGCCCAGTAGTTCGGCGTATTCTTTGGCCACTCGGAATATCCCACCACCGTGGCCGGCACGAAGTCGTCCATCGAAATCTTGTTCTTGGTGAAGAAGTCGTTGAGCTTCACGTAATGCCCATTGACCGCCGCGCCGCCAATCCACTGACTGTCCCCAATGATCAGATCGCACAGCTTGCCGTGCGAATTGAGTTCATTGATGAAGCGGTCGGCATAGCTGGTCCACGGCACGAACTCGAACTTCATCTTGATGCCGGTCTTGGCCGTGAAATCTTTCGACAGTTCGACCAGTGCATTGGCGGGATCCCAGGCCGCCCAGCAGAGTGTCAATTGCTTGCCCTGTGCGTGCGCGCCCGTTGCAATGCCGAGCCCCAGCGATATGAGGGTTGCCGCCACTACCCTCGCTGACGTTAGACGTAACATGTCTCTTCTCCTTGTCTTTCTCGGGTCTCCAACCTGATGACATTCAGCGCCCATGCGCCGGGCGCCGTATTTCGGCTCTGGCGGATCAGAAGTCGGTCCGCGTGTCGCGAGCGTCAGGCATGCGCATTCTCACGAAGATAAATCCGGGTTTCCGGCGTGGGGATGGCAAGCGCTCCCCGAACGTCGTTTAGAAAGTTGATGGCGGCGAGCCCCGCCCAATGAACGATGCCGCGGACGTCCTGATCCAGGATCACGTCGATCGCGCGTTCGGATAATTGAGTGCGAGTTTCCGCGGTGCATTCGTGGCCGATCAGGACCAGACGGGCCTTGTCGCCGGACTCCTGCAATGCCGCCGCGATGCCGGAGATGCCGCCGCCGGTCACGTAGACGCCGACGAGATCCGCATGGCGCGCGCGCAAACCCTGCACGGCAAGACCGGCACCGTCGTCGTCTTCCGCGAAATCCGGCTCGGCAACCCAGCGCAGGTTGCGGAAATCCTCTTCCAGCACCTGCGAGAATCCGGTGCGCCGCTCTACCTGATCATGCAGGCGGGACGATCCCGACAGTACGGCGACCGTGCCGAGCCGCATGCCCAGGAAGCGGCCCATCAGCAATCCTGCGGTGCGACCGGCAATCCGGTTGTCGACACCGACATACGCGGCGCGGCGGCTTGCAGGTAAATCGGAGAACACCGTGACGACCGGCACGTCGGCCTCGCTCATCTCTTCAATAAAACGCTCCACCCACGGATAGTCGAGCGGTGCGAGAACCAGTGCGTCGTAGTCGACCACTTGGGCGGCGAACGCAGCGGTGTCGCGCTGCGTGGAGAAGTCACAGCGATAGAACGAAGGGGTGATTCGATGTTCGCGAAAGAAACTGGCGGACAGCGCAATGTTGCGTTCGACGTGATCCAGAAAGCGCGAGTTGACTTGTGGCAGTGCGAACGCAACGCGGAATGAACCGACCTTTGCTGGACGGCCACGGCTTGCCCGCTCGTCGCGCAGATTGGCGAGCGCCAGATGGACACGCTCGGCGGTTTCCGGTCGCACGGCATGATCGTCGCGCAAGACGCGATCGACCGTGGCGACGCTTACGCCGGCACGACGCGCAATCATCGTACGAGTAGCCGGCATGGGTCTCCTCCGGTGCCGAGCGTAGAACGGTTTTGTTTACCGAAGGTAGTTTTTCCTCGAAAAAATGCAAGCTTTTTCTCCAGGAAAAACGCGTCATTGTTTTGCTGTGCGTAGTGACGCTTCGCATTGGGGTTCGCAATGTGCAGCGGCGTGGGCGGCGAGCCCGAGGATAGAATCCGGTAGCGGACGTCTGTCCGCCTATGTGACCGCTGAACGGTGGGTATGACAGAGAAGTTTGAAGTCATCGCTTACTGCGTCGCAAGCGGTGACTGCGAGGAGATTGAGGGGGAAGTTGGGGTGCACAACTTTCACCCCATATTAAAGTTAGGATGACATCCGAACCTGCGAGAGGAGAATCATGAGTAAAGTGTTCGTCAACATTGGACTTAGCCTCGACGGCTACATGGCACCGGAAGGAATGACCATGGAGAATTGGGACAATCCTGAGTACAAGAACTGGGGCGCCAAGTGGGGCGCGCTGATGGCCTGGATCCTCAATCAACAGTACTTCCGCGAGAACCTCAAGCTCGGACCGGGGGGAGAGACCGGCCCGGTCAACGACCTGCTTCGCAGCACTACGGAGCGCATCGGCGCCAACATTATGGGCAAGCGAATGTTCGACCAGGGCGAGCGCGCGTGGCCGGAAGAAGCTCCGTTTCACACACCGGTTTACGTTCTGACCCATGAAGAACGCGAAGCCTGGGTGCGCCCGGGTGGGACGACCTTCTACTTCATCAATGACGGGCCGGAGCGTGCTCTTGAGCTCGCTCGGGAATCCGCAGGCAGTCGGGATATTCGTATTGCGGGCGGAGCCGATGTGATCCAGCAGTATCTGGCCATGGGTGTCATTGAAGAGCTCGAGATCGCCTTGTCGCCCGTGTTGTTCGGCAGTGGGCGGCGTCTCTTCGAGAACCTGCGCGAGCCCGTGCCGCAGTTTCGCATTGACAGGGTTCTGGATGGTCCAGCTGCCACACACTTGCGCTATGTGCGTCAGTGAGGACGGGCAAATAGCTGGTTGCAGCGGACAGCGCGCTGCTGCAATGTTTCAGGATATATCGCAGCGACGCGCTGGGTCGAGCCTTCGCATTAGCCCTAGAGGCCGCCACCGACAGGCAGTACCGTACCCGTGATATACGAAGCTTCATCCGAGACCGCTGCTCCGTATCCTACGGAAATTTATAATTCAGCCATGACCTTCGATACTTCAGACCGTGGCATCGCGACGCCACGGCTAACATTGGTGCCCGCGAGAGATGAGTTCGGTGGCATCTTGCGCGACTTCTATCTCGACAATCGTTCGCATCTTCAACCTTGGGAGCCCTTCAGATCCGATAGCTTTTTCGATTTGAGCGAGATTCATCGGAGGCTTCAGTCGATGGAGGCGAACTCGGCTTCAGGAAATGCGTTGCACCTGTTTCTATTCCTGGACGAAACCAGCGAATTGGTCGGCGAATGCAACTTTACAAACATCGCGCGAGGCCCATTCCAGGCGTGTCACCTCGGCTTCTCTCTCGGCAGGCGATTTGAAGGAAAAGGGTTGATGCACGAAGCCTTAGCAGCAGCGATTCCGCACGTATTCGCTAATCTCGGGTTACATCGCGTAATGGCGAATTACCGTCCGGAGAATGTGCGCAGCGGCCGCTTACTCCAACGCCTGGGTTTTGAGCGAGAAGGCCTGGCTCGATCGTATTTGAAGATCAACGGAGTTTGGACGGACCATGTCCTTACGTCCATTATCAATGAAGGACCGGGTATCTAACCTGCGAATCGTCGCAGACAGGAGCGCTTGCACAAGCCGCGGCAGACTTGATTGGCGTCCGGAGCCGGGACATAGACCGGAAAAAGATTCGGTCACGGCATACACGGAAGTCGTTTCGATTCAGGTCCCGGCGGCGGCGAAGGTCGGCCGCCGCCGCGAAGCGACCTCGCTCAGCGGCCCGTGCGCGGCATGGCTCATTCGACCAGACACGCTCGCAACATTCGCGCGAGACGATCCGCTTCACGCGCATCGACAATGTTTGCGAAGCCCATCACGAGGCCGCGCGGCGTACGTTGCGCGCGGGCGTTCGCGTACCAGATCGACAGCGGCAGCACCGCGAGCCCCGCATCGCGGGCGCGCGAGGCCACGGCAACATCGTCGACCGGGCCGTCGGGACCGTGGGCGAATTGCGCCGTGAACTGGATTCCGCCTGGTGGCAAGTCGACGATCAGTCGCTCTCCAAAGGCCTGCTCCAGCGCATGCATGATCAGCATGCGCCGCTCGCTGTACAGCGCACGCATCCGCTTCAGATGCCGCGCAAAATGCCCCTGCTCCATGAAGTCCGCCGCCGTCGCCTGAAATAGCGGCGGCGACCCGGCATTCATGCTGCGTGCCACCCGCCCGACCCGCTCGACGGCCCGCTCCGGCACGACCGCATACGCGAGCCGCAAACCGGGAAACATGACCTTGCTGAACGTGCCGCAATAAACCACGCGATCACGCCGGTCGAGGCTTTTCAAAGCTGGTAATGGGCGGCCCAGATAGCGGAACTCGCTGTCGTAGTCGTCCTCGATGATCCAGCTCGACATTTTTTCCGCCCAGTCGAGCAGCGCGATGCGTCTCGTGAGTGACAGCGTGTGACCAAGCGGGTTCTGATGCGACGGCGTAACCAGTGCGAAGCGCGCGTGCGCATCCAGACCTATGCCGCGTTCGACATCGATCCCTTCGCGGTCCACCGGCACCGGCACGAGTTGCACGCCCGTCTCGGCCAGAAAACCGCGTGCGAGCAGATAGCCGGGGTTCTCGAACCACATGCGATCGGTTGGGCGGGCGAGACTGCGCAACACGAGTTCGAGCGTCGCACGATAACCGCCGGTCACGAACACCTGTTCCGGCAGGCAGGTCACGCCGCGCGACAGCCCGAGATAGGTGGCGATATGTTCGCGCAGCGGCCGGTAACCAGCCGGATCCGGGTACGCGAACATCGCCCGTTCGCCGCTACGCGCGCGACGCGAAAGGAGCCGGTTCCATACCTTGCCCGGAAACGCGTCGAGCGCGGGCAGTCCGGGTTGCAACGGTCTTGGCTCTCCGCTCATCGCAGCGGCAATCGCCGACTGACGAGGCGCCGGCCGACCATCAAGCGCTTCGAGGGGAGTTTGCGGCGCGCCCGTTGCTTCGGCACTCCGCTTGCCGTACGCATCCGGAACACCTTGCGCCTGAGGCGGGCGCGTCACCGACGCCGGCAGCGACGGCGATACGAAGGTGCCCGCCGCGCCACGCATCTGCAGGTAGCCTTCATCGACAAGGATGGTGTAGGCCAGCTCGACCGTGCCGCGCGCCGTGTTCAACTGCGTGGCGAGGCCGCGCAGCGCCGGCACGCGATCGCCGGGACGCAGATGCCCCGCGGCAATCGCAGTCCTGAAACGCTCGCAAATCTGCAGATAGATCGGCAACTGCTGCTTCCGATCGATTTCTATGGTCAAGCCGGGAGTCGGCGCGGTCATGACGGTTTGTCGGGCAAGGGGTGAGGGAACAACATGGACTAGTCAGATCGACACTTCTTGGCACTTCTCGATAAAGCATGATTTTTCCACAATAGCCTCACGCGATGCGACTGCGGTGAACACTTTCACTCGATACGCCACCCGCCAGGCGACCCGCGCGTTCATTTACTTTGATCTGGAGAATTTGCCATGAAAATCGTCGTAATCGGTGGGTCGGGCCTGATCGGATCCCGTCTCGTCACGCTGCTTAGCGAGGCGGGGCATGAGGCAATCGCCGCGTCGCCTCGTACCGGCGTGAACAGCGTGACAGGCGACGGCCTGAGCGACGTGCTCGCGGGCGCGGCTGTCGTCGTGGATGTGACGAACGCGCCGTCATGGGAGCCGCAGGCAGTACTCGACTTCTTCCGCACCTCCGCGCGCAACCTCGGCAAGGCTGAAGTGGCCGCAGGCGTGCGCCATCACGTCGCCCTATCAATTGTCGGCTGCGACCGCACGCCGGAGAACGCCTATTTCACTGCCAAGGTCGCGCAGGAAGAGGTGATCGAAGCAGCGGGTGTGCCGTACACGATCGTGCGCGCAACCCAGTTCATGGAGTTCATCGGCGGTATCGCGGATTACGGCACGGACAGCGGCACGGTGCGCATCGGCGACGGACTGTTCCAACCGATCGCCGCGGACGATGTCGCGGCAAACCTCGCGCAGGCCGCGCTCGCCGCGCCGCTGAACGGCACCGTCGATATCGCCGGCCCGGATCGCGCGCCCTTCGCGGAGATCGTCGCGCGTTACCTGAAATCGGCAGGCGACACGCGCCCGGTGGTGATGGATCCCGATGCGAAGTACTACGGCGGTCGTGTCGAGGAGCAGTCGCTCGTGCCGCTCGGCGACGCGCGGATCGGCCGCATCAGTCTCGATCAGTGGCTGACGCAGGCAAAGAAGGGGTGAATGCCTACGTTTGCCTTGATCGGAGCCGTCGGCCCGATCGGCGTTGAAGCCGAACAAAATTTTCCGGGTCAAGCATGAACACGTCACACAAAGTTGTCGTGGCTACCGGCACATCACCTCACAACGAACCCCCAGTCGCGACCCTCCAATTACTTGACATCTAAACTATCTAAGCCTAAATTATCCCCATCGGCAGCGTTCACATATGGGGAACAAGCATGCGCATCGTTTGTATTGGCGGCGGCCCGGCCGGGTTGTACTTCGGTCTGTTGATGAAGGGCCGTAACCCGGCCTACGATGTCACGGTAGTCGAGCGTAACCGCCCCTACGACACCTTCGGCTGGGGCGTCGTCTTCTCCGACCAGACGCTCGGCAACCTGCGCGCCGCCGACGCCCCCAGCGCCGACGCGATCCTCGACGCCTTTAATCACTGGGACGACATCGAGATCAATTTCCGCGGGCAGCAAATCCGTTCGTCGGGTCACGGCTTTTGCGGCATCGGCCGTAAGCGCCTGCTGAATATCCTGCAAGCGCGCTGCGAGGAACTGGGCGTGAAGCTGGTCTTCGAAACCCAGGTTACGGACGACAGCGTCTACGAAGCCGATCTGATCATCGCCTGCGACGGCGCCAACAGTGCGATCCGTCAAAAGTACGCGGCCACGTATCGCCCCGCCGTCGACATGCGCGATTGCCGCTTCGTGTGGCTCGGCACGAAAAAACTTTTCGACGCTTTCACCTTCGCCTTCGAAGAAACCGAATTCGGCTGGTTCCAGGCGCATGCCTATCGTTTCGACGATCAGACTTCCACCTTCATCGTTGAAACGCCGGAGCGCGTGTGGCGCGCCGCCGGTCTCGACGAAATGAGCAAGGAAGACAGCATTGCCTTTTGCGAAAAGCTGTTCGCCAAGTATCTGGACGGCAATGCGTTGCTGTCGAACGCGGCGCATTTGCGCGGCTCGTCGCAATGGATTCGCTTCCCACGCGTGGTCAACGAAGAATGGGTGCATTGGCGCGGCAACGCGGACGGCACCCAAACGCCTGTCGTCCTCATGGGCGACGCCGCGCATACTGCCCATTTTTCGATCGGCTCGGGTACCAAACTAGCACTCGAAGATTCGATTGAACTCGCCAACAGCATCGGCGCGCATCCCGGCGATCTCGCCGCTGCCTTAAAGCACTATACGGACGTGCGCAGCATCGACGTATTGCGTATTCAGAATGCCGCGCGTAATTCGACGGAATGGTTCGAGCATGTCGACCGCTATACGTCGTTCGAGCCGGAACAATTTGCGTATTCGCTGCTCACGCGCTCGCAGCGCATTTCGCACGAAAATCTGCGTGAGCGCGACGCCAACTATCTATCCGGCTTCGAAGATTGGCTGGCCCGGCGCTCAGGCGTGGAACGCGCGCCGGAGAAGCATTCCGTGCCGCCCATGTTCACGCCCTTCACCTTGCGCGGCGTCACGTTGAAAAACCGCGTGGTGGTGTCGCCCATGGCGCAATATTCGGCCGTCGACGGCATCGCGGGCGACTATCACCTGATGCATCTCGGCGCCCGCGCAATGGGCGGTGCGGCGCTCGTCATGACGGAAATGACCTGTGTCTCGCCCGAAGCGCGTATCACGCCCGCGTGTCCCGGCATGTATGCGCCTGAACATGTCACCGCGTGGAAGCGTATTGTCGATCTCGTGCACCGTCAGTCGGATGCGAAGATCGGCATTCAACTCGGCCATTCCGGCGCGAAAGGCTCGACACGCGTCGCATGGGAAGGCATCGATCAACCGCTGACGGAAGGCAACTGGCCGCTCGTCTCGGCATCGCCGCAACAATATCTGCGCGGCGTCAGCCAGCATTCGCGCGAAGCCACGCAAAACGAGTTGCGCGAAATCGAAGCGCAATTCGTCCGCGCTACGCAAATGTCCGCCGAAGCAGGTTTCGACTGGCTCGAACTGCATTGCGCGCACGGCTATTTCCTGTCGAGCTTTCTGTCGCCGCTGACCAATCAGCGCACTGACGAGTACGGCGGTTCGCTGGAGAATCGTCTGCGCTACCCGCTGCAGGTTTTCAAGGCGATTCGCGCGGTGTGGCCGCAAGACAAGCCGATTTCCGTGCGTATCTCCGCGAACGACTGGGTCGAAGGCGGCACGACGCCCGACGACGCGGTCCAGATCGCGCGAGCCTTCAAGGCCGCCGGCGCCGACATGATCGACGTGTCGTCGGGCCAGGTCAGCAAGGAAGAAAAGCCCGTATTCGGCCGCATGTTCCAGACGCCGTTCGCCGACCGCGTTCGCAACGAAGCGGGAATCGCGACCATCGCGGTCGGTGCGATTTCCGAGGCGGATCACGTCAACAGCATCATCGCCGCAGGCCGCGCGGACCTGTGCGCGATTGCCCGCCCGCATCTGGCCAATCCCGCCTGGACCTTGAACGAGGCCGCCAAGATCGGCTATTTCGACGTGACGTGGCCGAAGCCCTATACCGCGGCGAAATCTCAACTCGAACGCAATCTTGAACGCGAGCGCGCCCAAGCCGCTGCAAACGCGGGTCTGTCGCCGCAAGAACGTGCGCAACGCGCCGAAGGAACCACGTGAACACACTCCATTCGACGCTCGCTGGACAGCACGCGGTGGTCACAGGCGGCGGCAGCGGAATTGGCGCAGCGATTGCGGAAGCCCTGCTACGCGCCGGCGCGCGTGTCACGTTAATGGGGCGCAACGCGGGGCGACTCGACGCGCAGCGCGAGAAATGCAGCGTATTGGGCGACGTGGCTTGCATCAGCGTCGACGTCGCGCAGGAGCACTCCGTTGCCAATGCGTTCCGCGAAGCCGGCGCGGTCGATATCCTCGTCAACAACGCGGGGCAGGCGCAGGCCGCACCGTTCGTCCACACCGACATGGCGCTCTGGCAGCGCATGCTCGACGTGAACCTCACCGGCGTCTTTCTCGGCACGCGCGCGGTATTGCCCGGCATGCTCGAACGCGGTCATGGCCGCATCGTCAACGTGGCGAGCACGGCAGGACAGATCGGCTATGCGTACGTCGCCGCTTATTGCGCTGCGAAGCATGGCGTGATCGGTCTCACGCGTTCGCTTGCGCTGGAAGTGGCGACCAAAGGCGTCACTGTCAACGCCGTGTGTCCCGGCTATACGGAAACAGAACTGCTGCACGCATCGCTTGAACAGATCACCAGCAAGACTTCGCGCACCGAACAGCAGGCGCGCGAAACCTTGCTTCGCTCGAATCCGCAACATCGCTTCGTGAGTCCCGAACAGGTCGCCAATGCAGTGCTTTGGCTCTGCCAGCCCGGCTCGGACGCCGTCACGGGGCAATCCCTTTCCATCTCCGGTGGAGAAGTCATGTGACCAAGTCAACGAACATCAGGAAGCCCGCAGCGGCGGCTGAAACGAAACCGCCGCGCAAAGGCGTCGCCAAACCCGCGGAGAACGTCGTGGACCTCGAAATGAGCACGGGCGCGGATAGTCACATGGGCTTGCGTCTGTGGCTGCGCATGCTGACCACGACCAATCTCGTGCAGGCCGAATTGCGCAAGCGCTTGCGCAACGAATTCGATACCACATTGCCGCGTTTCGATTTGATGGCGCAGTTGGAGCGTCATCCGGAAGGCCTGAAGATGACCGAGCTTTCCCGTCGTTTAATGGTGACGGGCGGCAACATCACCGGCATTACGGATCAGCTCGAGAAAGAAGGACTCGTGTCACGCGACACCGACCCGAACGACCGCCGCTCGATCAGCGTGTGCCTGACACCGGCGGGTCGCAAGGCGTTCGACAAGATGGCGGTCGCGCATGAGCAATGGGTGGTCGAACTGTTCGGTGGTTTGAGCCTCGATGAAAAATCGCGCACTCATCAGCGCCTCGGCAAACTCAAGAAACATCTGCTCGACAGTCTGAAAGACTGATTCGCATCGAAACGAGGAGACATTCATGACACGATCCAACGCCGACGCCCTACTGGCCGGCAACCGCCTCACGTTGGCGAACTATGAAGCGCGGCACTTCGGCTGGTCGGTCGCCGACAAAGTCGCGACGATCACGCTGAATCGCCCTGAACGCAAGAACCCGCTGACCTTCGAGTCGTATGCGGAATTGCGCGACCTGTTCCGGCAATTGACCTATGCGACCGACGTCAAAGCAGTGGTCATTCACGGTGCAGGTGAAAACTTCTGTTCCGGCGGCGACGTGCACGACATCATCGCGCCGCTAATCGATCTGCCCATGCCGGAGTTGCTGCTCTTCACGCGCATGACCGGCGATCTCGTGAAGGCCATGCGCCATTGTCCGCAGCCGGTGATCGCGGCCGTCGACGGCGTTTGCGCCGGTGCCGGCGCCATCCTCGCGATGGCGTCCGACATGCGGCTCGGCACCGCCCGCAGCAAGCTCGCCTTTCTGTTCTCCCGCGTCGGCCTCGCCGGCTGCGATATGGGCGCTTGCGCGATCCTGCCACGCATCATCGGCCAGGGGCGCGCCGCCGAACTGCTCTTCACTGGCCGCTCGGCAAGCGGCGACGAAGGCCACGCATGGGGTTTCTACAACCGGTTGTGCGAACCAGCCGCGCTGCTTGAAGACGCGCAGAAGCTCGCAGCCGATCTCGTCGCCGGTCCGACCTTCGCGCATGGCATCACGAAGAAAATGCTGCATCAGGAATGGAGCATGAGCATCGATGAAGCGATCGAATCGGAAGCGCAAGCGCAGGCGATCTGCATGAGCACGCGCGATTTCGAACGTGCATATAGCGCGTTTGCTGCGAAGTCGCGTCCTGTGTTCGAGGGAGACTGAATTGAGCGCCCACACCGAACCGGATCTGCATAGCGCGCTGGCGTGGCCGTTCTTCAAGCCGCGCCATCGCGAACTGGCCGCGGGTATCGAAGCGTGGTGCCACGCGAATCTCTCGCACCAGGATCACAAGGACGTGGACGCCACCTGCCGTCATCTGGTACGTGAACTCGGCGCGGCGGGCTGGCTGACATATGGCGTGGGCGGCGTAGCCTACGGCGGCCACGGCGACACGATCGACACGCGCGCCGTCTGCCTGCTGCGCGAAACACTCGCCAAACACTCCGGACTCGCGGACTTCGCGCTGGCGATGCAAGGACTCGGTTCGGGCGCCATCTCGCTCGGCGGCACGCACGAACAAAAGACGCGCTATCTGCCGCGCGTCGCCAACGGCACGGCTATCGCGGCGTTCGCGCTGTCCGAGCCCGAGGCTGGATCGGACGTCGCCGCCATGGCGCTCGCCGCTCGTGAAGACGGCGACGCCTACGTGCTCGACGGCGACAAGACGTGGATCTCCAACGGCGGCATCGCCGATTTCTATGTGGTGTTCGCGCGAACCGGCGAAGCGCCGGGCGCGCGCGGCATCAGCGCGTTCATCGTGGATGCGGATACGCCAGGGCTGGAAATCGCCGAGCGCATCGACGTGATCGCGCCGCATCCGCTCGCGCGTTTGCACTTTGCTGGAGCGCGCGTACCGCGCAGTCAGATGCTCGGTGCGCCCGGCGAAGGCTTCAAGCTCGCCATGCGCACGCTGGACATTTTCCGCACGTCGGTGGCGGCGGCGTCGCTCGGTTTTGCTCGTCACGCGATGGCCGAAGGTCTCACGCGGGCCGCCTCGCGCAAGATGTTCGGGCAGACGCTTGGCGATTTTCAACTGACGCAAGCCAAACTCGCACAGATGGCCTTGACCATCGACAGCAGTGCGTTGCTGGTCTATCGCGCGGCCTGGTTGCGCGACCAGGGCGAAAACGTCACACGCGAAGCCGCGATGGCGAAATGGCACGCGAGCGAAGGCGCGCAACAGGTGATCGACGCCGCCGTGCAACTCTATGGCGGCATGGGCGTGCAAAGCGGCACGGCCGTCGAGATGCTGTATCGCGAGATTCGCGCGCTGCGCATTTACGAAGGCGCAACCGAAGTACAGCAACTGATTGTCGGACGCGATCTGTTGAAAGCACATGCTGCCGCCACTGCCGGAGCCCATACGCAATGAGCGCATCTTTCGAACGTCCCGTGCGGATCCGCTTCTCGCATTGCGATCCGGCGGGCATTGTGTTTTTTCCGCAATATCTGGTGATGACCAACGCGCTGGTCGAAGACTGGTTCAACGAAGGTCTGCATATCGACTACGCGCAGATGATCGCGCAGCGCCGCGTCGGCTTGCCGATCGTCAAACTCGATTGCGAGTTTTCGCGGCCGAGCCAGATGGGCGAAACGATCACGCTGACTCTCAAGGTCGAGGCGATCGGCCGTCGCTCGATCAGGATCGAGATTGTCGGCCATTGCAACGGCGAAACCCGCTTCCGCGCGAAACAGGTGCTCGTCACGACTTCGCTGGAAATCGGCACCTCCATTGATATTCCCACCGACATCGCGAGCGCGCTCGCGACGTTCGCCCCACAGCCCGACTCCATTGAGGCGCATCGCTCATGAAAAAAGCTCTTCTCCCCGCCGGTTGGGTCAAACCACGCGGCTACGCGAATGGCGTCGCGGCGACCGGCACGCAGGTGTTCATTGCCGGCCAGATCGGCTGGGACGAACAGGCGCGTTTCCAGACGACCGACTTCGCCGCGCAAGCCATCCAGGCGCTCAAGAATGTGATTGCCGTTTTGCACGAAGCGGGCGGCAAGCCTGAGCACCTGGTGCGATTGACGTGGTACGTCACCGACAAGCGCGAATATCTCGCGTCCTTGAAAGACATCGGCCGCGCGTTTCGCGAATTGATCGGCGACTACGACATCGCGATGAGCGCGGTGCAGGTCGTCGCGTTGATCGAAGACGAAGCGAAAGTCGAAATCGAGGCGACCGCCGTGGTCCCGCAGTAACAGAGCAACAAAGCACACGAAAAGAAACCACCAAGCCAACCGAAGCGCATTTAGCCGGCTCAACGCCCGGGAGACCATGATGGAACCGTCAGCACACGTCGATACCTTCGCGCGCGACAATCTTCCGCCGCAGGATCAATGGCCTGTCTTTCTGCTCGACAACCCTGACGTTGCCTACCCGGCGCGCTTGAACTGCGCGACGGAGTTGCTCGACAGAACCATTGAGGCGGGCCACCGCGATCGTCCCGCGATCTGGTCCGATGTGGACGGCGCCCCACGCGCCACGACGTATGGTGAACTGTTGGCGCTGGTGAATCGCAGCGCGCATGTGCTGGTCGATGAAATGGGGCTAAAGCCCGGCAACCGTGTTCTGCTGCGTGGGCCAAACTCGCTGCATATGGCCGTGACGGCACTCGCGGCGCTCAAGGTCGGCCTCGTCGTGGTGCCGACCATGCCTTTGCTGCGAGCCAAGGAACTGAAACAGATCATCGACAAGGCGCAGGTTAGCGCGGCGTTGTGCGACGCCCGCCTGACCGCCGAACTGGCACGCTGCACCGATCCGCAAGACGAGTTCTATTGCGCAGGCCTGAAGCAAACGCGCCTCTTCCACGACGACGCACCGGATTCGCTCGACACGCTCGCGATCAACAAGCCCGGCCACTTCACCGCGTGCGACACCGCCGCCGACGACGTCTGCCTGATCGCCTTCACCAGCGGCACGACGGGCGCGCCGAAGGGCTGCATGCACTTTCATCGCGACGTCGTCGCCATGTGCGATCTGTTTCCGCGTCATGTGCTCAAGCCCACGTCGAACGATATTTTTTGCGGCACGCCGCCGCTCGCGTTCACGTTCGGCCTTGGCGGCTTGTTGTGCTTTCCGTTGCGCGTGGGCGCTTCCACGGTGCTAATCGAGAAGCTCACGCCCGAGACTCTGCTGCAGACCGTGGAGCGGTTTCACGCGACCGTCATGTTCACCGCGCCGACTTTCTACCGGCAAATGGCGCCACTGGTCGCGCACCACGACATTTCGACCTTGAAGAAGACCGTATCGGCGGGAGAAGCGTTGCCCGATTCGACGCGGCGACTCTGGCACGACGCGACCGGTATCGACATGATCGACGGTATCGGCGGCACCGAGTTGATCCACATTTTCATTTCGGCGCAGGGTGACGAGATTCGCCCGCATGCGATAGGCCGCGCCGTGCCGGGATACGTGGTGCAGGCCGTGGATGACAACATGCAACCGGTCGCGCCTGGCACGATCGGCAAGCTCGCGGTACGTGGCCCGACCGGCTGCCGCTATCTCGCCGACGAACGGCAAATGAAGTTCGTGCGCGACGGCTGGAATCTGCCCGGCGATTCGGTCTATCTCGACGAGGACGGCTATGTGTTCTACCAGGCGCGCGCAGACGACATGATCGTCTCCGCCGGCTACAACATCTCCGGCCCTGAAGTGGAAAGCGTCTTGCTGCAACACGACGCGGTGTCCGAATGCGGCGTGATTGGCGTGCCCGATGAAACCCGCGGCCAGATCGTCAAAGCGTTCGTCGTGGTCAATCCCGGTTACGTAGCGGACGGCAAGCTGGTCGCGCAACTACAGGATTTCGTGAAAACTAGCGTGGCGCCGTATAAGTATCCACGCGAAATCGTTTTCGTCGATGCACTGCCGCGTACCGAAACCGGCAAGCTCAAACGGTTCGAGTTGCGTACGATGGATTAGTGCGCATTTCCCGGGCAACCATCCTGCACGGGAGCGCAGACTCACCGCATGGCCGCCACTTTCATGGCGGCCATGTCGATCAATCCGCGAACGATTAAACGTTCGATATGCGGTCGATGGCGAGATCGAGAAACGCCCGCAATCTGCCCAACCTGCGCAGATCGCGATGGTAGCCAAACCACACGTCTCGTCCTGGCGGCGCTTCCCCAAGATCGATTCGTTCAATGCCGGCGGTGTTGTCGCCCAACGGGCAAGGCAGAACAGCCAGCCCACCTCGTTCCGCGCACATGCGCGCCTGCGCCTCGCGGTTGTTGCTGCCGAAAGCCACATGCGCGTTCGGCAAAACTTCACGCAGCCATTTCACGTCGGGTAGCGTTTCAAAGGCGCTGTCCATGGTGAGCAGCGCGTATCCCGCACCGTCGCCGCGCTGCGGCGGCACGATGTTCAACGGGCCGTACAGCGCGTAGTCCATTTTGATGAACTTGCGCTGGATGACGTCGGCTTCATCGAACGGCGTGATCCGGAATAGCAGATCGGCGTCGCGACGCGCCAGATTGAGCCGCCGCGAATCGGTCACGAGTTCGATCGACACCAACGGGTTCACACGCAGAAACTCCGCGACGACCGGCGTCAACACATGCACGCCAAACCAGTCCGACGACGAAATCCGCAGCAAGCCGGTAAGTTGCTGTTGCTTCCCCGCTAACGCGCGCTCGAACGCGCGCGCTTCGTCTTCCATCCGCTCGGCAGTGGCGAGCACGGCGGAGCCCTCTTCCGTCAGCACGAAGCCGTCCGCTGTGCGCTGGAACAGCGTCTGCCCGACCGATGCCTCCAGCATCCGCAGCCTGCGGCCGATAGTCGGCTGGGTCTGGCCAACCTGCCTTGCGGCGCGGCCCAACGTTCCCTCGCGGGCAATTGCCAGAAAGATCCGAACGTCGTTCCAGTCCATATAAACCCATGCAATTTTGTTTAGACAACGTGCAAAAACGTCGATTTACATACTTTCTCGCATGAACCACTATTAATCAAGCCGTTCCGGCACACCATCGAGAGAAATGTCATGACTATTCAAGCGCTTGTGCTCAACCGTTACAACGGTCCTCTGGAACTCACCGACCTCCCGACGCCGACAGCCGAACGCGGCCAGGTCTTGGTGCGCGTGAAGGCTGCCGGCCTCAATCCGCTGGACACCAAAATCCGCTCGGGTAACGCCGCGCATGCGAAGCACCCGTTGCCGCTGGTGCTTGGCATCGACATGGCCGGGACTGTCGAGGCAGTCGGCGAAGGCGTGAGCGGCTTCAACGTCGGCGATGACGTATACGGCATGACCGGCGGTGTGGGTGGCTTGCAGGGCTCGCTCGCCCAGTTCCAGGCCGTGGACGCACGATTGCTCGCTCATAAGCCGAAGAATCTCTCGATGAAAGAGGCCGCGGCGATTCCTTTGAGCTTCATCACATCCTACGAAGGCATCGCGGACCGGGCGAAGTTGCAGGCGGGTCAAACGGTGCTCGTGCAGGGCGGCGCAGGAGGCGTCGGCCATGTTTCGGTTCAGCTGGCGATTGCGATGGGCGCACAGGTCTTCGCGACGGTCAGCGCAAAGGATCTGGACGTGATCAAAGCGTATGGCGCTACGCCAATTGACTATCGTGCGAACTCGGTCGAAGCGTATGTCGAAGCGTTGACCCAAGGCGAAGGGTTCGATCTCGTCGCCGATACCGTGGGTGGCGCTTCACTCGATGCTTCGTTCAAAGCCGTTAAGCAATTTGGTCACGTTGTCAGCGCATTGGGCTGGGGAACGCATGCGTTGGCTCCGTTGTCTTTCCGTGAGGCCACGTATTCGGGTGTCTTTACGCTGTCGCCGCTGCTCACCGGGAAACATCGCGAGCACCACGGCGACATGCTGCGCATAGCGGCTCGACTCATCGAGGAAGGCAAGCTGGTGCCGAAGCTGGACTCACGTAGTTTCGACTTCGGCAACGTGGAGCTTGCTTACCAGTCGATTGTCGATGCGACGAACACCGGAAAGATCGTGGTCGACGTGGACTAAGAACCAGGCGGGAATGTACCGTACGACGAAACGGGTCGCGCATTCGCGGGATTTCGGGAAAAATAGCGAGGCGTCGTAGAGATACCCTCGCGTCATCGTTATGCCGGTGCATTGCCGCATACTGAAATCGGCAAGCTCGAACGCTTCGAGTTGCAGACGATGGCCTAGCCCACATTCCCCAAGCAATCATTTTGCGTGGGATCGCTTTGCATGGGAGACACACCGCATGGCCGCCTCTTTCATCGAAGTCGTCGCCCAGGATGGCGGCCGGTTCAACGCCTACGTCGCGCGTCCGGCGCAAGGGTCGGGACCGGGACTCGTGCTGCTGCAGGAAATTTTCGGCATCAACGACACCATGAAAGCGACGGCCGACCGCTTCGCCGAAGAAGGTTACGTCGTGCTGGTGCCGGACCTGTTCTGGCGGATCAAACCGGGCATCGAGCTCGGTTATGGCGAGGCCGACATGAAACAGGCGCTCGATTATCTTGGCCAGTTCGACACAGACCTCGCCGTCGACGATATCGCCGCCACCATCGCGGCGTTGCGCACCCTGCCCGAACAGGCCGGCAAGGTAGGCACAGTGGGTTACTGTCTTGGCGGCAAGCTCGCGTTCCTGAGCGCCGCGCGCACCGATATCGACTGCGCGGTCAGCTACTACGGCGTGGGCCTCGAAGCGTATCTGGATGAAGTGCCGGCGATTCGCTGCCCGATGGTGTTTCACTTCCCCGAAAACGACTCGCACTGTCCGCCGGCAACCCGCGAACGGATCAGCGCGGCGTTACGTACGCGGCCGCAGATCGAGCAATACGTGTACCCCGGTTGCGATCACGCGTTTGCCGCGCCGTCGCGCCCGCAATACGACAAACCCGCCGCGATGATGGCGTATTCGCGCACGCTCGCGCTGCTGCGCAAAGTGCTGGGGCCGGTCTACGATCTCAACGCGCTGTGGGAAGCTCACTGCTATTACGAGTTCGCCACGCGCGACGTGGACGCCGTCATGCCGACCATGGTCGCGCAGCCCTACGTCAATCACGTTCCGACCATGACCGGCGGTGTCGGCCATGACAACCTCAAGCGCTTCTATACGCATCACTTCGTCAACTCGAATCCCGCCGATACGAAGCTGATTCCGATTTCGCGCACCATTGGCGCGGATCGTATCGTCGATGAATTCATTTTTAGCTGCACGCATAGCTGCGAGATCGACTGGTTACTACCGGGCGTCGCACCAACCGGTAAGTATTTCGAGGTGCCGATGCTGGCTGTCGTGTGTTTTCGCGGCGACAAGCTCTATAACGAGCACATCTATTGGGATCAGGCTTCCGTACTCGTGCAGGTCGGCTTGCTGAACCCCGAGGGACTGCCGGTCGCCGGAATCGAAAGCGCGCGCAAGCTGCTCGACGAAACGCTGCCGTCCAATCAGTTGATGGGCGCCAAATCACGCGTGTGAGCTGCGACTAGAGGCCTGCCTCTGCACAACGTCCTTATGATGTGACACTTCATTGGCCAACATCCCCCGACCCATGCTGACCGTTCATCATCTGAACAACTCCCGCTCGCAACGCGTCTTGTGGCTGCTCGAAGAACTTGGCGTTCCCTATGAGATCAAGCGTTACGAGCGCGATCCGAAAACGATGCTCGCGCCGCCCGAGTTGCGCGCGGTGCATCCGCTCGGCAAGTCGCCCGTCATTACCGACGATGGCCAGACTATCGCCGAGTCGGGCGCGATCATCGAATACCTGATCGACAAATACGGGCAGGGACGCTTTACTCCGGCACCTGCCACGCCGGAGCGGCTGCGTTATACCTACTGGCTGCACTACGCGGAAGGTTCGGCGATGCCGCCGCTGCTGCTCAAACTCGTCGCGCTGCGCATTGCCAGCGCGCCGATGCCGTTCTTCGCCAAGCCGATTGCGCGCAAGATCGCCGCCACACTGCAATCGAGTTTTATCGATCCCCAGTTGAAGCTGCACCTCGGCTATATCAACCAGGAGTTGAGCAAGACCGGCTGGTTCGTCGGCAACGACTTCACGGCGGCGGACGTGCAAATGAGTTTTCCGCTCGAAGCCGCCACGGCGCGCGGCGGCATGGAAGGCCAGATTCCCGCGGTGGTGGATTTTCTCAAACGCATTCATGCAAGACCGGCTTATCAGCGGGCGCTGGAACGTGGCGGCAAGTACGAATTGCTTGGCGGCGATTGAGATCTGCGCGGCCCTGGAAATCGTAGTTGTGGGCCAAAAGTCGCGGATGCTAGACTGGAAAATCCCATTGTCGGCAACGCGTGTCGTCAAGCGCGTTTTTGACGACACGTTTTGTTAGCGCGTTTTGTTAGCGCGTTTTGTTAGCGCGTTTTGTTAGCGCGTTTTGTTAGCGCGTTTCGTCAACGCGTTTCGTCGTCAACGAATTGCCCACTGGCTGGTCGGCGCTGCGCCGGGTTGCGTTTCTTTTGGCGCGGTGCCGACTTCAGCAGCCGCGCATCCGGCATCCATCGACCACGGCCAAGGAGCCGCCTGCATGACCCATTCCATCCACGGCAACAAACGCTGGCTCGCACTGATCGTGCTGTGCCTTGGCGTGCTCATGATCGTGCTCGATACCACGATCGTGAACGTTGCGCTGCCGTCCATCGCGGCGGATCTCGGTTTTACCGAAACGTCGCTGGTGTGGGTGGTCAACGCGTACATGCTGACCTTCGGCGGCTGTCTGCTGCTGGGCGGACGGCTCGGTGATCTGTATGGACACCGCAAGTTGTTTCTTATCGGCATCACGTTGTTTACGTTGGCGTCGCTTGCGTGCGGCATTTCGAACTCGCAAGTGCTGCTCGTGTGCGCGCGGGCCGTTCAAGGTGTGGCGGGCGCTATCGTCTCTGCTGTTTCGCTATCGCTCATCATGAATCTGTTCACCGAACCGGGCGAGCGAGCGAAAGCCATGGGCGTGTACGGCTTCGTGTGCGCGGGCGGCGGTAGCATCGGCGTGTTGCTCGGTGGGTTGCTCACCAATCTGCTGAGCTGGCACTGGATCTTTCTCGTCAATCTGCCGATCGGCATCGCCGTGTACGCACTGTGTGTTGCGCTGTTGCCGTCGGCGCGCGGGCATGCGCATGGAGAGAAGCTCGACGTGGCCGGCGCGGTGTCCGTCACCGTTTCGCTGATGCTCGCCGTCTATGCCGTCGTGAATGGCAATGAAGCTGGGTGGACTTCGGCGCAGACGCTCGGCTTGCTATTCGCCGCGTTGGCGCTGCTTGCCGTGTTTCTGGTGATCGAATCGCGCGTCCAGCACCCGTTGATGCCGCTCGGTCTGTTCCGCTTGCGCAATGTTGCGACGGCGAACGTGGTCGGCGTGCTGTGGGCGGCTGCGATGTTTGCGTGGTTCTTTATTTCCGCGCTGTATCTGCAGCGCGTGCTCGGTTATCGGCCGTTGCAGGTCGGGCTCGCGTTTTTGCCGGCTAATCTGATCATGGGGTTCTTTTCGCTTGGGCTGTCGGCGCGGGTGGTGATGCGCTTCGGGCTGCGTGTTCCGCTTGCGGTAGGGCTGCTGGTCGCGGCGTGCGGTCTTGCGTTGTTTGCCCGAGCGCCGGTTGGCGGCAGCTTTGTGCTCGATGTCATGCCGGGGATGATTTTGCTGGGCTTCGGCGCCGGTATTGCGTTCAATCCGATGCTGCTGGCCGCTATGAGCGATGTCGATCCGAGTGATTCAGGACTCGCGTCCGGAATCGTTAATACGTCGTTCATGATGGGTGGCGCGCTGGGGCTTGCGGTACTGGCGAGTCTTGCTGCGGCGCGGAGTGAGGCGATGCTCGGGGCGGGTGATGCCGTGGCCGCGCTGAATAGTGGGTATCACGTCGCGTTTTTGTTCGGGGCGATTTTTGCGGCTGCGGCGGGGGTGATGGGTGGGGTGTTGTTGCGGACGGGGGTTCAACACGAAAGCCACGGCGGCCAGCACGCGTCAGCCACAGACGGGCAGTCGAGAGCCGCTGGAAACAGCGCCGCAAGCGAGAATTATTGAGCAGCCGTAGAGCTGTTGTCGGGTGGCTGGATTTGTGCGTTTCGATCGGGCTTGTGGGAGCAAGGCACTATTTGACGATAAACGGTCCGAACGCGATCAGGCTATGCATGTGGCGGCTGCAAGCCGCTTCGCTGTTGAAAACCGCAAGCACGATCAAATACGGCAGCCTGCGTCGAGCTATGCTGGTTCCATGCTGACATGAGATCCCACATGAACCCGGTTGGAAAAGCGCTGTGGTTTATCGAAAGCCACTTTGCCCGCGAGCTGACACTGGAGGACATCGCCGACTGCGGATGCGTGTCGCGCTTTCACCTGGCGCGCGCCTTCGAAGCGGCCACGGGGTTTTCGGTGATGCGCTATGTTCGCGGGCGTCGGTTGAGCGAATCGGCGCGGCGCCTGGCGAGCGGCGCACCAGACATTCTCGCGGTCGCCATCGAAGCCGGCTACGGTTCTCACGAGGCATTCACGCGCGCATTTCGCGAGCAATTCGGGCTCACGCCCGACGCGCTGCGCGCGCGTGGCCATCTCGACAATCTCGCCCTCGTGGAGCCGATCAAAATGGACGAAACCCTGCTAGCCCATCTCGAACCACCGCGCTTTGAAGACGGTAAAGCGCTTCTGGTTGCGGGCCTGAGCGAACGCTACACCTGCGAAACCTCCGCCGCAATTCCATCGCAATGGCAGCGCTTGAACCACTACTTCGGCAAAGTGCCGGGCCAGATCGGCAACGTAGCGTACGGCGTCTGCTACAACGCCGACGACGCCGGCAATATCGACTACCTATGCGGCGTCGAAGTCGGCGATTTCTCGGCCTTGCCAGGCGAGCTGAGCCGCTTGCGCATTCCGCCGCAACGCTACGCGGTGTTCAGTCACCGCGAGCATGTTTCGGCCATCCGTCGCACCTGGAACACGATCTGGAATCAATGGTTGCCGACATCGGGACATGTGCCTGCCGATGCGCCGAATTTCGAGCGATATGACGAGAAGTTCGATCCGGTGAGCGGAATGGGCGGGCTCGAGATCTGGTTGCCGTTGAAAATATGATCGATGCGATTGTCGACACACGGGTGGATGCGTATCGCCCCCCCCGCCCGCGTATGATCCGCACCCAACCCCACCTCATCGAACATCTCCCGCCCAATACGCGAACGTTGCATTAACGATCGCCGGTTGCAGCAGGAAGTCGTGCGCCGCCTGCGCCAGATCTGCGCGCACGGGTTTGATCGTCCCGGCAGCCATCGCCAGCAAGGCGAGTTCGGCCGCGTTCTCCATCGAGACCGCGAGATAAATGCTTTCTTCAATCGAAGCACACGCACAGATATAGCCGTGATTGACAAGCAAAGCCGAGCGCCGGTCGCCTAATGCCGCGCTGATGATTCGGCCTTCTTCATCGTCGATCGGCACGCCGGGCCATTCGTCAAGAAAGCCGCAGTCGTTGTAGAACATGCAGGCGTCCATATGCGCGACCGGCAACGGTATACCCAGCATCGAGAGCGCGCTGATGTGTCGCGGATGCGTGTGCACAATCGCATGAACGTCTGGCCGATGGCGATAAACCCACGTATGAAACCTCACTGCCGGGTTCGGAGTTCCGTCGCCTTCCAAGACCGTCAGTTCATCGTCCACCAGAATCATCGATGCGGGCGTCACCTCTGCAAAGCTTTTTCCGAGAGCCGGTGTCCAGTATCCGCGATTCGACGCATCGCGCCACGTGATCTGACCGGCGAGACTCGCCATATGACCTTTCGCATGCAGGATGCGGCAAGCATCGGCGAGTTTTTCGAGGGGGAAGGACGCTTGCGCATTCCCGATGCCCGTAATGGTTGACCGTTGTTTCATTGAATCACTCTCCTTGCGAATGGGGCGGCGCTGGCGTCGTGGGGGCGCTTTTCATCAAACGTGTGCAAAGCACGGCGAGCGCTGCGAGTGCGCCGACATAGATCGCGATCGGTTGCAGACCGTGATATTGCGCCACCAGTGAAGTCGCCACGATCGGCGCCAGCCCGCCACCAATCGCCGCCGCAAACTGAATACCGATCGATATGCCGGAAAGGCGCACATTGACTGGAAACTGCGCGGCAAAGAGTGCCGACTGCGGACCGAACAGCAATGCATAGTTGAACCCTAGCGCAATAGCCACCGCAACCTGTAACCCCGTGAGGCTGCCGCTATCGATCCACCGCAGCAGAGGCACGACGCTAAGCGCCATGACGACAGCGCCGAACATATAGAACCGGCGTACGCCTGCCCGGTCGGCCAGCCAGCCGAATAGCGGCAAGGTGACGATCTGGATTGCCGCGCCGATCATGACGGTCTGCAACACCGCGCTACGGCTGAATCCCAAACGCGTCGACGCGTAAGAAACCAGAAATACGGTGAGTACGTAGTAAAGCGTCACTTCGGGAAGCTTCGCGCCGATTGCCAGCAGCAATGACTTCTTATGACGCGTGAGCAATTGCCACAGCGGCACGTCTACCCGCTGTCGCCCGCTTGCGGCTTTTTCGAAGGCAGGCGATTCACCGACGCTTCGCCGTACGAATGCGCCTAGCAAGACGAGCGCGATGCTGGCAAGAAACGGAATACGCCATCCCCAGCTTTGAAAAGCCTCTTCCGGCAGTCGGCTCAAGAGACTGAACGCCGATGTGGAAAGAAGTAAGCCGATCGGCGGACCGATTTGAGGCAGGCTGCCGAAGAGACCCGCGCGACTGGACGGCGCATGCTCGACTGCCATGAGCACGGCTCCGCCCATTTCGCCGCCCAGCGCGATGCCTTGCAAAATGCGCAGCGCGACGAGCAGCACCGCGGACCACGTGCCGATCACGGCGAAGTTCGGTATCAGACCAATCGCAATGGTAGAAAAGCCCATCAGGAACAACGAGAAGGTCAGCACGGACTTGCGGCCAAGCCGATCGCCAAAATGCCCGAACAAAATGGCGCCGAGCGGCCGCGCGAACAGCCCGGTCGCGAATGCACCGAACGACGCGAGTGTCGCGCTGGTCGGGTCGAGGTTGGGAAAGAACTGCCGGTTGAATACGAGCGCGGCGGCCGTGCCGTAGGCGATAAAGTCAAAGCCTTCGATGATCGATCCGACTGTGGCCGAGATGACCGCCTTATAGCGGGCCGGCAGCGGCGATCTGCGCGTTGTTGTGCTCACGCCTTCGAGCGCGGAAAACGGGTCGTTCACGGGTGATCTCCTCACTTCGGTGGTCGGCGGGAGGCGGCCGAACTGGCGTCAGTATTGGTCCGGTGAACGACGCGGGATATGTGCCCAGAAATAACTCTGGATTAACCTGAAGTTATCGCGCCTTGCGGGCCCGCGCGCAAGGCAATTTCAAGTGCGGCGTCGAACGCCCGCGACTGGCCGCGCACGCTGCGTGATATCGCGACCAGCCGGCGCGATGGGACCGCATTCAACGGCGTACGGCGCAGCCCACGATCTTCGACCATATCGCGCGGCAAGCTCTCCGGCAGGACAGTCACGCCACCGCTGATCGACACGAGCCGCAAACTCAGTTCGAGCGAATCGCATTCGATATACGGCTGCACACTGCCGCCCAGCGATCGTTCGACCATGCGGCGCAACGCGTAAGGTTTTGGCGGAAGGATCAGTTTCAGCGCGGCCAGGTTGGTCAATGCATGCGCGTCGGTATCGTCGTCTGCGGCGGTGTACAAGGCCAGCCGCTCTTCGAAAAGCGGTTCGCTGATTAGATCCGGCACATCCACTGCGGTCTCGTAGACGAAGCCGATATCCGCTTTGCCGCGCTCCACGCTTTCGACGACGTTCGCGGAACTGTCGCAGTGAATAGTGAGGTGAACATCGGGATAGAGCGCGAGCATCTGCCGGCTCAACTCCGGAATGAAATACGCAATCAACGTTTGAACGGTTGCAATGCGCAGGGTCCCGCCATGCCGCGACAGATGCCCCGAATGTTCGAACGCGGCGTCGAGCGAATTCAGCAGCGGCTCGACTTTCAAAAAGAGCGCTTGACCGTCGGGCGTCAACTGCATGCCGCGGCCGTGGCGAAGAAATAGCTTCGTGTCGAGCGCTGTTTCGAGTGCGCGAATCTGCTTGCTCAGAGCGGGTTGCGTGATAGCGAGAATCTCGGCTGCCTCGCGCAGCGAACTCGCCTTCGCTACGGCGACGAACATGCGCAATTGATTGTCCCGGCTGGCAAGCGTTTTCATAGAAAGGAGGATTGGTGGATGAAATGCCGCTGGCGTACATGTTACCCATCCGGCGAGCCGATCGCGGCGGGCAGCATCGATCGACTGCGGATGTTGTCCGTGCAGTCGATGATCACGGCATGGACGCGGTTCTATGATTGTCGGCGCTTTATGAGCCGACCTCGATCAGGAACAAGACCGCAGCGAGACAGCGATTGTGGGTAGTCTGGAAGACTGTGCCCAATAAGCTATATCGAGCGATGCGGCGCTGCACCGCCTCTGCTTCGGAATGCGCTTGCCGTTCGTTCCGAGCTCTGAAGATTCGCTGCGAACGACAAGCACAGGTTCATGAGCGCACAGAGGGCGCCGCGGCTAACAAGCCGCGCAGAAACACCATGATCATATGGCCGATGGGTGCGTCGGAAAGCAGAGACCGCTGCAAAGCGAGGCCCTGCGAAAGCCCCATGAAGGAGGCCGCCAAGACGGTCGGCGATTCGGGCGGCACTTTTTCCAGTCTGGCGAAGATCTGCCCGATGCAGTAGGCAAGGCCATCACGGTGAGCGTCCAGCAACGCCTGTGAGGCTTCTTCAAAAACGGGATTGCGACGCCCCTGAAGCTTGAATTCAACGCCCAACACCGACCACTCGGGCTCGGCATCGAGTGTCTGCGCCCAGACTTCCAACGCGCGCAAAATCTCGTCCGCGGACGCGGATGGGTCATTCAACGTACGGGCGATATCGCCCACTTGCGCCTTTGACCGCTCTCGCATCAATTCGACGAACAGTTCTTCCTTGCTCGCGAAATTCGAATAGAAAGCGCCCTGCGTGTAGCCTGCTTCGGCCGCGATATCTCTTAGAGAAGTGGCGCCGAAGCCTCGCTCGACAAACAGCCGCTTCGCCGCGGCAAGCAAATGCGCGCGCGTTTGCAATCGGCTTTCTTCGCGGCTCAGGCGCGGGGGTGGGGTCGCCTTCTTCATGGCCGGAAGGATATCAGTTGATATTTAAAATTCAACTGGCTATTATTACGAATCCATTTCGCATATCACTTGATATGCGAAATCAGGAGCCTCGGGTGGTCCTCTGAGCGTGCTTACGTAACGCGATGAGGCGAGCCTGCGGAGTCAGCGTGCGAGCCAACCGCAAAGACCAGGGCGCAATGCAACAACCCGGTCATGTACTACGGAAAGAAAGCATGAGCAGCAGGGTAAAGATGTTGAAGCAGCAACTCGCGCAACTCGATGAGCGGATATTGGTCGCCTGGCAGCAGGAACAGAAAGCCGCGATCGAACACGTCCGGCAGGTCATGAACTTCTTCAACCTCGTGCCTAACCAGTTGCGCGTCGACCGGCGCGGCAGGTACAACACCAAGCCGCCTCAAATGAAGTATCAGGACCCCGTCACCGGCGCGACGTGGAGCGGCCGTGGCCGCGCGCCCTCGTGGATCCGCAACCGGCGCTACGACGATTTTCTGGTTAAGCAGCCTGGCGACGCCGGATCGAACTAAAGATTGCAGACGTTCAAGCGTATTCCATGCGCCCTTGATTCCCGAGTTTGATAAGGATGCCTATCTCTTTGCGAATCGTCGTGGTACGCACGGAGTAACGTCGATCAAGCCGCCCACCCTCAGGCAAGCGTTCGAATCGAGTTGCTGATACCGCGCGCGCAATCGATCACGGCGGGGGCCAAGCGTGCTTCAGCTTCCGCCGGCGTCCACCGGCTTGTCGGCGCGACGACGTGAACCGCACCGACCGGCCGACGCTCCCCGTCGAGCACAGGCGCCGCGATCGTCATATCGCCAATGAACAGTTCCTCGCGGTTCGACGCATAGCCATTGCGCCGTCCGAGCGCGAGCCGCGTCACGATCTCGTCGATATCCGTTACGGTGTACTGCGTATGCGCAACGCGATCGCTCGCGAGCAGCAGCGCATGTGACTCGTTTTCCGGAAGCGCCGCGAGATACGCTCTCCCCGACGCCGTGCAGTACATCGGAATGCGGCTGCCGATCGGCATGTGAATCGGCACGAACTTCATACACACGAAGCGCGCCACGTAGACCATATCGACGCCATCCGGCTCGGTCAGATTGGTCGTCTCGCCGGTGACATTGGTGAGTTCGGAAAGAAACGGATTGGCGACGTCGATCAACGTGTCCGCAGCCAGATAGTTGAAGCCGATCTGCATCACACGCGGCGCCAGTTGATAGCGCCTGGTACGCGGATGCTTACGCACGTAACCGAGTTTCTCCAGCGTGTAGATCATGCGTTGCGCAGAGCTTTTGGTGATTGCCGTGGCCTCCGCGACTTCCGGCAATGTCATCGACCTTCGCTGTGCACTGAACGCGCGCAGCACCGCGATGCCCTTCTCCAGCGACTGATTGAACAGTGCGTCCGGCGTTTCCTCCGGTTCCGGGGACACTTCCGGCGGTGCGTTGAGCGTCTTGCGTGTCATGGAATCACCCAATTGTTCTCTATCGTTATTGACTTTAGCATATCGAATATCGATACGCAAATTTCGTCCACCGATATTTTTGATTCGAATAAGATGCACCAACTGATGGTTACCGATATTCCGACCGACCGTCGTCAACTCGTGGAGAGACTCATGTTCCAGTTCGCCAAACGCTTCGCCAGTGTCTTTGCAACAGGATTGCTGCTCGCCGGTGCGCCGGCCTTGTCCGTGGCCGCCACTACGTACGAGATTGGAGCGACGGCCACCGGTGTGCCGTTCACCTTTCTCGATGTGAAGACCAATTCGATCCAGGGCCTGCTGGTCGATGCGATCACCGCGACCGGCAAGGCGGCGGGCTTTGACGTGAAGATCGAACAAACCACGTTCTCCGCGCTGATTCCGTCGCTGACCACGAAGAAGATCGACATCATCTCGGCAGCCATGCTGAAAACGCCGGCGCGCGAGCAGGTCGTCGATTTCTCCGACACCGTGTACTCCTATGGCGAAGGCCTGATCGTGCGCGCCGACGATAAAGGACAGTACACTTCCATGGACGACCTCAAGGGCGAAGTGGTCGGCGCGCAGGTCGGCACCGCGTTCGTCGATGCGTTGAACAAGAAGGGCATCTTCAAGGAAGTGCGCACCTACGATTCAGTCGCCGACATCATGCGCGACGTCGCACTCGGCCGCATCAAGGCGGGCTTCGGCGACCATCCGATTCTGGCCTACCAGCTTCAGCACAATCCCAATCCGCAATTGCGCCTCGTCAGTGGCTATCAACCGTCGGTGAAAGGCCAGGTGTGCTTCGTCGTGCGCAAGGGCGACACGGCGACGCTGGAGCAGTTGAATGCCGGCATCAGAAAGATCAAGGCCGACGGTACGCTCACGCAAATCGTCAAGAAGTGGCAGGTGGAATGACGTCGCTTTCCGAATAAGGACCGTCCGCCATGTTCTTCCAGAACGCCGTCGAGTTTCTGCCGATCCTGCTCAAAGGCGCGGTTGTCACGATCGAGATCACCTTCTGCTCGTTCGTTCTGAGCACCGTGCTCGGCCTCGTGCTCGCGCTGATGCGCGTGTCGAACAACCGCATCGTATCGAACGCCGCCGCGACTTTTATCAACGTGATCCGCGGCCTGCCCATCATCGTTCAGCTCTTTTACATCTACTTTGTGCTGCCGGACCTCGGCGTGCAATTGTCGGCGTTCCAGGCGGGTTTCATTGGCCTTGGCGTCGCGTACTCGGTGTATCAGGCGGAGAACTTTCGCGCCGGCATTCAGGCGATCGATCACGGGCAGATCGAAGCGGCGCAGTCCATCGGCATGCGCGGCGCAATGATCATGCGGCGCGTGGTCTTGCCGCAGGCGTTCCGGATCGCACTGCCGCCGTACGGCAATACGCTCGTGATGATGCTCAAGGACTCGTCGCTCGCATCGACTATCACCGTCGCCGAAATGACGCGCGCCGGACAGCTCATCGCATCGTCCACGTTTCAGAACATGACGGTCTTCACGCTGGTCGCGTTGCTTTACCTCGGACTCAGCCTGCCGCTCGTCTATGGACTGCGGCGACTCGAACGCCGTCTCGGACTGAAGGGAAAACGATGATCAAGGTCGACTCGATTCACAAGCGCTTTCACGATCAGCACGTGCTCAAAGGCGTCAGTCTGAGTGTCGAACGCGGTCAGGTCGTGTGTCTGATCGGTCCGTCCGGATCAGGCAAATCGACGCTGCTTCGATGCATCAACGGACTGGAGCGGCACGACGCCGGCACGATCACGGTGGAAGGCCAGGCCGTCGACGCAGCTTCGAAGCAGATCCACGATCTGCGCGCGCAGGTCGGCATGGTGTTCCAGCGCTTCAATCTGTTTCCGCATCGTACCGCGTTGGAAAACGTGTTCGAAGGTCCGGTATTCGTGAGAAAGGAAGTGCGTGCACAGGCACGCGAGCGGGCCCGCCATCTGCTCGAGAAGGTCGGCCTCGCGCATCGCATGGACGCGTACCCCGCCGAGATGTCGGGCGGACAGCAACAGCGTGTGGCCATTGCGCGCGCGCTGGCCATGGAACCAAAAGCGATCCTCTTCGACGAGCCGACTTCGGCACTTGATCCGGAACTGGTCGGCGAAGTACTGGGCGTGATGCGCCAACTCGCCGACGACGGCATGACCATGATCGTCGTCACGCATGAGATGGGCTTTGCGCGCGAGGTCGCCGATCGCGTGTGCTTTCTTCATGACGGCACGATCCACGAAGAAGGCTCCGCCGCCGATCTGTTCGAACGTCCGCGCAATCCTCGCACTCGCGAGTTTCTCGGCAGGATGCCCACGCTTACCGACGCCCCCCGGATTTGAAAACATCATGAGCCTGGTTGAAGTTGCAAAGCCGTTGCCTCCCTCTTTGTGGGCGGCAACGGCGGAACCCGCGGTCGATACACCGCCGCTAGACGGCTCGGTCACAGCGGACGTGGCGATTGTCGGCGCCGGTTACACGGGTTTGTCGACGGCCTTGCATCTCGCGGAACAAGGCATACGCGTCTGTGTAATCGACGCCAACGAGCCCGGTTGGGGCGCGTCCGGCCGTAATGGCGGGCAGGTGATTCCCGGCCTGAAATACGATCCCGACGAACTCATCCGACGCTACGGCCCACGCGATGGCGAAGCACTCGTGCAAATGGCGGGCGGCGGCGCCGATTCGGTTTTCACGCTGATCGATCGCCATGGCATTCAGTGCAACGCGACTCGCGCCGGCTGGATTCAGCCGACCCATTCGAGCAAGCTGCTCGGCACACTACACAACCGGGCGCAGCAGTGGGCGTCGCGCGGCGCGCCGGTTGAACTGCTCGACCGTGCGCAGATATCGAAGCGGCTCGGCACGGACGCATTCGTCGGCGGTTGGGTCGACCTGCGCGCGGGCAGCGTGCATCCGTTGAGCTATGCGCGCGGCCTCGCGCGCGCGGCGCAAACGGCGGGCGCGGCGATACACAGCGGAACCCGTGCTGCGAGCGTCGAGCGTGGTCCGAAAGGATGGAGGATTCGCACGGCACAGGGTTCACTCATCGATTCGAAGCAGGTGCTGCTGGCGACCAACGGTTATACGGATGGGCTTTGGCCGCAACTCGCTCAATCCGTGATCGCCGCAAATAGCTTTATCGTCGCAACGAGGCCGCTACCTGATGATGTCGGCGCAACGATTCTGCCCGGTGGCGAAGTGGCTTCCGATTCACGGCGACTGCTGCTCTATTTCCGCAAGGACGCACATGGACGTTTGCTGATGGGCGGACGCGGCCCCTTTCGCGAGCCTCGCAATGCCGCGGATTGGGCGCATCTCGAACGTGCCGCCCGGTTGATGTTTCCACAACTGAAGGACATCGAATACGAATACCGATGGGCGGGTCGTATCGCCATCACCCGCAACTTTTTGCCGCACGTGCATGTGCCGGCAGAAGGGATGACGATCGCGCTGGGTTACAACGGACGCGGCATTGCAATGGCGACGACGCTAGGAAAACATCTGGCCGCTTTGATCGGCGGGACGACACGCGGCTTGCCGCTTCCGCCGACCTCTATCGAACCTGTGCCGTTTCATGCGTTGCAGCGGTTTTATATCAGCGCGGGCGTGGCATGGTATGGACTGCTCGATGCGCTCTCTTGAAACATAGGTTCGGGTGTATGCGGTGTGGCTGGCGCAGCTCCTATTGAATCGGTACGCATCCTTTTCGGTATGAATGAGAGTCGGCGGCACAGCGATTGCTGCGCTTTTGGTCGGGCAGGCGACGACCGTCTGTTTCTTTATTCAGTCCGATAAGGAGGGATGGATCATGAGCAAGGCAACCAGCACATTGATCGCGGCCATCGCCGCACTTACGCTGTCGGGTGGCGCTTACGCACAGTCAGCCGGAGGCTCGAACGGCACCGGTTCGGCGGGTAGCACGGCAAGTCCCGCGAATCAGGTGAATCAGCCGAACAGTGGAATGAGTGGTTATGGCACGCCTGGCGCTACGAATTCGGATAGCGGGATGGCGACCAGGGCGCCGAATTCGGGTCTGCCGAGTGGCACGAATAGTAGCTCCAACTCCGGCAATAGCGCTCCCAAGAGCAACAATACGCTGGCAAGGCCGAGTGTAGTGTCGCCTGCGGCGGGTCAATAACCGTTGTAAAGGTGACGACCGGCGGCGAAATACGGTGAAAGTAATTTCGACCGGAGCCGCGAGTTCGCGGCTGGCAAGTGCGAGTCAATACGACCGGTCTGCACGGTCTCTCGGTTCGCGACAAGCAACGTTATTGATGCGTGAGTGTGATGAGGTCGTGATCCAGTTGAGCTTCGGCGCATAGGAACATCGTGAGGCTGGCTGGGCTCGATTCGTAGCGAGCGCTTCTCGACTCCCGACGACCTTCACAAAGCTAGCGTTCGAGTTCTTTATTCGCCCTGCGTCGCATGACAGACCGCTGCCCTCTCGGACAGCGGTCTTTTCGTTTCTGCATGACATTGTTATTTGCGGCGGCACTACCCAATGCTTAGTTGTTAGTTTTTCGTCGCTTAGTGTGGCGCGGGGACCAGTTTCTGGATCGCGTCCGCTCTCAAAGTCGCTGCACTGTCCGACGGTGAGATTTTGTGCTTTGGCGTGTTGGCGGCGGTGGCGGATGCCTTTGCTCTCTGGGACGCCTCGGCCAGCAGGGTCGCCGCATGGCGCGCCGTGATGCGGCTTTGCGAGACACCCTTCGCATCGAGTGCGATCACCTGGAAGAGTTCGCGGTCGTATTCGAGTTCCTGCTGATATTGTTCAGCTGTGTCTACCAGTAGTTCAAGGAGCGTCTGACGACGCCGTCTTTCATCGCTCGTGATGGCAGGATTCCTACATATCGAAGACGCAAGTGTAATCAAGGTGTCCAGTTGGCCTACCTGCCGGTCGCATAAGTCAAATGCGGATAGGGCGAGCGTTTCGTACTGGAGCGCGTCGACGGGCGGACGCGATGAAGGCTGGTTTTTGATGGATTTGGTCATGGCGCGATCTCTCTAGTGATTCTTTGGATCGCCCGACACTCGCTTGTAAAGGGGTGAGCGGGCACGTGGCGGGATTGGAAGACCGGGCTTGAAACAAACCGGCGAGCCTCGCGGCTCCCCCACCACAGCCCGCCCATTGACATGTAGACGTGCAGGGTTAGACGCACAACCCGCCTGAGCGGGTGTGCGGTTTCAAGCACAGGCTTCCAAACCTGGTCGCCGGGTGTTTCCCGACGACTTGGGAATTATAAATCAGGGCGGACGGGTTGCTGCCAACTGAGTAGGCTAAATGCTTAATTTGGTCGGAAGGGTAATCGCAACGGGACCAGGACGGCTGGCTTTCGGACAAGGGTAACGCGCGCATATCGATTGCGCTGCACCAAACTCACAGCAAAGACCGTTCGTTCCGGACGGCCACTCATCAGCGGCCGTTGCCGATTGCGACGATTACGTGCTTTCGGCTCGCAACCTATCGCTCATGGGCTCGTGTATCGGGACCGACTTTCGGCCTTGTGCTAATTGCCCGTCAAGAGCCGCTATAGGTTGCTCTACGGTCATTGGATGGCCTGTTGCTTCAAATGACTATTTTTGCCCTGCCATTTAGCGGCACGGTCTGCGACCGATGGCAATAGCCTGCAGTTAGTCAAGTCCTTGTCCCGAGATTGTGCCGCGCACCTCCCGGCCACCGAATCGTCTGTCATACACGGGAAAAGCGATTCGCGCCTTATCGTTGCGCCTGATGCAACCGACCGTGCTCGATCCACGGTAGCGAAATGCCGACAGTATATTGATCGTCAAGTATTGCGACTTCGCTTAGCGGCGGATGCTGCTCAAGTTTGACGATCTCATGCCGACAAAGAGTCTGTAATTCCATTCGACAGATCGATTTCATCACCCGGAACACCCAAATGCAGAGACGACTACTCCCGATTCTTATCGTCAGCGCAAGCTCGGCTCTTTTCGGCGGATGCGCCGCCACGCTGCAGCCCCAAGACAATTCGTCGTCAAGTGAAAGGACCTCCGAAGCCAGCATCGTCGTACCGCCTGCTTCAACCCATACAGTTGTCCTGCGTATGACCGGATCGACGGTTGCCACGGCCTCGTCCGACTGGCCGCAGGTGCAGAAGGAATGGCGGGAAGCTATGCAAGGTGCCTCGAATCCGGCCGGACTGACCTTAATCGATGAAACCGCGGGAACGGCAACCCGGAGCGGCGCCGGCACGGTCGTTGATGTCTATGTCGACGACTACCACTTCGTCTCGCAAGGCGCACGGATCGCGTTTGGAATCATGACAGGCAATGCCTTCATGCGAGCCAAGGTTACTTTCCGCGATCTGCAGACTGAACAGGTATTCGGGCAGCGCTCCTACAACACTAAGTCTTCGGCTTGGCAGGGCATTTTCGCACCGACCACCGACAGGCAGACGCGTGCCATCGTGGCTGATGTCGTCAAGCAAATTAATCCACGTTAGTACATCGAGTAACTGCCGGCCTCGAGACAAGCCGGCTTCGTCGACTCGCGAGCTCATGATTTTCTTGTACGCGGCACGTGTGCCAGCAGGGAGGCACGCCCTGATGGCGGATCGACGATCCGCCGACGCGCTACATCGACGGCTCGCGACCGATAGTACGCGTTCACCCACCGCGCCGGAAATCGGCCATTAAAGACTCCGATGTCTTCTCTGTGGAACGCTCATCCAACTGGTGCTAACGGCCAGTTTGAGCCATTCAGAGGAAGCTTTCGCGGGTCCGCTCCCGGCTCGACATGAGACGGTCGCTGATCGCGCTCTGAGCTTGCCCGTCCGCCATTCCAAGGCATCGCGAATTGCGGACGAAGGGTGACCTGCTATGTGACCTGACGTCCAGGTGCGACAACGCCGCTGAATAATGCCCGGTCCGCCACGGGTGGCCGTGCTGCAGAAAAGCAGAGGTTCATTGGGCGGGCACACCACGTGAAGGCCGGCGCCTGAACTGGAACCGCTACCTGCGAAACGCGCTTCGCGTGCGCCGAAGCACGTCGACGTCCACCGACAAGCGGCTCAGATCACGCAGTCGGAAAGTTCCGCCGTCGATGACGTACTCAGTGCCGGTGATGGCGCTGGCCCGCGCGGAGATGAGGAAACCGATGAGTTCTGCCACCTCCCGGGGAGAGCATGGCCGGCCGAGAGGAATGCCTCCGAGCGAATCCATGATGATCTTGCGAGCGCCGTCCGTGTCGATGCCGTTCTGCCGTGCGATCTCAGCAACGAGACCCGCGGCGGCATCCGTTTCAACCCAGCCGGGGGAGACACGCACGACCCGAACGCCTTTCGGACTAACTTCCTTGGACAAGGCTTTGCTGTAGTTCGACAGGGCAGCCTTGGCGGCGGCATAGGCAATCGTGGCCTCCGGCAACGGTAACTGCCGCTGGATCGACGTGACGTGGATGATGACGCCTGAGCGCTGCTCGACCATCGAGGGCAACAGCGCGCGATCGATGCGTACTGCCGGGAACAGGTTCAGGCTCAATGCCTTGTTCCATTCGTCGTCGTCGAGCACACTGAAGCCACCCGCTGGCGCAGATGAGCCACCCGCCACATGCACGATTATATCGACGCCGCCGAGCCGCTCGAGCACGGCGTCGACAATGGTTTTACAACCCTCGGCCGTCGTGATATCCGCACCGATGAACCTTTCTTCGGTAAGGTCATCGGAACGCGAACGTGCCGTCGCGAGGACATTCGCGCCCGCCTCGCAAAGGTGTGCGACAACGGCTTTACCGACGCCTTTGGTCCCGCCTGTGACGAGCGCCCGAAGCCCCTGAAGTTCGAGTGCGGCGCTCATCAGCGAATCTCCAGAGACGCGATCTTGCCGCCGGCCAGGACAAACGTGTAGGTCAGCTCGACCGGGCTACCGGGGAAGGTGCCGGTGAGCCTGGCGCGCATCGTCACGGCGGCGCCATCCTGGGACCAGTCCAGCGGCTCGACGGCGTACTGGTACCTGGCTTTGGTGTCTTTCTTCCAGGCCTGGATAGCTTCGAGCCCCTCGATAGTGCGGCCCTCGTCGCGCACGACGGCGTCAGCAGCGAAGCAGTTCGCGAGAGGAGCGGTGTCGCTGGTGGTTTCCGCGTTCAGATAGGCATCCAGTGGCGGGGGCAGGGTCATGTTCATCGGACTTTTCCTTAACGTCACGTTTGCATGTCCCAATGATGGCGCTATAGTTACCACATCGCAAGAACGCACTAAAAAGTAAGTAAGCCGTGCCCAACCGAAAAGCCTACACTCCCACGACTGCCGCGATCGACGTCGAAGCCGCATTCAAGCTGCTGGAAGGACGTTGGAAGCTGGTGATCCTGTTTCACCTTTTCGGTGGTCAGGTGCGACGCTTTTCGGACCTCGAGAGGCTAATCCCCAGCATCACGCAAAAGATGCTTGCCCAGCAGCTACGCCGCCTCGAAGAGGACGGCATTGTGACGCGCACGGTCTATCACCAGGTGCCGCCGAAGGTGGACTACCGCCTCACCGATTGGGGGCAGGCCCTGTGCCCGGCACTGGATGCGATCCTGAAATGGGCGGAGCACCGTGAAGACTTTCCATCGGCTGCGTCGAGCGTGCGTGCCTAAGGCTGGCTGACCTGTTTTCCTGAATCGAGTTCTGTGGGTCGTCGACGAGGTGTCTGCTGCAAGTCAACGGATGCGTCCGCATCGGTTTGGGGGGCTCTCCCAACGTTTTCGGAGTTACGCCGTCGGGTCGCGGTATGGTCGGACCGCGTCAGCGATCCGCCACTTTCCGTGATGGCCGACGAGATAAAGGCCGACGCGTTATCCGAGGTCGTCTCATGTCGCTCCCGGAGCGGACGGTGGTAAATCTTGTCCGAGCGGCTCCATCGGGTCGGAAAGACTCATTCATCGACAGTGACACGTGACATTCGCGGTCGCGGCGGTCCGAATGGCAAAAGAACAACCCTAAGCAGCCTTACCAATGGCGGCCCGTGAACGTCAGCAATGGACGATCAGTGCGCATTGCCTGTCCGCAAGGTTTCGGTTTTTTTCCGGCCTAGCCAGTTGCGTTAACAAGCAATACGCACATCCTCCGCAAACGAAAAAACTGCTCTAAACAATACTGTCCAGCGCCTTCGCGAGCCGGGCGACCGCACCCTCAACATCATGCAGTTTATCCAACCCAAACAATCCAATGCGGAAGGTCTTGAAATCCTCAGGCTCATCACATTGAAGCGGAACCCCAGCCGCAATCTGCAACCCCGCATCGGCAAACTTCTTACCCGACCGAATCCCATCATCGTCCGTGTAGCTGACAACAACGCCCGGTGCCTCAAACCCTTCAGCCGCCACGCTTCTAAACCCCTTATCCGCAAGAAGTGACCGAACGCGCTTCCCAAGCTCAAGCTGCTCTGCTCTAACCTTATCGAAGCCGTAAGCCTCGGTCTCCTTCATAACGTCACGCAACGTCGCGAGACCGTCCGTAGGCATCGTCGCGTGATACGCGAACCCACCGTTCTCGTAGGCTTCCATGATCTGCAGCCACTTGCGAAGGTCACAAGCGAAACTGGTACTCGTCGTCCCGTTGATTCTTTCGCGGGCAAGCTCACTCAGCATGACCAGACCGCAGCACGGTGACGCGCTCCATCCCTTTTGCGGTGCGCTGATCAGGACGTCAACGCCGCTCGCCTTCATGTCGACCCAGACCGTACCGGAGGCAATGCAATCCAGTACGAACATGCCGTCGACGGCATGCACAGCGTCGGCCACCGCGCGCAAATAAGCGTCCGGCAGCATGATCCCGGATGCGGTTTCGACATGCGGCGCAAAGACCAGATCCGGCTTGTGTTCCCTGATTGCGGCGACCACGTCTTCGATAGGTGGCGGTGCATAGGCAGCCTGTCTCCCCTCTTCGACCGGGCGCGCCTTCAGCACGATCGATTCAGACGGAATGCCGCCCATGTCGAAAATCTGCGTCCAGCGGAAACTGAACCAGCCATTCCGGATGACAAGACACTTCCTGTTCGTTGCGAACTGCCGGGCGACGGCTTCCATGCCAAACGTCCCACTGCCAGGTACAACAATGACCGAGTTCGCGTTGTAGACCTTCTTCAGAGAATCGGAAATATCGCGCATCACTCCTTGAAAGAGCTGCGACATATGATTGATTGATCGGTCGGTGTAAACGACTGAATATTCGAGGAGCCCCTCGCGGTCGACATCGGGAAGTAAGCCTGGCACGTTTGTCTCCGGTTATAGATGAATATCTGTATGTGAAACAGATTCTAACGAAAGCTATGTGCGGCTGCGGCAAAAAGCATTTTGCATTGCTGCTGCCGGCCCGTGGCACCGGTCGCTGCCAGGCCAGCGGAGCATCCGCCTGGCTTGATAGAACGAGCCACTCCGTCGGTTTGAACCATCGCCTCGCCCTCCGCAGACCCGCTTCCTACTTGGAACTATACTAGGACACTTGGAGGTCCCCATGCCCGACCACGACAAACCGCATCCACTCCGCCCGTTCCTGAAAAATTGGATTTGGGAGCATGGACGGATCGGCACTCGCTATCTTGACTACGCGGACGGCGAGATCAAGTTCGATGAAGGTAAGAAATCGCATTTCGCAGCCGAGAAATACACCTACGTACCCCTCGGCAAGGAGGCTCAAGACGACGTATCCAAAGACGGTCCCGCGATCCAGGAAGCGGGACTCGCCCGCTTTCTGCGAGCCGCGCAATTGGGCACGCCAGAGGAAGCCGGTTCTGTCGCCGAGGTTCAACGCGCCGTGCAGGACTGCGTCGAACTCGGCCTGTTCAGCGCCTATCAATCACAGGCTCGAGAAGCATTTGCCCGCTACGCGCAAGAACCCATGTTCGACGACGAGATTCGCGCAGCGGTTGTCGACGACATCAGGCGTAAGTACGCTGGCATGCCAGAACAACTGGCGCTATACGATTTCAGCGTGCTTTACGGCTTGCCCACACCGCTGCTTATCAACGAGGCGCCGTTCATCGACTGGCGTGTGCGCGCCAGTCCGGCACTTCCGTTTGTATCGCTTCCGCTGGGACCTTACTGTCTGCTGGTAGGTGCGCCTTCTGGCAGGCAAAGCCGGATCGGCTCGGTGGTCTGGAAAGCAGCTGCGGCGATGGGCCCGTTGAAGGACCACAACCGCCAGATCGCGGAGCACGCACGTCTATGGCTGGTGGCGACCAATGATGACCAACTCGTCGCTGAAAAAAACCGCATCGCCGCGGCGTCGGGGGTTATTCCTCGACGCACGTAATTGTTGAACGTAGACGTTATCCGGAGACACGCCATGCAGGACGAAACAATACGTGAGGCACTGAATGCGCACTGGCAAGCGTCGGCGGCCGGCGATCTCGACGCGGAACACGATATTTACGATGACGATGCCGTCTGTGACTATCCGCAGTCAGGCGAGCGAATCCTCGGGCGAACGAATTTGCAGGCACTGCGGAGTCATCATCCAGGCAAGCCAGCAGGTTTCGATGTCAGGCGCATTCAAGGGGAAGGTGATCTATGGGTCACGGAATACTCGATCAACTATAACGGGCGGCTGGCTTACACGGTCAGCATTATGGAGTTCTGCAACGGCAAGGTGATTCACGAGACGCAGTATTTTTCCGATCCATTTGAAGCGCCGAGTTGGCGGAGTCAATGGGTTCAGCAAATCGCGTGACTATGCGATGCATTGCCCCTCTTCCTTACGCCTCGTTCAACCAGGGCATTTCCACTGGCGACACCACCAACTGTCGCCCCTCGCGCTTCAGTTCGAAGATAAATCCCACCAGAATCATAGAATCGGCATAAGGGATCGGAAACACGTGCGGATTTTCCGCAGCGCGCAGCGGCCGAGCCGACGTGTCCGCCGTCGTCGCAGCATTCTCGCGGACGCTTTCCAACTCGTCAGCCATGGCCTGGCCACTGACTTTCACGACACGGCTACGCAGGTCGCTGAAGGGTTCGATACGTGCCGCATCTTCGTTGTATTCGGGCACTTCATAGATGAACCAAGACATGTGCAGCTCCCAAGGAAAGGGCAGCCATTCTAACAGCGGCTTAATCGGTCGCGGATTCAACCGGTCGATGCAATAGCCAGATCGAATCGCGCAACCACCGCCTCAAGCCTACGCCTTCCGGCCCACTTTCTCCAACTCAAACGGCGTATCGCGCAACCGCTTCCCCGTTAGCCTGAACACCGCATTAGCAACCGCCGGCGCCACCGAAGGACTCGACAACTCCCCCACGCCACCCGGTTTCGACGTATCCCCCTGCACAATCAGAACGTCGACCTCGGGCATATCACTCATCCGCATGACCCGATAACTATCGAAGTTCTTCTGCTGAATCTGCCCATGCCGAATATCAATGCGATCCGCCGTCGCATGCCCGAGCCCCCACATCAACCCGCCATAAAGCTGTTCCTCGACACCACCAGGCGAGACAGCCAACCCACAATCCGCGACACAGGTGAGCTTCTCGACCACAACGCCATCGCCCTTGCGAGCCACCCGCGCCACGACCGCCACATAACTGCTATACGCCTGATTCGTCGCCACACCCAAAGCAGTCCCGGCAGGCAACGCCTTCCCCCACCCAGCCCGTTTCGCCGCCTCACGCAAAACAGCCTGATGCCTCAGATCCTTCATATGCGCGAGCCGAAACTCGACCGGATCCTGATGCCCCGCATGCGCCGCCTCATCCATGAACGACTCGACCGCGAACACATTCGGGATATAACTCACCGCCCGATACCAGCCGGTCGGCACCCCCGTCTCATGCCGCACCCAGCCAATATCCACATGTGGCGCCCCATAAGCGAACTCATACTTGCTGATCGCTTCCGTGGTGCTGTAATCCATCCGATCCGGCCGATCGAAGTACCCCGGCTCCCATTGTTCCGGCGAAGCAGGCATGACCGCGCGCAATTGCAGCGTCGCCAGATTGCCGCGCGCATCGAGCACGGCCCTCGCCCGGTGATAACTCGCCGAGTGATAGTAAAGCGCGCGCATTTCGTCCTCGCGGCTGTTCATCAGCTTGACCGGCTGCCCAACCTTCAACGCAAGCCACGTCACTTCAAAAAGCCAGTACTTCGATTCACGCGACCCAAAGCTCCCGCCTGAAACAAGCTCATGCAGCACCACGCGATCCGCCGGAATACCGCCGATCACCTCGGCCGCCTCCTGCACCGTCGAAGGCACCTGCAGACCACCCCAATACTCGATCTGCCCATCCTTCGCCCACGCAGTGACGTTGATCGGTTCGAGCGGATTCTGCGCCTTATAAGGCATCGAATAAGCAGCTTCGATCACCCTCGCACCATGCGGCCACGCCGTCTTCACATCGCCGCTCTGAATGGTCGGCACCACCCTTGCCGCGGGATCGTCGAGCCACGCCGCCTGACGCGCAGCAAGCGTGCTGCTATCGAAAGTTTCAAGCGGACTATCTTCCCACTCCACATGCAACGCCGCCTGCCCCTTATGCGCCGACCAGTAGTCATCAGCCAATACGGCCACGCCCGCCTGATTGCCGCCGAGAATGTCCGGCCTCCCAGGAATCTGCACGACCTGCCGCACACCGGGCACGGCCAGCGCGGCTTTGGCATCCACGCTGCGCACGCGCGCATCGATCACCGGCGCACGTGTGACGACCGCGACCAGCATGCCCGGCAACGACACGTCGATGCTGTACGGAAACGCGCCTCTCGCCTTCTCCGCCGCGCCGCGTTTCTTCTGCAATTTGCCGATGTATCTGAACTGCGACGGGTCTTTCAACGCGACGTCCTTAGGCGCGGGCAATCGCGCGGCGACCTGCGCCAGCGAGCCATAGTTCGCACGCTTGCCGCCAGCCTTGTCGATGACGAAGCCGTTTTCCGTCGAACATGCCGATGGCGCCACATTCCATTGCTTTGCCGCGGCAGCGATCAACATCGCCCGCGCTGTCGCGCCTGCACGTCGCAAGCGGTCGTATTCCAGCGAGACGCTCGTACTCCCGCCCGTCGAAAAAACCTTCCACAACGGATGAATGTAATCGCCGTAAAACGGATTCTCCGGCGTAATCACATCCACGCGAAACGGATCGACATCCAATTCTTCCGCGACCAGCGCAGCGAGCGCGGTACGCGTTCCCGTGCCGGAGTCGTGTTTATGGACGACGAGCTTGATCGTATCGTCCGGCAGTACGCGCACCCACGCATTCGGTTCGAATTCGCCGGCTTGCGGTTTGGGGTCGCCGCTTGGGCTATTACCGTTGGCGAACGCTTCAGGCAACTGGAAGCCGATCGCAAGCCCCGAGGCCAACAGCGCCGAACTCTGCTTGATGAAGCGACGGCGCGCGGCGCCGCGAGCGCTGGTCAGCGCGTCTTTGTCGTTGCGCATTCAAGCCTCCTCGTTCGTAGCATGAAACGAGCAGGCGGACGCGCAAGCAGGCATCTCTACCGCCGCCAGCGCCGTATCACCCGAAGCCGCCCGCTTGATCGCCTTGCGAATCCGCGAGTACGTGCCGCATCGACAGATGTTGCCCGACATCGCCGCCGTGATGGTTTCGTCGTTGACGGTCGGCTTGTCCTTGAGAAACGAGGCCGCCTGCATCAATTGACCGGACTGGCAGTAGCCGCATTGCGGTACATCCTCGGCGACCCACGCGAGTTGCAGCGGATGCCGGCCGTCCTTCGACAATCCTTCGATCGTCGTGATGCGTTTGCCGGCCACCGCGGCTATCGGCAGCAAACACGAGCGAACCGCCTCGCCTTCCAGATGCACCGTACACGCACCGCAAAAGCCGCCGCCGCAGCCGAATTTGGTGCCGGTCAATTTGAGCCGGTCGCGCAACACCCACAACAGGGGCATGTCTTCCGGTACATTGTCGAGCGAGTGCCGCGTATCGTTGACCACGATCTCGATCATGCGCTGTCTCCTGAATGTTGTTGTGCAGCGCGGCGCATGCATGAACGAGAGCGTGAAAGACCGCGTGCTTGCGGCCATTATTGAAAGCCGTAAAGCACAACGCCAGCGACGATTTCTTCCATCACCCGTAAGTCCGGCTAACACCATGTTGAAGCGCTATCCGTCCATCCAGTCGATGCAGGCCTTCCTGCTGGCCGCGCGCCTCGGCAGCTTTTCGAGCGCGGCGCGGCAGTTGTCGCTCACGCATAGCGCGATCAGCCAGCAGATCCGCACGCTCGAAGAATTCGTCGGCCAGCCGCTCTTTGTGCGCGAAAGCGGCCGCGTGGTGCTGACGGATGCCGGCGTGCTGTTCGCCAATCAGTTGGCCGATGGCTTCGAGCAGATCGATCGCGCGTTGTCGTCGGTGAAAGAGCGCCCGGTCAAGCAGTCGATCACGCTCGACGTCGATCCCGAACTCGCGCAAAGCTGGCTGGTGGCGCGCTTGGCGGCTTTGCTCGGCGCGTTGCGCGGCACATCCCTCACGGTGTTGTCCACGCCGCGTCACGACCGCAGCGCGTTCGAGCGTGTGGATATTGCGTTGCGGTATGGATATGGCGAATGGGACGGCTTCGAAAACACGCTGATCTGCGGCGACCGTCTAACGGCCGTGGGCTCGCCATCGCTGCTGGAGGAACGCGGGCTTACCGTGCCGCTCACGCCGGAGCAACTCCTGGAATTGCCATTGCTCGGCTATACGAAGCGTTCGTGGATTCCCTGGCTCGCCGCCGCGGGTCTACCCGAAGTCGAGCCCGATGCGGTGGCGGTTTTCGACAACGCCGCCGGCTTGATCGCCGCCGCGAGTGCAGGCGTGGGCGCCGGTTTGGCGCGCGGCCTGCTCGCCGCCGACGCGCAACGCAACGGCAATCTGATCGAACTCACGCAGGTGGAAATTCCCACGCACTACAACCTCTACGCGGTATGGCCGCGCGAGAAAGCCGAGCGCGTGACGCCGCTGATCGACGTGATACGCGACCTGGTAGCGAAAACGGTCAGCACACGCTAGCCGCCACTTCTCGCACAGTATCGAGAAAGAGCGACAGCACCGGCGAAGGCGTATCCGCACGATAACGCGCATACAGCGACACTTCGGGACGCGGCGCAGCCACCGGCACAAACACGACACCACCCGTCGACAATTGCCGCGCGGAAGAAGGCAGCAAGGCCACGCCCAACCCTTCCCGCACGAGGCACAACAGCGTATGCACCTCGACCACTTCCTGATCGATTCGCGGTGTAAACCCCGCCTCGACGCAACAGTCCTGTAGAAACCGAGCCAATTGCGACTGCCGCAGCCCGAACGACACGAACCGCTCGCTCTCCAACTCGCGCAACGCAATCTCTTCACGCGAGGCCAGCGCATGCCCCAACGGCAACGCTATCACCGCAGATTCGCGCATCACCACTTCGCTGCGAATCTCCGGATCCTCATGCGAGACGCGGAAGAAACACACATCGAGCCGGCGCTCCTTCAACGCGAGAATCTGCGCGGCCGGCGTCATCTCATGCAGCGTCCACCGCACTTGCGGATGCTTCTGCGCGAATACCCGTAGAGCGCGCGGAATCGGCTCGACCATCGCCGAGCTGATGATGCCGATCTCGAGACTCCCCACTTCGCCGCGCCCCGCGCAGCGCGTCAGATCGATCGCGCGTTCGAACTGCGCGAAGATCAACGGCACCTGTTCTTTAAGTGTTTTCCCTGCCTCGGTGAGTTCGACACGGTGCTGCGAGCGCGTGAACAACGCGGTGCCCATCTCCTCTTCGAGGATGCGAATCTGCTGGCTCAACGGCGGCTGGGAAATGTGCAGCCGCGCGGCTGCCCGGCCGAAATGCAGTTCGTCGGCAAGCACCGCGAAGTAACGCAACAGCCGGATGTCCATATCGCAAACGTATCAAGATCGTGGTTAAAAAATATTGTACAGAGCGTTTTTATCTTGTGAGACTGCATCGCAAGCAGCAGTGCACATCAGTGTGACACTCGATGCCGGCGAGGGGAAGGCGCACAAACACTGCGTCTTGCAAAGGGCCGCATGGGCAAGCCCAACGGGCTGAGTTCCATCGATGCGCCTGCCCGCGATCCGGCAACTGGATACACCAGTTCCTCTCAAGGAGATCGAGTACATGATCATCGACACTAGCTGTTACCCGACCAACCTGGTCGACCTCGCGTGGCGCCATGACGGCGAGCCATTTTCAGGCGAGCGTCTGATCGAAGTGATGGACGGCCCCTACATCATCAACGGTAAGCCTCGCCGCATCGACAAGGCGTTCATTCAGCCGCCGCAAGGCAACACCATCTATACGTGGACCGACGGCGAACGCTCGGGTCGCGAGTCGATCGACGACTACATGGCGTACACCGTGGAATGCGTTCAGAAGTACCCGGACCGTCTGCTCGGCTGCTTCGTCTACAACCCGCGTTGCGGTCCGGAGAACGGCGCCGAAGCGATCGAGTTCTATGCGAAGGAACACGGCTTCAAGATGGTGCAGTTGCAGGCCAACATGCATGCGTATCGCCCCGACCGCGCGCTCGACTGGCTGCGCCCCGCGTTGCGTAAATGCGCGGACCTCGGCCTGCTCGTGAAGCTGCACACCGGCGACGGCCCATACAGCATTCCGAGTGAATGGTATCCGCTGATTCGCGAATTCCCGTCGGTGAATTTCATCATGGCGCACTTCGGTGTGCAGACGGGCGGCGTGTATTGCTTCGAGCCGTATCAGATGGCGCTCGATACACCGAACGTGTATTGCGAATCGAGCTGGTGCCTGCAATCGCGCATCGTCGAATTCGCGAAGGTGCTGCCCACGCACAAGATTCTCTACGGTTCCGACACGCCGCCGAACGAGCCGGGCATGTGGCTGCGTTTGCTCGAAGTGTTGTGCCACGAACCGCCGCAAGGCCTGAATCTCGACGAAGACACACTCGAGGATTATCTCGGCAACAACCTCGCCCGCATGATCGGCCTCGAGCCGAGCGCGCCGCCGAGGAGCGTCGAAGAAGCGCAAGCCTATCTGAAACACCATGCCGGCACCGCGAAGAAACACGCGGGCGAGGCCCACTACGCAGGAGCCCGCTGATGATCATCGATACCCATCTGCACCCCACGAACCTCGTCGACGAAGCCTGGCGCCACACCGGTGAGCCGTTCACCGGCGAACGCCTGCTGAAGATGATGGACGGTCCGTACATCATCAACGGCAAGCCGCGCCGGATCGACATGGGCTTCATTCAGCCGCCGCCCGGCAACACCGGCTATCGCGACGGCAATCGACGCGGCCGCGAAGGCATTCGCGACTACATGTCATATATCGCCGAATTGACACAGAAGTACCCGGATCGCTTTATCGGCAATTTCACGTACAACCCGCGCTGGGGCCCGGAAAACGGCGCGGCCGAGCTCGAATTCCACGTGAAGGAATACGGCTTCAAGATGCTCAAACTGCACGCGAACATGCACGGTTACCGACCGGATCGCGCGCTCGACTGGTTGCGTCCCGCGATGAAGAAGTGCGCGGAGCTCGGCGTGGTCGTGCTGATCCACACCGGCGACGGACCGTACACGATCCCCACGCAGTTCTATCCGATCATCCGCGAATTCCCGATGGTGAATTTCATCATCGGTCACTTCGGGATTCAGACGGGCGGCAACTACTCATTCGAAGCCTTCTGGATGGCGATGGACACGCCGAACGTGTACTGCGAATCGGGCTGGTGCTACCAGTCGCGCATCGTCGAATTCGCTCGCGAGCTGCCGCGCAACAAGATCGTGTTCGGCACGGATTCGCCGCCGAACGAGCCGGGCATGTGGCTGCGCGAACTCGAAATGCTGTGCGGTCCCGCACCGCAAGGCATGAATCTGGATGAGGACGGCCTCGAAGACTACATGGGCAACAACATCGCCCGTCTGGTCGGAATCGAGCCGACCAAGCCGCCGAAGGATCTCGCTGAAGCGGAAAAGCGCTTGAAGGCGACGTACGTGAATGATGTGGTGCAACCGGCTTAACGCTGACTGCCCGATGGTTTGAAAGCAGGCGCGGTTAGCGCCGCGCCTGCTTCTTTCGTCTCACGCGTTTCGACTCAACCAGCGGTCCGCTTTCGTTATCGCTTTCGACGGAGTTCACTATGGCGGATAACCTCTTCCGCGCTACACAGGATTTTCACCGCTTCGCGCAGGCGTATCGCGAGCACTATTCCGACGATGTATTGACGCTGACTCAGCCGCTGTCCGCGGACCAGGATGTCACGGCGGTCGTCGCGGAACTCGCCGCGCGCGGCCAGCATCCCATGCTGATCTGCGAGAAGGTCGACGGTATCGCGACACCTCTCGTCACCAACTTTTTCGCTTCACGCACACGCATTGGACGCCTGTTCGATGTCGACGCGTCCGGCCTCTTCGAAGCGTATCAACGACGCGCCAATGCACCCATCTCGCCCTCGTACGTGGAGAACGGTCCCGTGCTGGACCAGGTGATAGAAGGCGACGCCGTCGATCTCGCGCAGTTGCCGATGATCCGCCACTTCGATACCGACCGCGGCCCGTATATCACCAATGCGGTGATCGTCGCCGAAGATCCGGTCACGGGCGCCGCGAACCTCAGTTATCACCGCTCCATGCGGCACGCGAAGAACGCGTTGGCCACCAGCCTGCATTCGCGCGGCCATCTCTGGCGCATGCTGCAAACGGCGCAAGCGCGCGGCGACACGTTGAAAGTCGCGATGGTGATCGGCGCGCATCCGCTCTTCATGCTGGCCGCAGCCGCACGCGTACCGTTCGGCACAGACGAGCGCTCAATTGCAGGCGGTCTATTCGGTGCTCCGCTGGAACTGGTGCGCACGCCGCGCTACGGCATCGGCGTGCCCGCTTCCGCGGAGTTCGTGCTCGAAGGCACGATCGACCCTTCCGCGCACGCCGAAGAAGGCCCGTTCGGCGAGTTCACCGGTTATTCATCGGACCGCTCGACCAACAACGTGCTGCGCGTCGACACGATGATGCGCCGTCACGATGCATGGCTGGTCGATGTGGTCGGCGGCCCCTACGCAGAACATTTGACGTTAGCCCGCTTGCCGCGCGAAGCGGAAATGAGCGAGAAACTGAAGGCGCGCTTCCCGTCGGTCACCGCCTTGCACTACCCCAACTCCGGCACGCATTTTCACTGCTACGTCGCGCTGAATCAGACGCGAGACGGCGAAGCACGCCAGATCATGCTCGCGCTGCTCGGCTGGGACCCGTATCTGAAGAACGTCGTGGCGGTGGACAGCGACATCGACATCACCAGCGACTCGCAGGTGCTGTGGGCGATCGCGACGCATTTTCAGCCGCATGAGGACGTGTTTATCGTCGACGGCTTGCCGGGCAGTCCGCTCGATCCCTCTTCGTCCGCGGCGGGCACCACGTCGCGTATGGGGATCGACGCGACACGCGGCGCGCATTTCGACGGCATCCGCGCACGGATTTGCGAACGTGCTTCGCAACAGGCCGTGCACATTCTGACCCGCGCCGCCGGAGCACAGCGATGAGCGCGCGGCGACTCGTAGTCGGCATCAGCGGCGCTTCCGGCTTTACGTATGGCGTGCGCCTGCTGCAACTGCTGCGTCAACTCGATATCGAAACGCATCTGACCGTCTCGCGCAGCGCGCTGCTCACGATGACGCACGAGACCGACTACAAGTTCGCCGAAGTCAGCGCGCTCGCCAGCGCCACCTACCGTTGCGACGACATGGCCGCGGCCATTTCGAGCGGCTCATTCCGCTCGCTGGGCATGATCGTCGCGCCCTGTTCGATGAAGACGCTTGCCGAAATTGCCAGCGGCATGTCGTCGAGCCTGATTTCACGCGCCGCCGATGTCACGTTGAAAGAGCGCCGCCCTCTGGTGCTGCTGGCGCGCGAAACACCGTACACGTTGGCGCATCTGCGCAACATGATTGCCGTAACCGAAATGGGCGCGATCGTCGCGCCACCCGTACCGGCGTTTTACGCGCGCCCGGCTTCACTCGACCAGATGATCGATCACACGCTAGGCCGCGTGCTCGATCTGTTCGGTCTCGAAGCGGGCACCGTCAAACGCTGGCGAGAAGTGGACATACCCGCACCGCAAATCGCCTGATAGCCGAACCGCAGTACGAACGAAGAAACGGAGACGAGCCATGAATCACATTCACACCACCCACAACGACATCGAGAAAATCCCCGTCACGGTGCTGACCGGGTTTCTTGGCGCCGGCAAAACGACGCTGCTCAACTACATCCTGCGTGAGAAACACGGCCGCAAGATCGCAGTGATCGAAAACGAGTTCGGCGAGATCGGCATCGATGGTGGCCTCGTGCTCGAATCGACCGAAGAGATCTACGAAATGACCAACGGCTGCGTCTGCTGCGTCGGCGCGGTGCGCGAGGATCTGGTGCGGATCGTACGCATGCTGGTGGAAAGGCCGGACCGGCTCGATCACATCATTGTGGAGACGAGCGGTCTCGCCGATCCGTATCCGGTGGCGCAGACTTTCTTCCTCGACGATCCGATTGCGAAGCAGGTCACGCTCGACGCCGTCGTCACGATGGTGGACGCGAAGCATATCGCGGCGCATCTGGACGATCTGGTGCTGGACGGTAGCGACAACCAGGCGGTCGATCAGATTGTGTGTGCGGACCGCATCGTCATCAACAAAGTCGATCTGGTCGGGCCGGACGATATCGCGTCGCTCACGCAGCGTATTCGCGGGCTCAATGCCACGGCGGAGATCGTGGAATCGAGCTATGCGCGGATCGACCTCGACAGGATTCTCGGCGTGGGCGCGAACGAGTTCTCGCAGATTCTCGTCGAAACCGATGGCTTGCACGAGGGAGAACACGCGCACGGCCACGAAGAACATCAAGCCCACCACGACCACGAACATGAGCACGATCACGCTCATCTCGACGACGATCACGCCGACCATCAACACGACGAAAGCGTGTCCTCCGTCGGGATCGAAGTCGACTCGGATATCGACCTCCACGCACTACAAGCGTGGCTCGCGGAACTGCGCGACTCGGACGCGGCGAACCTGTTCCGCATGAAGGGCATTCTCGCCGTGCAAGGCCAGTCGCATCGCTATGTGTTGCAGGGCGTGCACAACGTCATCGAATTGCGCGCGGCGCAAGTGTGGGGTAGTGAACCGCGCTCGTGCCGCATTGTTTTCATCGGACGCGATCTCGATCGCGCCGCGCTGACCGACCGCTTCCATGCCTGTCTTGCCGTGCCGGTTGCGGCCTGACGGGAGACCCGGTCGGCGCGCGAAGTGATGCCGTACGGCGAGGCCCGTGCGGCGCGTTCCGATCGAAAACAAAATGCAAGTACCTTGCATGCGACCGGAGTAAGCGCAGAAGCGTTAATGCCGGTCGACATAGGAGACACGTCATGAACACCGCCATACACCCCGTCGATCGGATTCTGCCGAAGCGCCAGATGATCACGCTCGGTTTGCAGCACATGCTAGTGGCTTACATCGGCGCGATTGCTGTTCCGCTGATCGTCGCGTCGGCACTGAAGATGTCGCCGGCCGACACTACCGTGCTCATCAGCACGGCGCTGTTTTGCTCGGGCATTTCGACGATCCTGCAGACCGTCGGCTTCTGGAAGTTCGGTGTGCGTCTGCCGATTCTGCAAGGCGTCGCATTCAGCAGCGTCGGGCCGGTGATCGCGATCGGCACGAGTCCGGGCGTCGGCTTCGCCGGTGTATGTGGCGCGGTGATTGGCGCGGGTCTCTTCACGATGTTCGCCGCGCCGCTGGTCGGGCGCTTACGAAGATTCTTTCCACCTGTCGTGACCGGCTGCATCGTAACCGTGATCGGCTTGCAACTGTTTCCCGTGGCGTATCAGTGGGCCGGTGGCGGCGAGGCCGCGCAACAGCAGTTCGGCGCCCTGCCCTTCCTGAGCGTCACGCTGTTCGTCGCATTGGTCATTCTCGCGATCAACCGATTTGCCAATGCGTTCCTGCGCAACCTGTCGGTGCTCATCGGCCTGGTGGCGGGCGGCATTCTGGCGTGTTCGCTCGGCATGGGCAATTTCGCGAGCGTGTCACAAGCGCCGTGGTTCACCTTGCCGCTGCCGTTTCACTTCGGCACGCCCGTGTTTTCGTTGGTGCCGGTGCTGACGATGATCGTCGTCATGGTCGTGCAGATGGTCGAATCCATGGGCCTCTTTGTCGCGATCGGCGACATCGTCGACAAGGACGTGAGCGAGGAAGACGTGGTGCGCGGCATGCGCGCCAACGGACTCGCCAGCGCGATTGCCGGCATGTTCGCGGCGTTCCCGTTCATCGCTTTCATGGAGAACGTCGGGCTCGTGATTCTGACCGGCGTGCGCAGCCGCTGGGTGGTGGCGATCAGCGGCGTGCTGATGTGCGTGGTGGCGCTGGTGCCGAAGATCGGTGCGGTGGTGGCCTCGACGCCTTCGGCGGCGCTCGGCGGCGCAGGCATCGCGATGTTCGGTGTCGTGGTCGCGGCCGGTGTGCAGACGCTGGCGAAGGTGGACTTCGAGCGCAATCGCTACAACGTGCTGATCGTCGGCTTTACGATCGCCACCGCGTTGATTCCAGTGATGGCGCCGCAAGTCTTCAAGCATATGCCCGATTGGACGCAGCCGTTCCTGCATAGCGGCGTGGTGCTGGCGTGCCTGGTTTCCGTGGTGCTGAACGCGGTGCTCAACGGCGCGCATGAAGAAGACCTCGTGCCGGCACACAACATGGTCCGCGAATAACGGACGCGGCATGACGAGCGCGGCCGGTACGCCTGTATGGATCGCCGGCCGCTTCGCAGTAACTGAAAGGACATTGAATCGTGAGCATGCAAACTGAAGCGTTGCTGATCAAGAACCCTGTTGCGGTGATGAGCGGAATGAGCGGCGAGCGCGCGCGGCTCGGTCAGGTCGATCTGCGCATTCGCAACGGCCGTATCGAAGCCATCGCCCCGAACCTTGAACCGCGCGCCGACGAGCGCGTGATCGACGCGCGGTCTTGCGTCGTCTATCCGGGCTGGGTGAATACGCACCACCATCTGTTCCAGAATCTGCTGAAGGCCGTGCCTTCCGGTATCAATGCGGACTTGCAGGACTGGCTGGCCGCCGTGCCCTATCCGCGGCTTGCGCGGTTTACGCCGGACCTCGCGCGTGTCGCGGCGCGTCTGGGTCTCGCCGAACTGCTGCTTTCCGGCGTGACGACCTGCGCGGATCATCACTATCTCTATCACGCCGACGGCAGCACCGAAACCGGTGATCTGCTATTCGACGAAGCGGCTTCGTTCGGCATGCGCTTCGTGTTGTGCCGGGGCGGCGCTTTGCAGGCGGCCGGCGATCATCCGGGCTTTTCGAAAGTCGCACTGAAGCCCGAGACGCTCGATCAGATGCTCGCCGACATCGAACGTTTGAAGTCGCGCTATCACGACAGCGGCGCGGCCTCGATGCGTCGCGTGGTCGTCGCGCCCACCACGCCGACGTTCTCCCTGCCGCCCGAACTCCTGCCCGAAGTCGCGCGCGCGGCTCGGCGGATGGGTCTGCGGATGCATACGCATCTGTCCGAAACGACCCGTTATGTCGATTTCTGCAAGGAGCGTTTCAACCAGCTGCCGGTCGAGTTCGTCGCCGATCACGAGTGGCTTGGACCGGACGTCTGGTTCGCGCACCTCGTGCATCTGCAAGCCAGCGAAATCGCCATGCTCGCCGAAACGGGCAGCGGTTGCTCGCATTGTCCGGTCAGTAATGCACGCTTAGGCAGCGGCATCGCGCCGGCGCCGCAAATGGCGGCTGCCGGCGTGCCGATGTCGCTCGCGGTGGATGGCGTGGCGTCGAACGAATCCGGCAGCATGACCAACGAAGCGCATTTCGCGTGGCTCGTGCATCGTGCGGCGCAGGGCGCGTCGGCGACCACCGTCGAAGAGACGATCCATTGGGGCAGCGCGGGCGGCGCAGGCGTGCTCGGTCTCGATGCGGTCGGCACGCTCGAAGTGGGCAAGGCGGCGGACTTCGTGCTGTACGACATTAGCGATCTGCGTTTCAACGGCTTTCACGATGTCGCGGTGGCGCCGGTGACGGCGGGCGAACCGGCGCGCGTTCGCTATAACGTGGTGAACGGCCGCGTGGTGGTGGATAACGGCGTGATTCCAGGTCTCGATCTCGACGAACTTCGTTACGAAGCCGCCGAGGGCGTGAAACTGTTGCTCGCTGACTAAAGGACAGGGGACGCTTCAGAATGCAAAGCAAACGAATCCGGCTCGGCATGCTCACGCCTTCGTCGAACACAGCGCTAGAGCCGATCACCGCTGCGATGCTGAGCGAACTGCCGCACGTCAGCGCGCACTTCGCCCGCTTCACGGTGACGGAGATCGCGTTATCCGAGACGGCGCTCGGTCAATTCGACGCGAGCCGGATTCTGGCCGCCGCGCGTCAACTCGCCGATGCGCGAGTGGACGTGATCGGCTGGAGCGGCACGTCGGCTGGTTGGCTGGGGTTCCATCGCGATCAGGCGCTATGCAGGCAGATCACCGAAGCGACCGGTATTCCCGCGACCACCTCGGTGCTGGCGCTCAACGAAATCTTCGAGAAGACCGGGGTAAGGCGATTCGGTCTGGTGTCGCCTTATACCGATGACGTTCAGCAGCGAATCGTGCGTAACTACGAGACGCTCGGTATTGAATGCGTGGCGGAGCGGCATTTGGGGCTACAGGATAATTTCGGCTTTGCCGAAGTGCCCGACACACAACTCGCGATCATGATGCGCGAAGCCGCGTTCGCGAGACCGGACGCGGTGACCACCTTCTGCACGAATCTGCATGCAGCGCATCTGGTGCGCGCGTTCGAGATGGCGACGGATATTCCCGCGTACGACACAGTGGCGACGGTGGTGTGGAAGGCGCTGAGAATACTGGAGGTGGATACGAAGCCGTTGGTGAGTTGGGGGCGGTTGTTTGGCGAACTGCGATAGCTTTGCGTTCGAGCGTCGAGACAGATTGAAAGGCTGAAGGGCCTCATTCAATGCGCCCTTCAGCCACCGCGGCGTCAGATCACTAAAGGCATCGCAGGCGGCAACGCGGCCAACCGCAAATGCTCGACGCCGTCGGCCAATGCAAACGTCGACTGCTGTCCATCCCGCATGCGAATGCTGATCGTCCTGTCACGCTCATCACGCGAGCCCACCACGACCAGAATCGGCACCTGCTTTTCCCGTGCATCGACGATCTTTTTCTCCAACCGCTCAGGCCGGCTGTCCAGCGCCGCTCTGCCACCGGCAGCGTCGAGCGCACGCATCACCTCTTGCGCATAAGCCAGATTCGCGTCGCTGATCGTCGCCACCACGACCTGTTCAGGCGCCAGCCACACCGGCAACCATCCCTCATGATGTTCGAGCAACATCGCGATGAACCGCTCCATGCTGCCGAGCACGGCATGATGGATCATCACCGGCCGCTCACGCTCATTGCGCTCGTTGACGAACTCGGCATCGAGCCGCTTGGGCAACACGAAGTCGAGCTGAATCGTGCCGCATTGCCAACTGCGCGCGCGGCTGTCCGTCAGATGAAACTCGAGTTTCGGTCCGTAAAAAGCGCCCTCTCCTTCGAGCACATCAAACTCCAACCCGGCCGCGCGCGCCGCATTCGCCAACGCCTCTTCCGCCCGATCCCACGTTTCATCGCTGCCCGCTCGCATCGCCGGGCGCGTCGCGAGCGCGACCTTGAACTCGGGAAAACCGAGGTCCGCATAGACCGCGCGCAATAGCGAACAGAAGCGGCCGACTTCCGCCTCGATATGTGCTTCCATGCAGAACACGTGCGCATCGTCCTGCACGAAGGCCCGCGTACGTTTGAGTCCTTCGAGCGAGCCGGAAGGCTCATCGCGGTGACACGCGCCGAACTCGCTATAACGCACCGGCAACTCGCGATAAGAACGCACGCGCTGGTTGAACACCTGCACATGACAGGGACAGCTCATCGGCTTCAGCGACAGCGCGCGGCCTTCTTCGGCGTCGGCCAACGAATACATCGCCGCGCCGAACTTCTCCCAATGCCCGCTTTTTTCCCACAGCGAGCGCGCCAGCAATTGCGGCGTGCGAATCTCCCGAAAACCCGCGCGACGCATGCGGACACGCACATAATCTTCGAGCACGCGATACAGTTCCCAGCCTCGCGGGTGCCAGAACACCATGCCGGCGCCTTCTTCCTGTTGATGGAAGAGGTCGAGTTTATTGCCCAATACACGGTGGTCGATGTCGTTCACAGTCTTGCTCCGTTTGATCGCTTAGCGCTGGTGGATGCCGCAAACGGAGGTCCAGAAACGCCAAAGGCCCCGTCCGTTTCCGGCGGGGCCTTTGGTGGTTTGCCACTGCTTCTGCTCCTAGCGCGTGCAACCTCCAGACGACCCGCCTGTGAAGGTGGTCGTCGTGGTGGTGACGGCAGCGAAGGGAATCGAGTGGAAGTCCATGGCTCGACAGTAAACGATTCGGCGACGCTACGTCAATCGCATTCTCGACGCGCTCTGGTCAGAACAGCACGTTAAACGCTACGATGTATGTCTGATCCGAAACCGGCGCGCGCTTCGCAACACGCCGGTCTGCAACTCAACTGATCCATCGAGCCTCCAACCTTGACCATCCATATCCGTCCCGCTCACGCAACCGACGCCGCGTTGATTCTTCGCTTCATCACTGAACTCGCGGTGTACGAAAAGGCCGAGCATGAAGTCGTCGCAAGCGTCCACGACATCGAAGCGAGCCTGTTTTCCACCGAGTCCAGCACGAAGGCGTTGATCTGCGAAATGAACGGCGAGCCGATTGGCTTCTGCGTTTACTTTTTCTCGTATTCGACCTGGCTCGGCAAGCAAGGGCTTTATCTGGAAGACCTGTATGTGTCGCCGGCATCGCGTGGCAGCGGCGCGGGCAAACAGATGCTGCGTCACCTCGCAAACATTGCCTGCGACACCGGCTGCGGCCGCTTCGAATGGAGCGTGCTCGACTGGAACGAACCGGCGATCGGATTCTACGAATCGATCGGCGCGAGCGCGCAAAGCGAATGGGTGCGGTATCGCCTGGCGGGAGATGCGCTCAAGAAATTTGCCGAGGGTGACGTTTGAGCGGTGTGTCTATATGCGCAGCCCCCGACGTCACTGCGCCGCGCCATTCGCCACGGCGTCCACCTCGAACGCATCGCCCGTGGCAAAGAACGTTCCGCCGGCCACGTAGTGACAGGTGCGCAAACCGGGATCGTCGCCGAAGTGCCAGCGGTTATTCGAGTACACGCGGCTATCCGCATACGCCGCGACAACCTCGCCAATGATCAGGTCGTGGCGCTGGCTATCGTCCGGAATGACCTTGCACTCCATCCACGTGATGCAACCTGCGAGCATCGGCACGTCGATTTCTTGCGCGGGGAATGTCTCCAGATCGAAAGCTGAGAACTTGTCGAGTTCAGTGCCGGCGTTCGAGCCCACCGCCAGCGTTTGTGCCGCGAAGTCAACACTCGGCAACTGCAGACCGAACACGCCGCTTGCCTCGATCAGTTGCCGCGTGAGCGTGCGGCTATCCACGACCACGACCACCTTCGGCGGATTGAAGTCGAGCGGCATCGCCCAGGAGGCCGCCATGACATTCGAGCGGCCGCCGTGCGCGCTGGTGATGATCGTGACCGGACCGTGATTGAGTAATTGCGTGGCCCGCGACAACGCCACAGGTTCTCGGGTGACTTTCATACATAGGTTCCGCGTCGAATGAATGAGAGCGATTGTAGCGTCGGGGCTCGATGCGTGCTGCGCGTGCCATTGCGGGCCGATTCGGGTGAGAATGAAACACCATCAACCCGTTGGAGAAACCGTGCGCGCCGTCTGCCCATATCCCGCTGACAGCGACATCGTTATATTCGACGAAGCAGTTCGAGCGGCCGCGCGAGGAAGGTGACGTTCGCTGTTCACCGAGTCCATCGTCAAATGGGACTTAAAGCAGGACGGCGAGCCGATTCGCACGCACAGCAGCCGGCTCCTGCCCATGCGCCACCACGGCGTACCGGCAATGCTGAAAGTCGCCCAGGAGCCGGAAGAAAAATTCGGCGCGCGGTTAATGGTGTGGTGGGACGGCGAAAATCAGGGCGGCAACTCACGAGCCGCCGCCCCGGCGTCAGTCAGTGGGGCGCTTTGCCGTTGGGCACGGCGTCCAGTGGTTTGTGCTGTTCTTCACCGAGTCCGGGGAAGAACGCATTCCATGCGGCGCGCACGCCTTGGGCCGCGGTGGCCTCGGCGGCGATCGACTCGGCTTCGCCATCGGCGGCTTTCGATGGATCAGCGGATAGCCCGCGCCAATGCGTAAACACGAGCAGCGGTTTCTCGGTCCATACGCCGTCGCCATACTTCGCGAAAGCCGTGTCCCCGCTCGTCAATTGCACCTCGTACCAGCCTTCACGGACGGGCGTGTGGGCCGCAAGCTCAAACCACGCGGTCGGTTCGATTTCCTTCATGTCGTCTCCGGTCGGATAAATCGTCATAGATAACCACAGCAAAGGCATTCTTCATGCCCGGGCCGACAGCGGGCCGGCCAGCCCACGCCCTGAAGGCAATCCGCCTTGCAGGCATTGCCTGTCACACGATGTTGCAGTGCGGCGCGCGCGGCATGATTTGCGGGCGATCGGTCGATTTCACTCCGATCCAAATCGCCTCGCATAATCGACACGATAGCGCGACATGGCCCACGTGGACAAACTCAAAAAGTTACACGCGAAGCTTCGCGCTCGAGGCCTCGCTGGACCGGCGCTTCGGCTTGCCGTCCAGCTCGGCCGCCAGCCCGGCCAGCACGCCGACGGCGGGCGCCAGTTGCTCCGCGGGCGTGCTGCCATAACCGATCACCAACCCGTTCGTGTCGGCGCGCGGCTGGAGCGCGAACCCCGATAGCGCGCGCGGATTGAGCCCTTTCGCAAGCGCGTGTTCAGTGAGAGTTTGATCGCTTATGCGCGCCGGCAAGCGCAGCGTCAAATGCATGCCGCAATTGCCGCCGAGGATTTGCGCCGGCGCGAAATGCGCAGTGAGCGCGTCGCGCAACGCCTGCTGTCGCTCGCGATAGAGACGCCGCATGCGCCCCAGGTGCCGCCCGAACTCGCCGCTCTCAATGAAATGCGCGAGCGCCAGTTGTTCCAGCCGGTGTCCGCCGCGCAACATCTCCTGCAACGCGACTGCCGTGTGTGTGGCGATCGGGCGCGGCAGCACCACGAAGCCGATGCGCAGCGCGGGAAACATCGTCTTGCTGAACGAGCCCACGTACAAAACCGGCGCGTCGTCGACCAGACCTTGCATGCTGGCGATCGGCTCGCCGGTGTGGCGGAATTCACCGTCGTAATCGTCTTCGATCAGCCACGCGCCGCTTTGCCGCGCCTGAGCGATCAGTTCCAGGCGGCGCGCCACCGAGAGCACCGAACCCGTCGGATACTGGTGCGCCGGCGACGTGTAGATCAGCTTGGGCGGCCGGGTGCGCCATGCGTCGGCGGGTGCCGCCATGCCTTCCGAGTCGACCGGGATCGGCACCGTGGTCAGGTCGCCCTGATTGAAGGCCGCCTTCGCGCCGCGATAACCGGGATCCTCGACCCACGCGACATCGCCTGGATTGGTGAAGAGCCGCACGCACAGGTTCAGCGCCTCCTGCGCACCCTCGGTGATCACGACCTGCGAGCCGTCGCAACGCACCCCACGCGCCATGCGCAGGTGCGCGGCGATGGCGTCGCGCAATGCCGGCTCGCCAGCCGGCGTGCCGTAGCCGAGCGCAAGCGGCAACGCGCGCTCCATGGACCGTTCGAGCGCGCGCCGCCACGCGGTCACCGGAAACCGGTCCAGTGCGGGCGTGCCCGGCGTCAGCGGCAAGGTGTTGTCCGTGTGGGTGAGCGTGGCCGCGAACTGCCCGACACGCGCCGCGTAGGCCACATCCGGCGCGGCAGGGTGTGTGCGCGGCTCGCCGCGCGCAGAGGGGCTGGAGAGCGGGCTCACGCGCGTGCCTCGCTTGTCGGCGACCACGTAACCGACCGCGGCCAGATGCTCGTACGCGATCACCACGGTGTTGCGCGACACCCCCATTTCCTCCGCGAGCAGACGCGACGCCGGCAGCAGCGATCCCGCCGGCAAGCGCCCCGCGAGAATCGCCTGCTGCAAGCGCTCGATCAGCTGTTTTTGCAGCGGTTCCGGCTTCGCTCCTCTGCCATCACTCGCGGATGCAAGCGGCCCAATGATTTCGATCATCGCTGCTGGACCTATCAAATGAGTTTGTCGTGGATCTTTTGAACATACCACGTTTGCCGTATCGTTCTTCATCAACGACGATCATTCGTAACCGAACAGGAGAAGATCCATGGAACCCAGACGCAACGCGTTCGAGCAGCCGATCGGCACCCCCGTGCCGGGCTGGAACGGCGCTCAGGCGCCCGGCCGCGAGCCGCTGGTGGGCCGCTATTGCCGGATCGAGCCGGTGGACGTGGAGCGCCACGCCGAGGACTTGTACGAGGCGTACCGCTCGGCGACCGACGGCAGCGACTGGACCTACCTGACGGTGGGTCCGTTCGAGAGTCTTGCGGCTTATCGCGAGCATCTGACGCGCGCCGCCGCATCGGCCGATCCGCTGCACCATGCGGTGATCGATCTGGCGACCGGCAAGGCGGTCGGCACGCTGGCGTTGATGCGGATCGACCGCGCCAATGGCGTGATCGAAGTCGGCCACGTCACGTATTCGCCGCGTCTGAAGCGCACGCGCATCGCCACCGAGGCGATGTTCCTGTTGATGTCGCAGGTGTTCGACAAGCTGGGCTACCGGCGCTTCGAATGGAAGTGCGATTCGCTGAACGGTCCGTCGCGCACGGCGGCATCGCGCTACGGTTTTACGTTCGAAGGCATCTTCCGCCAGGCGATCGTGTATCGCGAACGCAATCGCGATACCGCGTGGTTTTCAGTTATCGACAGCGAATGGCCCGCGCTGCGCTCCGCCTATGCGCGCTGGCTCGACGCCGGCAACTTCGACGCGCAGGGCCAGCAGGTTGAACGGCTCGCGAATCTGATCGCAAAGCAGCGGGCAGCGGCCGGCAACGACCCGCAATGAAGCGCGTGTCGCGCCGGCCGGCACGCGGCTAGCGCGACACACCCGGCGGCGACGCCCGTCGCGCGCCGGTTCAGACTTCGTGTGAGCCGCGACGCAGCACGATGGTCGGTTTGCCTTTGTACGTGGTGCGAAGTTGCTCGCGATAGCCGCACTTGTGAGCAACGCGCAGTGACGGCAGATTCTCCGGCGCGACGATGCAGGCCGTTTCGCCGCCGGGCCACTGCTGATCGGCCCACTCCAGAGCGGCAAGCACGGCTTCCGTTGCGTAGCCGAGGCCGTGTACGGCCGGATCCAACGCCCAGCCAACTTCAGGCGTGCCGATCAATGACGGCTCGATCTCACGATGGTAGTCGGCAAAGCCGACTTCGCCGAGAAACCGGCCGCTCTGCCTGTCCCGCACGACCCAATAGCCGTAGCCGAGCATCGCCCAGTGTCCGGCGTAGCGCAGCAGACGCGCCCAGACCTCTTCGCGCGTGAACGGTTTGCCGCCGATGTAGCGAATCACTTCGGGATCGGACCACATCGCAAAGCTATCGAGAAAATCGTCGCGCGTGTGCGGGCGTAGGGATAGGCGGGAGGTAGTGAGAAGCGTGGGACGGGTAGACATTGCGTAAGAGCGGATCGTGGTTGAAGTGGCTCGGCAGGCAGTGCGCTCGATCATCGCAGATTTTTTCCGCGCGAGGGGCGTGGCCAAAATCCGGACCGAGCGCGCCGCAAGCTATGGCAGGAGAAGAGACTTCGCCATACACTCCCCGATACGTCCGCGCACACGAGTCGACGCAATAAGCACATCGACAACAGCATGCGCTGCATCGCCCCGCTCACCACCGGTCTGTCGATGAAACATCGCCTGCGCTACCTCACCGCGCTGATCGTGAACGTCGCCTTGCCCTGGCTCGCCTACCGGCTCGCCCTCCCGCACTGGGGCCACCTCGGCGCGCTAGCCGCCTCGGCATTGCCGCTGCTCGCGTGGATGAGCCTCGACCTGCTGCGCTATCGCCATTTCGACGCGCTCAGCGCGATCGTGCTGGTCGGCATCGTGCTTTCCATACTGGCCACGGGCGCGGGCCTCGCCAGCAACGCCCGGCAGCGCGCGATCGAAGAACCCATGGTGTCCGGCATGATTGGCGTGTCATTCCTGATATCGCTCGCGCTGCCGCGGCCGTTGGTGTTTTATCTCGGCCGCTCGACCATGTCGCGCGAGGATCATCGCAGCGTCGAGAGCTTCGAGCGGCATTGGCGCGAGCGTCCCACGCTCGTCGCCTATATCCGCTTGATGACGCTCGTGTGGGGCATCGGCATGACGGGCGAGAATCTCCTGCGTAGTCTGATTGTCTGGCAATGGGCAGACGACCCGCGCTCGGCCATCGCCTCCAACGTGCTGAGGTACGGCGTCTACGCCGGCCTGACGGCCTGGACTTTCTGGTGCCGCCGGCTCATCAAACGCGATGCGCTGCGCTATCCGGACGACGCCGTGGACCAGGCAAACCCGCTTGCGAGTCGATAAGCGCCGCGCTCACGCCAGTTCGAGAAAGCGCGCCAGACACGGATTGCGATTGGCCGGCGACCACGCCAACACCTGTTCGATCAGCGGCGCATCGACCAGCGGCCGGAACACCACACCCGCGAGTTGCGCCTTGCGCATCGAAGCCGGCACCAGCGCCACGCCCACCCCTTCGTCGACGAGGCTCAGCACTGTTTGCTGCAACTGCACTTCGAAGCGTATGTCGGGTTCGAAGCCGCCAGAGCGGCAATGCTCGACGATCGTCGCGCGCAAAGTGGGCGCCACGTCCTCGGACGCGAGCACGAACGGCTCGCCCGCCAGTTGCGCGATCTTCAGACGCCGCGCGCGCGCTCGTGGATGACTGCGCGACAGCGCAACGCACAAAGGCTCGCTGAGAATCGTGCGTGTGGCGAGCCCCTTGTCCGGGATAGTCGGGAACATGATGGCCGCGTCGATATGGCCGGCGAGCACCTGCTCGGCGAGGTCGTTCGAGACGACTTCACGCAGGTGCAGCGCGACCTCGGGAAATGCCGCACCAAAAGCCCGCGCATAGCCGGGCACGACGTTATAGGCCGCGCACATCGTGAAGCCGATAGCGAGCTTGCCCGCATCGCCCTGCGCGGCAGCTTGTGCGTTGCTGACGGCTTGCTCCACGGCGGCGAGGATCGCCTTCGCGTCGGCGTAAAAACGCTCGCCCGCGGCGGTCAAAGTGACGCTGCGCGGACTGCGCTCCACCAGCGTGACGCCGAGGCTCGCCTCCAGCGCCGCCAGTTGCCGGCTCAACGGCGGCTGCGACAGGTTCAGACGCGCCGCCGCCCGGCCAAAATGGCGCGTTTCGGCAAGCGTCACGAAGTAGCGCAGCGGCTTGATATCGATCACGATGCTCTCGCGCGAAATGACAATGCAAAAAAGGTATTGTCGGGCACAATAAACGGTATTGGATTGTATCAACGCTAGCCACTACGCTGGCGGATCGCCATGTCTTCCCGAGATTTTTTCGCCGATGTTAGCCACCCTCGAAATCCTGCTTCCCGTCTTCGGACTGATTTTCGCGGGTTTTGCATGTCGCCGGCGCAACGTGCTCGGGCCGAACTCGGCCTCGGAACTGAACCGCTTCGTGGTCTGGCTGGCGCTGCCGGCGTTGCTGTTCGACATCATGGCGCACGCGACCTGGCAGCAGCTCTATCAGCCGGCCTTCGTCGCTACTTTTTCGATTGCGTGCGTCAGCGTGTTCGTGCTGATTCTCGCGATACGCTTGCTGAGCGGCCGGCATCTCGCCGATGCAAGCGTCGATGCAATCGCGGCGTCGTATCCGAACACCGGTTACATCGGCTTCCCCCTGGGACTGATCGCGTTCGGCCCGGCCAGCCAGACGCCGACCACGATCGCCACGATCCTCGTCGCCTGTGTGCTGTTCGCACTTGCGATCGTGCTGATCGAGGTGGGGCTGCAGAGCGAGCGCACGCCGCATAGGCTGGCGTTGAAAGTGCTGGGCTCGCTGGCGCGCAATCCGCTGATCGTGTCGCCGATTGTGGGCGTGCTGTTCGCCAGCCTGCATGTCGCGTTGCCGGCAAGCGTCGAGACCTTCCTGAAACTATTGGGCGGCGCGGCGAGCCCGTGCGCGCTGGTGAGCCTCGGCTTGTTCCTCGCGGAAAAGCGCCCATCCGAGGCCGGCACACGCGGCATTTCCTGGTTACTGACCGGGATCAAGCTGCTGGTGCAGCCAGCGCTGACGTGGTGGTTCGCGGCGCGCGTGTTCGGACTCTCGCCCACGCTGGTCGAGATGGCCGTCGTGCTGGCCGCGCTGCCCACCGGCACCGGCCCGTTCATGCTCGCCGAGTTCTACGAACGTGAAGCGCACATCACCTCACGGACAATCCTGCTGTCCACCGTTGGCTCCGTCGCGACCCTGTCGTTGCTGTTGATGTTGATGGGCCATCGGACCTAAGCGCAGCTGAACGCGCCGGCCGGCACGCAAACATACGTAGGCCCGCGCCTCGCGTTATGCTTCGAACACGGACCGCCTCGGTCCGCGATCCGCTTGCGCGAAGCCGACCCGAACCGCCCCGCCGTGCCGAAAGCCCGCCCACCCGAACTGCATGACGACGCCGACGCCCGTTCGCTCGCGCGGCACTATCCGCGCGGGCTGCGCATCGACCCGCACTCGCACACGTGGGCGCAGGTGCTGTACGCGGTATCGGGCGTGATGTGGGTGGAAGTCGGCCGCGAAGCACTGGTCGTGCCGCCGCAACGGGCGGTCTGGCTGCCGGCCGGCACGCTGCATTCCATCCACATGATGAGCGAAGTGGAGATGCGCAACCTCTACCTTCACGAGCGCAACGTCGGTCACCTGAGCCGGCGCAGCGACGTGTTCGAAGTGAACGGCCTGCTGCGCGAACTGATCACCTCGATCGCGGAACACGAGGGCACCGGCGCACGCGATCAAACCTATCTCGACGCCGCGTACCGTCTCGCCATGCTGGAACTCGCACACGCGCCGCGCTCGTCGCTGCGCATCGCGCTGCCCGATGCTTCGGACCGGCGGCTCGAGGCGCTATGCCGCGCGGTGATCGACAACCCGTCGATCGCCATCAGTTTTGAGCAGCATGCGGCTTCGGTCGGAGCGAGCGTGCGGACGCTGGCGCGGCTCTTCACGCGGGAACTGGGTATCGGCTTTGCCGAATGGCGCCGCCAGGTGCAACTGGCGGTGGCCGTCTCCTGGCTCGCCGAAGGGCGGCCGGTCAGCAGCGTCGCGCGCTCTCTCGGTTTCCAGCCGAGCAGCTTCAGCGACATGTTCCGCCGCGAACTCGGCGCGCCGCCCACTGGCTTCGATCCGAGCGGCACATTGAGCGAAGCGGCTTCTGCTGTCTCACCCGCACGCGAATCCGAACCCCAACCCGAACCCGAACCGGCGAAGACACGTCCCGGCTGATTACTCGTCGCGCTTGTCTTCTGCGCATGGTGTCCAAGCTGATCCAACGCCTTGTCCGATATTCGAAAGTCTTTGTCTCAACGCCTTTATGCCGGTCATCTAGACTACGTTCAATCTGCTGCGCGAAATAGCGCGGAATCCAGCAGCACCCCTCTTGCATGGAGCGACGCACGATGAAAGCCGTCCAGTTCAAATCCTTCGGCAGCCCCGAAGTGCTCGAATACGTCGATCTGCCCACGCCGCAAGCCGATGCGGACAACGTCGTCGTGCAGGTCAAGGCGGCCTCGGTGAATCCGAGCGACGTTAAGAACGTCTCCGGACATTTCGGGCACACGGTTTTGCCCCGTACGCCAGGGCGTGACTTCAGCGGCGTGGTGGTGGACGGTCCGCAAAACTGGCTCGGCGCCGAAGTGTGGGGCACCGGCGGCGATATCGGCTTCACGCGCGACGGCACGCACGCCGAATTTATCAAGGTGCCGCTCGCGGCGCTTTCGCGCAAACCCAAAACACTGAGCCACGCCGAAGCGTCCGCCATCGGCGTGAACTTCGTGGTCGCATGGCTCGGCACGGTCGAGTACGCGCATTTGCAAGCGGGCGAAATCATCGCGGTGATCGGCGCCGGTGGCGGCGTGGGCGGCGCGGTGGTGCAGATCGCGAAAGCACACGACGCGCGGGTGATCGCCGTGGACCGTCATCCACTCGACGCGGATACGCCGGCGGGCCGCCTGATCGGCGACTACGTGCCGCTCGACGAAAACGTCACCGATCGCTTGAGAGCGCTGACCGGCGGCGTGGGCGCGGACGTGGTGTACGACACGGTCGGCGGTGTGGCCTTCGAGACCGCATTGACCCTCGTCAAGCGACGCGGCCGGGTGCTGGAAATCAGCGCGACGGCCAAGCGCCGCGTCGAGTTCGATCTGATCGACTTCTATCACAACGAGACTCAGTTGCTCGGTGTGGATAGCGCGAAGCTCGGCGTCGCCGACTCGGCGCCGTTGATGACAGCGCTGGTCGAGGGTTTCGAAACCGGCAAGCTGACCGGGCCGGTGATTGCGCAGGCCTTCCCGCTCGAGCGCGCACGCGAGGCGTACGAAGCCGTCGCCAGCGGCACGCGCGGCCGCGTCGTCATCACGATGTAATCGCCGTAGCGGCCGGCGGGCGTGGCGACCCGCTTTTCACGTGGCTTTTTACGTGGCTTTTCGATTGATCTGTCACGCGGCTTCTCACCTGGGTACAACAGTCATGAAAGCGTATTTGATCTCGCTGGCCGCCGGAGCGGTGGTCGGCCTCCTCTACAGCGTAATGGAAGTGAAGTCGCCCGCGCCGCCCACCGTCGCGCTCGTCGGACTGCTCGGCATGCTGGGCGGCGAACATGTGATTCCGTTCGTCCGCACCTGGCTGGCCGCGGGCGTTCACTGACCTGCTTCCAGCCGCCGCGCGTTGCTTGCGCTGAAGTCAGCGCATCGATCGAGTCCAGCCAACTCGGACACTTCTTCAGGCTCTGCAGGCCATCCCCTTTTCCGTCACTGTGCGTCACACGCTAAGATTGAGGCCCGACGGGCCCGTGCGCTGCCCGGATATGACAGGAAAAGCTTCGCCTCGGAGAATCAGATGCCTGAAGAATACGAAGTACATGGTCCGCACGACCATGCCGTGGAACACGCCGGCCATCACGACGCGGACCCGTTCGCAAGCCGCATGGCCGTGATCACGGCCATCCTCGCAACGATTGGTGCGCTGTGCGCCTATCAGAGCGGCAACAGCGAAAACCTCGCGCTGTATTACAAGAACGAAGCCGCGATCAAAAAGACCGAAGCGTCGAACCAGTGGAACTATTACCAGGCGAAGGGCGAGAAGCAGAACCTCGCCGAACTCGGCGCGGCGCTCTCCGCCGCCAATACCGACGCGCATGCGAAATTCCTCGCCGACGTCGATAAATACAAGCAGCAGAAAGAGCCGATCCGCGCGAAGGCCGAAGCCATAGAAAAGGAAGTCGTCGATAACGACGTGAAGAGTGAAACGCTCCTGCACGGCCATCATCGTTGGGCACAGGCCACCACGCTGATCCAGGTGGCGATCGCCCTGTGCGCCATCACGTTGCTGACCCGCAAGAAGTGGCTGCGCAATCTCTCGTTCGTGGTGGCGGGAGCGGGCGTGATCACCGGCGCCCTGGCGTTTTTCTCGGCTTGATGGATCAAGGGCCGCACAGCCGCCGTGGTTGGCGGCGCGGCGCAAATGAAGGGGGTGAAGCGTGATTGATGGGTCCGCCGTTCTAGGCGTTTTTTCGGTGTATGTGGCCGGCGTGGTGATCCCCGGCCCGAACTTCGTCGCGGTCGCGCATAAGGCCGCATCGGCGACGCGAGTCGAAGCGCTCGCGATGGTCGCCGGCATCGTGCTGGTCAATCTGTTCTGGGCAAGCTGCGCGATTCTCGGCGTCGGCATTGTGTTCACGGCTTTTCCGTGGCTCGCGCTGGCAGTCAAGGTGGCCGGCGCCGGCTACCTGATCTGGTTCGGCGGACGTCTGATCGTCAATGCATCGGCGGGCAGGCCGGCTGGCAGCATGCATGCGGCGACCGGTGGTTTCCGTCAGGCATTCGCGCAAGGCTTTGCCACCAACATCGCGAATCCGAAGTCGATGGCGTTCTTCGCCGCGGTGTTCTCCTCCGCCATGCCGGCCCACGTCAGCGTCGGCACGTTTGCCGCGATGCTCGGCATGGTGTGCGTGGTGGCAAGCAGCTGGTACGGGTTCGTTGCGCTCACCTTGTCGCATGCGCGGATTGCCAGCGCCTATCGCCGCTGCAAGGCATGGATCGACCGCGTTTGCGGCGGCCTGATCGTCGCGTTGGGTGTGCGTCAATTGATACGGTAGCTTCAGCAGTCCCTAATCTCGAGACGCGTGTTAAATACTGTTTTGCACGCAGTCTCGCCTCCATCAGCGCGAGCAATAAAGAGATAAGCACGGCGCAGCTTCATGACATAAATTAAGGATGCCGTATTACTGTTCGCGCCCCTGCAGCGAACACCGCATCCGGCACGATCTGTCATGGAGGATTCGCTGTGAGAGAAACTATTGATCCGTCAGACGAGGTGACGACCGCCAACCTCGAAGCAAGCATTTTGCTTCCCCAGCTCGGCTGCCCGGCAGGCAAGATCGGCATAGCGGTCGGCGACATGCTGGAACGCTCGAATCGCGCGGTTATCGAAACGGCATTCGATCTGCTCGATCTGCACGCAAACGAGCGCGTGCTCGAAGTTGGCCTCGGCAACGGCGGGCATATCGCCTACGTGCTCGATCAGGCCGCGAGGCTGCGTTTCACCGGTCTCGATCTATCGCCTACCATGATCGCCGTCGCTCGTTGCCGCAACGCGGCTTTCGTGCGCGACGGCCAGGTCAGGCTCGAAACCGCCGACGTCGCCGCCATGCCGTTCGCCGCCGCTTCGTTCGACAAGGCAGTCACGATCAACAGTACGTACTTCTGGCCCGACGTGACCGCCGGCCTGGCGGAGATTCGCCGCGTGTTGCAAGTGGACGCCACGCTGGTGATCGCGGCCATCACGCCGGGTGCCGCGATTGAGATGCCCTTTGCCGAGTACGGCTTTACGGTGCATGACGCAACGGCGCTGGAGGCCGCCTGCGTGGCAGCGGGTTTCGATCGGATCGGCATCACCCGCTTCGTCGAACCGCTCAGCGACCCGCCGCAGCAGTATGGCCCGCGGGAGTTCTATCTGCTTAGGGCGTGCGCCGTCTGATACGGCGGCTTGCATCGGCGCTTTACGCGGCAAGACTCAATGTGCAATGCCGCGCGCACGCTCGAGCAACAATTCGCGCTCACGCGCATTGCGCGTCATACCGGCCGCACGTTCGAATTCGGCACGCGCCTCATCCACGCGGCCGAGTTTCGCCAGCAGATCGCCACGCACGCTCGGCAACCAGTGGTAGTTCGCGAGCGCGGCATCGGTGGCCAGCACATCGACGATCTCCAGTCCCGCAGCCGGGCCGAACGCCATGCCGACCGCCACCGCCCGATTCAACTCGACCACCGGCGACGGCGCCACCTGTGACAGCGCGTCATACAACGCGACGATCTGCACCCAGTCGGTATCGTCCGCGCGACGCGCACGCGCATGACACGCTGCAAGCGCCGCCTGCAGCGCGTAGGGGCCGCTCGCGCCGCCCAACGCATGCGCGCTGTCGAGCGCGGCGAGCCCGCGACGGATCAGCAGTGGATCCCAGCGGCTGCGGTCCTGATCGAGCAGCAGCACGGGGCGGCCTCGCGCATCCGTGCGTGCATGCATGCGCGACGCCTGAATCTCCATCAGCGCGACAAGGCCATGCACTTCGCTCTCATCCGGTACGAGACCGCTCAGCACACGGCCAAGCCGCAGCGCTTCCTCGCATAGCGCAGGACGCATCCAGTCGTCGCCGGCAGTGGCCGAATAGCCTTCGTTGAAGATCAGATAGATGACTTGCAGCACCGAGGCGAGCCGCGGCGCGCGCGCGTCCGCCTGGGGCACTTCGAACGGCACCTTGGCGGCCGAGAGCGTGCGCTTGGCGCGCACGATACGCTGTGCGATGGTCGGCTCCGGCACGAGAAACGCGCGCGCGATTTCGTCCGTGGTGAGGCCGCCGAGCAGCCGCAGGGTGAGCGCGACGCGCGCGTCGGTGGAGAGCACCGGATGGCACGCGGTGAACACCAGCCGCAGCAGGTCGTCGCCGATATCGTCGGCGCGAGCGGCATCGAGGGCATCGACGAAATCGGGCACGAGATGAGCCTCCAGCGCGTCGAGATCGTGCCCCAGCTCCTGATGCTTGCGGGCATGCAGCGCTTCCTGCCGCAAGCGGTCGAGGGCGCGGTTCTTTGCGGTCGCCATCAGCCATGCTCCCGGATTGTCGGGCACGCCCGCGTCGGGCCAATGTTCGAGCGCGGCCACCAGGGCGTCTTGCGCCAGTTCTTCGGCGAGCCCCACGTCACGCACGATTCGCGCGACGTGGGCGATGACCTTGGCGGATTCGATCCGCCAGACTGCCTCGATGGCACGGTGGGTGGCTGCCGTCGTCACGCGTCAGCCCGCCGCCTTGGCGTTCGGGTCCATGTAGATGAGCTCCCAGATGTGGCCGTCGATATCTTCGAAGCCATGCCCGTACATGAAACCATAATCCTGCGGCGCGCGCGGTATCGCGCCGCCCGCGGCGAGCGCTCGCGCGACCATCGCATCCACCTCTTCCCGGCTTTCACACGACAGGCCCACCAGCGCCTCCGTGCTCTCCTTCGGGTCGCACAGCGATTTGCGCGTGAACGACTTGAACAGGTCCTTGACCAGCAACATCGCGTAGATGTTTTCGCCGAGGATCAGACAGGCCGCCTGCTCGTTCGTGAATTGCGGCTCGAACCTCAAGCCGATCGCGCTGAAAAAGGCTTTCGACCGTTCGAGGTCATTCACCGCGAGATTGACGTAGATCTGCTTATGCATGATGGAGTCCATTGATGAGGTTGCGGTCGCACGGCTCTCACCACGCACTACGCTCAGTGCGCACGTTGCGCCAGTTGCGCCGCGTCAGCAGCCCTGCGCCGCGTTCAGCGCGTTTCCGTTCCCGCCTCAGCGCTTGCCGGCTTCCAGTTCGCGGAAGCGGTCCAGCTCGGGGCTGGGCTCGAAGTCGTCGAGCTCGAACAACTGACGCACTTCGATTTCGCCGTCGGCTTGCTCGCCGAACGGCGCCGGAAAGCGCCGCGCCCATTCCATGGCTTCTTCACGCGAGCGCACCTGGATCAGCGTGTAGCCGGCAAGCAGTTCCTTGGTTTCCGCAAACGGGCCATCGACCACCGAACGCTTGCCGCCGCTGTAGCGTATGCGCCAGCCTTTCGAACTCGGTTGCAGACCGGTGGCGTCGAGCAGCACGCCGGCTTTGGCCAGCTCTTCGTGGTACGCGCCCATTGCGGCCATGAGGGACGCTTCCGGCATCTCGCCGGCTTCGCTCGCGGCCGTCGCTTTTACAAGGATCATGAATCGCATCGCCGTTACTCCAATTCGTTGTACGAGGGAAAGCCGCACACATACGCGGGCTTCTTACTCACACGACGAGCAACGCGCGCCCGGATCGACACGCCTGCCGATCCACCAGGGAAAACCCCGACACAACGCTGTCGATGCGCGAAATCGCCTAGGCGAAACAAGGTCCGAGCTTGCGGACTTCGACGGTGCACCACGTGGCCGCCGGGCAAGCTTGGGCGATAGCCACGGCTTCTTCACGGGTATCGCAGTTGAGGAGGAAGAACCCGCCGATCATCTCTTTGGCCTCGGCGAACGGGCCGTCGAGCAGTTTCGGCTGGCCGTCGCGGACCTGCACGCGGACCGCGTCGCTAGAGGACGTGAGCGACTCGACTGCGACCAGTTTGCCGCGCTCTTTCAGATCGGCGGCGAAACGGACCATCTGGTCGTAGACTTCGCGGCCCGCAGTTTCACCGCGTTCAATGCGTTGATTCGGGGGTTCGACGATGAGCAGCATATAAGACATGGCGTCTCCGATTGATCGCGTCGCAAACGTGAACGCCCTGGAAGCGTAAGAGGGAGAAATCGCGCTCACGGCCGGTTTGCGAGAGGCAGTCTAACAAGCGCGGATGACTCCAGCAAACCAGTTGCGGCGCTGTCATGGCTGCGCAAAGGGCGCCTTACGGAGACTCGTAATATCCGCACGTCGATGCGAGGTTTGAAAAAAAACGCCCCATGGGGGCGTTTCATTTGCGCGAACCAGAAAGAAAAGAGCCTAACCAGGCCACCCTGCTCCTCAGGCAGCAGCTTCTGCAATCGCCTGAACCTGCGCGGACCTCATCAGTCCTTCAATCATTTTCGCTTCCGCGCTCGCAATCTCGCTCAACGATGCCACGGACAGTTGCGCGTCGAGAATCTCCAGCGCCGTGCACAAGCGGGTGTATTCGCCGTCTTCCAAAACCCATGCGCCTTCGCCGAGTTCACGCGCGTCGAGCTGAACCATCGCGGCATGTGCGCTTTCAATGTCGGCCAGCGCGTCCTCGCCGAGACCGAGCCGCGCAAGCTCTTGCGACACCAGTAAATGCCGGCTCAAAGTCATGTGCAGATTCCGCGAGCCGTGGCCGTGGCGGAATGCATCGAGGGCGGTGTAGCACTGCAGAAGCATCGCCGCGGTGACCGGCTCGTGAGCGGTGCGGCTATAGGTCAGCGCACGTAGCAGCGGGGACATGGCCGGCTGGTTGTGCTTGCGGACTCGCGATTTACTGGACATATCGGTTCAACCTCCTTCTCTAACTCTCGGCTTTGCCACCGGATTCTTGCGTTCAACGGTGGCAATCGCCGCCGATACGCCGGCGGCTCGACAGGCCCGAAGCGAGTCTGTGTGGCCATCATGGCAATCAACTATTAAGACAGACTTAAACGACCTCAAGTCCTGTTTAGATGCAGCGTGCCTCACAGCGCGCAGCCGGCCGCTTGTCCGGCGCCGCAGCAAAAAACGCAATGCAACACCGGCATATCGGTTCGAACCCGCCAATTGCAAGCCTTGCCGCGCAACGATACGAAAAAAAACCCTGTTCCCGCGAAGGAACAGGGTCTGACAGGATGGAACAGTCGTACTCGCGCGTGGATGCTTGCCGACCTTTACCCACCACAAACTAACAGAGTTGCTACTTGAACTACATCTGCGAAAAGCTGTTGTTTCTTGAACTACTGCTGCATCACAGCCGGGTCCTTCGCCTTCAACATCACCTACCTGCAACCCCCTGCTGATTCACGCGCTACTTCATGGATCGCGCGCCGTTTGCATTGCTTCTCTTACCTACTGCTTTACTGCCCTGCCGCGTACCACAACCGCGGCAAACTGCCATCAACGGTACGGTTCAAAACAACGCGGGGGAAGACCGCGTCGATGGGCTCGGTGATTTGTCGCGCCATGGAAAACAGTGTATGCCGGCACTTGCGAATGCAATTGCGCGAAGCGAGGGGAATTGGCAGGCCAGTTTGGCGAATCGGCGTAACAGGCCGATTTCCTCAGACATGAGCGACGGCGCCTTCGCCGTCGCTCATTCATTTTCGAGTGGGTGCGATTAACCGACGCGACACCGCGCGGACAACTCTCGCGCTCGCATCGGGCCGGGTCATCAACCCCGAGCGACGAAGTCGCTGATCGTCAGCAGCACTTTTTCGCCCGGCCGCGCCAGCATCTTTCTCTCCGCCACGGCGGTAATGCGTTTGCGCCCGTCCGCGAAAGTCTTCAATACGCGCTCCTCGCCGGCGTCGCGTTGCAGCCAGAAATGCTGCTCCAAGGCCTCACGCGTGACGGCGCACTCAAGGTCCCGTCCTCGCGTCGAAAGCTGGAAAATCACCGCGCGTCCGTCTGCCGAGACGCTTGGCTCAAGCTCGATAATCTCCATAGCCCACCTCGCAAAGTTCGTTAAGCCGCTCGCCGAGTTGAACGAACGACACCGAAAGAAACTGAATACACACGCAAAGCCACGCGCTGAGTTTTTCGACTGATCAAATGCACCCTACCGCGCCACGGCCTCGTTCGTTGTGAGCTGAGCCATTGTCGCGTGAACCGGCGCATGCGTCGACAGCGTCAACGGCATATGCGACGGTCGGCGCGCCGAACCGATCAACCAGCGCGGACGTTTCGCGCAGAACTCATGCAGCAGTGCATTCAACCCTTCCGTCATGGCTTGCGTGCTACGGCGCACGCCGCGCGATGCGGACGAAATCGCAAACCAGGAATGCGGCGGCCGAAGCTCGTGGCAAATGCCGCGCGCATCGACAAAGCGCAGGCAACCGGTGTCGGGATAAAAGACGAGCGTCATCGCGTCGCCGTCGACCCCGTGCGTGACCATGTGTGGTTTCGTATTCAGCATTTTCGTTGTTATGCCAGGTTGGCGTATTTTTGTTGACGGTCCGGCTTCGAGGCCGCCCGCGCCAGCAATTCGCGCATGAGGCAAAAGCAAAGCGCATGCCAATGAGGGCACAACGCTTCGCGTGAACCGTGGCGACTGCAACGCAACCTGACGACAGCGTGCCTCTGGCGCGCCGCAAATGCCGATCGCGCCTGAGGCGAGCCACGCGACAGCATGCGATTGCGCGGCGGCGCGGACCGCCAACTGGCGGCATCGGCGCGACTGGCGCACGGCAAAATCGAGAGGCACACACATACCGCGTGGTAAAAAAGCGCTGCTGGCGCGACAATTCACGACCATTCTTACTAGCCGCCGGCACACCGGCAACGTGACCAACATGCCCGCTCAAGAACCCGGCTTCACCCTGCGCCCGGCGCTGGACTCGGATATACCCTTCCTGTTCGAACTGCGCAAGGCGACCATGACTGAGCACCTCGCGCGCGTTGGCGAACCGTCGGACGATACCGAGCATCGCGCCCGTCTGCTGCATCGTTATGACACGGCGCGCGTCATTTGCATCGACGGCGAACCGGCCGGTTTGCTCAAGGCGCATCGCACCGGCGCCGAATGGGTCGTCGTGCAATTGCAGATCACGCCGGCACTTCAGGGGCGCGGCATCGGCGAACGCGCGCTGCATTGGGTGTTGCGCGCCGCGCAGGCCGACGCATTGCCGGTCACCCTCAAGGTGCTCAAAGGCAATCCCGCGATGCGGCTCTACGAGCGGCTCGGCTTCGAGATCGTCGGCAAAGATGAGAAACAGTTTTACATGAGGCGCGCGCCGCGCGCGTCGGCGGAAATTGAAGCAGAATGAATGTCGGATAAAGACTGATACGTAACGGACATGCCATGACCTTTCGCGACACTTCCACCATCGCTAGCTGGCACGCCCATGTGTATTTCGATGCGAGTACCCGCGACGCAGCGTGGACCTTCCGCGAGCAGATCGAAACGCACTGGAGCGGCAAGCTGCAAATGGGCCGCTTTCACGAGCGCCCGGTCGGACCGCATCCCATGTGGTCGTATCAGCTTGCATTTACGCAGGACCAGTTCGCCGACCTGGTCGGCTGGCTCACGCTGAATCACGGCTCGCTGGATATCTTCCTGCACCCCAACACCGGCGACGCACTACGCGATCACCGCGACGCGGCCGTATGGATCGGCCATTCGCACGAACTGGTGCTGAGCGCGCTGGGCTAACGGCTTCGAACGCGGCGCGCAGCGAATCGAACCGCGCGCCGCCGCTTGCGGTTCACATATTCGAATACGAACTGCACCAGCCGCGCGCGGCGACCTGTTTGTCGCCGAACAGCGTGCAGCCGCCGTATGCATCGGTGGCTTTACCCTGGAACAGCGAGCAATTGCCGCAATTCTGTCCGGCGGTGTAGCCGGGGAATTTCGCCTTGTCGACCCTGGAGGCGTCCTCCTTATAGCCGACGGCTTGCGCCTTCGGATCGGCTTCGCTGAGCGTATTCGCGGTCTCGGCGAAAGCGGTACGGGCGAGTGCGAGCGCTGAGCCCGCGCTCACGCCCAGCAGCAGAAAATGGCGGCGCGATGTTTTCATATGGGTCCGATGGAAAGTGGGAGGCGTGCCTCGATCGCGATCAAGCGCGATCAAGTGCAATCAAGCGCCGTCAATCGAGAAATCGCGTGAACCGCTCAACCGGTTCACGCTCGGTGCGCAACGTGTTGACCAGCGCGCTTTCGTCAGCAAAGCCGAGGGACATGCCGCACACCAGTTGTTCTTCGGGCGGCAGGCCGAGATGTGCCGCAATCACGCGATGAAACGGCGTAAAGGCGGCCTGCGGACAGGTATCGAGACCACGTCCGCGCGCGGCCGTCATGATCGCCTGCAGGAACATGCCATAGTCGAGCCAGCTGCCGCGCTCCAATACCCGGTCGATGGTGAAGAACAAGCCCACCGGTGCGCCGAAGAAGCGGTAGTTCTGCGCATGCTGCTCATGCATGCGCGCCTTGTCGCCCTTTCCGATGCCGAGCAGGCCATACAGATCCCAGCCGATTTTGCGGCGCCGGTCGATGTACGGGGACACCCATTGATGCGGGTAGTACGGATACTCTTCCTGGTACAGCGCGTCGCGCTGCGGGTCGTCGTGGGCGGCGAGCAAGGCCCGCGAGAGGCGCGCGAGCGACTCGCCCGTTACCACATAGACTTTCCACGGTTGCGTGTTGGTACCCGAAGGCGCGCGGCTGGCGGCTTCGAGAATGGCTTCGATCTCGCCGCGTGGCACCGGTGTAGGCAGAAAGGCGCGAATGGAACGCCGCGTGATGAGCGCGGTGTCGACGGCGTTATCGGATGTGGTCATCGGCGAATTCCGGCAGTGCCAACGGTTGTGGCGGTCTGCGGGAATTCTAGCGCGAGCGCCGCCTTCTCCGCTGACAGGCCGGCAACTGCCGGCCTGCTTCAACAGGTTCAACGCGGCGGCCTCAGCCGAGCGGCGTTTTCAGCGCATCGATGAGATCGAGCAGATCGTAGGGCTTGCGCAACAAGATGGCGTGCGGCAAGACCTTGCGCTGCTCCGGCGTCAGCACGAGGTCGTAGCCGGTCAGAAAGATCACGCGCAGATCGGGCCGCTCGCTACACACCTCCAGCGCCAGATCGATGCCCGACTTGCCCGCCAGCCCTACGTCGGTGAGCATCACGCTGATCGCATGTTCGCTGAGAATCTGCCTGGCGTCGTGCTCGCCTTCGGCCTCCAGAATGTCGAAGTCGAACGTGCGCAGCAATTCGGCGGTGCTCGCGCGAATCAGTTCGTCGTCTTCCACCAGCAGAATCCTTAGCCGCGTCTGAGCCGCGAAACTGCCGGCGCTATCCGGCATGGCAGGCGGATCGACCTCCAGAAGATGCTGCTCGGCCTCGGCGATTTCGGCCGCCAGTGGATTCTGCGTTTGCAGCACATAGCGGACTTTGCGCGCCAATGCTTCGTGCGTGTAGGGCTTGCTGAGCAATTCGATGCCTTCATCGAGCCGCCCGGAATGCACGATCGCGTTGTCCGTATAGCCCGACGTGAACAGCACCGCGATCGCGGGCAACCGTTCGCGCGCCTTGCGGGCGAGTTCGGTGCTGCGCAGCGGGCCGGGCATTACCACATCGGTGAACAGCAAGTCGATCGGCACGCCGCTTTCGACGATCGCGAGCGCGCTTTGCGCGTCTTTCGCTTTCAGCACGCGATAGCCGAGATCGGACAGCATTTCGACCACCGTCGTGCGCACTTCCTCGTCGTCCTCCACCACCAGAACCGTTTCCGCGCCGCCCTTCGCGGGACCGGCGTCGATATTCGTTTCGAGGTCTTCCTGCTGGCGCACCCGCGGCAGATAGATGCGAATCGTCGTACCGTGCCCCTCCTCGCTGTAGATCTTCACATGCCCGCCCGACTGCTTGACGAAGCCATACACCATGCTCAAGCCGAGGCCGGTGCCCTGACCTTCGGGCTTGGTCGTGAAGAACGGCTCGAACACGCGCTCACGGACTTCCGGCGGCATCCCTGCGCCCGTGTCGGTGACGGCCAGCATCACGTACTGGCCCGGCGTGACCTCCGCGTTGCGCTTGGCGTAGGCGTCGTCGAGCGCGGCGTTGCCGGCTTCGATCGTGAGCTTGCCGTGGCCGTTCATCGCGTCGCGCGCATTGATCGCGAGGTTCAGCAGCGCGTTCTCGACCTGGAAGGGATCGACCAGCGTATTCCACAAGCCGCCCGACACGATCGTTTCGATTTCGACGCCGTCGCCGAGCGCGCGTCGCAACATGTCGTCGAGCCCGCGCACGAAGCGGCCGAGATTGACGACCTTCGGCGCGAGCGGCTGACGCCGCCCGAACGCCAGCAACTGCGAGGCGAGGTTCGCGCCGCGGGCCACGCCCGCCAGCGCATTGCGCACGCGCTGCTCGGGCTTCTCGGAACCGGCGACGTCTTTCGCCAGTAGTTGCAGATTGCCGCCTATCACCTGCAGCAGATTGTTGAAGTCGTGCGCGACGCCGCCCGTGAGCTTGCCGATCGCTTCCATCTTCTGCGCCATGCGCAGCGCTTCTTCGGCGTGACGCAGCGCCTCGGTGGTTTCCTTGTCGGCGGTGACGTCGCGGCCCACGCCGTGAATGCGCGCCGTGTCGGGATCGAGCGCGAGTGTCCACGCGACCCAGCGCCACGTACCGTCGATCCGCTTGAAGCGGTTTTCATAGCGCACCGGCACGCCCGTGCGACGCAATTCGGCCAGATGCGTGCTGACGACCGCGACATCATCCGGGTGAACCAGGTCGACGTAGGAACGCGACATCAGCCAGTGCATGTTATGGCCGAGCGCATTGCTCCACGACGGACTCACGCGCTGCAAGCGGCCTTCGATATCGGCCACCACCAGCAGATCTTCGCTCAACTCCCACAGACGGTCGCGGTCCGCCACCGTCTCGATCACCCGGCGCTCCAGCGTTTCGTTCAGATCGTGCAGCGCGCTTTGCGCTTTGGCGCGCTCGGCGATTTCGCTTTGCGCGGCCTGATACAGACGCGCGTTGTCGATGGCAATGGCCGCTTGCGCGGCGATACCGGCCACGATCCGCTCGGCGCGTTCGGTAAATACGCCAGGCTCCGGATGGCCGAAGAACAGGCCGCCGACCACCTCCCCGCTACGCGACTGCACGGGTGTGGCCAGATAACTGCGCACCTTCAGATGGCCTTCCGGCATGCCACGATGCGGTACGTTGTGGCCGTAGCGCGGATCCTGAGTGATATCGTCGACGCGAACAATGCCTTCGCCCTTGAACGTCGGTGCGAACACCGCCGTGTTGCGCGGCATCGGAAAGCCCTCGAACGCTTCCTTCGGCACACCGGACAGCGTGTACAGCATGTAGCTGCCGCCCTTGTCGTCGAGCACGTTATAGAAGAAGGAACCGAACGCGGCGCCGGTCAGTTCGGTGGCCGCGTCCGTCACGATCTGCACCGCGCGGTTCAGATCGAGTTCGGCCGCCACCGTCGAGCCCACGCGATTGAGAATCTCCAGCGTGCGCGATTCCTCGCGCAGCTTCATCTCGGTCTCGCGGCGCAAGCGGGCGAGTTGTAGGTTGCCCGACACGCGGGCCAGCAGTTCGCGCGCCGAGAAGGGCTTGGTCAGATAGTCGTCGGCCCCGTGCTCGATCCCGTCCACGCGTGCTTCCTCGCCCGCGCGGGCGGACAGCATCAGCACCGGCGTGTCGCGCAGGTCCGGATCGGCGCGCAGCGCGCGCAGCAGGCCAAAGCCGTCGAGGCGCGGCATCATCACGTCGGAGAGCACCAGATCGGGACGCTCCTCGCGCGCGGCTTCGAGCGCGGCTTGGCCGTCGGTCGCAAGACGCACGTCGTGCCCTGCCGCGCGCAGAATGCGGCTCATGTAATCACGCAAGTCCGCATTGTCGTCGACGACCAGCAGCCGAGCGGCAGCGACTGGCGCAGCGTCGGGCGACTCCTCGCCGGCTGGCGTCGCATCGATTGGCGCATCGGCGAGGATTTCGTTCTCCGGACTCCACCGCAACGCGGCATCGACATACGTGCGCGCGTGTTTGCTCATGGCGGCATGCACGGCTGAGTCTTCCGACTGGGACTGCATGGCGCCACGCGGCAGAGAGACGGTGAAGCGCGCCCCCTGGCCCAGCACACTGTCGACCCGCACCGTACCGCCGTGCAGCTTCACCAGTTCCTGCACCATCGCGAGCCCAATGCCACTGCCTTCGACCGAGCGTCCGGGCGCGCCCGCCACGCGATGAAAGCGCTCGAAGAGGCGCGGCACTTCTTCTTCGGCAATACCGATCCCGCTATCCGTCACGCTAACCTCGACGCCACCGCCAACGACCTCGCGAACCGCGACACGAATCGTGCCGAAGAACGTGAACTTGTAGGCGTTGGACAGCAGGTTCATCACGACCTTTTCCCACATCTCGCGATCGAGTTGCACGACCACGGCCGCGGCCGGAATCTCGACCTCGAGCCGCAGGCCCGCTGTTTCGATCGCGGACTGGAACAGCGACGCGAGTTCGGCCGTGAAGGACGCGATATCCGTGGGTTGCGGATGGCTCTGCATGCGGCCCGCTTCGATGCGCGAAAAATCCAGCAGCGCGTTGACGAGCTTGAGCAGCCGCAAGCCGTTGCGATGCGTGATCTCGATCAGCGCGCGGTCCTCGATATCGCTGCCCACCCGCGCGTTGGCGCCGCTCGCGGCAAGTTGCGGCTTGGCGAGCAGTTCTTCGAGCGGGCCGAGCATCAGCGTCAACGGCGTACGGAATTCGTGGCTAATGTTGGAAAAGAACGTGGTTTTCGCGCGGTCGATTTCGGCCAGCGCCTCCGCGCGCCGCCGCTCTTCCTCATAAGCGCACGCGTAGCCGATCGCCGCGCCGATCTGGGCGGCGCTCAGATTCAGGAAGCTGCGATAGGCGTCGTCGAAAAGGCGGCAAGGATTCAGGCCGGCGATCAGAACCACGGCTTGCGTCGCCTCGCCGCCGGCCGACACCGGCAGAATTACCGCCTGCTGCGGGGCGAGATGCCACGGCCCGCGCGGCATCTCGATGCCGAATCGCTGCGTCAAATCACGCACCAGCTGCGGCGCCTGGATCGCCATCACGTCGCCGACCGGCCAGAGCGAGTCGCCGCCGAGCTTGATTGTCCGCGGCGCCGCCGGGTGATCCGGCTCGATGCCGCTCGAACCGACCAGCGTGGCCGTGTCGCCGCCGGGTTCGGCGGCGTACAGCAAGGCGAATGGAAGATCTTGCGGATTGGACCGCAATGCACGCGCGCTGAGCTCGCACGCTTCGCGCCAGTCGCGGCCGTCGGGGCTGACCGCCGCGAGTTCCTTCAGCAGCGCCAACTGACGCTCTCCAACCACCTGTGCGGTGCCGTCGCTGTTGGCGCAGATAATGCCGCCGGGTTCGCCGTCATCGCCGGGAATGGGGCTGTACGAGAAGGTGTAATACGTCTCTTCGGGAAAGCCGTTGCGCTCCATGATAAGCAGCTTCTGTTCGACGAAGATGCCTTCCGCGCCGGCCAGCGCGGTATTCAGAAGCGGCTCGATATCGGTCCAGATTTCGCGCCAGACGACCTTGGTCGGTTGACCAAGCGCGACCGGATGCTTGCCGCCGATGATCGATTTGTACGGGTCGTTGTAAAAATAGATCAGCTCGTCGCCCCAACCAATCCAGATCGGCTGGCGCGATGTGAGCATGATGCGGATCGCGATCTTCAGCCCTTGCGGCCAGGTGTCGGGCGCGCCGAGCGCCGTCTGCGTCCAGTCGTAGGCGCGGATGAGCGCGCCCAGTTCGCCGCCGCCGGCAAGGAACGAAGGCGCGGCGAGGTCGGCGGGCAAGGCATCCGATAAGAAGCGGTCCGGCTCGTTCAACGCGATCTCCTCGACGCGGTGGCTCATAGTCGTGCGGACCGCGGTTGCAAAAGCGGTGCCTGATCCAATGGATAGCCAACGTTAACGCGCAATTGATGTAGCGCGATTCTCGCACGTAGACGGATGCCGGAGGAAGTTGAGACGACGCGCGGAGCGAGCCCTTCGCCGCGCCGGAGAGCGTGTGCCGAGCGGGACGCTGGCAGCCGGAAGGGATACTGCGAGGGGAGCTTGAAATACCGGTAAAACGTACCTCGGTGCAACGCTCGGGAAAGGCGATCTTCCCGAGCGCGAGTCAGGCAAGGCGGCGGATTTCTCCGGGATTACGCCCTGCCCGCAGCGGCATTTACAGCAACCCGACGCAGACCGCGGCGACGATCGATCCCAACACCAACACCGCGCCGACGGTCTTGCGTTTGTTCAACTCAGTCCAGAGCAGAACGCCGGTCAGGGACAAGAGAATGATGCTACCGGCCAGCGTGTCGATCAGCAGCACCCAGCCGACACTCAAGCCAACCCCCTTGTGCAGATTCGTCAGCATCGCGAGGAACGTGTTCTCGCTGCGCTTGACCGTCACGTAACCGTTGCCCACCCAATATTCGGCGGACGTATTCTCTCGGGGCGACGCGAAATTGAGCTGCCAGTGTTCCGGCTGGACCATGCGGCGCTCGCCCCACGCGACCGGATGCGCCGGCTCTTTCTGAACGCGCCCCGGCGTGCCCGCCAGTTTCAGTTCATGCTTGAGCCATTTGCCCAAGTCGCGTGGCGTCTCGGGCGCCGGTTGCGGCAACGGCACCTGCAACACCGCGACCTGCGGCTCGCCGGTCGATACCTTGAGCGGACCGCCGCGATGATTCAGCAGAAACCCCGTGGTGCCGAACAGCAAACCCAGCGCCGCGCCCCACAAACCGACCCAGCCATGCACCTTGCGCAGCCACTTGATGAAGGTGGCGCGGCGCGAGCGCTGCTGGCGCGCCTTCAACTCGCCGCCGTCAAGGCGGTGCGGCTCGCGGGCCGCGTGGTCGATGCCCTCGGGCGCTTGAATGTCGATTGCCTCGGGTACGCTCACGGTTCGCTCCAGTTACGCAACAGGTTGTGATAGATGCCGACGAGGCTGCGGCGTGCGGCGTCGTCGGCGTTGGTGGCATTGAGCCGTTGAATGGCGGTGTCCATGTCGAACAACATCGCGCGCTGCGTATCGCTGCGCACGAGGCTTTGCACCCAGAAGAAACTCGCGACGCGCACGCCGCGCGTGACCGGCGTGACCTGATGCAAACTCGTCGCCGGATAGACGATCATGTCGCCCGCCGGCAGCTTGACCTGCTGCACGCCGTACGTGTCTTCGATCATGAGTTCACCGCCGTCGTAGTCGGCCGGGTCTGAAATGAACAGCGTCACGGAGACGTCGGTGCGCAGCTTCACGCCGTTGGGCAGCACTCGCACGGCGCCGTCGACATGACTGCCGAACTGCATGCCGCCTTCGTAACGATTGAAGAGCGGCGGATACACCTGGTTCGGCAGCACCGAGCTGATGAACAGCGGATTGCGTTCGATCGACGCGAGAATCACGTCGCCGAGTTGGCGCGCAATGGGCGTGTGTTCGGCAATCTGCTGGTTACGCTTGACCGGTGCGCCCTGATAGCCCGCGGTCGCGCGGCCGTCGACCCACGCGTCGCCTGCGTTGTCGAGCCGCTCGCGCACGACGCGCAACTGCTCGGCGCTCAGTACATTCGGAATGTGCAGCAACATGATGGTTCCTTTGCGTCGACTTGCCGTCTTCGAAAACGGCAAGCCTAACGCACCCGTTCAACGTGTATCAAAAGCGGTAATCGAACGTCGCCAGCAACGTGCGTCCGATACCCGGTACGGAACGGCCGCCGTCCGACGGAATCAACGCGTCGTAGTACGTCTTGTTGGTCAGGTTCAGCAGGTTCAGGCGGACGTCGTATTTCTTCGCGTGATACGCCGCGGTCGCGTCCCAGCGCGTGTAGCCCGGCACCTGCACGTAATTCGTGTTCGATGCGTAACGCGGCGACATATACGTCGGACCGCCGCCGATTTCCCAATGCGGCGTGAACGCATAGGTGGTCCAGAACGTCAGCGTGTTACGCGGCGTGTTGGCCGGCACGTGACCTTGCGTGCCGTCGCGCGCCTTCAGGATGATCGCGTCCATGTACGTGTAGCCGCCGAACACTTGCCATTTGTCCGTGATGTGGCCCGTCACCCCGGCCTGGAATCCGTCGACGCGAACGTCGCCGTCCAGCTCGTATTCCGTCGGCGACACCTGGGTGCGCGCGTTGGTTTTTTCCTGGCGGAAGAATGACGACGTCACCGAGAGATTGCCGCCGAGCAGATCCCATTTCGCGCCGACTTCGTACGATCTGGTCGACTCGGGCGCGAGGTTCTGCGTAAGGTTGGTCACCGTCAGCGCTTCGAGCGACGGATTGAACGACGTGCCGTAAGAGACGTAGTACGACTGCCAGTCGGTCGGCTGATAGATCACCCCGGCGCGCACGCTGGTGAAGAAATTGGTTTGCGTGGCGTAGCCCGGCAGGCTGATCGTGTTGTGGATCTGCGCCTGGAAGCGATCCCAACGCAAGCCGCCAATCACCTTCCATTGCTGGCCGATCGATACGGTGTCGTTCAGGTAGGCGCCGATTTCGTTCGATCCGGAGTCCGCGTAATTGCCGACCGTCGTCGTCACACCTGCGGGCGTGGACAGATACGCGGGATTCACCATCGAAACGACCGGCAGATTGTTACGCGTGTACGCCTGGTTCGAATAGCTGTCGTGACCGAGGCTGACACCGGCGATCAGGTCGTGCTTGATCGGGCCGGTCACGAATTTGTATTGCAGCATCGTGTCGTTGTACAGCGAGTGGTTCTCGATCACACGGTCGTGGCTTTGCAACTTGATGAACAGTTGCGACGGCGACAACGTCGTGTAATTGCCGTTGGTCAACGCGGTGCTGCTGGCGAGCGGCCCCGTCAACACCGCTTGCGGCGCGGTTTCGCGCGCGTCGGTCATCGAGTGCGAGAACTGCGTCTGGTTGGTCAGGATCAGGTTGTCCGAAAACTTGTGCTTGAGCGCGGCCGTGACCGTCTGCACGTCCTGAATCGTGCGGTCGGTGGTCAAGCCGTAGAAGGTGTTCTTCGGCACCGGCGACGGGTGACCGTTCAACGCCTGCACGCCGTAGTCAGGCATGTCGTAGTTGTGCTGGATCAGCGCGGAGATCGTGACTTCGGTCGGCGTGCCGATCCCGAAGCGCACTTCCGGCGCGATGCCGTAGTCTTTGTTCTTCATCTCGTCGCGCGTCGAACCGAGGCTTTGGCCGAATGCGTTCAGGCGAATCGCCGAGGTCTCCGTCAGCTTATGGTTCACGTCGACGGTGCTGCGATATTTGGCGTCGGTGCCGATCATGCCCGTGACTTCCGCCAAGTCCTTCAGGTTCGCCTTCTTGCTGACCTGGTTGATCACGCCACCCGTCGAACCGCGGCCGAACAGCATCGACGAAGGACCGTACAGCACTTCGATCTCTTCGAGGTCGAACGTGTCGCGATAGTACTGGTTGCGATCGCGGAAACCGTCCAGATAGATGTCGTTCTGTGCGGTGAAGCCGCGCAGGTTGATGTTGTTGCCGATCTGACCGCCTTCGGCCGCGCCGATCGTCACGCCCGGCGCGTTGCGCAGCGCGTCCTGGAACGAGGTCGCGCCTTGCGATTGCAGCACGGCCTTGTTGATGACCGTGACGGTCTGCGGAATATCGCGCAGCGCCGTGGGCGTCTTTGCACCGACCGTCGAACGCTCTGCCTGGAAGTCCTGTTGTTCAGCCTGCGCCGAGACGCCGATGGTCGGCAAGGTATGGCTGTCGGCGGTGGTCGTCGCGGCCGGCGAGGCGGCTGGCGACGCGGTTTGCGGAGCGGTCTGCGCGACCGCCGGAGTCGCAAAAGGAACGGCAAAAGCTAGCGCTAACGCTGTCGCAAGCGGCGTGTGGTTGAACATGGAAATCCCGTCAGAGATGCGCTTGCCCGATTCGCATACCTGAGATGGAATCAATGACAAATTCGCAATTGGCTGGCTGCCGGTCTCGTGTGCACGGCACCGATGACGGGATGGCTGGCTGCTGTTAAATGAGAATCGCTATCATTCCACATGCATAAAACCGCATCAATCGCAGCGTTGCTTACCCCTCGTAACGGAATTGTTTCTATTTTTTACGAACGAAAGGCAAACGTAATTTATAGCGTCCGAGCCGCGCCAGAATATTACGATTCAGTAATGTTACTTGCATTGAAATAAAAGGCTTTCTGGCTTGTAAGTCCAAAACACACCGAACCTAAGCTTTCAACTTACTAACGGTTTACAGCGATCACAGTCGGCACCAATTCCCGACACGGTTTATCCTTTTTGCAACACTGCATATTGAACTGTTCCGTTCATCCCCCGGAGTTGACCATGCAATACCGCAAATTCGGCCGCACCGGCCTGACCGTTTCGCGCCTGTGTCTCGGTACGATGACCTTCGGCCTGCAGACCGAAGAAGATGACTCGCATCGCATTCTCGACACGGCGGCGGATGCCGGCGTGAACTTCATCGATACGGCCAACGTGTATCCGCTCGGCGGCGGCGAGAGTATTGCCGGTCGCACGGAGGAGATCGTCGGGCGCTGGCTGAAGGGCAAACGAGACCGCTTCATTCTGGCGACGAAAGCGGTCGGCAAGATGGGACCGGCGGCGTGGGACCAAGGGGCATCGCGCAAACATCTGCTGGACGCCATCGACGCCTCGTTGCAACGCCTCGGCACCGATTACGTCGACCTCTACCAGCTTCACTCCGACGACGCGAATACGCCGCTCGACGAAACCCTCGAAGCGCTGGACGTGATCGTGCGATCAGGCAAGGCGCGCTATATCGGCGTGTCGAATTTTCTCGCGTATCGGCTCGCCCGCGCCTTGGGCCGCGCCGATGTTCTGCGGGTGGCGCGCTTCGTCTCCGTTCAGCCTCGCTATAACTTGCTGTTCCGGCAGATCGAGCGCGAGTTGCTGCCTCTCGCAGATGAAGAGCAACTGGCCGTGATGCCATACAACCCGCTCGCGGGTGGACTGCTCACGGGCAAGCATCAACTGGATGCGACGCCGACGTCCGGCCGTTTCACCGAAACCGTCGGCAAGGCCGGCGCGATGTATCAGCAGCGGTATTGGCACAAACGCGAGTTCGAGACGATCGAGCAATTGAAAGCCATCGCGGCGCCGACCGGAGAATCGCTGACGCGGATTTCGCTCGCCTGGGTGCTGGCGAACCCGCTCGTCACATCCGCGATTATCGGTGCGAGCCGCGCCGAGCAATTGAGCGATACGCTCGCGGCGTCCGAGTTGGTGCTCGATTCGCAGATCAAGACGCAACTCGACGAAGCGAGCGTGGAATATCGTTGGGGCGACGCGGCGCGTTAAGCGCAACCGCCTGCCGCGAGGGCGGCAGGCGCCGCGCGAAGATCACTTGAAGCGGCCCGTCCGTTGATTGGCTTCCGGCAATTGCCGCGATTCACGCATAGACTTTGCATGCCATAGACGCGCGCCGCCTTCAATGCCGGCATCGTTTGAAACGGTCGTCACGTTTGCCGGCAGATCGAACTTGAGCCGCGCGGCGTTGCCGCCACCAATCCACAGTTTGTCGTAGTTCACCAGCGCGCTCAGGATCCCGATCACCTTCTGAACGCGCCGGTTCCAGCGTTTGTTTCCGACTTTCTCACGCGCCCCCTCGCCGATGTATTCGTCGTAAGCCACGCCCTTCTTGCTGACCGGGTGATGCGCAAGCTCCAGATGGGGCATCAGCTCACCGTCGCGGAACATCGCCGTCCCCGCGCCCGTGCCGAGCGTCAGCACGAATTCGAGGCCTTGGCCCTGGATCGCGGCGAAACCCTGCATCTCGGCGTCGTTGATCATACGAACCGGCAATCCGCCCAGGCGCTGTGCCAGTGAATCAGCCAGCGGAATATCGTGCCAGCCTTCGACGCCAAAGTGCGGCGCGGTCAGAATACGGTTGTTACGCACCACGCCCGGAAAGCCGATCGACATCAGCGTAGGTGGCTCCTGCTCGACGAGCGGCGCGACCAGCGTCGCCAGCACGTCCACGAGTTGATCCGGCGTACACGGATGCGGTGTCGCCACTCGCACGCGCTCCGTTTTCATCTTGCCGTCCGCGTCGATGATCGCGGCTTTCAAACCCGTGCCACCAACGTCGATCGCCAGAATTCGCTCGGTACTGCTTGTCACTTTCGTCTTACGTGTCGCCACGGTGTCCCCCGATTGTGTTGGTGCGGCTCGTCGGATTACTTCTTCTGAACGGCGTCCTGTTTCAACGGCCGCCATGCGTGACCGTCGCGCGCCAATAGCGCGTCTGCTTCCGCGGGACCTTCGCTGCCGGCCGCATAACCATGCACCGGCATCGCACCGCCCGATTTCGGATGCAGCACGTCGTCCACCGCGCACCAGCTCGTTTCGATACTGTCGGCACGCTGAAATAACGTCTCATCGCCGAGCATGCAGTCGTAGAGCAAGGTCTCGTAGCCGACGTTCGCCCGCTCCGCGAAAAAGTCGCCGTAGTCGAACGAGGACTGCACTGGGCCGATGTGCATGACCGGCCCCGGCGTCTTCACGTTGAAGTCGAAGCTCGTGCCATGCGCGGGATCGATGCGCAAGGTCAGCACGTTAGGCGTAAGTGCGTCCACTGGAGTGTCACGAAACAGGCGGAACGGCACCGGTTTCAGTTGCACCGAGATTTCCGTGCGACGCGCGGCCAAGCGCTTGCCGGTGCGCAGATAGAACGGCACGCCGGCCCAACGCCAGTTCTCGACGAACACGCGTGCCGCTGCGTAGGTTTCCGTCGTGCTGTCCGGCGCGACGTCCGGCTCCTCGCGGTAGCCGACACCTGCCGGGCCCTTTGCATATTGACCGAACACGACGTCGTCCGGAGTCAGCGGCTGGATAGCGTCGAAGATCTCGGCCTTCTTGTCGCGCACGGCTTCGGCGTCGAACGAATTGGGCGGCTCCATGGCGACCATGCCGAGCAACTGGAACAGATGGTTCGGCACCATGTCGCGGAACGCACCGGTCTGTTCGTAGAATTTGCCGCGCCCCTCCACGCCGATCGTCTCCGCGGCGGTGATCTGCACACAGTCGATATATTCGCGCCGCCACATCGGTTCGAACAGCGCATTGGCGAAGCGCACCGCGAGAATGCTCTGCACGGTGTCCTTGCCGAGAAAGTGATCGATGCGATAGACCTGCGATTCCTTTGCGTACGACAGGATATGCGCGTTCAGATCGCGTGCCGAAGCGAGATCGGTGCCGAACGGTTTTTCGATCACAAGCCGGCGGAAGCCGCCGCTGTCACCCTCTTTCAGCAGGCCAGCATTGCCGAGACGCTCGACGATCGGTTTAAAAAACCGCGAGCTGACCGCGAGATAGAAGATCACGTTAGCGCCCGGCGCTTGCTCGATCTTTTGCTTGAGCTTCGCGAAGACATCGTCGGTTTCGAATTCGCCGGCCATGTATTCGAGCCGTTGCGCAACCCAGTCCCACGCCTGGTCGTCGAGCTTGCCGGCGTGGAAGGTACTGGCTTTATCTGCGGCAAACTGTTCGAGCGACTTGTGCAGGTCTTCGCGCCACTCGCTCGTCTCGCGTTCGCCATGATTCACCCCGATGATTTTCATCCCGCCGTCGAGCAGGCTGTCCACCGCCAGGTTGTAGAGCGCCGGCATGAGGAGCCGTTTCGTCAGGTCGCCGCCCGCGCCGAAGATCACCAGCGTACAAGGTGGCGCGGGCCGCTTGCCAGCCGGAGAAGCCGGCGCTTGCTGCGGGCTCGCGCTGACTTTGCAACTCGGCTGTTGACTGGCGGCGGGGCGAGCGGATGTTCGGTTATTCGGTGTAGTCGACATGGGATTCACTTTTGGAAACCAATGGAACGAACGTGGTGATACATGAAAGACCACGCTTGAACCCACACAGTTCAAAAACCGCCGCGCGCCCCTTTTCGCCGTGCGATGTTGTAGGGCTTATGTAACCTCACTCACCTCATAGACTCGGCGCCGCCGCGCACTACTTCGCCGATGCGTGCGCGGGCTCGGGTGCGGATGCCGGCGCGGGCTCGAGCGACCGCGCCGCCGCTGTGGCTTGCGCCGACGATGAAGCCGCCACAGGCTCCCGGTCCGTTTCGCCCGGCAACGGCACGTTGCCCGATGCGCCCATCACGCGCGGCTGCAATAACAAGGCGACCAGACCGGTCCAGCCGGTTTGATGCGAAGCGCCCACGCCGCGCCCGGTATCGCCATGAAAATACTCATGGAACAGGATCAGGTCGCGCGAGCGCGGGTCGGTCTGCAATAACGGATACGCGCCCATGACCGGACGCTCGCCGTCCTTGTTCTTGAGAAACAGCGTGGTACACCGGCGCGCCAGCTCGTCTGCAATTTCGCTCAGCGTGAACGCCTGGCCCGAGCCGGTCGGATACTCGACTTTGAAATCGTCGCCATAGTAGCGATGAAATTCATACAGCGATTCGATCAGCAAATAGTTCACCGGCATCCAGACCGGACCGCGCCAGTTCGAATTACCGCCGAACACGCGCGTATCGGATTCGGCCGGCAAATACTTCACGGTAAAACTGTCGCCGTTGTGATTGAACACGAACGGCTGATCGCGATGAACGCGCGAGAGCGCCCGCACGCCGTGATCGGAGAGAAATTCGCTTTCGTCGAGCGCACGGCGCAGCAATGCTTTCATCCGATGCCCGCGCAATAGCGAGAGCAACAGCGAGTTACCCTTGCCCGGCTCGTTCCAGCGCGAAACCAGCTTCGCCAAATCGGGCCGATGTTCGAGGAACCAGACAAGCCGCTCACGCAAACACGGCAAGCCGCCATGCAGACGCTCTTCGAGCACATGCACGGCAAACAGCGGAATCAGCCCCACGATCGAGCGCAGGCGCATGGGAACGCTGCTGCCGTCCGGCAAACGCAGCTTGTCGTAGAAGAACTCGTCCTCGCTGTCCCACAAGCCGGTATCGCAGCCGTCGTCGCAACTCACGGCTTGCGCGATATACAGAAAGTGCTCGAAGAACTTCACGCCGATGTCGACGAAAACATGATTGGCGTACGCGAGTTCCAGCGCGATACGCATCAGGTCGAGCGCGTACGCGGCCATCCATGCGGTACCGTCGGCCTGGTCGATGTGGCCGCCGGTCGGCAGCGGCGACGAGCGGTCGAAAATACCGACGTTGTCCAGCCCAAGAAAGCCGCCCTGAAAAATGTTGTGGCCGTCGGCGTCCTTACGGTTTACCCACCAGGAGAAGTTCAGCAGCAGCTTGTGGAAAACGAGTTCGAGAAAATCGCGATCGCCCTTGCCCGTGAGCGCGCGGTCGATTTCGTACACGCGCCACGCGGCCCACGCATGCACCGGCGGATTGGCGTCGCCGAGCGCCCACTCATACGCAGGAATCTGGCCGTTCGGATGCTGATAGCGGTCCTTCACCAGCAACAGCAATTGCCGCTTCGCGAACGCCGGGTCGATCAGCGCGAACGCGGCGGCATGAAACGCCAGGTCCCACGACGCATACCACGGGTATTCCCACTTGTCGGGCATCGACACGATGTCCGCGTTGCACAAGTGCCGCCAGTCCATATTGCGGCCATGCTTGCGGCTCGCAGGCGGCGCAGGCTGAAGCGGGTCGCCCTCGAGCCAGCGTTGCACGTCGTACTGGTAGTACTGCTTCGACCACAGCATGCCGGCGAGCGCCTGACGCTGCACGAGGCGCGCGTCGGGGTCGGTAATATCGTGCTGCAACGCGCCATAGAACTCGTCGGCCTCGGCAATGCGGTGCGCGAATATCGCGTCGGCGTCGAGTTGCACGTCGTCGGGACTCGACTGCGGACGCCAGCGCATGTACACGACCGCACGTCCACGGGGTTCGAGCTCGATCGCAGCATGCGCGCCGGCCTTGGTGCCTGCATTTCGGCGAATCGCGTGTTCATCGCCGTGCACGAGATAATCGTTGAAACCGTCTTTGAACGGACCCGCGCCGTCCATATTGAAGAGACGCTTGACGTTGGTGTCGTTCTCGCAGAAGAGCCATGTCACCGGCGCGTCTTTCGACCATGCCGTGACGACGATCGGCTCCTGGCCATGCTGATGCCCGACCACATGCGCCTCGCCATTGTGGTCATTGCCGGCAACGAGCGAGGGCTTGTCCTTGTTCTCCTTCCACGACCACGAATTGCGCGCCCAGATTTGCGGCAGCACATCCAGTGAGGCCGCCTGGTCCGCGCGATTCTCGATGGTCACGCGCATGAGGATATCGTCCGGCGCGTGTTTCGCGTATTCCACCTGCACGTCGAAGTAGCGCAAATCGTCGAACACGCCCGTGTCGAGAATTTCGTACTCCGGCATGTCGCCGCCGCGTCGCGCGTTTTCCTGCACGAGGTCTTCGTAGGGATAGGCGGCATGCGGGTATTTGTAGAGCATGCGCATGTACGAATGCGTCGGCGTGCCGTCGACGTAAAAGTACAGCTCTTTCACATCTTCGCCGTGATTGCCTTGAGCATTCGTGAGACCGAACAGGCGCTCCTTCAGGATCGCGTCCTTGCGATTCCAGAGCGCGAGCGAAATGCACCAGCTCAGCTTGTCGTCGCCGAATCCGGCAATGCCGTCTTCGCCCCAGCGGTAAGCGCGGCTGCGCGCATGGTCGTGCGGAAACGAGTCCCACGCTGTACCGTCCGCGCTGTAATCCTCGCGCACGGTGCCCCATTGACGCTCGCTGAGATACGGTCCCCAGCGCTGCCAATGCGCACAGTCGGCCGAATGGAGCCGTGAACCCTCAATGGTGGCGAGCAGATTGGCAGCGCGCAGCGGTGGCATGACTACGTCCTTGCATCAGGCTTGGCGGTGTGACACACATCGTAGCGCGGTTTAGGCGCCGGCGGTCGGCAACCGGGCAAGCAGCGTTTCCATGCGCAGCAACTCACCCAGCGACCAGGCCTGAAAGGGCGTGCCGGCTGGTGCGTGCGGCGCGTCGCCATCGGCGATTTCAGAGAGATGATCGAGGCCGGCATGATCGAGATGCGCGTAGAGCGGGTCGAGAAAGCGCGTTTTCGCTTGCATGCGGGCGTCCGCCTCGCCGCCGTGGATCCGCAGCCACGCTTCGACAAACGGACCGAGCAGCCACGGCCACGCGGTTCCTTGATGATAGGCGCCATCGCGCTCCAATGGAGGCCCGCCGTAGTGTCCGCGATAAGCAGGGTCGGACGGTGCGAGCGTCCTCAGCCCCAGCGGCGTGAGCAACTGCGCTTCGACCTGATCGAGCACCGCACGCGCCGCCGCGCCTTGCAGCAAGGGAAACGGCAGTCCGCCTATGGCGAAGATCTGGTTGGGGCGGATCGAGCGGTCGATCGCGCCTTTGACGTGATCGACATCGACGTTGTCGAAGAGCGCTTGGGTGGCTGGATCGATGAAGCGTTCATGAAACGCTTGCAACGCTCGGTCGGCGGCACTCTGCCACTGCGAATTCCACGTTGCTGCAATGCGCAATGCGTTGATCCAGAGCGCCTGCACCTCGACCGGCTTGCCGATGCGCGGCGTCACCACCCAGTCGCCGACTTTCGCATCCATCCACGTGAGTTGCACGCCGGGTACGCCGGCGCTGAGCAGGCCGTCGTCGGCGGATGCCTGGATGTTGAAGCGCGTGCCTTTCGTGTAGCCCGCGAGGATGGATTCGCTCGCCTGTTGCAGACGCTGCTGCGTCGCAAGGCTAGCGTGATGGGTCGCGAGATAGTCGTGCACGGCGACGATGAACCACAGCGACGCATCCACCGAGTTGTATTCCGGCGTGTCGCCATAGTCGGGGAAGCGATTTGGCAGCATGCCTTCGGATAGCGTGCCTGACCATTCGAGCAGGATCGCTTCAGCGTCGTCGAGCCGGCCCGATGCGATCAGCAAGCCGCGCATTGCGATGAAGGTGTCGCGCCCCCAATCGGTGAACCATGGAAAACCCGCGAGGATCGTGCGGCCTTCGTTGCGTCCGACCACGTAGGCATCGGCAGAACGTTGCAGGCGAGAGCCAAGGGCGTCGCGGCGCCGTTGTTCGATGCGCGCGAGTTCTGTCGCATGCGCGGCTGCCGGCATTGCGCCTGGAGATTGCGTTGCGCTCGCAGTGTGAGAAGCGCTGAGAATCATCACGGCTTCACCATCGGCGAGATTGAAGGTGAACACGCCGGGCGTCGCGAGATCCTCGCTGAAATCGAGCCCACGTTCCCGCTCGCGAACGTAGCAGAAGTTGCGATACCAATCCGGCGCGTGGGCGTAGACGCCGTTCGTCGCACACTGGATCACCGGCAGATCGCCGTAGGGTTGCCAGTTCACGCTGGCCCGATCGTCGCTCGTCTGCGCATTGAAATTGAACGCGGCGTTTTCATGATGCAGTGCGTGGTAGTCGCGGCCCGATAGCAGCGGCCTGACGTTCAATGTGAGAGGGTTTGCTGCAGCTTTGTTTCCGACACCCTCCAGACGCCAGCGCAAAACCGTTTCGCGGGTCGCCTTGCTAACGAACACATCGGCGCTCAGCACGAGATGCGTGTCGAGTTGCATACGCCACGTCGGCCACGGCGCGGTGTCGAACGTAACCAGACTCGCTGTCAGGTCCGGATAGATCAGATCCGGCACGTATCGCTGCATGCTCAACGGATAACGCTTGCCATTCGCCTCCAGCCACGCCTCCACGCCGTTGACAAGCACGACACGCCCGCCTGGCGCACGCGTAGCCGAGAGCAGCAGCGCGTGATAACGGCGCGTGCGCAGCATGCTGACCGTACCTGACGCGAACCCGCCGAAGCCATCCGCTTCCAGCCATTCGTCTTCGAGACGCGTGATGTCGAAAGGTCGTTCGATGTGTGTCATGAACTTACCGGTTGAACAAAGCCGTCAATCATTCGGTGTGCCTGGACGACAGGCACATGGCGCTGCGGTGACCATTCTCCTACTTATCACTTTCCGCTTCCTTTCGAAAAACCGACTCGCGGACGCAAGTTTTACCACTCGCAAACGTTTCACAATTATTTCTTGAAAGGGTTGGAGACTGCATCCGCTTTCACGAAACTGGATGCAAAACATGAGAAGAGACAAAGGCCTCACGAGTGACGCCTGGATTGCCGCTCGGCTTGCCGCTTTGGTTGCGCTTGCAACTTTAGCGTTGAGCGGTTGCGGTGCGGATGATTCCGAGCCTTCCGCAGCGTCTTCATCGCAAGCCGTTGCCGGCAACGATGCCGCGCCCGGTGCGGCGATATCGCCCGCCACGCCGATCCTCAACGCATCTTCAACGCTTGCCGCAAACCCAACCGCGGCCTCCGATCCGATCACGCAGAACATGCAAGCCAGTCTCGCCGCGGACAACCAGCAAGTCGCACCCGTCATGCATTACGCGCCCGGCGACAGCGGCAGCAGCAACTGACCCGATTCCACCGGCGCGCGAGCCGCGCTATTCTTTTCCCACGCAGAAGGTGATATTCGATGACATCAACTAGCCGTCGCCGTTTCCTGCAGACCGTGGCTTCATCCGCGGGCGCTGCTGCCGCACTGACCGCACTGCCCGAGTCGATTCGCAACGCACTTGCCGTTCCCGCGTTTTCGCGCACCGGCACGATCCGCGATGTCGAGCACATCGTCGTGTTCATGCAGGAGAACCGCTCGTTCGACCACTACTTCGGCCACCTGCGCGGTGTGCGTGGCTACAACGACCGCTTCCCGATTCCGCTGCCCAACGGCAAGCCGGTGTGGTATCAGCCGTCGAAGGAAGATCCGACCCAGCCGGTCCTGCCGTTCCATCTGAACACGGCGACCACCAGCGCGCAATGCGTCGGCGATCTGGATCACTCCTGGTACAAGACCCATGCCGCAATCGACGGCGGCCGCTACGACCAATGGCCGGCCACCAAGACCGACATGACAATGGGTTATCACCTGCGCAGCGACATTCCGTTCCATTACGCGCTGGCCGACGCGTTCACCATCTGCGACGCGTACTTCTGCTCGCTGCCGGGACCGACGCACCCGAACCGCTCGTATCTGATGACCGGCATGGTCGATCCGACCGGCACGCTGGGTGGTCCGCTGCTCGACAACAACGATTTCGTCGACGGCGACGGGCCGCCGAATTACCAGTTGCTCTCGTGGACCACGTATCCGGAGCGTCTGCAAGCCGCGGGCATTTCGTGGCAGGTCTACCAGCAAGGCCTGACTGGCGCCGATCCGCTGAACGGCAACTACGGCACCAACATCCTGCAGAACTTCACGAATTTCATCAACGCGCAGCCGGGTTCGCCGTTGTATGAGCGCGCGCAAACCGTGCGCACCATCGCCGACCTGAAGGCCGACGTGCTGGCCAACAAGCTGCCGCAAGTATCGTGGTTGTGCCCGCCGGCTGCGTACTCGGAACACCCGAGCTACACGCCCGCATACGGCGCGGAATACACCTCGCAGATTCTGGATGCGCTGACGTCGAATCCCGAAGTCTGGAGCAAGACCGTGCTGTTCATCATGTACGACGAGAACGACGGCTTCTTCGATCACCTCGTGCCGCCGCAACCGGCCACGACCGGCGCGCAAGGCAAGTCGACGGTCAGCACCGAAGGCGAAATTCACAACGTGGTGAATCCGTTACGGGGCGGCAGCTACGCCGCCGACGGCCTGCCCTACGGCCTCGGCCCGCGCGTGCCGATGACCATCGTGTCGCCGTGGAGCAAGGGTGGCTTTGTGTGCTCGCAGGTGTTCGATCACACGTCGGTGATTCGCTTCATTGAAGCGCGCTTTGGCGTGTATGAGCCGAACATCACGGCATGGCGCCGCGCGGTGTGCGGCGACCTGACCACGGCGTTCGACTTCCGCACGCCGGACTCGAAGGTGCCGCCGCTGCCGGACACGAGCAACTACAAGAGCATCGCCGACAACCAGTGCGCCACGCAGCCGAAGCCGACCGTCCCCGCGACGCCGGGCGCGATCGATCCGCAGGAAAGCGGGATTCGTTTCGCGCGCGCGTTGCCGTACGAGTTGCATGTGAACGGGCACGCAGACGCGAAGAAGAACACGTTCGAAATCTCGATCGGTAACACCGGCGATCAGGGCGCGCATTTCTATCTGTACTCGACCAATCGCACGGACGGCCCGTGGCGTTACACCGTCGAAGCAGGCAAGTCGCTCAACGAAACGTTCGATCTGACGGTGACCAACGGCGTATACACGTTCGAAGTGTTCGGGCCGAATGGTTTCGTGCGCAAGTTTGCGGGCAACACGCAGCAGGCGACGGCGCAGAACGCGCAGTTCGCAGGCGGCCACGGCAACAACAAGCGCGCGGAGCCGGAAGTGAAGGTGCAATACGACGTCGCGAACGGTAACGTGTTCCTCAAGTTCAGCAACAAGGGCGGCGGCATTGCGCGTTTGACGGTGACGGACAACGCCTACGGTGCGCGCGCTCGTCCGGTGCTGGTGCCGGCAGGCGCCCATATCGAAGAAGCGTGGGTACTGGCGTCGAGCCATCACTGGTACGACTTGACGGTGACGAGCAACGACGACGCCAGCTTCTCGCGCCGCCTTGCGGGTCACGTCGAGAATGGGCGGCCGAGCATTAGCGATCCGGCGGCGGTCGCGCCGGTGTTGGTGGCGAATTAAGAGCGGGTCATGCGCGCTGGGCTTCAATCGGGTAGGTGGCTGGTTTGGAAGGCTCGATCGAAGCCCAGTTGCGCGAGCACGCTCTGCAGAAAATCGTGCGCGGCGTTAAAGTGAAGCTCCACTATCGCTTTGCCGAGGCACACGCTATGGACCGTAACGCATTCACCGAAAGCCTGACGAAAGAAGGCTTCCCCGACGCCGTGGTTGTCACGCGCGAGGCGAACGTAGAAATGGAAGTTCACGAGCATCCCTTCGAAGCCAAGGCGCTGATCCTTGAAGGCGAAATGAATATACGCGTGGGCGACGAAGAGCGCGCGTATCACGTCGGCGACGTTTTCCACGTGCCTGCGAACAAACCTCATTCGGAGCGCTATGGCCCGAACGGCGTGACGTATCTGGTGGGCAGGAAGCAGTAAGGCGCGGCCTGGTAGACAGTCCGCGCCCATAGAAAGAAAACTGTCAGGCGCCCAGCAATACCCCGGTCCTGAAAGGGCGCGTGCCCGTTACGCGCCCGAGCGGTGCGCCGGCCGTCACAAAGCGAATCGCGCGTCGCATGTAGAACACACCTTCCGTTTTGCTGACGATGGTTGTCGTCTCGTCCGTTAGCGGATCGACGATATCGAATAGCGGTTGCCCGACGCGAATCGTGTCGCCAATCTTCGCGCGATGAATGAGGATTCCGCTCGCAGGCGCATAGAACTGTTCGCTGCCGGCCAGCGGCGTGGCCGGCGCCAGCAATTCCGGCAAAGGCTTCGCTTCGAGCTGGATCGCTCTGCGCCACACGAGGTAATCCACCAGCGCGTCGGCATCTTCCTGAGCGACCTCGTAGGAGACGTCGCGCTGTCCGCGGCATTCCACGGTCACGGCAATCGCACCGTTAGGCACCGGCTTGTCGGCCGGCAACGCCTGCTGCAATTGCCACCACAACAGGCTATGCGTTTCGTCGAATGCTTCGCCGCCCGAGTTGGTGGCGAGCAACGACGCCTGCGCCCCGAGATAGCGCGACAAAGGCTCGAACTCGGCCCACGCGGCCTCGCTCGTATAGAGATGCATCGCGGCTTCGAGCGAACAGTGCAAATCGATAATCACATCCGCGTCGAACGAGAGTTTCAACATTGCCAGTTGCAGCGATTCGAATTCCGTCAACGGTTTCTGCGCGGCCAGTTCTTCGCCAATCAGCTGGCGAACAATCCGCACATTCTCGGCGGCATCGGAACCCAACGCTTCTTTGGCTTGGGCCACCAACTTCGGAAACTGCAGGAAGTGGCGATTGAAGTTCTTCCCGCTGCCCAGATCGAAGCGGCCAAGAAACTGGCCGAGCACATATTGTCCGAGCCCGACCGGATTCGCTACCGGCACCAGGACGATTTCCGCGTTCAGCGCACCCTGCTTCTCCAGTTCGAGCAAACGGCGCTTGAGCAATACCGTCGTCAGCATGGCGGGCGTTTCATCGGCATGCAGCGACGACTGGATATAGATCTTCTGACCGCTATTCGCGGGTCCGAAGTGAAACGACACCAGTTCACGGTGCGTGCCGATAGCCGGCGAGAGAAGCGGAATCGATTGCCTGTTCATGAGCGTGAGTCTTTAGAAGAAAGTCGGGAGTCGGAGAATCAGTTTCCGTACGGATCGAAGTCGAAGTACTTCTTCGCGATCTGCGCATACGTGCCGTCCTTGCGCATCGAGGCGATCGCCTCGTTGATCGAGGCCTGCACCGCAGTCTCGTCCTTACGCAAGCCGATGCCTACGCCGCGATCGCCCATCGAGAGCGGTTCGCCCACGAACGCAAAGCCCTTGCCCGCCGGCGTGCGCAAGAATCCATAGTCCGCCTCCACCGAACCGAGCAACGCGCCGTCGAGTCGCCCGTTCTCCAGGTCGGCGAAGACTTCTTCCTGGCTCTTGTACGCCACCACGTGCACGCCGAGCGGCGCCCAGTTCTTCAGCGCATACCCTTCGAACTGCGTGCCAGACTGCACGCCGATCGACTTGCCGGCCAGCGCGTTCAAGCCGCCCGCGAGCGCGGAGCCTTGCCGCGCGATCAGCCGAGATTTGAACTGGAACAGTTTCGACGAAAACAGAATCTGCTGTTCGCGCTTTTCCGTGATCGCCATTGAAGACAGGATCGCGTCGATCTTGCGCGCCTGCAACGCAGGAATCATCCCCGAGAATTCGAGTTCCACCCACTGGCAGCGCGCGTGAATGCGCTTGCAGATTTCATTGCCGAGATCGACGTCGAAGCCTTTGAAACTGCCGTCGGGCGCTTTGGAGTCCATCGGCGGATAGGTCGGATCGATGCCGAGGCGCAGCGTGGTGGAATCAGCGGCAAACGCGACACTGCTGAAAGCCAGCGCGGCGCTCAAGATCATCAGCGAAATTTTCATGGGAGGACGGAGTGTGAGGTGGGCGGATTGACTACGGTGCCATCCTATGTGGCGCCCGCGCCTCAAAGAAGCCCCGATCGGACTATCATGATCACTTTTCCCGATCACCGGATGGCAGCCTCCATGGCGTTGACGATCTCCCAACTCCGGGCATTCACCGCCGTCGCCGAGCACGGCAGCATCCGCGCGGCCTCACGGGCGCTCGGCATTGCGCAGAGTGGCATCACGCAGCAATTGCAGAACCTCGAATCCATGCTCGGCGCCACGCTCTTCACCCGCACGAATCGGGGCATTGCGCTGACCGCGCTCGGCCAGCGGCTGTTGCAGCGGGCCGGCGCGATCATTGGCGAATGCGAACGCGCGGAGCAGGAAGTGCAGCAACTACAAGGCGACTATGTCGGTGAGGTCACGTTCGGCATGACGACCGAGCCGCTCGTCGATGCGTTCGCGCCGGTGCTGATGGAATTTCGCACGCGCTTCGAGCGGGTCGCGGTGCATCTGCGGACCGGCACCTCGCGCATGATGATTTCGTGGATTCGCGAAGGCACGCTGGATTTCGCGGTTGCGCTGGTATCGAAGCATACGGATACCGCCGATCTCTCGGTCATGCCGCTTTATCCGTCCGATCCGGTGATCGTCTGCCGCCAGGGGCATCCGAAAGCAGGCGCGACGTCGCTAGCCGAACTGGTCGATTGCACGTGGGTCGCTACGCGCTCGCCGAATCTCACGGCCGACCCGCAAATCAATCGACTGAGCCATCTGTTCGAGAGCCACGGCTTGCCGCCGCCGAAAATCGTCGCGACGGTGGAAGGCTTGTACGAGACGCTGCATCTGGTGGGCGCAACGGATTGCCTCTCGCTGGAGTCGTCGATCGTTGTGAAGCGTGGGCCATTTGCGAGCACGCTCACCTCGATTCCCGTGCGCGAGCGCGCGGTCGAGCAGAACGTCTGCCTGTTGCAGCGCGCCGCCATTCCGCTTACGCCCGCTGCGCAGGAACTCGCCACCATGATCGCTTCCTACACGCGCACGGTGCGGGCGCGTTGAAGCGGCGCTGGAATCACACCGCTATTTCGAGCGCGAGCAACTCATCGAGCGTTTGACGACGACGAATCAGTCTAGGTTTGCCACACTCCAGCAACACCTCGGGCGCGAGCGGCCGGCTGTTGTAGTTCGAAGACATCGACGCGCCGTACGCACCCGCATCGTGAAACACGATGAAGTCGCCCACTTCGGGCGCCGGCATTGAGCGGCTCGTCATGACACCACCCTCCGCTTGGGTGAAAACGTCGCCGGCTTCGCACAGCGGCCCGGCCACCGCGAACGAATCAGCCGGTGCGTCACTCAGCAAGCCGTCGCGTTTCAGCACCGTCATCTCATGATGGCTGCCGTAAAACGACGGCCGCACCAGGTCGTTGAATCCGGCATCCACCAAAGCAAACTGCTGCCTGGGGCGCGAGTTCAATGCGTGGACTTCCGCCACGAGCACGCCCGCCTGCGCAACCAGAAAGCGCCCCGGTTCGATCTCCAGCCTCACGCCATGCCCGACGTGCGCTTCGATCTGCCGCCGCGCCGCGTCCCAGAGCCGGAAGTAATGCGCGACATCGATATCGGGCTCGCCTTCGCGGTACGGCACCGACAGACCGCCGCCCGCGGAAATTGCTTCGATATCGTGGCCCAGCCCCTTCACAGCTTTGACCATCGCCTCGCAGACGCGCGACAGATGCCCATAATCGACGCCCGAGCCGATATGCATGTGCAACCCGACCAGCTTCAGACGATAACGCCGGACCAGTTCAATCGCGCGCGGCACATCGTCGAGCCAGATGCCATGCTTGCTATGCTCGCCGCCCGTGTTCGTCTTGTTGCTGTGCCCGTGGCCGAAGCCTGGATTGATCCGCAGCCAGACGCGATGGCCTTCGGGCGCATGGCGTCCTATCCGCTCGAGCATATCGAGCGAACCCGCGTTGACTGTGATGCGGTGTTCGATCACGGTGGAAAGCGTCGCATGATCGATCAGATCCGCCGTGAACACGACGCCTTCGGGATCGCCTTCTGGTGTAAAACCCGCCGCAAGACTACGACCGATTTCGCCCAACGAGACGGCGTCGACCATGACGCCTTCGTCGCGCATCAGTTTGAGGATATGCAGGTTCGAACACGCCTTCTGCGCGTAGCGGATCACGTCGAAGCTGCGCAATTCGGCAATGCGCTCGCGGATCAGGTCTGCGTTGTAGACCCAAAGCGGCGTGCCATGCTCTTGCGCGAGTCCGACGAATTGTTGCGGATTGAATGGCGTCACGGTCCCAGTCTCTCGATGTCAGAACGTTGGTGTCAACGACATCATGCTAAAAACGTGGCATTCAGTAAAATACCAATTCCTGGCAACTCCATTCAGTTCTGATATACCCATCATGGCGCTCACGCATCGGCATATCGAAGTCTTCCGCGCGCTGATGACAGCGGGCAGCGTCACCAAAGCGGCGGAGATGCTCTTCACCTCGCAGCCCACCGTGAGCCGCGAACTCGCGCGCATGGAACAGAGCATCGGCTTTGCCTTGTTCGAGCGCACGAATGGCCGGCTGCGCCCCACACTGTCCGCGCTCATGTTGTTCGACGAGATCAAGCGCGCGTATGTCGGGCTCGAACGCGTGGCGTCCACCGCCGCCAGCCTGCGTGAATTCCAGGGCGGCCAGTTGTCCGTGATCGCTTTGCCCGCGTTTTCGCATTCGATCCTGCCGGGCGCGGCGAAGCGCTTTCACGACGCCCAACCCGGCGCGAGTTTGTCGATCGCAACGCAGGAATCACCGTTTCTCGAAGAATGGCTGACGGCCCAGCGCTACGACCTCGGCTTGACCGAACATGGCGCGCCGCCAGCGGGCACGCGCCTCACGCCATTGCTCGAAGTGGATGAAGTGTGCGTGCTGCCTGACGGGCATCCGTTGCTCAACAAGCGCGTGATCGCGTTGAAAGACTTCGCGAATCAGCCTTTCATCAGCCTGTCGTCAAACGATCCGTACCGGATTCAGATCGACGAAGCCTTCGCGCAAGCGAATATCGCGCGCCGCCAGCTCGTCGAGACGCCCACGGCGGTCTCGGTGTGCAGTTTCGTGCGGCAAGGTCTTGGCGTCGCGATCGTCAATCCGCTAACCGCTCTCGATTTCGCGGGCCGCAACCTGCATATCCGGCCGCTCGCCGTGTCGTTGCCGTTTCGCGTGAGCGTGATTCATCCGGAACATCGTCCGGGCCACCCGCTCGCCGGCGCGTTCGTTCAGGCGCTGCAAAGCGAAGCCGCCGCGCTCCGGCTACAATTGAAAATCCACACCGGACGCAAGCAGCAATAACGGCGTCGTTCTCGCATCCAAGCACGCGAACGGCCGCCGGCACCCACCGAAAAAAAGTCCGGGCACGCTTCAAGCTAAGCACTGCAGCAAACCGATTGCGCACGCGAACGGCGCACAGCGCGCTCGCGCCGCATGGAGTCCTCTTATGTCGTAGACATCAACAGGAGTTTCCCAAATGATGAATCGAGACAATCCCGTCTGGCTGATCACAGGATGTTCCACCGGATTCGGCCGCGAGCTGGCAAAGCTGGTGCTGGAACGCGGCTGGCGCGCCGTGGTCACCGCGCGCGACCCGTCGAAAGTAAAAGATATCGTGGAAGGCCACGCCGATCGCGCACTGGTTCTGCCGCTCGACGTGACGAACCCCAAGCAGATCGAAGACGTGGTCACGCAAACCAGGCAACGTTTTGGCCGCGTCGATGCGCTCGTCAACAACGCGGGCTATGGTTATCTGGCCGCGATCGAGGAAGGCGAAGACGACGAAGTCCGCGCCATGTTCGAAACCAACGTGTTCGGTCTGGTCGACATGACCAAGGCCGTCTTGCCGATCATGCGTGAGCAGCACAGCGGCTTGATCGTCAATGTGTCGTCGATTGGGGGCATTGCGAGCTTTGCCGCGACGGGCTATTACCACGCCACCAAATACGCGGTTGAGGGTCTTTCCGAGTCGCTGGCAACGGAGGTGAAACCGCTCGGCATCGACGTGTTGATCGTCGAGCCCGGACCGTTCCGCACCAACTGGGCGGGTCCGTCGATCAAACAGTCGGCGACAGTGATCGACGACTACGCGGCCACGGCCGGCGAACGCCGCAAGCAGACCGAGGCGCGCAGCGGCAAGCAGGCGGGCGACCCGGTGCGCGCGGCGCAGGCAATCATCGACGCCGCGCTGTCGGACAAACCGCCGCTGCGTTTGCTGCTCGGCAAAGTCGCACTCGAACTGGCGCGCAAGAAGCTGGACTTCATGCGTGGCGATTTCGATGCATGGGAAGCCACCACGACAGGCGCGGATTTTCCGGAGGGCGCGGGTTAATCAGCCGCGCGAGTTATCCGTTGGCCGGGTTAAAACTCGACCAGCGCGAAGTCTTCCTTGCCCACGTCGCAAAGCGGGCAGCGCCAGTCGGCCGGGACGTCCGCCCAGCGGGTGCCCGGCGCAATGCCTTCGTCCGGCAAGCCCGCCGCTTCGTCATAGACCCAGCCGCAGATCACGCAGACCCACTGCTTGAAATCGTCCGCGCAGGCCGCACCGTCGGCGGACGCCTGCGGCGCTTCGGCCGCGTGCGACGCCGGCGTTTCATCCAGGCTCACCACCAACGGCGCGGCAGTGCCCTCGCCGGTTTCCGCGAGACGTGCCTGCAGGCTTTCGAGCAGCCGCTCTGCTTCGGCCTGCGTCAGATCGATCCAGTAGGGATCGCCGGCGCCGTCGTTGAGCCGCTCGGGGGAAAACTGGATTTCTACGGCTACGCCCTTCTTGTACATGGCAAATCGGAATATCGATGAAGCCGGCAGCGCGCCCCAAAGAGACTTTCTTCGGGACGTGCCGGCAGGGGTCGGAAGCGTTGCGTCGAGACTTCGCGCAGAGATTAGACGAACTGGTTCAGCACGATGGCGGTGATCAGGCCGGCGGCGCCGATGAGGCCCAGCAATTGCAGCAGAGTGAGGGATTTACGGGTTGCGGTAGGGATGTGTTGCGTAGTCACGGGCTAGTCTTGAAGATCGGAAAAAGCGAAATGGTACACGGGTACGCGGCCGGCGCATGTCGATTAGCGCAAACCGCCGTGCATTAGCTGCCATTATCGCCGCTCGATCGCCCGGGATTCCCTACCGTCCGGAGATGGATTAATTCCCCACGAAGGGGAAAGTTTTTCTTACGAATTATCCGCGCGATGTCGTCACTGGCACGAGGCGTCCGGCTTCAAAGAGGCCGGCCTATCAGCTCTTCGCGAGCGGGCTGCCCTGACGCGAATCCCAGAAGCGAATCACCGCCGTATCGCCCGTGCCGGCGCCCACGACCTGATCCGGCGCGCCGCTCTCGCGCAGCAACGCGCGCAGTTCGTTGATGACCGGAAATACCTCATGATTCCAGTCCGCGCCTTGCGAGTCATGGGCGCGCTGTTCGGCTTCGACGATTTCGCGGTCTTCCTTGAAAATGCGTTCGGTGAACCACACCAGTAGCGGCCACGCGAGATTCAGCACGCCGGGAATGCCCGGTTTGCGAATCGACAGCAGCCCGAATGTGCGGTTGGTACGCTGCTCACGATCGAGCGGCACGTAGACGATCCATAGATTCATCACCAACGTCTGCTCGGACGTGCGGATCTGCAGCGTCTGATACGGATATTCGGTGCGGATCGTCATCACGTCCTTGTCGTTGTCGCCGCCGGTTTTGCGGCTCTGGCCGAACACGATCGCTTCGCCGATCGGCTGCTGACCGGCCATGCGCGCAAAGGTGTAATCGACTTCGACCCAGCCTTCGCCACGGCGCCGGCCGAGCGAACGCGCCCGCATCTGCCCCATCTGCTTGCGATGCAAAAACTGATGGTTCATGTCCATCAGGTTCTCGTGCATGAACGAGTAATGGCAATTCACCGGACGGCCGAAACGGCGCGTCTTGTACTTCGTGTCCGACACCGAGCCGAGATCCGGCATGGGCCGTTGTTCGGCCAGAGCGGCGTCGCCGGGGAAAACGAAGATCAGGCCTTCGACTTCGCGGCACGGATAGGAGCGCACGCCATTCGGCAGACGGTCGCGGCCCAGATACGGTACGTCGATGCACTTGCCCGAGCAGTCGTACGTCCAGCCGTGGTAGCCGCAGCGAATCGATTCGCCATCCACCACGCCTTGATGCAATGGCACCTGACGATGCGCACAGCGGTCCTCGAGCGCGAACACCTTGCCGCCCTCCGTGCGCGCCAGCACGATCGGGTCGCCCGCGAACGTGACACCATGCGTCTTGCCCCGCTTCACCTCATGCGACCACGCAAGCGGATACCAGTAGTCTGGGTGGATGCCGACGCGGCGCAGATCGCGCACCGGCGCGTCGTTGGCAGCCTGGCCGGGCGCGTGAGCGGCTTTTTGCGATGCTGTCTGGGGGGGCGACACATCGACGGTCGCATCGCCGGTGTCTTGTTCTAGCGGGGGCACAGCATGCATAGGTGGGTCTCCGTGCACGGGCGGATAGAAGGTTGCCGCCCTGCAGGTTGCGGGCGGCGTCGTCGCCAGTCTACTAGAACCCGACACCACATGGGTTCGCGGACCGCGTGCCTTGCCGCGCAAGCGCACCGTCCCGTCACCCTGAACACCGCCTTGAAGAAAGGCACCGTGTCAGCCCTCGTCGTGCGCCACCAGCCCTGAGCGGCGCTGCACGCCCCACGACCGACCGCCACGCAGGAAATGCAACCAGCCGAGCGTGGCGCCCACGTGCCGCACCAGTTGAAACGTGAACGGCTCGGCAATCGCCGCGAACACCGCCATCCATAAACTGGAGCCAGTGCGCTCACCGGTCCAGCGTCGATACAGATGAATGCTCCACAGATAGAACGCGAGATCGATTGCCGTTTTCAGGCCGATCACGCTGAAGATCGACACGACGATCGCGCCATGCCCACCGAGCAGAAATGCGAGCAGCAGCGCAAAGGCGGTCAAGCCGTAGATCGGCTGCATGGTGTCGATCGCCTTGACCGGCAGCATCAGCATACCGAGCGTGCCGTAGCGTGGATTGCCGGTCATGTCGCGGTTCCAGTACTGCGTTTGCAGGAAGCCCGCGAACCAGCGGCGCCGTTGACGCAGAAAACTGGCGAGATTGTCCGGTGCGTCGGTGTGGGCATGCGCCTCGCCGACCACGCGCACGTCCCAGTCGAGGCCGTGGTCGACCGAATAGCGGCGCAGCCGGTGAATCAGTTCGTAGTCTTCAACCAGGCACTGCGGATCGAAGCCGCCCACATCGACCAGCGCGTCGCGCCTGAACGACGCGAAGGCCCCCGAGATCAGCAGCAGGCTGTCGGCGCGCATCCACGCAAAACGGGCGATGAAGTTGCGCATGTACTCGTAGGTCTGGAACCACTCGAACACGCGCCCCGACACCGACTTGCCGCATACCGGCACCAGAATGCCGGCAGCGGCGACGAGCCTCGGTTCGCTCGCGAAAGCGGCGCGCATGGCGTAGGTGGCGTCGTCGTCGAGCAGGGTGTCGGCGTCGACCGTCATGACGGTTTCCGTGGTCATCACGGTGATCGCGGCGTTCAGCGCGCGCGCCTTGCCGCCGTGCGGCACGCGCAGCCAGAACAGGTTCGGATACAGCGCGCTGGGTGCGCTCAGCACGCCGTCAGCGGCCGCCGTGAGGCCGAAGCGCTCGATCAGCAGCGCGCGCGTCGAGTCGGTAGAGCCGTCGTCGGCAATGACGATCTGCGCCGGCCCATGCGTCTGCCGCAACAGCGCGGCAAGCGTCACCGGCAGCACCGCCGCTTCGTTATGGGACGCGACGATCACGCCCATGCTCGGCAAGCTGCGCCGCTCGAACTCAGGCTCGAGCGGCGGCGTACGCCGCAACAGGGGCAGCGTCTTCCAGGTGACGAACGCCAGCAGCAAGGTGTCGTACACCACATAGGCAATGCCCGTCGACCACGCGAGCGCGCCCTGCAGAAAGAAGGCGCGCGCGAACAGCAGCAGCCACAGCACGACCACGCTCAGGTGAATGAACGTACTCAACGGCGTCGAGCGACGCGGCACAATGCGCGGCGACGCGAGCGCGAGAGCCTGTTCCAGGGTTTTCTTCAAAATGACTGCCGGATAGTCTGTGCCGCGGTTGATAAGTGGACGCGGCGCTTACGGCACCATGCGCTTCAGAACCGACTTGCGATCGATCCACTGATGCTTCAACGCCCCGCCGATATGCATTGCCAGCAGCGCATAGAGCGCGTAGCCGAGCCACGTATGCAACGCGCCGAAGCGGTCGTGCAAGCTTTCCTTGAGCGTCGGATCGAGATTCATCACATAGCCGATACGCGGCCAGGGGAACAGGTTGAACAGGCGCATGGGGTGCGTCGCCGCGTCTTTCCATGCGGAATCGTGCAGCCAGCCGGACAGCGGCAGCGCAATCATCAGCAGATACAGCAGAAAATGCGCGACGTGCGCGGCGATCTTCTCCCACGACGGAAACTCGCGCGGCAACGGCGGCGGCTTGTGCGACACACGCCACAAGATGCGCATGAGCGCGAGACCCAGCACCGTGATACCGATCGACTTGTGGGTGTCGATCACCGGGCGCACCCAGTCGTCCGGCAGCGAATCCGCGCTCAGGCCGAGCACCACGTTGCCGATCATCAGCAGCGCGATCAGCCAGTGCAGCACCATGGCCGTGCGGGTGTAACGGGACGGCACTGGCGTGCCGCTCGAGTCGGTCAAAGAGTCGGCGTGCGTGTTCATGATTGTTCCGTCCGCAGATTCATTGCTGCGAAAGCTGTTTGATATTCCCGTCATGCCGAGGCGGATTCAGGCGCATGGCACCGCAGCACGGTAGGAGAACGCCCCAGTGTGCGGCTTTATTCCGCCACACGCTTAATAGTATGTTTCAGATTATTTCGCGCGCGCGGCGCAAAGCCGCCATTGCAGCCTAGCCGAGCGTTGCCTCGCGCCGTGCGATCAGCGCGATCGACTCGATTCGCTCCTCGACCCAGCCGTTGGTTGCATGCGCATCCAGTAGCTGCCGGATGCGGGCTTGCAGTTCGTCCAGCCGCTCGCCGAGCCGCTCACGCGACAGACTCGACATCGACAAGGGCCGCTCGATCAGCGATTCAACCGACGTCCGCCGTGTTTCGACAATCGACACGCGCTCCAGCGCCGAAAATGACGACTTTGCGAGCACCGCGTCGTGACTCTCCCAGTCGTCCGACTTGCGCTGCACGCGTGCCGGGTCGCTCTGCGCGTATTCTTCGAGCAACGCCTGATAGGGCGCGAGCCAGGCAATCGGCGCGTCCGTGACCATCGCCGTCGAGAACAGTGCGAGCGCGCCTTCCGGCTCAATCAGCGCGTCCAGCCTCGCGAGCGTGTCGGGCCGGTCCATCCAGTGAAACGCGCGGCCGATGACAGCCAACCGAAAGCGCCCGAATGCCGGCGACAGGTCATAAGAGCTGCCCTGGCGGTATTCGATATTCGGAGCAATTCCAGCGCCCAGGCCTGCCGCGATGCGCAGCATTTCCGGTTCGGGGTCGAGCGCGAGACCCGAACCGACCCACGAGGAAAACGCCAGCGACAGCTGCCCCGGCCCGCAGCCGAGATCGAGCAGCCGGTGCGAACCGCCGAGCTCGCAGGACTGAGCGACGCGGCGAATCAAGCGCGGCGAATACGGTTGACGCCCCGCCAGGTAATGCGCGGCGTTGGTCTTGAAGCGGTCGGGGACGAAGGGAATCGGAGCGGTCATCGGCAGTTCCTGGCGGGTGGGTTGCGGCAACAGGCAAGCGAACAGAACGCCATTGTCGTTGCTGCGGCACATTTGCGCCGACATTGCCATGCAATTCGATCAGATCGGGCGTCGATACTTCAGGATCGATTCTGATTGGATACCCATATCGCTGCGCAGTTTCCGGCAACACGACAAATCGTCAGTGCTGCTTCTACGAGATGGCGCCCCCCAGAAAGGCGCGCGCGCAAACCCAATGAAAGGCGGCCGGCACGCCGTATCCCGCTTTGGGGGTTGGAGAACCTCGCCGGCCGTTGCTCAACGCTCCATAAACCGCTTCACAAACCGATAGTGACCGACGCCCCACTCGTTCCCGTTTGCATAGCCGAACAGCTCGGCCACGGCCATATAGAACATGCGCCAGCGTTGCAGCCACACGGCCGCATCGCGCGCGCCGTAGGTATCGATGAGCATCGGCATTACCCGGTCACGTGCCGCGTCGAGCGCGGCGAGCCAATGATTCGCCGTGCGCTCGTAATGCGTGCCGCTCACCCACCACTGCCGCTCCATGCGCAGCTCGTCCTGGAAATTGAGCAGCAGCGCCTCGGACGGCATGGTGCCGCCGGTGAAGAAATATTTCGACATCCAGTCGCTGCCGTCCTGCACCTGAAAGTGATACGCGAGCGTGCGGTGTACGAAGATGTGCACGAACAGCTTGGCGTCGTCGCGCATCCAGCCCGCAATCTTCGCGAGCAGCAAGCCGTAGTTTTTCATGTGCTCGAACATCTCGATCGACACCACGCGATCAAAGCCGCGGCCAAGCTGTTCGTCATTGAATTCGAAATCGACAATGTTGCCCGTGACCACCGAGAGGTTGCGCAAGCCCGCCTGCTCCGCGCGTGCTTCAATGAACGCGCGCTGCCCGTGCGAGTTCGATAGCGCGACGATCCGCGAATTCGGATAGCGCGCCGCCAGCCATAACGACAACGAACCCCAGCCACAGCCGAGATCGAGAATCCGCTGACCGTCGGCCAGTTCCGCGCGCTCGGCGTAGCGTTGCAGCATGGCCGCCTCGGCTTGCGCAAGCGTCTCGCTACCGGTCGGATACAGGCAGCACGAATACTTCAGATGCGGCCCGAGATGCGCGTGAAAGAACGAAGCCGGGACCTCGTAATGCTGCGTGTTGGCGGCTTGCGTTTCGATCGCGATCGGGCTCGCACGCAGATCATCGAGCAGACGGTTGAGGCGTTGCGCTCGCACCTCGCCGTTATTGAGCGCTTCGTCGCGCAGGCGCTGGCGCATCAACTGCCGCATGCCGAAACGGATCACGCCGTCGGGCAGCCAGCCACGTTCGCAGCTCTGAATGAGCCAGCCATCGCCGGGCTCGGCGGGTGACGGCGGCAGGGTGTGACCGGTGGTGGAAAGGCTCATGAAACAGACTCCCTATCGTTGTTTCGCGATTTTTATTTTGAAAGGTGTGCAGGCGCCCTGCGCGAGCATTCAATGCCGCGGCGGCCACGGAATCAATGCGCTGGTGGTGCGCATGTAATCGGCGTAACCGGGCCGCCGCTTTGCCATGCTTTCTTCGAGCAGCGGGATGCCGGAAAGCTTCAGCAATAGAAACGCCATGAGTACCGGCGGCAGCAGCGTGAACCAGCCCCACGGCGTGCCAATCGACAGTGCGATATACGCGAGCCAATGCACGCATTCGAAGAAGTAATTCGGATGACGCGAGTAACGCCATAAGCCGACGCGGCACACGGTATGGCGATTCGCCAGATTGGCCTTGAAGTCTCGCAACTGGCGGTCCGCTATACCCTCGCCGGCCACGGAGACGATCCACAACACCACGGCCAGTACGATCCATCCCGTGGCCGGCGCGGTGCCGCGATACGACGGCACCAGAAACGCGATCGAAAGCAGCATCGAAATCACGACTTGCAACTGGAAAAACCAGAACATCCTGCTCGCCGCCTTGTCGCCCCATTCTTCGCGGAAGCGGCGATAGCGCGCGTCTTCTGGCTTGCCGGCATTGCGCTTCCACAGATGCGTGCCGAGCCGAACACCCCAGATCAACCCACCTAGCGCGGTCAGGGCGCGCGCGACCGGGTCGCCTGTGCCGAGCACCGCGTAGAGCACGGCCACGAGACCGAGCGAATACGCCCAGATGGGATCGACCATACCGGCGTTTTCGGTTTTCAACTGCCATGCCCAGACCGCGCTGAAAATCACGACGAGCCCAATCAGGGCAATCACGGCGGCGGCAAGTGCTGGCATGGATTCCTCGTTCAAAGGCGATGCGGGTTATACGCTTCGAAAGCGCGATCGGATGCGTCCGGCGCGCCCGCTAGTCCTTGTCGCCCGGCGAGGCGAAGCCTGCTTTGCCCAACTGATCCGGCCGCTGCGGCACGCGTCTGAAGCGCGACGTGTCGTAACCCATCGCGTCGAGCCGGCCAAGCAGGGCACGATACGTTTCGTCGCTCATGTCCGGCTCGCGGGAAAAAATCCAGCCGAGGGTTTTGCCGGGATAGCCGAGGATCGTGTAGCGATAGTCCGGATCGACATAGAGCGTCAGTTGCGTCACGTGGACCGGCCAGAACAGTTGCACGCTCCACTCGCCACCGTCTTTGCCCGGCACGGGCGTGTCGAGAAACTGATAGTGCTTTTCCTCGGCGTCGAAACTCTTTTTGCGGCCGTAGTACGAGTCCTCAATCTTGCCGTCGTCGCGCAATTTCCATTCCGCGCGGCTCCCCACCATGTCGCGCTCGGCGAAATAGGGAATGTTCGCGATGATGTACCAGCGGCCCATATAGCGCGGCAAGTCGACCGGCACCGTGGAGAGCGGTTCGCTCGCGCGCGGGTTGGGATTGGGCGGATCGTTGGAGCAGCCCGCGAGCGACAACAGCAGAACTGCCGCAGCAGCGGCGGCGACGGTGGTAAGCACAACACGGCGCATGGCAATGGCCTCGAACGTGGCGGATATAAAGGTATTACGTTCGATGGGGCCGGATGGATGCGAGTTTCCATCCAAACGACGGTTCAGCGCAGCGTAAGCCGCGCCATCCGGTTAGCATTGAGGTGTCTGCAACACCCTCTCCTACCTGAATCGCCCGCTCATGCCTTCCCGCTTCAATGCCGCGTTTACCGCCTTGCTCGCCGCAGCGCTGTTCGGCGCGACGACCCCGCTCGCCAAAGCGCTGCTCGGCTCGCTCTCGCCGTTCCTGCTTGCCGGGCTGTTCTATCTCGGCAGCGGCGCGGGCCTTGCCGCCCTGATTCTGGCGCGCCGGCTCAAAGGCGGGCGCACCGGGCAACCGGCCGACCACAGCCGCTTCCCGTTACGCGAGGTACCGTGGCTGGCCGGCGCGATCGTGGCCGGCGGCGTCGTGGGTCCCGCTTTATTGATGCTGGGCCTGAAAACGACGCCGGCCGCCACCGGTTCCCTGCTGCTCAATCTGGAAGGCGTGTTCACCGCTCTGATCGCCTGGATCGTGTTTCGCGAAAATGTCGACGTGCAGGTGTTCCTCGGCATGGCCGCGATCGTCGCGGGCGGCGTGGCGCTCTCCTGGCAGCCGGGCGCGGCGGGCCTGCCGCCCGGCACGCTGCTGCTGGCTGGCGCGTGCGCGTGCTGGGCCGTCGACAACAACCTCACGCGCAAGGTGTCGGCGCACGACGCCATGTTCATCGCCTGCGTAAAAGGGCTCGTGGCCGGTTCGGTCAACGTGACGCTCGCGTTCGTACTCGGTGCCGCATGGCCGAGCGTGCCGACCGTCGCGCTCGCCATGCTCACGGGTTTTGCGGGCTACGGCGTCAGCCTCGTGCTGTTCGTCGTCGCGTTGCGCAATCTCGGCACGGCGCGAACGGGCGCCTACTTCTCCGTCGCGCCGCTGTTCGGCGTGACCTTGTCTTGGCTGCTCTGGCCGGAAATGCCGCCGCCGCTGTTCTGGATCGCCGCCGCGCTGATGACGCTGGGTGTGTGGCTGCACATTCGCGAGCGTCACGAACATCCTCACACTCACGATCCGCTCGAACATACGCACCGTCACCGGCACGACGCGCATCATCAGCACGAGCACGACTTCGCGTGGGACGGCGCCGAGCCGCACACGCATCCGCACCAACATGCACCGATCACGCATGCGCACGCGCATTTCCCGGACATTCACCACCGGCATACGCATTGATTTTCCGCCTAGCCGCGCCACACGGTGACTTGCTGCACCGCAAGACAAAAATCTCTGTGAATTGAATCATGTGATAGATCGATTCAATTGGCATGCCCGTGCATCGCATCCTCTAATGAAACTCCTGCTGTGCGCGCTGTGTCCGTCCAACCTGCCTGGCATCCTTGGAGAAGCCCATGTCTCAACCCGAGCCCAACGTAGACGAATTGGTGAGAAGCATCGCCGAGGAAACCGACACGCCAACGGAAACGGTCTCGAAGCTGTACGCGGACATCGTGGCTGTTTATCGTCAGGACGCGCGTGTATTCGATTACGTACCGCTCTTTGCGGCGAAAAAAGTCCGCAATCAGCTTCGTCATAGCCCGGACCGCAAACACTGACACAGCGGCGCGCGGAGACCTTGCTCGCTGAACGTTTTGTCTGAATAGACTCGCGCGCGGATGTACGCGACGCGCGCCGATTATTTTTCCCGCTGCTAGACTCTGACCCAGGACCATTGACTGGGGGGAGTTGGTATGCGGATAACAATCGTAGGCGCGGGCATTACCGGCTTGAGCACGGCGTGGTCGCTCTCAAAACAGGGACACGACATCACACTGATCGAGCAAGGCTCGATTCCCAATCCACTCGCCGCTTCAGGCGACCGGCATCGCATGATTCGCCGTGCCTACGGCGATACGGACGGCTACGCGCACACCATCGACGAGGCGTTCGATAGCTGGGACCTGCTGTGGAACGACCTCGGCGTTTCACACTATGCAAATTGCGGAGTACTCGGCATTTCACAATTCGCGGGCGACGGCGCCGAGCAGTTCCGCGCCGGACTCGACCGCATGAATTTCGAGTATGAAAGGCTTGAGCCACGCGATGCCGCCGCGCGGTTCCCTTTTCTCGACCCCAACACCTTTCGTTATGCTTACTTCGATCGCGACGGTGGTGCGCTGTTCAGCGAACGTATTGCACGCGACATGAAAGCGTGGCTCAAGATGCGCGGCGCCGATATTCGCATGCAAACGAAGGTGCTCGCGGTCGATCCGCACACCGCTTCCGTGCGTCTCGAAGACGACACTCTCGTGCGTGCCGACAAGCTCGTGGTCGCCGCGGGCGCATGGACGTTGCAACTGTTCCCGGCGCTCGCCGAAAACCTGATGACTTATCGCAATACCGTCGCTTATCTGGAGCCGCCAGCGGATCTGGAGGACGCATGGTCGACGGCACCCGCGATCGTCGACATTGGCGGCAAGAATGACGGCTATGTGCTGCCGCCAATCGACGGCGTCGGTCTGAAGTTCGGTGCGGGTGTCAATAAAACGCTTGCGCTCGACCCCGACGCCAATCGCATTGCCGCGCCTGGCGAGGGCGACCGTTTGCGCCGGATGTTTTCGCCGCCGTTCAGCCGCATAGACGAATATACGGTATCCGAAGTAAAAACCTGCGCGTACACCTTCACGGCGGACAAGCGGTTCTTTTCGAAGCGGATTGGCAACACGCTAGTGGTGTCGGCTTGCTCCGGACACGGATATAAATTCGGCGCGGCGGTAGGACGCCGAATCGCTGAGTCGCTGGAAACCGGCGACGACGCGTTGCTCACGCGATGGCTCAAGGCGGAAACGGTCTAACGCGCCATGGCGGAGGCGATCAACCTGCGCGTGGCTCCAAGTTCTGGCCGCTTTGTGGAGCTAACAATGGTGCGACAAATTTCTTATGCTGACGGTTTGAGAGTCTTCACTTAGCGAGGAATCAAACATGTCAGGCCCGATTCAGATCCGCCCTGTCGCACCCGCCGATTTCGACGCGTGGTTGCCGCTATGGGACGCCTACAACGCGTTCTATGGCCGCTCGGGGGAAACAGCGTTGCCGCGCGAAATCACGAAAATCACTTGGGCACGTTTCTTCGACGGCTATGAGCCGATGCATGCCATGGTCGCCGAACGCAACGGCCAGTTGCTCGGTCTCGTGCATTTCCTGTATCACCGTCACACGACCATGGCGGGACCCATCTGCTATCTGCAGGACCTCTATACGCTCGATAGCGAACGCGGCAAAGGCGTGGGCCGAGCGTTGATCGAGGCGGTATATGCACGCGCCAAAGCCGATGGCTCGCAGCGCGTTTACTGGCAGACACACGAAACCAATCAGACGGCGATGAAGCTGTATGACCAGGTCGCGGACCGCTCGGGTTTCGTGGTTTATCGCAAAGCGCTGTGATGTCGCTGTTGCGATCGCTATCGCGCAGCACGCTCGTCTAGCGCGCTGCGAGTACATCTCTCCACGCCGTGTGCCACGCACGGCTCGCCGCTTTCGCATGTCCGGCCGATCATCCGGCCGCCATGCGCAGCGCATCCCCCGATCCGATTCTCTCCGAGACCTTTTGTCCGCGCCGCTCAAGTTTGCGTGCGGTCTGCCGTTATCGCCATTGGACGGAGCTACACCCGGCTCCACGCAATGCATCAGCGAAAACCTGGGCGGTCTCCTCACGGAGGGGCGCAAACGAATCGGAAACCGTACATGCCTTCGATCATCGGCATCGATCTTGGAACCACGCATAGTCTCGCGGCAATCTGGCGCGACAATCACGCTGTCCTCATCCCGAACGCGTTAGGCGAGACGCTCACGCCCTCGTGCGTTTCAATTGACGACGACGGCTCGATCCTCATAGGCCGCCCCGCCCACGATCGCCTGCATACGCATCCGCAACGTACCGCTGCAAACTTCAAGCGCTACATGGGCACGAGCCGCACCGTGTCGCTCGGCGCGCAAACGCTGCGCCCCGAAGAGCTGTCTTCTCTCGTGCTCAAATCATTGAAGGCCGATGCCGAAGCTTTTCTCGGCGAAGCGATCAGCGACGCGGTGATCGCCGTGCCCGCCTATTTCAGCGATGCACAACGCAAAGCCACGCGCATCGCCGGGGAACTGGCCGGTCTCACTGTACTGCGTCTCGTCAACGAACCGACAGCGGCCTCGCTGGCGTATGGCGTTCATCAACGCGATTGCGAGCGCAAGTTTCTGATCTTCGATCTCGGCGGCGGCACCTTCGACGTTTCCGTGCTCGACTTCTTCGAAGGCGTGATGGAAGTGCGCGCGAGCACCGGCGACAATTTTCTGGGCGGTGAAGATTTCACCGAGGCACTGGTCGAGCTGTTTTGCCAGCGCAACGGCCTCAAGGTCAGATCGCTCACGCCGGTTGCCGCACAGCGGCTGCATCAGCAGGCCGAACGTGCGAAGCGTCAGCTTACGCAGAGCGGCGTTGAAAGCGTCACCCTCGAACTCGCAGCCGGTGACCACAAGTACACGCTCCAACTCGACGCGGCCGCCGCGGAGCGCACTTGCGAGCATTTGCTGGAACGGCTGCGTAAGCCGGTGGAACGCGCCTTGCGCGATTCGAAAATCGCCGTGGCTGCGCTCGACGAGATCATTCTCGTGGGTGGTGCTTCGCGCATGCCGATGGTCCGCAAGCTGGTCTCGAAGATGTTCGGTCGCCTGCCCACCGGACATTTGAATCCAGACGAGGTGGTCGCACTCGGCGCTGCGGTACAGGCCGGTCTCGTTGGACGCGACGCCGGGCTCGACGAAATGGTGCTGACCGATGTCGCGCCGTATAGCCTCGGCATCGACACGGCCATGCAAGTCGGTCCAGGCCAATTCGTGCCGGGTCACTTTCTGCCGATCATCGAGCGCAATACGATCGTGCCGGTGAGCCGCATGCAGCGCATCTTTACCGTGCGCGACCGTCAGCCGATACTCAACCTCAAGGTGTTTCAGGGCGAAGCGCGGCTGACCGCGGACAACGTATCGCTCGGCGAATTCACGCTCGAAGTGCCGCTCAAACCAGCGGGCGAAGCAGGCGCGGATGTGCGCTTCACTTACGACATCAACGGTGTGCTCGAAGTGGAAGCCACCGCGTTTCCGGACGGCAAGAAACGCGCAATGGTGATTGAAGAGAACCCCGGTGTGATGACACCGGAAGAAATCCGCGAGCGCCTCGCTTCATTGAGCGCGCTGAAGATTCATCCACGCGACCAACTCGAGAACCGGACGTTGTTGACGCGCGCGGACCGTGTCTACGAAGAAACGCTGGGCGACCATCGGCAATATCTGGCCGCGCATATCGCTCGCTTCCAGGCGCTGATCGAGCATCAGAATGCCGATGAAATCGCGCAGGCGCGCGGCGAACTGGGCGCGCTGCTCGACCGCTTTGATGTGCATGTGACCTATTGAGCGGCCATGAACACGATTGCGAACAATCATTGGCCTTGGGACGTGCTCGGCATCGAGTCGAATGCCGACGAGCGTGCGGTGCGTCGCGCCTATGCGCGGCTGTTGAAGCAACAGCGTCCTGACGAAGATGCCGAGGCGTTTCAGCGTTTGCGGTATGCGTATGAGTCCGCGTTGCAGATGGCGAGCGGTACGGCCGCACAGGAATCGACCACGGCGCCCACGCAGGTGGATGTGGAGGGCATCGCGACCGCGGAGTGGACCGAACCGACGCAGATATCCACAAAAGTGCCCGCGATGCTGTCCATTACGGCCGACACCTCTGAAGGTCAGGCCGCTCGCGAACTGGACGCTTTCGAAACCGCAGTCCAACTCTGGCAAAACTTCGTCGCGCACGCGGATGACCTCGGGTCGCGCCGTACGCTGCAAGATCTGTTTGCCCGCGTTATCAACATTCCGACACGCGACGAACTCGAATGGCAGGCGCTGTGCCATTGTCTAAACGAGGACACGCCGGCCACGTTGCGCACGAACCTAAGTGCGGTCCTCGGCTGGCGGGACAACGCGACGCATCTGCGGCGGCGCAATGCGGCCATTGCGGCGCTCGCGCTCGACCGCGTGTTCGCCGACGAGGACCATGACGCGCTGCGCCTGCGCTTTCCCAACGCGATGGCGTTGCTCGAAGGGCCAATACCTCAAATGACGGTCGGCGCCAGAGCGCTGCTTCGTGCCGGCGTGCGCGCCGAGATGGAGCAACTGCTGATCGCGCTATGCCGTTACCATCCCAATGTCGTGCGGCTGAGGCTCGATGCCGAGAAGGTCGATTTCTGGGGCCGCTGCCTCAAGTTTCGCATTAGCGCGGGCCGCCTGCTTGGTCCGGCGCTCGCGCTGAATGCGTGGTGCGGATTGCTGTTTGCCGACGCTTCGCTCAATTCCAGTCGCGGCCGATGGTTCGATCAGTGGGCGCCGACTCAATTGGGCATTCTTGTTTCGACACTCATGCTTGCTTTGGTGATGGTCGCTGCCGTCACCGTGTTGCTGTCCGAAGGCCAGCAACAAAAACTGCGGGCGTTACGCGCGATCGGTTGGCTGCGCTATGGGTGGGTTCCTGTGTGGCTTGGTGCGACCACCATTGCGCTGTGCGAAGACGGGAGCGGAAGATCGACTTCGATCGCGATGGCCACGCTAGGGGTCTGCACGATTTGGGCTGCGTTGATTTACGGGTGGCCGCCTGTCAAGGAACTCGCGATACTTGCGGCCTTCAGTGCGACGGCGCTGGGCTTTGCCGGCCACTGGATCGCTACGGACTCGCATGCGTGGTTGATGCCTTATGCGCACGGCGTGTTGTTCGCGTTCTTCATTTCGTTTTCGCAGGCGGAATGGCGCGAATGGGTTGGGCGTCGGCCGCCTGTGTTTTGGGCTTGTGTGCCTGTATGGTTCGCCGGGTTCGCAGTGTTGATCGTGTTGCTGGTACAGCGCGAAGCGCGCTCGACACAGTTTGCGTGGGCTTTGTTTGCGGTAATGTCGGCGGCGGGTGGCGTACTGGCGACGACGCGTTGGAGCGATCTGCGTGCGGCTATACCGTCGTTTTTTCGCGGGTATACGAATCTCATGTGGATGGCGTTGGCGATTTATAAGCCGGATATCGTCGCGTGCGTGGGCGCGGGGTTGATGAGTGTGTGGGTGATTGAAGGGTGCAGGCGGCGGGTGGGGTAGGTGGAAGGAACTACCCCAAAAACGAAAGGGCGCACCACCCAGTGCGCCCTTCGTCTTCCTGCTATCGCGGTAACACAACATCAACCGCCCACCAAACTCATTCCCACCGCAAACTCGAATCGGCACACCTCAGGCCTCAAGCTGCTCCAGCACCTTGCCCTTGGTTTCAATACCCAGAAAATGCACCGCCACCGCCGCGAGGAACGGCACGGCCGCGAGGATATAGAACGCAACCTGCAAATTGCCGCCGATCATCGTCTTGGACACGATAGCGGGAGCAAAAATCGCCGCCACCTTCAACCACGCGCCGCCGACACCGCAACCCATCGCACGGATGCTGGTCGGATAAAGTTCCGGCGTGTACACATAGGCCGTGATGAAGCCGCATGCAAGGAAGCCCAGCGAAAGCGCACAGAACGTGGCCACCACATACACCGACGAATCGTGGAAAACACCCGCCAGCAGCAATGAAATGGCGCATGCCACGAACGACAGGTTAATGATCGGCTTACGCCCCACCTTGTCGACCAGCAACGCACAAGTCAGCGACCCCACCACGCCGAGCACCGAAGCCGCCACCGCCAGATTCAGCGCGAGTTGCAGCGGCGCGTGATAAATCGTGCGGTAGATCGTCGGCAGCCACGTCGAAAGACCGTATTGAATGAAGCCGCAGGTGATCCACAACATCGCCACCGCCAGCGTGCGTTTTAGATACGCGGGACCGAACAGGTCGCCCATGCGGCGCTTCGGGTGCCGATTGGCCATCGCTTCGAATTCAGCCGAGTGCGTGACCGGCGGAAGCGGACCTTTGACCGCACGTTCGAACACATGCACCGCCGCATCCGCATCGGCCATGCGCTCACGTTCGGCGAGCCAGCGCGGCGATTCCGGCACGAGCTTGCGCAGCACGAAGAACAGAATCAACGGCATGCCGCCAATAAAGTACATGGCTTGCCAACCGAAACGCGGCACGATCCACGCGCCCAACGCATTCGAGGCGAGCAGGCCGACCGGGAAAACGATTTCATACAGCAGCACAAAACGGCCACGGCCATGCGCACGGCTGATCTCGTTGATGTAAGTCGCGGCCACCGGCAATTCCCCGCCGAGCCCGAGCCCCTGAATCACGCGCAGCACGACGAACGCCGCGAACGTCGGCGCAAAACCGCAAGCAATACTCGTAATGCCGATGATCCCCGAACTCAACGCGATCGCTTTCACGCGGCCGCTGCGCTCCGCGTACCACGGAAAAACGAATGCGCCGATCAGTTGCCCGACCGAACCGGAGCCGATCAGGAAGCCGATTTCCCACGGCGTCAGATGCCACTTCGCGATCAGGATCGGCAGCGTGGCCGCGATGGCGATCACGTCGAAGCCGTCGAAGAACGTCGCGAGACCGATCAGGATACGCGCGCGCACCTGCATTGCATTCTTGGGCAACCGCTCCAGACGCGCGATGATCGAGCCCCGGGTCACAGGGCCTGAGACACCGGCGCTGCTGCGGTCCCCCATGGTGTTGTCGATGGTTCTCATGCCGTTGTGCCGTCCGTAGATGTGGTTAGGCAAGTGCCGTTGAGGCGTCGGTCAGGATGGCAAGGTCGATGGTCCGGCCTTGGTTCATCCATTTGCGCGACAGTTTCAGTTCGCGCGGCGTATTGATAGCGATCACGCCGCGAATCGCGCAGTCTTCCAGATGGAACAGCGTGGCGCGTTTGCCGGGCAAATCGCCGCGCACGGCGAGCTGCGCGTTGCCCGGAATGTCGCCGAGAATCTGCAGATTGACGTCGTACTGATCGGACCAGAACCACGGAATGTCCGCATACGGTTCGAAGGTGCCGAGCAATGCTTTAGCGGCGGCAATCGCCTGGTTTTGCGCGTTGGCCCACGATTCGAGCCGCACGCGGCGTTTGAGCCATGCGCTGGGATGATTGGCGACGTCGCCACACGCGAAAATGCGCGGGTCGTCGGTCGCGCCGAAATGATCGACCACGATGCCGTCTTCCACCTTCACGCCCGCCGCTTCGGCCAGCGCCGTGTGCGGCGTGAGACCGATGCCGGCCACCGCGAAATCGGCGTCGAGTGTCGAGCCGTCCGCGAACGTGGCGCGAATGCGGTTACCGTCGTTCGGATGATCTTCGAGCGACACGAGCGAGGCGTTCAAACGCACGTCCACGCCGTTCGAGCGATGCAGGTCGAGCAGGAAGTCGGACACCATCGGCGGCAACGAACGCGCGCACAGACGCGACGCGCCTTCCACCACCGTCGCGTCGACGCCGAGCTTGCGCGCGGTGGCGGCGACTTCGAGGCCAATCCAGCCGCCGCCCACCACCAGCACACGTTTGCTGGCACGCAAGCGTTCGCCCAATGCGACGGCTTCGTCGAGCGTGCGCAGATAGGCAACGTGCGAGGTCTTGACCAACGAGTCCGGCAACTTGCGCGCCGCGCCGCCCGTCGCGATCACCAGACGGTCGTACTGCACTTCGCGTCCGGACTGCGTGCGCACGATGCGCTGTTCACGATCGATCGAAGTCGCGCAATCCGGTTGCCATGCTTCGACGTTCAGCGCGTCGAAATCGTCGGGCTTGACGAGCCGCACGGTGTCGATATCCGCTTCGCCCGCCAGCACCGCTTTCGAGAGCGGCGGGCGTTCGTATGGCAGATGGACTTCGTCGGCGATCATCACGACTCGGCCATCGAAGCCTTCCTTGCGCAAGGTCTTCACAACCCAGCCGGCCGCCTGGCCGCCGCCGATCACCACGATCGTGCGCGGCGCTTCGAGTCCGGCATGGGCGGCTTGCGCCTTTGCAGCAGCAGCGTCCGTCATTTTTTCTGCTCCGTCATGAACTTGCCCTCGGGCGCCTTCGCGTTTTTCTGGCGCCGCGTATTGCCGTCGATGCCACCGTCGATCGCCCATTCGGCGAACACTGTCGGACCCGGTTCGAAATCGCGCGGCTGCCATTCGGGCGTGAGCTGGTCTTCGTCCGCGTAGTACTCGATCAGGCCACCGGCCGGATTCTGGAAGTACCAGAAATAAGCCGACGACACCGGATGACGCCCCGGACCGAGTTGCGTATCCCAGCCGCAGCGGCTGATATGCATGCCGCCGCCGAACACTTCGTGGATATCGCGCACAGTGAACGCGACGTGATTCAGGCCGCGCTTACCGTTGGGCAACGCCAGCAGGAAAATGTCGTGGTGGCCGCCGTGCGGCGCGCACCGCATGAACGCGCCACGGCCCGGATAACGGTCCGACATTTCGAAACCGAGCAGTTCCTGATAGAACTTTTCCTGTTCGGCGAGTTTGTTCGTGAAGAACACCACGTGGCCCACTTCGACAGGTTCCGCGCGCTCGTAGATCGGCGACGGCTGATCGACGCGCAACGTCTGGCCCCACACATTCGATGGCGAACCGTGCACGTCGAGCGCGCGCTTGCGCGTCACTTCAACGCGAATCGCCATGCCGTTCGGGTCGATGCAGCCGACGGCGTCGTCGGTCTCGAAATGGCCCGGCTGGCCGGCAAAGCGTCCACGCAGTGCGTCGAGTTCGGCTTTGGTCGCCACACCCCAGGTCACTTCGCGCAGCGTCGGGCCTTCTTCGAACGCGGGCGGCAGCGACGCATCGTTCGCATTCACGACAAGAACCGTGCAGCCGTTCAGCGTTTCGAAGCGCGCCTGGGTTTCGTCGTGTGCGACTTCCTTCAAACCCCAGTCCGCGAAAAAGCGGCCGCAGGTGGCGAGATCCGTCACGCCATAAATAATCTGTTCAATGCCGAGAATCGTCATACGTGCCTCTTGCGTATTAGTTCGCCCACGCCAGCGGCGCGTCGTTCAAGCCCCAGTAGAGGCTTTTCTGTTGCATGTATTCGCGGATGCCGAGCCGGCCTTTCTCGCGTCCCATGCCGCTCTCTTTCCAGCCACTGAACGGCGTCGAGATCGAGAACAGCTTGTAGGTGTTGATCCAGATGGTGCCGGCTTCGAGTGCGCGGGCAATCCGGTAGGCGCGCTTGTAGTCGCGCGTCCAGATGCCGGCGGCGAGGCCAAACACGCTGTTGTTGGCTTCTTTCAGCAGCGAGGCTTCGTCGTCGAACGGCATGGCCACCAGCACCGGGCCGAAGATTTCTTCCTGGCAGATGCGGGCGTTGTTGGTGAGTCCTTCGAGAATCGTCGGCTGGAAATACGTGCCGGCTTCGCGGCCATCGCCGACCGGGCGCTCGCCACCGCACAGCAAGCGGCCGCCCTCTTCCAGACCCAGCGCGACGTAACGCTCGACGGTTTCGCGGTGCGCCGCCGTAATCAGCGGGCCCATCTGCGTGTCGCCACGCGACGGGTCGCCGACGCGCAACTTGCGTGCGCCTTCGGCGAGACGCTTCATGAACGCGTCGTAAATCGAGCGCTGCACGAACAGGCGCGAACCCGCGATGCACGCTTCGCCGGACGAACTGAAAATGCCGTACAGCACGCCGTTGACCGCGTGATCGAGATCGGCGTCGTCGAACACGATGGTCGGCGACTTGCCGCCAAGCTCCAAAGACACCGGCATCAGCTTGTCCGCCGCGATGCGCGCGATACCACGCCCCACTTCAGTGCCGCCCGTGAACGACACTTTCTTCACCAGCGGATGGCGCACCAGCACGTCGCCGATCACCGAGCCTTTCCCAGGTACAACGCTCAGAACACCCTTCGGCACACCAGCCTCTTCGCAGATGCGCGCCAATGCCAAGGAAACCAAAGGCGTCACTTCGGCAGGCTTCAACACGACTGCATTGCCGCCCGCGAGTGCCGGCGCGAGCTTCTGCGCGTCGGATGCGATCGGCGAGTTCCACGGCGTAATCGCCGCGATCACGCCGATCGGCTCATAGATGCTCATGGTCAGGTAGTCGCCGCGCGATGGCGTCACTTCTTCGTCGAGCGTTTCGAGGCAGGCCGCGAAATAACGAAAGGTATTCGCGGCGCTCGCCACGAGCACACGCGTTTCGCCGATCGGCTTGCCGTTGTCTCGACGTTGCAGTTGTGCGAGCGCCTCGTGGCGCGCCATGATCAGATCGGCAATGCGGTACAGAATCAGCGCGCGTTGATGCGGCTTCAAACCCGACCAGTCCGCACGGCGCCATGCGATATCCGCGGCTTCCACGGCGTCGCGGGCGTCGTCGGCATTGGCCGTCGAGATTTCCATGTTGACCGACTGATCCGCCGGATACAGGCTTTTATACGGGTTGCCACGCCCTTGCCGCCATTCGCCGCCGATGAAAATATCGCCGGTGGGCACGAGGCTGGTATCGAAGTGAGTCATGTCGGTCATTCCGGTTTGCTTCAGCTATTCAACTGATGGCTTAAATCACACAGCGGGCCGCGCGGTTGCGCAGCGCTCGCATCGCGCTGTAGGCGGTCAATGCAGACGTCTTGGGGTTGTCCGGCAGCGGCTTGCCGCACATTTCCAGCGACATCTCGCCGAACGCGCCCCGCGCCACGACGCGATGCACGTTGCGCGTCACGTTCGGGTCGGCGATCAGTCGAACCGTGGTGTGGTCCAGACCGAGGCCGGCCAGCGCGATCGTCGCGGCCACGTTGGCGTTCTTCGGATAGAGGCGCGCCGCTTCGCGCGCGCTGCCTTCGAAGATCACCTTCTCCTCGTTCAGCGTATTCAGATCGCAGACCTGTTCCGCCGGCGTGCCGAGCCAACCCGTGGGCGGCTTGCGGCCGGTGTACAGCACTTCGTCGAGACCGCCGAGCTTGGCCGCGGCCAGCGCATCCACGCCGCCGATCGCGCCAGAGAGCAGCGTCAGCGTGGCGTCGCCTTCATCGGCGGCGGCGGACAGTGCGTCGAGCAGCATCATGTCGGAGAGCGCGCCAATCGACGCGACCGCGCAGTCCGTGCCCGCTTTCAGCAACGGCACGACGTGATCGACCAGCGCGCTATGGCCCGCGCATTCCAGCGCGAAATGCGGCTGGCTGCTCAAAGCGGACACGGAGGTCACGACATCCACCGAGTCGCCTACTACTTCACGCACCGAAGCCATATGGCGCTCCGGCACGATCACGTGCGACACGCGCACCGTCGGATCGGCGGCGACCGAGCGATACACCGCCTGGCCGATCGCGCCGAAGCCGATCATCGCGACGTCGACGGGGGCGTGATGCCCCGCGTAGTCCGCGTCACGCATGTTCCGGCTCCTGTTCCTTGACCGGCGGGCCCGCGAACGCAGTGGCGAACGAGCCGACCGACAGCATGTCCACTTCGACCAGCACGGGACCGGTCTTCGCCATGCCTTCGCGAATGATCGCGTCGGCCTGGTCGAGCGACTTGATGCGGTAGTGCGTGAGTTTCAGGCTCTCGCAGAACTGCGCGAAATCCGGTTGATGCAGATCGACGTAGCAGCGGCGGCCGCCGTATTGCGCGTCCTGAATGTTGCGGATCACGCCGTAGCACTGGTCGTTCATCAGCACGATCATCACGTTGGCGTTTTCCTGCACGGCCGTTGCCAGTTCGCCGACGTTGACCATCAAGCCGCCGTCGCCGACGAGGCACACGGTCTTCGCCGCGCTGCCCGCAAGCGCCGCGCCGATGCCCATCTGCATGCCCTGGCCGATGCCGCCGCCGAGCGCATGAACGCCAGCACGCGGCGAGAAAATCTTCAGCATGCGGTTGCCCCACGTGCTGTTCGAGATCGTGACGTCGCGCACCCAGTTGTAGTCGCGGCCCACTGCGGCTTGCAGCGCGTCGACCAGACGCTTGTACGGGCCGAGACCCTTGCCCACGTCCGCGACGGCGCTTTCGCGCGCGGCGGCGAGGTCTTGCGCGAATGCCGGATCGACCTTGATGCGTCCTTCGAGCAGCGCTGCGAGTTCTTCGAGCACAGCCGATGCATCGCCGTGAATGAACATCTCGTTGCGATAGCCGCGGTTATCGGCGAGCGCGTCGGCGTCGATGCGATACAGTGGTTGCGGCAGCGCGAGTTTGTACTTCAGCGTTTCATTGCCACGCAGACGCGAACCGACCACCACCAGTGCATCACACGTCTTGTAGAAGCTCTCCACCGACGCATGCACGTTGAACGCGCCGAGCGTCGCCGGATGATCTTCCGGCAGCACGCCGCGGCCTTGCACGCTGGTCACCACGCCGAAGCCCAGCTTCACCAGACGCTCGACCGCCTTTGTCGCGTGACGCGTGCCGCCACCCAGCCACAACAGCGGGCGTTTTGCCGTGGCCAGCGAGTCGGCCAGCTGCGCAACGCGTTGCTTGCAATGCGTGAGCGTAGTGATGTGCGGCGCGGCCAGGTCGGCGGGCCATTCGACTTCGGCAGCCTGAATGTCGATGGGGATTTCGACGCTCACCGGACCGCTCGGCGCAGTCTGCGCGACGCGCACGGCTTCGCGGATCGTCGGCAGCGCGGTTTCGACCGAACGCACGCGAAACGCGGCCTTTGAGATCGACGACAGCATCGACAGTTGATCCGGCGCTTCGTGGATATACGCGAGGTCCTGATCGAGGTATTCGGTTTCGATCTGACCGGTGACGTGCAGCAGCGCGGTGCCCGCGGTCAATGCTTCGACCATCGCGCCCGCGGCGTTGCCCGCCGCAGTGCCCGTGCTCGTGAACGCGACGCCGAGGCCGCCGGAGACGCGCGCCAGGCCATCGGCCATGTTCACCGCGCCGGCTTCGCCGCGCGCGCCGACGTAGCGAATCTTGCCGCGGTTATGAATCGCGTCGAGGATCGGCATGTTGTGGATCGAGATCACGCCGAATGCGGTTTGAACGCCGCATTGCTCGAGAAAGGCGGCGATCAGTTCGCCAACGGTGGTTTTGTTAGACATGTCGTGCAACGCCTCCAGAAACATCGATATGACTGCCCGTCGTATAGGACGACAGCGTCGTAGCCAGATAAAAGAGTGCTTGAGCGGCTTCTTCGGGGCGACCGAAGCGGCCTAGCGGAATGTTTTTCTTGCGCGCCAGTTCCGCCGTCCAGTCTTCCCAGCTCTGGCCCGGCTGTGCTTCTTTCGCGTAACGGCGGCGCCATTGACCCGATTCGACAATGCCGATCAGAATCGAATTGACGCGGATGCGCTGCGGCGCGAGTTCCACCGCGAGCGACTTCAGCAGGTTCTGCACGCCGGCGCGCGCTGAAGAAGTGGCCACCATGTGCGGCTCGGGTTGCAGCGCGAGCAGCGAATTCACGCAGACCACGGAAGGGTTCGCCGCATCGCGCAACATCGGCAGGAACGCGCGGGTGGGGCGAATCACGCTGAAATACTTCAGGTCGAGTTCCTCGCGCCAGGCGTCGTCCGTGGTGTCGGCGAACGTCGACACGCGGCCCTGGCCGGCGTTGTTCACCAGCATGTCGGTACGGCCGAAGCGTGCCTGCACCGCTTGCGCGAACGCGTTGACTTCCTCGGCGTCGAGCACGTTGCAGGTTTGCGCGAGCAATTGCGCCTGCGGAATTTTTGTCTTCAGGGCGGCTTGCGCCTGTGCGAGACGCTCGCTGTCGCGGCCGCAGATCGCGACCGACGCGCCCGCCCGCAGAAACAGTTCGGCAGTCGCGAGGCCGATGCCGGACGAACCGCCCGTCACCACCGCCACCTGTCCGGTCAAGTCGATTTGGATCATCAGAGCCCCAATGCCTTCATGTAATTGCTGCCCGATTTCGGGCCACCCTTCGGCCGATAATTGAGCCGCTGCGAAAGTTCGTCGGCCGCGCGGCGGACCTTGTCGATCAGGCCGCTGTCGAGCAGCGACGCGTCGATCTCGTGGCGCGGAATCGTCGTCGTGATGACGGCGACAATGCGCCCCGTGTCATTGCGCACGGGCGCGCTCACTACCGAAATGCCGCGCTCGAACGACGACTCGCTGATCGCGAAACCGCGCTGTGCGTCGTCGCGAATCCGCTCATACAGATCGTCGATGGTGGCGGGCGTCTGCTTCGTGAAGCGCTCGAGTTCCGGCTCGGGATAGAGCTTCTTCAACTCGTCGAGCGTCATGTCGCCCATCAGCACCTGTCCGTGCGTCGTCGCATAAGCCGGCAGACGCGTTCCCACGTTGACCTTCACCGAGCTGAAAATCGGCGTGTGGCTTTGCGCCTTGGCGACGAACACCACGTCGCGTCCATCGCGGATCACGATATGGCTGGTGAGCCCCGTTTCAGTACGCAGCGCTTCGATGATCGGCAAGCCGAGGTCGGTCAGTTCGAGCGAGCTCAGATATTCGAAACCGAGCCGCAGCACCGCGACGCCGAGGCGATAGTTGCGGTCCTTGTCGGCACGCTCGAGAAAGCCGAGCGATTCGAGCGTTTGCAGCAGACGGAACACCGTCGTGCGAGGAATCTTCAGGCGCTTGGAGAGTTCCGGTGCGCCGAGAACCGGCTCGCGCGGCGAGAATTCCGTGAGAATCTTCAAACCGCGTTCGAGACCCGGCACACGGTAGGCGGTGTCGCCAGTCGTCTCGTTGCCGGTGTCGTTGCGGTCTTCGTCCGCGTCGCGCTCGGCGCTAATGGTGTCGGGCGTCATTCATTGGCTCCGTTGTCCGTCGCTCGTGCGACAGAACGTGTCGATGATCGCGGTGTACGCGGCAGGTGCTTCGATATAGCCGGCGTGCCCCGCGCGAGGCACGACCTGCAACTTGGTGCCCGCGGCCAGCGCGATGCGCTCGCAGGCTTCGGGCGTCGTAATGGTGTCGTCGGCGCCCACGGCCACGTTGATGCGGCCTTTATGGCGCGCGAGATCACTCGCGAGATCGGCGTTGGCAAGCAGATGCGTGGCCTGCGCGTAGCCGTGCGGAATGACGCGCGACATGTTCCAGCGCACCCATGCGCGAGCTTCGTCGCTTGCGTGAGCAGACAACATATTGGTGCTGCGTTGTTCGGCGAGACCTTGCGGGCCAAGTTCGTTCAGCATGGCGAGACGCTGGTCGCGCTTCGTGTTGCGGACATCCGCGGATGCCGCGCCATAACCACCGGCTGGCGACAACAGCAGCAAGCCGGCCACGCGCTGCGGATGCGTCACGGCAAACGCCCCGGCGATAATCGCGCCGAGCGAATGGCCGAGCAGCACGCAACGTTCGATGCCGAGCGCGTCGAGCCAATCGTTCAGCACGCTCGCGTAATCCGCCGCTGCTGGCGATTCGGCCGCAACCGGCGTGGAAGCGCCATAACCCGGCGCGTCCCACGCCAGCACGCGACGCGTGCCGCCGAGAACTTCGAACTGCTGCACCCACGACGCCGCGCCCGAACCGATACCGTGCAGCAGCACGAGCGGCAGCGCGCTGCTGTCGGCGCTATCCACTTCGCGATAGCTCACCGCGCGTTGCGACGCCAGCCAGATCTGCTGCGCCGGGAAGCGCGCAAGGCGCGCTTCGAGCGTAGCGTGCTGAGCGGCGCTATCAGCGGCAGGGGACGGGACTGCGGACATGATTTCCTTCGGGGGTGTTGTCGAACTTGAGGCGGCGGCTTGGCGCTCGATTAGCGCTTGAGCTTGGCCAGCGGCGAATCCGGCGGATACGTCGGCGTAATCGGCTTCGGCGAACCGAGCATCACGCACATCAACGCGTCTTCTTCACCAATGTTGATTTCCGTGCGATACACGCCCGGCGGCACCGAAATCAGATCGCGTTCGCCCAGCACGGCTTCCCACGTTTGACCGTCTTTCTCGCAGATCACCTTCATCTTGCCGCGCAGCACGAAGAAAATTTCTTCGACATCCATATGAATATGGCTCGGGCCGATGTTGCCGGCCGGGATCACCATGGTCGAGAATGTGAAGCCGCCGGCGGGCACCGTATTCATGTCTTTCGCGACACCCGTGCCGCCCGTGCCGACATAGCGCATTTGCGCGCGGCGATACTTCGGGTCGTAGTCGGCCTGGAACTTCAGTGCGTCCCAGTCATAGCGACGCGTTTCCAGGCGCGCGACGCGGCTGTCCAGCCATTGGGCAAAGCTCGCGTCCGCGGGTTGTTCCCACGATTTGCGTTCGATATCGGCGTCCGCCATCTCTTTCTCCTTTCGATTCGACTAGATCAATTCATCACGAAGCCGCCATTGACCGGCAGCAATTGGCCGGTCACGAAGCGCGCGGCATCGGACAACAGGAACAGCACCGGCCCGGTGACGTCGTCGGGCACTTGTGCGCGCGTGAGCGCGCGGCCTTGCAGGTAATACTGGTGACGCTCGGCGGGCACGTACGCGGTGGCTTCGACTTCGGTCAGGCCCGGCGCAATTGCGTTGACCGTGACCTGGTGTGAGCCGAATTCGCGCGCGAGCGAGCGGGTCATCGAAATCACCGCGCCCTTGCTGGCGACATAGGCGAGCAGCTTCGGCGCGCCCCACAACGCCGTGTCCGAGGCAATATTGACGATGCTGCCGCGGCCCGAGTCACGCAGATAAGGCAGCGCTGCCGTGCTCATCAACCAGGTGCCGCGCACGTTGACGTTCATCACGGCGTCCCACGTCTCGACAGACAACTCGTCGGCGAACTTGCCGCCGGAGTTGGTGATGGCGGCGTTGTTGATCAGTGCGTCGATACCGCCGAGTTGCGCCGCGCCTTGCTCGGCGAATTCCTTGATGCTCGCGGGATCGGCGAGATCGAGCGGCACATAGGTAACCGCATGACCTTGCCCGGCGAGCGACGCCGCGAGCGCGCGGCCCTCTTCATGCAAGACGTCACCGAACACCACGCTCGCGCCGGCTTGCACCAACGAGCGGACGAACGCCGCGCCGAGACCACGCGCGCCGCCCGTCACGAGGACGCGCCGGCCGTTGAGCGCTGCAGACGCGTCGTTATGCATGGCTGTGACCCGCTTCTGCCGAGGCCGGCGCAGCGCTTGCCGCTTGCGCGCGATGCGCGTCCAGATCGGCGAAATGCTGCTGGGCGCGTTGACGCAACATGCGGCGCACACGCGTCATGCCGACATCGTGCTGATACAGAAACTCGTGATCGCGCGCATTCGGTGCCATGCTTTCCAGCACGTAGCGGTCTTGCTCGAGCACGGCCCAATGCAGACCTTCCAGACGGTTGCGATACATGAAACGCCATGCGTCGCGCTGCCAGCCTTGCACCTTGCGAGTGCGCCAGAAGTAGACCTGGCAGTTGTCTTCGTCGACGGGCACGGCGAAGCCGATAATCCCGAAGCTGCCGCCCGGGCCGAACTTCTTCTTGTACGGAATCGCGAGGCGCATCCACAGCGTGCCGGTTTCGCCGAGTTCCACCCAGTCGAAGTTCACGTCGCGCTGGCCGACCTTTTCGAACATCAGTCCGGTTTCGGTCTTGCGCACACGCATGTCGGCCTGCTTGTCGCCTTCGGCCATCGAGTGCGAGGTCGCGTGCAGATACGCGCCGTGCATCGGGTCCATCACGTTGTCGATCGCGTACTGGTAATTGCACTTCCAATGCGACATGCACAGGAAGCTTGCGTATTCCTCGCCGACCAGTTCTTCCGGCAACACGAGCGGCGCGGGTTCCTTATGCGCTTCATCGCCGAACCACAGAAAGATCGCACCGGCATGCTCTTCGACCGGATACGACTTCACACACTTCTGGCCTTCCAGCGGGCAGTTCGACACCGCCGGCACTTTGGTGACCGTGCCGCCGCCGTCGACTTCAATGCCGTGATACCAGCACGCGACGCTGCCACCGAGGTTCCAGCCGAGCGACAGACGCGCGCCGCGGTGCGGGCAGCGGTCTTCGAGCGCGCGGACTTTGCCTTCCTTGTCGCGCCACAAGACGATCTGGTCGCCCAGGCGCGTGATGCCGACCGGCGCGTCGCCGACTTGCCAGCTCGGCGCAACGGGATACCAGTAGTTACGCAGGCCTTTGTTCAGATACGACTGGATCGGGTCGGCCGCGCCTTGCGTTGGATTGGGGGACGTCATGAAGAGACTCCGGGTACGGATGCGATAAATCGTGTTCGGGAAAGCGCGCTTATTCGGCGAGCAGGCGGAATTCGGCGGCGAGGCGGTCGGCGTCCCACGTATTGCCTTCCGGCGTGCGGAAGCCGACGCGGTTCAAGCCGTCGACCACTTCCTGCAACTCCATCGCGCCGGCTTCGAAAACTTTTTCGAGCGCGTCGCCAAAGTCGTTTTCGTACTGCGTCGGCTCGGCCTTGCGCGTTTGCCAGATGAAGTTTTCGCTCTCGCCCGGCTTCTCGATCACGCCCTTGCCTGCGACGTTGTTCGGCTGCGGCGCCAGCCACGGCTTCAGGAACGGATTGAAGTTCACGATTTGCTCTCGCATGTCATTCCACCTTGATCTGGATTTCTTCGCCGGCGAGACGTACCGAGTACATCTTCAGGTCGCGGCCACCGGGCTCTTTCAAGCATTTGCCGGTCGGGATATGGAACACGGCTTCGTGCAGCGGGCACTCGACGGTGTCGCCGTCGATAAAGCCCTGCGTCAGCAACGCGTACGCATGGGGGCAGACGTTTTCCAGCGCGTACAGCGCATCGCCCACCTTGTAGATGCCGATTTCCGTGCCGTCGAGCTTGAACTCGAGCGGAGCGTCGTCGGACAGGTCGCCGGCATGGCCGGCGCAGCGCCATTGTTCAGTCATTTCTCACCTTCTCCTGAAGCCTCATGTTCCACCTAAGGAACATCAGTTCGTGTATGGATAATTATAGGAGCGGCTTCGAAGAGAAAAAATAAAAATCTGGACTGGTAGGGGAAAACACCGAGTGTGGCGTGCGCAACACAATATTGCGCGAGCCGGCGCGAGTGCCTCGGGCGCTCGGCGAGCCTTTGCGAGCTTAGGTTCGAGCCATATTTTCAGACGAGACCCACAGCCCGCATGCGGGTTTGTACGGGGTCCGAAAATTTATTTTGACCACTTCTAGACTCACTATACTTTTCCATAGGCGATACAGACGCCCATAGGTGGAACATAAAGCGTAACAGTTTTGGCGCATAAACCCAGAACTGCATTCAACCCCAATGCAAGGATCAGGGGCGACGAATCGGGCGAGAGCTTTCGTCGCGTGATCAGGAGAACCAACGGTGAAGCACATCATTGCGGCCGGCTTGACGGCAATCTGCGCAACGACAGGCGCATGGGCGCAAAGCAGCGTGACGCTATACGGCAGCCTGGATGCCGGTATTGCGTATGTCAGCAATGTAGGCGGCCATTCGAAATGGATGGAAGAACAAGGCAACATGCAGCCTGACCGCTGGGGCCTGAAGGGTGTGGAAGATCTGGGCGGCGGGCTGAAGACGGTCTTCCAGTTGGAAAACGGCTTTTATACGAACACCGGCGCGTTCGCGAAATCCGGCGTGCTGTTCAATCGGCAGGCGTTTGTCGGTTTGAGCTCCGACACGGTCGGCACGGTGACGCTCGGTCATCAGACGCCGTTCAGCTTCGACGTGCTGGGTCCGCTGAGCACCGCTTATCTGGCTGCGAGCTGGTACGCGTTCCACCCAGGCAATATCGACGAACTGGCCGACACGGGCGTGGTGCCGTTCGACAATTCGGTGAAATTCCGCTCGGCGAGTTTCAACGGCTTCCAGGTCGGCGCAATGATGGGTCTTGGCAACACGACCAACTTCTCGACCGGCAAGACACTGAGCTTTGCGCTTAGCTATGCGAACGGTCCGTTCAAGGCCGGCGCGACGTATGCGAACGAGCACAATCGCACGCCGTCGATCGTCACGACGGGCATCACCAACTTCCAGGGTGTGGCCGCAGCCAATTACACCGCAGACAAAGTGGAAAACATGGGTGCGGGCGCGTCATACCAGTTCGGCAAACTGCTGGTGCACGGTCTGTACACGCGCGTGAAGCTGGAATCGGCGGGGCATTCGGACACGTATCAGAGCTACGATGTCGGCGCGAACTATCAGTTCACGCCGTTCAACACGGTAGCCGGCGGGGCTGCGACGACGACGTTGGCGGGCCACCGCTGGACGCAATTCGAAATCGGCGATATCTACGCGCTGTCCAAGTCGACGCAGCTGTACGTGAATGCGCTGTACGAACGCGCGGGCTCCAACACGGATGCGGCGTTCTTTACGGCGGGTGTGTCGAGTGGCCGGAATCAGACGATCATTCTGACCGGCATTCACCACTCGTTCTGATGGCTGGATGAGGCTGTGAGGCAGGCAGTCCGGCTGCGAACGCAGCCGGACTCATGGCGAAGTGAATGCGCAAACGCAATCAGCTCGCCGCCACCGGCTTGCGGCGCGCCTGAGCCGCGGTCGGATCATCCGGACGCGGCCGATAGCTGAGCCGCTCGGAGAGTTCGAGCGCCGCCTGGCAAACCGCAATGATGAGCGGCTCGCGCTCTTCGGCTTCGCCGATATCCGAACGCGGAATGGTGACGGTCAGCGCGGCCACGATCTTGCCGCTCTGGTCGCGCACCGGCGCGCTCACCACTGAAATACCGCGCTCGAACGACGCTTCGCTCAACGCATAACCGAGCGCCGCGCTTTCGCGCACTCTCCCATACAGTTCTTCCACGGTGGCCGGTGTGCGCTCGGTGAAACGCTCGAGCTCCGGCTCGGGGTACAACTGGCGCAACTCCTCGAAGCTCAGATCGCCCATCAACACCTGACCGTGCACCGTCGCATGAGCGGGCAAACGCGTGCCGACATGGACCTTCACCGAACTGAACATGGGCGCATGGGTTTGTGCCTTGGCGACGAACACCACGTCGCGCTGATCGCGGATCAGCAGATGCGTGCTCAGACCCGTGGCGTCGCGCAGGCGTTCGAGAATCGGCGTGCCGACATCGGTCAATTCGAGCGAACTCAGATATTCGAAGCCGAGACGCAATACCGCAACGCTCAGGCGGAAATAGCGGTCACCGTTGACGCGCTCCAGAAAGCCGAGCGCTTCGAGCGTCTGCAATAGGCGGAACGTGGTGGTGCGCGGAATGCCGATACGCTTGGACAATTCCGGTGCGCCGAGTACCGGCTCACGCGCGCTGAATTCCGCAAGAATGCGCAGGCCGCGTTCGAGGCCAGGCACGAGATATGTCGATCCGCCGGCGCTGTCTTCGTCGGTGGCATCCGGGGATTCGGCGGCGTCCAACCGGGCCGGCGACGACACGTCGTCGTGCGAAATCGAGGCTGCCGTGCCGCGTGCCTTTGCGTGCTTGCGTCCCGCTCCTGTCTGCTCTTCTTTTGCCATCTTGGCTGCCGTTTCTACTGTTCATCAAGGTCAGATCAGCATGATAGCGCGTGCCGCCGCGCGCCTTCACTGCCTTCATTATTTCTTGCGTGACGGCCTCGCCGCGAGCCGTTCGATCGTCGACGCTCGCAAAGCGCTCGTGATGCGCGAGCTCGTACTCGGGATCGCGCCCGAAAATCGTGGTTAACCATGCCTTTTGCCGCACCGCCACGATTTAACGCGGTGCTATGCTTTGAACCGGTCCACTGCGCGAAGCCTCACTGCCGCGCATTCGCTCCGCTCAAGCGTTCGGAGGCCGCACCCATGTCCGATTCCATTCAGATTCAGGTTGCCGACTCGCACCTTTATCCGGGCTGCGCCGTGCGCATCGCGCACTTGCCCGAGCAGGCCCGGGCGGCGGCGGCCGTCGTCGAATTCGCCGACGGTTCCGGCGCCAACGCCACCTGCCATCGGCGAACGCTCGACGAACTCGAATTGCTGGTGGACCGCTATGCCACGCAAAAGCGTCATCCCGTCGACGTCCGGCATTGGCTTCTGCTTGCCGTGGACGCAACGCATAACAGCTGGCGTGTAAAGCGCCGGCTCCCTTAGCCTGCCTGTTCCGCCCGCTTCGAATCTGCAAACGACGCCGCGCGCATGCGGCGCCGCGCGGAGCTTGAGCGCCCGTCACAGCCACTTCGAAACCCAGCGATGACTGATCACGACTCCACCCTGCCGCCGCACGCCGGCAACGCCGACAACACCCCCGACGCACCCGACGACCCAGACCGCCGCCGCGTCCTGACCGGCCTCGCGGCGGTCGGTCTCGGACTGGCGCTTACGGGCTGCAAAACCGACCAGAGCATGTGGAGCAACGGCGCACCGCGCAGCGCCGCCGACCTGCGCCTCGACGCCGCGCTGCACGATCAGGTCAAGCACATCGTGGTGATTTATGCGGAGAACCGCAGCTTCGCGAACCTGTACGGCAATTTCCCCGGCGTCCAGCATCCTCTCGATGCGGTGAGCGCCGAGCGCTATCTGCAACTCGACCGCGATGGCAAGACGCCGCTACCGCGCTTGCCGGCGATCTGGGGCGGCCTCGTGCCACAAGCGCAGGAAGTGGACGGCAAGCGCTACATGATCGGCCAGAAGGATATCGTCGACCTGCACAACCGCCCGTTCCATATCGCAGACGCGCACGGGGCGCCGCTGCCCACCGGCGTGATCACGCGCGACCTGGTGCATCGCTTCTATCAGAATCAGATGCAAATCAACGCCGGCCGCAACAACCAGTTCGCTGCGTGGGGCGATTCCGGCGGTCTGGTGATGGGGCACTACCGCAATTCGGCCGACACGCTGCGTCTGTGGAACCTCGCGCAGCAGTACACGCTGTGCGACAACTTCTTTATGGCGGCCTTCGGCGGCTCGTGGCTGAACCACATCTTTCTGATCTCGGCGCAGGCGCCGTTCTATCCCGACATTCAGAACAGCCCGGCCAGCAAGATGGTGTCGGTGGTCGAAGGCAGTGATCCGACCGGCACGCGGCTGAAGCAGGCGGAGGACTCGCCCGCTTCCGCACTCGACGGCCCGCCGAAGTTCGTCAACGACGGCGCGTTCACCGCCGACGGCTACGCCGTCAATACCATGGCGCCGCCGTATCAGCCGAGCAACGTTCGGCCGGCGGAAGGCGGCAACCCGGCCTTCGCGGATCAGTCGAATCCGCGCGTGCTGCCGCCGCAGCATTACGCGACGATCGGCGACCGGCTGACGGACAAAGGTGTCGACTGGGCGTGGTACAGCGGTGCATGGCAGTACGCGCTGGAGCATCAGGATACCGGCGCGGTGCCCGACTTCCAGTATCACCATCAGCCGTTCAACTACTTCGCGAATTACGCGCCGGGCACGGCGGCGCGCCGCCGGTATCTGCGCGACGGCGGTCTCGGCAATGACGCGTCGACCAACCGTCTGATCGCGGATATCGACGCGGGGCGATTGCCCGCCGTCACGTTCTACAAGCCGCAAGGCGACCTGAACATGCACGCCGGCTACGCAGACGTCCAATCGGGCGACCGTCACATCGCGACGGTGATCGAGCATATTCGGCGCGGCCCGCAGTGGGCCAATACGGTCGTGGTCGTCACCGTCGACGAGAACGGCGGCTGGTGGGATCCGGTCTCGCCGCCGAAGGGCGACCGCTGGGGTCCGGGCTCGCGGATTCCCGCATTGGTGATATCGCCGCTGGCGAAGAAGGGTTACGTCGACCACACGGTGTACGACACCAATTCGATTCTTCGACTGATCAGCCGCGTGCATGGCCTCGCGCCGCTCGACGGCGTGGCGGCGCGCGATCGGGCATTCGCGAGCAACGGACTCGCGCCGTTAGGGGATCTGACGGGTACGCTGGATCTGGCTTGAACGTTGGGGAGTGATAACGCCTGGGGCCGCGCCGCAGGCGTTTCAGAGCGAATCACTGCGATTGCGACTGCGGCTGCGCGGCGCCATGCAGTTTGGCGGTCACAGCATCTGAAATCTGCTGAGCCGTCTTCCTGATCGTTTTTTTCTCGTCGCCGCTCGCCATCACAAACTTGGCGGCGATCACATAGGGATTCAGTTTGATGGCCGCGCCCGGCATGCCTTTGCTGTCGGCTTCGTCGACGGCCTGATAGAGCGGCGGCAAGTCAGCCGCGCTGAGGCTGTCGCACGACACCGCCACCTGGATGTCGTTCTGGCCGGCGCCCAAACCCACCATCGCACGCCTGAGGCGATTGCCGTCGTCGACGCTCAGAAACACGCCGCGCACCTGCCAACCAACAGTCGGCAAAGGCTGACCCGGAGCACTACGACGTGCGTCGACGCCAGCCTTTTTCAGATCGTCCGTTAGCGCGTCCGCCATTTCGTCCACAATGTGTTTGGCGTGGTCCTGCGGATTCGTGTCCTGTCCCATCGGCCCCGGTCCGCTCGGCAGCAAGCCGCGCAGCCGACGCACGCGTTGGCCCGGTCCGCTGTCCGGCGTTACGTTCGCGACATCCAGCTCGAAGTCGGCCACATAGACAATCGGCGCCGGCGCGGCGAACGGCGCGCTTTCCGCCGCGGCGCTGACGGCGGCCGTCGCGCTCAGGCATCCCGCCATCAACATGCATTGCAGAAATCGATGCGGCATGGCGCGCCTCCGCGAGATTCAACACGACGCGGCTATCGTACAACCGTCCCCATTACACGTCCGTTTTTTCGTGCCCGATCGTCATACGTTTTGCCTTGCATAACACTCGTTGCGGCGTAGACTGATAAAGCACAACTTCGCACTTTGTACGGAACCCGCCATGCGACTGACCATCCTCATCAACGGTTCCGATCCCACCGTTAACCACGACTACGCTGTGCTATGGCTCGATACCGAAGAACACCGGTGGTCGAGAGAAGCACATCAAGGGATCGATCTCCCCCCGTGGGGCGAGCTACGCGACGACAACGGCGTGACGACTCTCTGTGCGCCCAGCACGGATGCGCCGCTGTGTACGCTGCGCGGCTTGCACGTGGACCGCAAGCAACGCGTGAGCGCCGCGCAAGGCGCCGCGGCATGGACCGCACTGCCCACGCGCGCGCCGACCAGCGGTTTCTGGCGTCTGCAAGCGGTGGACCGTCAGACGGTCCGCGCCGAGAACAGCGTGTTCGGCAATTAGGCTCCAGCACTCATTTTTTATCGGTCGAACTTTCCGCGTGCGCGGCATTTTGCTTGCGCACGGAGGAATTCGCACGTGCGTTCGCACGCCGACTCTTTTTGCAACTTTCGTCTCGAGCAGATTTAAGGCCGTCTTAAGTTTGCGTGCGTAGAGTTGGAAATCCACGCATTAGGGTCGCTGCAAAGCGGCCCATTTTTTTTGTGCGGCGCGCAGTGGAGGCGCTTCGTGCGCGCCTCATGCCGGCATCGTTTTCATTGCGGCGCGGAGCGCGTGAATGCGTTGTCCTTCTCTGCGCCGTTCGTCCATTTCACGTCGCGCGAGACGGGTTCGCAACGCTATACTTGCGCCCCCATCCCTCGACTGACTGACACATGAAGAAGTGGTTTGCCTGTCTGCTGTTCGCTGTTGCCGCTCATGCCAGCGCAGCGCCCTCCTGCACCCAATTCACGCCGAATGCGCAATGGCCTGTTCTGAGCAATCAGAAGATGGCCCCGAAAACGCGCATGCTTTGCTACAGCGATTTCGCGGTTTTGCATTCGGGCATCACGCACGGTCCGTTGTGGTCCGCCGAGCATCTCACGCGCGACCATATCGAAGCCGCCAAAGACATGGTGCGCACCAACAAGTTTTTCGAAGACGCGCGCTTGCCGGATGGCGAAGGCGCCACGCTGGCGGACTATAAGCGCAGCGGATTCGATCGTGGCCACATGAGCCCGGCCGGCAATCGCTGGAATCAGGAGGCGATGGCACAATCGTTCTCGCTCGCCAACATCGTGCCGCAAAATCGCGAGAACAATCAGCGTTTGTGGGCGCGCATTGAAACCTCGGTGCGCAAGATCGCCGTGCAGTACGACGACACCTATGTCGTCACCGGCCCGATCTTCAACGGCCAGCAGTTGCAGACCATCGGACCGACGCGCGTGTTCGTGCCGACGCAGTTGTTCAAGGTGGTCTATGTGCCTTCGCGGCAAATGGCGTTCGCCGTAGTGGTGGACAATGTCTCCACCAACCGTTACGACATCAAGACGATTCACGAACTCGAAGCGGCATCGGGCATCCGTTTTCCGGGCATTCCGGAAAGCCTGAAAGATCAACGACCGGGAGGACTGAAAGGTGTTTAAACCCTATTCGAACGACGACGACGTGCTCAACATTCAGGGCGATGCGCTAACGGTGAGCAACGGCACGACGCGCATCGTGCTGAACGGCACGCTGGAGTTGACGCAGGATCAGCGCGGATTGAAGGCGGCGTTGGCACTGAAAGACGCGGTGGATGCGATCGTGACCAGCTTGCAGGCACAGAGCAATTTGCCCGCGAAGGTCAAGGACGAGCCGGATGCGAAACCCGGCGTCGTGCAAAACCCGTTCAATTAGTCACGTAAAGCGCCGGCGTGCGGCGTGATGCGTTTTCTTCGTGCGAGCGGGCGGCCATCATCGTGTGTTCCGCAGTTCGATCAAAGCCAGGCGAATTCGCTCCACGACCTCAGGCCACCCTCTGCCTTTTTCCCGAAACAGGCGGGCAGAGGGAAACCACGGACTGTCTTCCCGTTCGAGGTGCCATCTCCAGTCGCCCAGCATGGGCAACATTAGCCACAGCGGCCGACCCATCGCGCCCGCCAGATTGGCCGCCGATGTGTCCACGCTAATGATCAGGTCCAACGCGTCCATCATTTTTGCCGTATCGCCAAATGAACGAAGACGAGGTCCGAGATCATGCACGTTGCGCAAGCGCACGGCGTAGTCGGCGGCTTCGTCTTCGCCTTGTCCTTTCTGCATGATGTAGAACTCCACGTCGTCGAGCGCGAAGAGTGGATCTAGACAGCTGAGCGACGGCAGCGATCTGGCAGCATCGTTCTCGTGCGTCGGCGCACCTTTGAAGATCACGCCGACTTTGAACGCCCGCGGGTTGCCCGGCAAGACCATCGGTGTGTGCTCGCCCCCCATCCGCAGATACGGCACCACGTCCGGCAAATGATCGACGTGAAGAGACGCCCACACCGGAATCGCATGCGGATAGACCCAATAGTCATGAAGCGGCAGTTGTGGCGCATCTTCGACGGAGCAGATCACCGCGGCCTCGCCTGAAGCCCTGAACAATTCGACAAGCGGCGCCTGACACACCACCGTCACCCGCGCCGCCCCGTGGCGCTCGCGAAAAATCCGCGCAAACCGAAAAAAGAAAATCTCGTCGCCCAGACCGAATTCGCTCCAGATAACGATCGATTTGCCTTCGAGCGACTCGCCACACCAGTTTGCGTAAGCCGGCGGCGCCACGGTGGTCCGGCCTCGCCAATCCGCGCCGTCGAACAGCGCCTCACGTCGACGAAAACCCTCGGTAAGTTTGCCCAGAGCAATCAGCATCAGCGCATTGAAGAGCCGAGGCAAGCGTTCGTTCGGGAGCCGTCGGACGCTTTCGTCCCACAGGTCCTCCAGTCGATCGCAAAAGCCTCGACGTACCAGTTCGAAGTTGATGTGGAAGTAGGTCTGGAATCGATACGGATACAGCCTTAGCGTTGCGTGGCAAAGGTCGAGCATGGCTGAATCGGTTTGCGCACCCGGCATGGCAGTGACCAGGTCGAAGAGTCGAGGCACATCGCGCTTGCGCAGCACGATTTCTATCGCGTACGCGGCCGCTTGATGCTGTCTGTCGGCCGACTCCTCTTGCCGATTCTCGTCGAATTCGCGGAGCAGCAAAATGCGTTCGCACGATGAAACGGCCGAAGCATCGTTCACCAGCTCGAGCACATTCACGGAACCCGCGATCGCCGCGTCAGGCCGATCCAGGGTGAAGATGCGTTCGTGATCGACATCCGTCAGGGTCGGCGATATTCTCTCTTCGACGCGAGGATCGGCTGGCAACGTCAAAATCAGATAACCGCCGGGCTTGATGAGTTCGAGCCACCTGGCGAGTACCTGCCGAGGATTGGCGAAACGCCCAAGGCACTCCGAATGAACAAAATCAAATACATCGGCCGGCGCGTCGTCCATATGGATAACGTCACGCTCATTCACGTTCAAGGCGATTAGTTGTTCGATGCCGGGAAAAAGACCTGCGTAGTCGAAATCAGAATCGCGCCCGCCGCCCATGTTCAAGCCGACGCCGGAGAAGTAGCCATGCAGAAATGCCGGATCCCGCGCGCGCCGCAGCGCGAGTTTGAGTGACTGGTTCATCTGGTGTTTCGCACGAGTTAGATGAGAAATCACGCCACTCTAGCGATAGCCAGCCCGCCCGATTGTGACATGGAGAGCAGATGATATTCCGCTGGCAAAAACTCCTATATCACAATACAGGTAGGGCTCTGGGTGCTAACACGCCCGTTTCCAACTTGCCGCCAAGGTGCGAGCCGGACGGCCGTAACTGCTTCGGGATCCCCAATATGTTTCAGCGGTTACGTTTTGTCACTACAACGTCGTCAACTCCTGTCCTCCCGTCAACGTTAAACCGGCAGCGCTGAAACATTTCAGCCGCGACACAAGAATCAACCGGTTAAACCAGGAGTTAAACCATGAAGACGCTTTTCGCCGCTCTCGCTTCCGCTCTGCTCGTGTCGACCGCTTTCGCTCAAACGGCCGCACCGTCCAGCACGCAAACTGCGCAGCCCGCGCAAACGCAACCCGCCGGCCAGGCGAATCTGAAGGCGAGCACCGCCGTGCAAACCGGCGCGACAGATGAAGGCGCAGCGGCAACGAAAGCGCCGGCCAAAGCCACGCCCAAAGCGCATGTGAAGAAGACCTCCGCGCATCACACGGCGAAAGCCCACAAGACCACCAAGAAAGCCGCAGCAGACACGAGCGCAGCGAAGACTAAAACGGAGAGCACGAAAGAGGCCAGCAATGCCCCGGCAAAAGCCGACGGCGCTAAAACCGACACGACAAAAACGCAATAACACGTGATCGGTTTCGGCACGCACCGGCCAGGCATGTGCAGGTAATCGAAGCCGAACTGTGCCGTTCAGGGAGGGCGAGTCATATGACTCGCCTTTTTTTATGCGCGTTCGAGCTGCGAGTGCTCGCACGGCGAGCGAACCGGCATAGCGCCCGCATGATTTTTTCAGCGGACGCCTCAATTTTTGCACTGCGTTTACCTGCGGAAGTCTAATCTCGAACTGTCTTGATCAACCATGGCGTCGACGAACGCCGCATGACATGGCTCTCACGCAAACAATTCATAGCTTCGCCGCGCAGCCCTTCGACGAGGCACGCGTTCAACGCAACAACGTCATTCCCTTTCCCGCGGCTCGCGTTCGCTTCCAGGTGACCCTGCCTCACCGTTCAGGCGAACTGCCCGGCACCCAACTTCGCGTCCTGCTTCATTCTCCGCTCGGTGTCTACGTCGTCGCCACTGAGGCAATGCGCGAGGAAATCCGCGTACAACTCGACATCGCCTTCGACGACCTCGACTTCACACTGCACACGCTGATCTCGACGCTTCCCGCCGCGATGATCGGACCTTTGAAACGCCGCAGCGCGGCCGCAAAGGTGCGCTGATCATGTTCTCAGGTATCTGGTTGCCCATCGTCACGCCGCTGCGTAACGGCGAAGTCGATATCGACGCATTGCAGCGCCTCGCAGACTACTACTTGCGCACCGGGATCGCCGGCATTGTCGCGTTGAGCACCACCGGCGAAGCCGCGTTGTTACAGGACGCCGAGCGTCTGACGGTATTGCAGGCCTTAAGCGAAGTAGTCCGCTCCCGTTTGCCGATGCTAATCGGCGTCGGCGGCTCGAATACGCGCGACGTCCTGCACGATATTCAGCGCTACGAGCGCTGGGATTGCGCGGGCTATCTGGTCTCCGCGCCGTCCTACGTGTGCCCGGATCAAGCGGGCGTGCAGTGGCACTTCGAGCAGGCCGCGGGCGCGACCGAGCGCCCGATCGTGCTGTACAACGTGCCGCACCGGACCGGCGTGACGATCGCGCCGGATACCGTCGCGCGACTCATCGAGTGCGGCAACATCGTCGCGATCAAGGAGTGCGTGGAAGAGCATTTCAGCAGATTGAGCACGCTGCCGATCAACGTCCTGTGCGGCACCGACGAAGCCTTGGACGACTGTCTGCATCACGGCGGAACAGGTGGCATTCTGGCGAGCGCGCATGTCTGCGCCGACCTGCTGGTCGCGTTTCAGGATCTGCTGCGGGCCGAGCGCGACGTGGACGCGCGCAATCTGTTCGCGAGTTTGCTGCCGGTCTTACGGCTCCTGTTCGCCGCGCCCAATCCGTCCGCCATCAAAGCGATGCTCGCCTTCGACCATTCGCTCAGCGACGAAACACGCATGCCGATCTCGCGTGCATCGGCGCAACTTGTCGAGCGTCTGAGCACCGCGCGCGACCGGCTACAGGATCTGCGCGCCGAATTTGCCGGCGTGGTGAACTAGCCGGTTCGCAGTTCGATCTCTCCACCGCGCCGCGAATGAGTCGTTCATTCGCGGCGCAGGCTTGCGTCGAAACGCTGCATACGCAATACCACGCGCCGCGCATAGCCGCGGCCTCCGCCGCTGTAGCGCAGCAAGGCGGCATCGAGATCACCGCCGCTTTCGTCAAGGTAGCGGCGCAGGATGGTCGAACCGATCCGCACGTTGATGGCCGGATCGGATAGATCGGCCGCGCCTGCAATCAATTGCGGGTGAGCCGCAGGCAGGATTTGCATGAGTCCTCGCGCGCCCGCGACGCTGACCGCATAACGATCGAAGCTCGACTCGACCGCCATCACGGCAAGCAGCAGGATGGGGGAAATGGCGTGGCGGTCCGCTTCGGCGAGCACTGCGCGGGCAATCTTCAACGACTCTGTCGGCGCCACACGAAACTGTGCGCGCAACATGGCGGTGATATCGCCCAGAGTCGGCAAGCTGGCTTCCAGCGTGGCATCGCTCGCGAGGATCGGAGCAGCGGATGCAGTCGGCTGCGCATCGGCAGCAGTATCGGCGCCGGCGGCATGCGCGGCATTAGCCAACGTGAAGACGATCGCTGCAAGCATGCTCGTCAAGCCGCGTACCGCGTAACGGTCGGCCTTTCGTTGTCGTGACACACCTTGCAGAGCGCTAACCCCATGCATATTTTCGCTTCCTGACCCGGATGCCTCGACCTTACCGGGCTGGATATAGCGAATCGCAATAGAAATAGGCGCGCGCCGTAAAATGCTTATAAAAATGCGTCGGCGCTTGGTCGGCGCTTGGTCGGCGTGTCGTCTATCGCGCAGGGCGCGAGCAGGCGAGAACAAACGCTCAGCCGTCAATCCGCAGGCAAATTCAGCTCCGCCAGAACACCCAGCTTCTGCACGTCGGTAATTTCGATTTCCGCATAACCGAGCTTCAGCGCGCCTTGCATTTCGAATTGCTTCAATACCTGGTTGATGGTTTGCCGGGACAGCGCCAGCATCATCGCGAGATCTTCTTGCGGGACTTTGAGCACGCGCCGCAATGCGCCGGGTTCGCCGAAGCCGCCAGCCATCAATAACAAACGGCGCGCCACGCGCTGCGCCGCGGGCAGCAACGCGGCCTCTTCTATCGCGTCGAAGGCAAGCCGCAGCTTTTGTGTCAACAGCAAGCCGAACACATGCCAATAAGCGGGCGAGCGTTCGAGCAGCGCGGCGAGCGCGGCGCGTGGCACATGAAACAGCGCGGAATCGCGCTCGGCATACGCATCGTGGGTTCGCGGCCGATTGTCGAACAACGCGATCTCGCCAAACCAGTTCACCGGTTCGATAACGGCAAGCAAGGCCTCCTTGCCCGCCGAACTCGCCGCACCAATTCTCACGAGGCCATCGAGCACGCAATAGAGGCCGTCGTCGGAATCGCCGCGAGTAAAGAGCCGCTGACCGCCGGCGAGGTGCTCGACACGCCCTACGTCGACCAACTGCGCACGCATGGGAGCCGGCGCCGAGCGAAACCACGCGCTGCGCTCGAGCAGCGCGACCAGCTCATTCGATGGAAAAATCGCAGTCATAGAACGGCTTCCGTGCCCGATTGTCGGCTACCCGATGGTTTCAAATTCCGCTGCCCGCGATTATGCTGACTTTAACCACGGAGCGGGATCCATGAGAACGCTGACACAACAGCTGACGCAGTACGCGGCCTACCATCGTGACCGGCGCAACATCGCCACGCATTTCATCGGCATTCCGATGATCGTGCTTGCGTTGGCAGTGTTGTTGAGCCGGCCCGCTTTTGCGATCGGCGCGCTGCCGCTGACGTTATCGCCGGCATGGGTATTGTTCATCGCGGCAACGCTCTACTACCTCGTGCTCGACGTGCCGCTCGGCCTGCTGATGGCGCTCGTGTCCGCACTGTGCGTCGCGTTTGGTCGGTGGAGCGCGGCGCAATCCACGCTGACGTGGCTCGTGATCGGCGTCGGGCTTTTTCTGGTCGGTTGGGTGTTTCAGTTCATCGGCCATGTCGCGTACGAGCATCGCAAGCCGGCCTTTGTCGACGATGTGATCGGGCTGCTGATCGGACCGCTGTTCGTTCTCGCGGAAGCGTTGTTCGGCTTCGGCTGGCGGCCCGCGCTACGCGAAGCGATCGAGGCGCAAGTCGGCCCGACGCGCATCAATGCGGACCGTACGGCGGCACATCATTAGCGCGCGCCTCCTCGTTCGTCGACCCCATGTTCAATGCGGATCGTCCGGCTCAGCCAGGCGCGAAGCGAACGAGGCGCACGCTATGCAATGCCGTCAACGCAACCGCGACCCAGATAGGAACGTAGGTGGCCAACTGTGCGGCGCTGAGCGTTTCGCCAAGCAACGTGATCGAGACCAGCACGAGCAGCACCGGTTCGACATAGCCGAGAATGCCGAACAACGCGACCGGCAACAGGCGGCTCGCCTTCAGATACGAAGCCAGCGCAATGGTGCTCAGCGCGCCGAGACCGGGCAACAAGAGAGACCACATCGCGAGACTTCCGGAGATCAACGTCAGCGAAGCGCTGCTCAACACCTGAACGACCGCCACGGGCAACAGCAGCGCCATCTCCACGGTGAACATGGCAAGCGAGTCCTGATTGATTTTGCGGCGCAACACGAAATACGGCGGATAGCCTATCGCGACCAGCAAGGTCGGCCACGAGAAGGCGCCCGTCACCCACAGTTCATGGCCGACGCCAACCGCTGCACACACCACCGCCAGCCACTGCAAGCCGTCCAGCCGCTCGTGATAATGAAAGCGCCCAACAAGCACCATCACCAGCGGCAACAGGAAATAGCCGAGCGACACTTCGAGCATCCGGCCATGCAGCGGCGCCCATAGAAACACCCACAATTGCGCGCCGAGCAACGCCGCGCTCACGATCATCGCCACGCCGAGTGCCGGCTCCGTCACCATGCGGTAAAGAAGCTGCCGCAGAATCGGTAGGCGCTTGCGCAAAGCGACCAGCAATAGCGCGCCGGGCACGGTCCATACAATACGCCACGCAAAAATATCGAGGCCGCTCAGCGGCGCGAGCAGTGTTGCGTAAGCGGAGAGTAATGCGAACATGGTTGACGCGCAGACCGACAACGCGATACCGCGCTTTGGGTCATACTGGTTCATCGTGCGCTCCATCGTGTGGGCGCTTCGGCGCTCGCCGCAGATAAACGTGTGTGCGCGAATAGCTGGGATTGCAGCGCAGCATGCGGCCGCGCGGCGTTTATCGTTGTCATTGGAACTGAAGTCTCACAAGCGGGCAGCGCGAAACAGGCACTGCGTTTTTTATCTTTTAATACGACGCAAGCCGGCATTCTAGACGGGTATCCGTACACGGGTCCGCCAGCTTCTGTCGGCAGGCTGCAATTATTCCGTGCGCATTGCGCGTCGGTGCACTAGAACATAACTTCACGCGCGGCTGGAACAGCCGGGCTTTTTCACCGGCAACATCGCTCGCGATCCCGCGCAAAGCGGCTCAAGCGCGAAACTTGCTACGAAGTCTTGCGACGTTGTTGCAGCGTCGTTGGCAATGCCTCGCAGAAGGTCCTTTCGGGGACAGCATACGCAGCAGCCATGAGCCGGGCCGGCAGTGGCAGTCTCACGGACCATGCCCGCCCTTCCCCTCCACGGCACGCCTGAACTCGCGTCTCACCACGCGTGCCGCCGCCCCCGGCAACAGCATCCCTCATCGCATGTGATTCATCGAATGTGACTACTGGAGACAGCATGACGCAGCCAGCCCTATCGCACGACGCATCACCCGACCTACGCTCCGCCTTCGCCGCCGACGTTCGCGCAGGCCTCACCCATACGCCTCAGAAAGAGTTGCCGTCGAAATATCTGTACGACGAAGTGGGCTCCGCACTGTTCGAAGTGATTACCGTGTTGCCGGAATACGGCGTAACCCGCGCCGAAGAACGTCTGCTCGCGAAGCACGCGGCCGACATCGTTGCGCATTTGCCGCACGACGTGACCGTCGCCGAACTCGGCAGCGGAAGCGGCCGTAAAACACGGCGCATTCTGGAAGCGCTGTGTAAAAAGCGCCCCACTTCTTACTGCCCGATTGAAATTTCGCGCAGTGCATTGCAGTTGTGCAGGCGCGAACTCGGCGACATTGAGCGTATTTCGATCGTCGGCTATGAACGGGACTATCTGGCAGGTCTCGCCGAAGTGAGCAAGCAACGCGCGGCGGACGAACGGTTACTCGTACTGTTTCTTGGCAGTACGATCGGTAATTTCGGCAGACTCGCGGCGACGCGTTTCCTGCGCGACATCCGCAACATGCTCGCGCCCGGCGATGCGTTGCTGCTCGGTACAGATCTGATCAAGCCGACGCCCGTATTGATCGCCGCCTACGACGACTCGATCGGTGTGACCGCATCGTTCAATCTGAACCTGCTGGCGCGGATCAATCGCGAACTCGACGGTGACTTTCCGCTCGACGCATTCGAGCACGTCGCGCGCTTCAACCCGGACGCGCGCAGCATCGAAATGCACCTGCGCGCGAAGCGCGATATCACCGCGCACGTGGGCGCGGCGCAATTGACGGTATCGCTCAAAGCGGGCGAAACGATCTGGACCGAGAGCAGCCACAAATATCGCGCGGGAGAAATGCCCGCGATTGCAGACGACGCCGGCTTCGTCTGCAGCCATCAATGGGTCGAAGAAGAATGGGGCTTTGCGGAGAGCCTGCTCGTGGCGCGTTGAACGTGGGGTGAGCGTGCCTCGAACGTGCGGTGACCGTGGCGGCGCCGCCGAATGACTCGGAGCGGCTTGAGTAGCCGCGCAAAAACGGCAAGGCGTCGCGCCATCGGCATGATGGCGCGACGCCTTTTGCTTTGCGTGGAACGCCGCTCAGTGCTGTTCGAAACGCTCGTAGCGCTTTTCGGTGGAGCGTTCTTCGCCGCTCACTTCGGTCACGCGCGCCGCCGGCGGCCCGTGACGCAGCCACGACAACATGCGGTCGACCTGGTTGGCCGAGCCCTGCAACATGGCTTCGACGGAACCGTCGTCGAGATTCGCCACCCATCCTTTGATTCCAAGCGCGTGGGCCTGCCGCACGGTCGCGTGGCGAAAGCCGACGCCCTGCACGGTGCCGCGTACGCGTACATAGTAAGTTTCGATCCGCTGATCCAGATCCGGGGCCATGCCGTCTTCTCCTCTGTCAACCGGAGTGAGCGCTTCAGCTGCCATGCAAAGCACTGACTCCGATCCGATGCACACGTTCTTTCAAGCCGGCATTCTAGTCGCGTCGCGGCGAGCTTGCTCGGCAATGCGCGCGTCCCGCCGACCCGTTTGAGGCCGTTCGCGCGACATGCAACACGCGCGCCACGTACAATCCGTCGACTGTCACGCAGGAAATGGAAACAGAATGACCGAACAGAATCGCGATCTCGTGCTCGTGACCGGCGCCTCCGGCTTCGTTGGCTCGTCGGTGGCGCGCATCGCGCAACAGAAAGGTTTCAAGGTGCGCGTGCTGGTGCGCGCGACCAGTCCGCGTCAGAACGTCGAGTCGCTGGACGCGGAAATCGTGGTGGGCGACATGCGCGACGAAGCGTCGATGCGCAACGCACTGCGCGGCGTGCGCTATCTGCTGCATGTGGCCGCCGACTATCGCCTATGGGCGCCGGACCCGAGCGAGATCGAGCGCTCGAACCTGGAAGGCACCGAGGCGACCATGCGCGCGGCGCTGAAGGAAGGCGTCGAGCGGATTGTCTACACGAGCAGTGTGGCGACGCTGAAAGTGACCAGTTCCGGCCAGTCCGCCGATGAAACCTCGCCGCTCAAAGCCGACCAGGCTATCGGCGTCTACAAGCGCAGCAAGGTGCTCGCCGAACGCGCGGTGGAACGAATGATCGCCGAAGACGGTTTGCCCGCGGTGATCGTCAATCCGTCCACGCCGATCGGTCCGCGCGACGTCAAACCGACGCCGACCGGACGCATCATCGTGGAAGCGGCGCTCGGCAAGATTCCCGCGTTCGTCGACACAGGACTTAACCTCGTCCACGTGGACGATGTCGCGGCCGGCCATTTCCTTGCGCTTGAACGCGGCAAGATCGGCGAGCGCTATATTCTCGGCGGCGAAAATCTGCCCCTTCAACAGATGCTCGCGGATATCGCGGCGCTGACCGGCCGCAAAGCACCGACGCTCAGCCTGCCGCGCTGGCCGCTTTATCCGCTGGCCATGGGCGCTGAGGCAGTCGCCAAGATCACGAAACGCGAACCGTTCGTGACCGTCGACGGCTTGAAAATGTCGAAGAACAAGATGTATTTCACATCGGCGAAAGCGGAGCGCGAACTCGGCTACCATGCCCGGCCCTATCGCGAGGGTCTGAGCGATGCCCTCGACTGGTTCCGGCAAGCCGGCTATCTGAAGGCCTGAGACTGCCCGAACACGCGGCCCGCACCGGAGGATCCGGCGCGGCCGCAAGCATTTTGTTACAACGTCACTGTGTTAGCGAAAGGTAAAAGCCTACGCGCAGCAGGTAAAATCGTGGGTCTTACCAGAGAAACCTCGCATGAATCTTCACGAACAGCTCGGCGCGCTGGAAGTGGGCGTCGATCAGCTCATTCAGGCTGTCGTGGCCCCGCAGGCCGAAAACATCCCCGAGACACCCGCAGACACCACTGCGCCGCAGGCGCCGGTGGAGCAGGTCGCGTCCGAATCCAGGGCTGAAGCGGTTGCGGCCGACACTGAGGCGGCCGTAGTCGAAGACAAGGCGCCGGCCCCGCAGGTTCAGCCCACGCTCGAAATCAATCGCCCCGCGCAGAACGAGATCACCATGACGATCGGCGGCCAGACGGTCGCGCTGCGCGCGGAGCAGATCGGCCAACTGATCGAGGAGTTGTCGAACGCGCGTGCTTCAATGACGCCTGAACCGCCGCCGGGTATTCCGCCAGGCTGGCGCTTCGTGTCCACGAAGAATCCGGTCATGGCAGTGCAGAAGCAGTCGAACGGCGACCGTCTGCTGGTCATGCGCCATACCGGGCACGGCTGGGTTCCGTTCACGTTTTCGCCGGACATGGTGATCCAGCTCTACATGATGCTCACCAAAGGCTGATGCAAAAAAAGCGGCGCCCGAGAGCGCCGCTTTTGCATTCCACCTGTGTCTGACCGCTGTTTCAGCGCTCCTGCACCGGCGCCTGAACACGCGCCTTCCACTGCCCACCCTTGCCACGCCAGTAGCGCATCGCCGACGCGAACGTCGCGCCGACATAGAACAACGCGACCAGCGGCAAAAACGGCGCCCACAGCGGCGAGCGGCGATAGTAGCTGAGCATCGGCGCATAAGCGCAGCACATGGCCGCCCATGCGAGCCACGCGGGCCAGCCCGTCGGGCCGAGGACCAGTGCGGCTACCGGCGGCACCAGGTAAATGATCGTCATGCCGACCAGCGTGCCTGCCAGCAGCAACGGCGAGTAATGCAGTTGAGTGAAGGCCGTGCGCGCGATCATGTTCCAGATCTCACGCCAGTTGTCGTACGGACGCAGCGACACGCTGCGCGCCGCCACGTCCAGCCGGATCGGATGACGCCCCGTGCCGCGATGCTTGATGCGCGCCGCGAGGCTGCAGTCGTCGATCAGCTCGGCGCGGATCGACTCGATGCCGCCCGCTTCTTCCAACGCGCTCCGGCGCACCAGCATGCAGCCGCCCGCGGCCGCAGCCGTACGATTGCGCGGGTTGTTGACCCACGAGAACGGGTACAGCTTAGCAAAGAAGAAGACGAAAGCGGGAATCAGCGCCTTTTCCCAGAACGAATCGCAGCGCAGGCGCACCATCAGCGAGACGAGGTCGCGCTGTTCCGCGTCAGCACGCGCGACGAGTTGCGCGACCGCGTCGGCGGGATGGCCGATATCGGCGTCGGTAAGCAAAAGAAAGTCCGCGGGCAAGCCGAGCGTGCGCACCGCCTCGATGCCTTGCGACTGCGCCCACACCTTGCCGGACCAGCCCGACGGTAGCGGCTTCGCGCTCAGCACGGTCAGGCGATCCGGGCACTGCAACTGCAACGCGGCCGCGCGAGCGGCGTCGGCGGTGCCGTCGGTGCTGTGGTCGTCCACGACGATCACGTGGAATTCGCCCGGATAGTCCTGCTGAAGCAGGGTGGTGACCGCTTCGGCGATCACGTCGACTTCATTGCGGGCCGGCACCACGGCGGCGACCGCCGGCCACGAAGCGCGCGGCGCGATGGTGAGCGGCGCGGCGGGACGCGCGCGCCAGAAACCGCCGCGCGCGAACAGCAACACACACCAGATCAGCAGGGAAAGACACGAAAGAAGAAACAGAACCACCGCCATTAAACATTACCCTCGATTGAACGCGCTGCCACACCGACACGCCGCGACAGCCACATCACGACAGTGCGGGCCGCGACAACGCACCAGTCAAATGTATTGAGCACCGGCGGCTCGCGAAACACGTCGTAGCCCGCCGTCTCGATTTTGTCGAGAAAGCGCAGCCCGCCATGAACGGCCCCGCATAACTCGATTCCCAGACGCCCGGGAATGCGCAACGCGAGCGGCGCGCCGCGCACCAGCATGTCCCGGACGAAACACACTTCGTGTGCCATGAGCGCCCGCCAGTCCTGATCGGCAACCCCGTTGGCGATGTGCGCCTCGCTCACGTTGAAGCGCCGCAGGTCCGCCAGCGGCAGATACACGCGGTCCTTTTTCCAGTCGGCGGAGACGTCGAGCCAGAAACTGATCAATTGCGACGCCGTGCAGATCGCGTCGGCGTCGGCGAGATTTTCCGGCGTGGCCGCGCCGATCAGATGCAACATCAGATGCCCGAGCGGGTTCGCCGAGTGGCGGCAATAATCCAGCAGCGCGGCCCGGTCGGCGTACCGGTTGGTGTCGATGTCCTGAGCGCACGCGTGGAGCAGATCGTAGAACGGCGCGAGCGGTAGTTTATACTGCGCCACAACACCGGCCAGCTTGCCGAACAGCAGTGGATGAACCGGCGCCGCGCGCCGCTGTGCGACCGCGTCGAGACCGGCGCGGAAGTCGGCGAGACGGGCGTGCCGTTCGGCCGCGCTCCAGTCGCCTTCGTCGGCAATGTCGCCCGCCGTGCGGACCACCTGATAGATGATTCCGATAGGCGTGCGCAGCGCTTTTGGCAGCAACACGCTCGCGACCGGAATATCTTCGTATTGATCGACGTCCATCCAGCGAGCCTCGAAACCCTTTTGTAATGTGGGCGCCGGGGCGCCGCAGGACTACGTAGTTTAAGGGTTCCGTTAAACCGCTGCAGCGTGTAATGATTGCCGCATTCGCACTGGCACGTGCCGGCTTGCGGCTTCAACCGTGGGTCCGCCGCTGCGGCGGCCGCCCAACACCGGCCGGGCGCCGCCAAAGCAAAGCCGGCCTGATAGCGTTAGAATGCGCGTTTGGTTTTGCTGTACCGGCAAGCGCCGGGCTCAAGACGTCAACTAAATTAGATGATCGCGGCGATAAAGTCAGATTTACCGACTTCTTCGAACCCGCGTCAGTCGGAGTTCGCCAACTTATGCGAGTCATCCTTGCTCAACCCCGCGGCTTTTGTGCGGGCGTTGTACGTGCAATCGAGATCGTCGATCGCGCGTTACAACAACACGGCGCACCCGTGTATGTCCGCCACGAGATCGTTCACAATCGTCACGTGGTCGACAATCTTCGCCAGAAAGGCGCGCGCTTCGTCGAAGAGCTCGACGAAGTGCCGCAAGGCGCCGTGGCGATTTTCAGCGCCCACGGCGTTGCCCAAACCGTCGAGCGTGACGCCGAAGCGCGCGGTCTCGACGTGCTCGACGCAACCTGCCCGCTGGTCACCAAAGTGCATGTGCAGGGTCGCCAATATGTCGGCGCCGGCCGCACGCTGATTCTGATCGGCCACGCCGGTCATCCGGAAGTGGAAGGCACGATCGGCCAGATTCCGGGCAAAGTGCTGCTGGTGCAGAGTGAGGCCGAGGTCGAAACGCTGGACCTGCCGCTCGATACGCCGCTCGCGTATGTCACGCAAACCACGCTGTCGGTGGACGATACGCGTGGCATCATCGACGCCTTGATGAACCGTTTCTCCGACATCGTCGGTCCCGATACGCGCGACATCTGCTATGCCACCCAAAACCGCCAGGCGGCGGTGCGCGAGTTGAGCAAAGAGGTGGAGGTGCTGCTGGTGGTGGGCGCAACCAATAGTTCGAACTCGAACCGGCTGCGCGAGATCGGCAGCGAAAGCGGCGTGGCGAGTTATCTCGTCGCCGACGGTTCGGAAGTGAAGCCGGAATGGTTTGCGAACGTGCAGACCGTCGGCATCACGGCCGGTGCTTCGGCGCCGGAAGAGATGGTGAAGAACGTAATCGATGCGCTGAGCGCATTGGGGCCTGTCGATGTCACGACGATGGCGGGCCGTGAAGAGAAAGTCGAATTCAAGTTGCCATCGAAACTGATGCAACCACTCGCCGCACGCGAAGTTTAAGGAGGACCTTTTGTCTATTCCGCTGCTACAGAAAGTCCGGGTCGGCGCATACATCATGCGTCAGCATCTCTCCGGCAATAAACGCTATCCGCTCGCCCTGATGCTGGAGCCCCTGTTCCGCTGCAACCTCGCCTGCAATGGCTGCGGCAAGATCGACTATCCGGATCCCATCCTGAATCAGCGTCTGTCGCTGGAAGAATGCCTCGGCGCCGTCGACGAGTGCGGCGCACCGGTGGTGTCGATCGCAGGCGGCGAACCGCTGTTGCACAAGGAAATGCCGCAGATCGTGAAGGGCATCATCGCGCGCAAGAAGTTCGTGTACCTGTGCACGAACGCGCTGCTGATGGAAAAGAAGATGGACGACTACGAGCCGAATCCGTACTTCGTGTGGTCGGTTCACCTCGACGGCGATCAGCAGGCGCACGATCACTCGGTGTCGCAGGAAGGCGTGTACGACAAGGCTGTCGCCGCCATCAAGGAAGCAAAGCGCCGCGGTTTCCGCGTGAACATCAACTGCACGTTGTTCAACGACGCCGTGCCGGAACGGGTTGCCGCATTCTTCGACACGCTGGGCCCGATGGGCGTGGACGGTATCACCGTCTCGCCGGGTTACGCGTATGAGCGCGCGCCGGATCAGCAGCACTTCCTGAACCGCGACAAGACCAAGCAACTGTTCCGCGAGATTTTCAAGCGCGGCAACAATGGCAAGAACTGGTCGTTCAGCCAGTCGGGCATGTTCCTCGACTTCCTGGCCGGCAATCAGACGTACGAGTGCACGCCGTGGGGCAACCCGGCACGTACCGTGTTCGGCTGGCAAAAGCCGTGCTATCTGGTCGGCGAAGGTTACGTAAAGACCTTCAAGGAACTGATGGAAACCACGCAGTGGGAAAAGTACGGCACGGGCAACTACGAGAAGTGCGCTGACTGCATGGTTCACTGCGGTTTCGAAGCGACCGCCGTGATGGATACGGTGGCGCATCCGCTGAAGGCGCTGAAGGTCAGCCTGCGCGGACCGAAGACGTCGGGCGCTTTCACGAAGGACATTCCTCTGGATAAGCAACGTCCGGCCGAGTATGTCTTCTCCCGCCATGTCGAGATCAAGCTGGAAGAGATCAAGGTGTCCGGCAAGGGCAAGAAAGTGCAGACGGCTACAGCAGCACACTAAGCGGCCGGTGGCGGCAGTTTCGCGCCACCTGTGATCGCGAATTCAAAAAAAAGCGCGGTGGTTTGATAGCCACCGCGCTTTTTTTACGCCCGTACCACTTGCCTTGTGCCTCTTACCTCGTGCGTCATGCCTCACGAGGCAGTCAATCGTTACCCCGCGCTGCGCGCGTTGTGCGCGGTCAGAAACTTGATCAGCCCGTCTATGCCGCCTTTGGCAATCTGATCGGCGAATTGCGTCTGATACACCTGGATCAGCCAGGCGCCCATCATGTTGATGTCGTAGACCTTCCAGCCAGCGGGATCTTTGGTCATGCGATAGTCGATCGCGTCGTCGCCGCCATTGCTGAGCACGTGCGATTGCACAACGACGTCTTTGGCTCCCGCCGGCACGGTGATCGGCAAGAAATTGAACTTCACGTCCTGATCACGCAGTTGCGAGAGCGACGCAGCATAAGTGCGCGTGAGCAGCAGCGTAAACTGCTCGTAGAGTTGCTTTTGCTGTTCGGGCGTTGCGGTGCTCCACGCCTTGCCCACCGCGATGCGCGTGGTGCGTTGAAAGTCGGTGGCCGGCAGGAAGCGCGACTGAACGAGCTGGGTGATCTTCCCCATGTCGCCGCCGCGCGCTTGCGGGTCAGCCTTCATTGCGGCCACCGTGCCCTCGACGGCACTTTTTACTACCGCATCGGGTGCGCTTTGCGCATAGGCCGCGGTGGAGACAACGGCCGCGGCCAGAAAAGCAGACAGATAACGTTTCATACGCTCGACAGAACCTGAAAGAAGAAAGCGCCGCCGGGCTCGCGAGCACGCGGCGTAAGCAGGATAGACCAGTATACCGACATTGCGTTCCCGCCCCAAAGCACCCGCCGGGAGCCGTACTTGCTAGCGAACACGAGCCTGATCGCTCCGGCTCTGTATACTTGTGCACTTTCGTCAAAAACAACACCCGTGATAAGGCCAAGTTCGCCTACATGCTGAAGTCATCTATTGTCCGTCTCGTCGCCTATTCAGTGCGTCATCCACTGCGGATCGTCGCGGTGTCGTTCGTGCTCGCCGTTTTGAGCGGCTTCTACGTTGCTCATAACTTCAAGATCAACACGGACATCAGCCGTCTCATCGAGACCGACAAGGAATGGTCGGCGCTCGACCACGCCATGGACAAGGCCTTTCCCGATCGCGGCGAAACCGTGCTGGTGGTCGTGGAAGCGCGCGCGCCGGAATTCGCCGACGCCGCCGCGCAGGCTCTGACCGCCGCGCTCAAGGCCGATTCCAAGGAGTTCGTGGCGGTTTCGCAGCCGGCCGGCGGCGCTTTCTTCGAACATAACGGCCTGCTGTTTCCGTCAACCGACGAGGTGATGTCGACCACCTCGCAACTCGTCCAGTCGCGCCCGCTGGTCAACGCCCTCGCGCACGATCCGAGCCTGACCGGCCTCGCCGGCACGCTCACCACGAGCCTGTTGCTGCCGCTTCAGATCGGTCAGGTAAAGCTCGGCGACATGAGCCATCTGCTGACGCAAAGCGCGACCACGCTCGACCGTGTGCTGGCCGGCCAGCCGGCCGCCTTCTCGTGGCGCGCGCTGGTCGACAAGAGCGCGGCCACCGATCCGGCGCGCGCCTTCGTGGTGGTGCAACCGGTCGTGAACTACGACGCGCTGGAGCCGGGCGCAACGGCGTCGAAGTCGATCCGCGACACCGCCGCCGCGCTGCACCTCGACGCGCGCTACGGCGCTACGGTTCGTCTGACCGGCGAACAGCCGCTCGCTGACGAAGAATTCGCTTCGGTCCAGGACGGCGCGGTGCTCAACGGCATCGGCACCTTTATCGTCGTGCTGATCATTTTGTGGCTGGCGCTGCGCTCGGGCCGCATGATCATTGCCGTGTTCATCACGCTGTTCGTCGGGCTCGCCATTACCGCGGCGCTCGGCCTGCTGATGGTCGGCGCGCTCAATATGATTTCGGTCGCCTTCATGGTGCTGTTCGTCGGGCTCGGCGTCGATTTCGGTGTGCAGTTCGGCGTCAAGTATCGCGAGGAGCGCAATCGCGACGACCGCCTGTCCGCCGCCCTCATGCATACGTCCCACAGCATTGGCGTGCCGCTCACGCTCGCGGCGGTGGCCGTTGCGCTGAGCTTCTTCTCGTTCCTGCCGACGGCTTACCGCGGCGTGTCCGAGTTGGGCGAAATCGCGGGCGTCGGCATGTTCGTCGCGTACTTCACCAACATGACGCTGCTGCCGGCCCTGCTGAAGCTCTTCAATCCGCCGGGTGAAGCCGCTTCGCCGGGCTTCAAGCAGCTCGCGCCCGTCGACGATTTCCTCGATCGCCATCGCAAGCCTGTGCTGATCGGCACGCTGATCGTCGTGATCGGCGCCACACCGTTGCTCACGCATTTGCGCTTCGACTTCAATCCGCTTCATCTGAAGGATCCGCACACGGAGTCGATGGCGACGCTGTTGTCGCTGAAGGATTCTCCTGAAGCCGCGGTCAACAACGTGCATGTGCTGGCGCCCTCGCTCGCCGACGCCGACCGCATGGCCACGCGTCTGCGCGCGTTGCCGGAAGTGGGTCGCGTCAACACGCTCGACACCTTCGTTCCCGCCGACCAGCAGCAGAAGCTGATGCTGATTGCGAGCGCCGCGCAGCAACTGTTGCCCGCGCTGCAGCAGCAGCCCGCGCAGCAGGCAACGGACGCGGTGCGCGTCGCCGCGCTCAAGCGCGCGTCGAACCAGCTCTCGCTCGCCGCCGACGATCACCCAGGCCCAGGCGCCGCCGAAGCCAAGCATCTATCGGCCACACTACAGAAGCTGGCCGCCGCCGATGCCGCCACGCGCGACCGCGCCGAAACCGCGATGTCCGGTACGCTGCGCATCGCGCTGAGCCAATTGGCCAACTTGCTGCAGCCAACTGAAATCACGCGCGAGAACCTGCCCAAGGAAATCTCCGCAGGCTGGGTATCCAAGGACGGCCGCGCGCTCGTCGACATCTCACCGAAGGTGAAGCCCGGCACCGATCCGAACGACGACGCCATGCTCGCCCGCTTCGCCCATGCGGTGAAGAAGGCGGAGCCAGGCGCGATCGGCGGGCCGATTTCGATCCTCCATTCGGCCGACACCATCATCAAGGCGTTCCTGCAGGCCGCCGCGTACGCGCTCGTGTCGATTGCGATCCTGCTGTGGATCGCACTGCGGCGCGTCAGCGACATGTTGCGCACGCTGGTGCCGCTGCTGGTCTCTGCGCTCGTGACGCTCGAACTGTGCGTGGTATTCGGCATGCCGCTGAACTTCGCGAATATCATCGCGCTGCCGCTGATGCTCGGGGTCGGCGTGGCATTCAAGATTTACTTCGTGATGGCGTGGCGCCATGGTCAAACCAGTCTCCTGCAGTCGAGCCTGACGCACGCCGTGCTATTCAGCGCGGCGACCACGGCAACGGCATTCGGCAGCCTGTGGCTGTCGCACCATCCGGGTACATCGAGCATGGGGCGCCTGTTGGCGCTCTCGTTGTTCTGCACGTTAATCGGCGCAGTGGTTTTTCAACCCGTGCTGATGGGTAAGCCGCGCGCACGTCGCGCGAAGCAAAAAGGAATATAAGCATGAAGCTGCGTAACGCCGCGCTGGCACTCGTCGCCACCGGTTTGATTTCAGGCTGCGCCACCGGCCCCGACCGCAAACCCGGCGACCCGTTCGAACCGGTGAACCGCGCGGTATTCAGTTTCAACGATGGCTTGGACCGCTACGTCGCCGTTCCGGTGGCGAAGGGGTATCAGAAGGTGACGCCGCAGCCGTTGCGCACGGCGGTGAGCAACTTCTTCTCGAATCTGGGCGATCTGACCAACGCGGCGAACGCGCTGTTGCAGTTGAAGATCACCGACGCGACCGAGGACATCGTCCGTTTCGCGTTCAACTCGACCTTCGGTCTGGGTGGCCTGCTCGATTGGGCGACGCCTGCCGGCCTGCCCAAGCACCATCAGGATTTCGGGCTGACGCTCGGTCACTGGGGTATTCCGTCGGGCCCGTATCTGGTCCTGCCGCTGTTCGGCCCGAGCTCGGTGCGTGACAGCATGGGGCTGATCGTCGACGTGAAGTTCAACCCGCTGAACTACATGGAGCCGGCGGTGCGCAATCCGCTGTACTTGCTGCAGTTCGTGAGCGTGCGTTCCGACCTGCTGGGCGCGTCGGACCTGCTGCAACAGGCCGCGCTGGACAAGTACTCGTTCGTGCGCGACGCCTATACGCAGCAACGCCGTTCGCGTCTGCGTGGCACGAGCGACAACGGCGCGCCGCTGCCGAACTATGACGATCAGGGGGATTCCGGCGCTTCGTCGGTGCCCGCAGCCGGCGCGCCGGCGGCAGGTGCCCTGCCGAATTACGCCGATCCGGGCGACGCGGCGGAAGCGCCGAACGCAGCCTCAGGCGCCGCTACCGGCGCCCCGGCGGGCGTGCCCAACTACTCCGATCCGGGCGACACGCCTGCGAGCGGCGCAGCAGGCTCCACGCCGAGCGCACCTTCCGCCGCACCCACCGGCGCTTCAGACCCGGCCGCGCCGACGCTGCCCGCCGCGCCGCCGGCCGGCAGCACGCAGCCGGCGTCGGCACCGGTGACGCAATAGAGACTGGAAGTTCGGAACGGTGCCGCGATTTAGACTGACACTCGCGCGGCACCCAATTGACGGGGCTCTTTCAGGCGATCGCCATCCGCAGCGCCCCGGCCTCGCTCATCGCGCGCCGTGCCTCGACCAGGGAAATGCGCGCCGCCCGCGCGTCGATGGCAACCTGGATCAGTGCGCCGAGCTGCGACGGCTGTCGCAGCAACTCCCGCAGAATCGGCGCGAGCGCGGTGCTGCCGTCATCGCGCAGGCCAGCAGTGGCCGCGGATGGCAGCGTGCGCCACGCCGGATCGACAACCGCCCGGCAAACGGCGAACGGCACACCATGCGCGGCAGCTTTCGCGCCGGCAATATGCGACTCCATATCCACCGCCAGCGCGCCGTTCGTGCGATGCAGCACGTCCTTGTCGCCCGCGCTCACCAAAGGCGCGGTGACGGCCGCCATGAGGCCGCGGCGCACACGCGCCGCGCGCGGACCGGCCGCCAGCGCGGCCGCGAGCCTGTCCGCCCATGGACGATCGGTCTGGAGCCGCCCAAACGGCCCCTCGACAGCATCCGCGACGATCAGTGCGCCCGGCTCCAGATCCGGCGCCAAACCGCCCGCCGTACCGAAACTCACAATGCCCGAACAGCCGCGCGCGACCGCCGCACTCAACGCACGCTCCAGCAGATCGGCGCGCGCCGCATAGACGACTTCCACGCCTTCGCCGCGAGCGATTCGCGCCTCGAAGGCCATGCCCGTCACCACGATCACCGGCAAAGGACTGCGGCGGCCATCCGCTGACGGAGTGGTCGAAAGTGGCATCCGTTACATCCCGACCGCGACGCGCGTGAGACCGTTGCGCTTCAGATGACGGAAGCGCGCCAGCGCCCACAACGGGAAGAACTTACGGTAGCCGTGGTAACGCAGATAAAAGACGCGCGGAAAACCGGTCGCGGTGAAACGCGTTTCGTCCCACAAGCCATGCTCGCGCTGTTCTCGCTGCAAATACGCGACGCCGCGCGCCACCGCTTCGTGATTGACCTCGCCTGCCGCCATCAAGCCCATGAGAGCCCACGCGGTTTGCGAAGCCGTGCTCGGCGCGCGCTCGTAGCCGTGGTAGTCGAGCTTGTAGCTCTCACCGCCCTCGCCCCAGCCGCCGTCTTCGTTCTGGATCGACAGGAGCCATTGCGCGGCGCGCTTCATTCGCGGGTCGTCGTGCGGCATGCCGGCTGCGTTCAGCGAGCACAGCGCGGTCCACGTGCCGTAGATGTAGTTCAAGCCCCAGCGGCCATACCAGCTGCCATCCGATTCCTGCTCCTTCAACATGTAGGCGAACGCGCGCTGCGCCGGCTCGCTGCTTTGCGGCAATTCGCCGAGTTGAGCGAGCATCGACAGACAGCGGCCGGAGACGTCCGCGGTGGGCGGATCGAGCAAGGCGCCGTGATCGGAGAACGGAATGTTGTTCAGGTAGTACTGCGTGTTTTCCGGCTCGAACGCACCCCAGCCGCCGTCGCTGCTCTGCATGCCGACCACCCATTCGCGCGCCCGCGCGATGGCTTCGCGATCGACGCCGGATTGCGTGATCCCCGCCGAGCGATGCATCGCCATGACGACCACCGCCGTGTCGTCGACGTCCGGGTAGTAGTCGTTGTTGTACTGGAATGCCCAACCGCCCGGCCGCACATTCGGGCGACGCGAAATCCAGTCGCCGCGCACGTCGAGAATCTGCAGCGGACGCAGCCACGCGAGCCCGCGCTCGGCGGCCTGCTCGGCATGCGCCTCGCCGGTTTCGAGCAGCGCGTGCGCCGCGAGCGAGGTGTCCCATACCGGCGACAGACACGGCTGACAATATGCTTCGTCATCCTTGATGACGAGCAGCTTGTCGATCGATTGGCGAGCGATCGCGCGATTCGGGTGATCGGCCGGATAACCGAGCACGTCGTACATCATCACCGAGTTCGCCATGGCCGGGAAAATCGCGCCGAGCCCGTCTTCGCCGTTCAGGCGTTCATCGACGAAGGCCACCGCCTGGCGCACCGCGCGCTCGCGCGTGGCTTTCGGGAACAGGCCGTCGACCGCGCGCAGCAGCACGTCCACGCCGCTGAAGAACCGGAACCAGCCGGCATGCTGATGCGGCGCCCGATCGCGCGGGCCGGTGTTGACCGGCGCGCCGCGGAACAGCTCGTCGATGCGCACGCGGCGCGGGTTGCGCGCGACCGGCCGCTTCGCGTTGAGCACGAGCAGCGGCACGATCACGGTACGCGCCCAGTACGACACCTTCGACAGATGGAACGGGAACCACACGGGCAGCAGCATGATCTCCACGGGCATCATCGGCACGGCGCGCCACGACACCACGCCGAACAGCGCAAGCAGAATCCGCGTGAAGACGTTCACGGCTTCGGCGCCGCCATGGGCGAGAATCGCCTCGCGTGCGCGGACCATGTGCTCGGCATCCGCCGGGTCGCCGATCATCTTCAGTGCGAAGTACGCCTTGACGCTCGCGCTGATGTCGAGCGCGCCGTCGGTAAAGAGCGGCCAACCGCCGTCGGCCAACTGGATGCGGCGCAGATAGCGTGCGATCTTCTGCTCCAGCTCCACGTTCGGCGTTTCGCCGAGATAGTGGACCAACAGCACGTATTCGGCGGGAATCGTCGCGTCGGCTTCGAGTTCGTAGACCCAGTGGCCGTCCGGCTTTTGCGCGGCGAGAATCGCGTCCGTTGCGCGCGAGATGGCGGCGTCGAGCGAGGCGGCGGACGCTTCGCCCGCAACGGCCGGCGCGGGCGCGTCGGCGACTTCGGACAGGACGGCGTCCAGCGGCTGGGTTTGGGATAAATCGGTCATCGGCGTTCCATCGGTTCATTCAGCAACGTATCCGCGGCCTTCTGGCCGGAGCGGATCGCGCCTTCAATCGTCGCGGGCAGGCCGGTGGCCGTCCAGTCGCCCGCGAGCATCAGGTTGTTCCAGCGAGTGCGCGTGCCGGGCCGCAGCGTTTCCTGATCCGGCAGCGCGGCGAATGTCGCGCGTTTTTCCACGACCACTTGCCAGGCCGGCATCGGTGCGGCAGGCAAATTGGCCGCCTGAGCCACTTCAGCCCAGACGGTGGCCGCGAGTGCTTCATGCGGCGTATCGAGCAGCTGCTCGGCGCCGTTGACGGTCACCGACAGGCGGCCGTCGAAAGCGAACAGCCATTCGGCCGTGCCGCTGAGCAGCCCGGTGACCAGCGGCAAACCAAACGGCGGATCGATCGCGAAATGCACGTTGACGCTCGCCGCAAAGCGCGTCGGCGCGCGCAAACCGGGTACGAGCGCGCGTGCGGTCTCCGGCGGCACCGCGAGAATCACCGCGTGCTTCGCTTCGAGCGCAATGCTTTCGCCGGCGAATTTCAGCGCTTGTACGCGGCGGTTGTCGGCGGCGAAAACCACTTCTTCCAGACGCGAGCCCAGCCGGATTGCCGCGCCGCCATGCTGCAGCAGCCGCAACGCCGGATCCACGAACGCGCTGCCAAGACCGTTGCGCGCGACCAGCGGCCGGCACGCAAGGCCGCCGGCCATCACGGTCTGCCGCACCATGGCGCCGGTCAGTTCCGCCGACGCTTCGCGTGGCTCGACGTTCAGCATGGCGTGAAACAGCGGGCGCAGCAGGCGATCCCACAACGGGCCGCTGCAACGCATGGTCTGCGCGACGCTGCGCCCGGGCTTGGCGAACAGCAGCGGTACGAGCGCCAGGTAGTCGCCCGGCCCGGTGTTCGGCACGCGCGCGTTCGCGTCGAAGATCCACCACGGCAAGCGTCCCGGCGAGAGGCGCACGGTCCAGCGCGCCCGCGTGGCCAGATCCACGAACGGAAACTCGGGCTGCGCCGGGCCGGCCAGTTCGTCGGCGGCGCCGATCGCCCGCGTGTAGTTGAGCGTCGCGACGTTGCCCGACAGGACCATGTGATTGCCGCTGTCGAGCGTCGCGCCTAGCTTGGAGTCGTAATACGTCCGGCAACGGCCGCCCGCCTGGGCAGCCGCTTCATGCAGCACGACGTGCGCGCCTCGCCGCTGCAGCTGCACTGCGGCGGCGAGGCCGGCAAGGCCTGCGCCGACCACATGTACGAGCTTTTGCATCAGCTCACAAGAGCGCGTAACGCGCGACGATCCACAGCATGCGGAGCTTCGGCTTGCGGACCTTCGTGCGCGGAATGTCGAAGCCTCGCTCGAGCGTCCGCTCGAGCAGGACGCGATACACGCCCGACATGATGCGCGGCGCGCGCACCTGGTTGCGCGGCTCGCGGTCCATGATCGCGTCGGACGCGGCAAAGTGTTGCTTGGCCCGCTCGGCGAGCGTTGCGCACACGCGCGGCAGCGACGGGTCGTCGGCGATCTGCGTGGGGTTTGTCACCGCAATGCCTTCGCGCGCCAGCAATTCGTGCGGCAGATAGCAGCGGTTGATGCCGGCGTCTTCGTCGATATCGCGCAGGATGTTGGTGAGCTGAAGCGCGCGGCCCAGATGGTGAGCAAGCACTCGGCCCGGCTCTTCGTCCATCCCGAATATCCTCACCGATAGACGGCCCGCCGCACTCGCGACGCGGTCGCAATAGAGGTCGAGCGTGGCTTCATCGGGCGCGCAGATGTCGGCGGCGGCGTCCATCGCCATGCCGTCGATCATGGCGTGAAAATCTTCGCGTTGCAGGTGAAACGTATGAATGTGCCGCGTCAGCGCGCGCAACGAAGCACGTGGCGCGCCGGCATAGCACGCGTCGATATCGGCACGCCAGCGCTCGAGCGCGGCGGCGCGCTCGGCGCGCGGCATGTCGCTGTCGGCGATATCGTCGACAGCGCGGCAGAAAGCGTAGACCTGATACATCGCGTCGCGCTGCGCGGCCGGCAGAATGCGCATGGCGAGGTAGAACGAGCTGCCGGACGTGGCGGCAGCGGCGTCGATTTCTGTATCGTCCACGACAAGATTGGAAACAGCCAAGACGATCTCCGCTGGAGGCGCCCGCTGAAAGGCGTTCAAGAAGTTTATGCCGGCCCGCAAGGCAGACGGCACGCGCGCGCGGACACGCGCGAAACACCCGGCTGGGAGGCCGGAAACGGCGAAAAGTATATCAATCTTTGTAAGATGCCGCAGTGCTGCCAGCGAATACAGGGTCGGAAGCGGGCCTGAAGCCGGCAAGGCGGCGCGCCCGGCGACCTACCCTAGGGCCGCGCGGCGCCTCTGGCGAGGCGGAACAGCGCCGCCGTGCGGCGTCAGACGAAGGCAACCGACCGATTGCGCCCTTGCCGCTTGGCGCTGTAGAGCGCCGCGTCGGCTTCGTTGATGAGCACGTCGTACGAAGGCACGCCCGCACGCGCCGACGCGCCGCCGACGCTCGCCGTCACCGGCACGCTCGTGCCCTGCACTTCGACCGGCGTGTCGGCGATCGTGCAGCGGATCTTTTCCGCCACGCGCATCGCGTCGTCGAGCGGCGTGCACGGCAGTAGCAAGGCGAACTCCTCGCCGCCGAAGCGCCCGAAGGTGTCCTGCGCGCGCACTACCTCGGCGACGCGTTGCGCCATCACGCGCAACACCGTGTCGCCGACGCCGTGGCCGAACTGGTCGTTGATCTTCTTGAAGTGGTCGAGATCGAACAGCAGCACCGACATATCGCCGCCGTAGCGCTGCCAGCGCGTGTATTCGTCGCGCAGGCGCGTTTCGAAGAACCGACGGTTGGCGATCCCCGTCAGGCCGTCGCGGTCGGCATATTCCTGCAGCTTCGCGACCGCTTCTTCGCGTTCGCGCTGCACGATGCTCACGTGCGTCACGTCGCTAATGGTCACGCACACGGCCACCACTTCGCGCTCGCGCATGAGCGGCATGAACGTGCAGTCCTGCTGCATGAAATCGACGCCCCCGGTGATTGGCCGGTCGTGGTCGAACTTGAAGAGATAAGGGCGTTGCTCCCACGAGCTGAACGCAAAGCTGCCGAGCTGAAAGACGCTCTCGATCTTGCGCGCCAACCACACGCGCGGCAATTCCGGAAAATGCGTGAACAGCGACTTGCCGACCACCTGTTCCGGCAATAGTCCGCTGTGGTCCTGCATGAAGCGGTTCCACATGAGCACGTTCATGTCGCGATCCAGCACGAAAATGCCGAACCCGACACGTTCGACCACCAGATCGCTCAACGAGTCCACGGGCACATTCATAGGCTCGACAGCAGCGCGTCGAGCGCTCCGTTCATGTGGCGAATGGATTCTTCGGCCATCAGCATCACGAGGTGGGCGCGAAAGCTCTGGTCCTCGAGCGCGAAATTCACTTCGACCAGCAACGCGACCTCCCACTGCAGCACACCCGGCTGGAAGACCGCGTCGAGCGTCATGGCTTCGCCGAGCAGGCCCGGCGCGGAGAACACCGGCGTGCGGCCGAGCTGGTCGAGAATGCACGACACGCATGCGCCGGTCAGCACATTCGCGACGTCGAACACCAGTTCTTTCTGGCTCACCGCCTCGTAGGCCGAGCGCGAGTACGGATCGCTGACGAGCGAACAGAGTTGCTCGATGCTGTCGCTGCGGCAGATCACCAACGCCTCGCCCTTGATGTCGGAGCGAAAGCCCTGGCGCACCGCGCTCACGGTGTCCTCGATCCCGGTCATCTCCCGCATCGCCTGCGCCGCTTCGCCGACCGCCACCACCTTCACGCGCGGCACCGACAATTCGATAAACGCATCGAGCAGCCGGGCAAGACGTGTCGCGGCTTGGCCCATCGCCAGATTGGCGACCTCTTGCAGCGCGTCGCGCTGATCTTCGGTGAGGACTGGCTCAGACATACAACCCGTACTCCTTGAGGATAGGTAGTACCGCCTGGGGCGTCACGGGCTTGGCGATGAACGCGGCAGCGCCGAGCGCGCGCACGCGCTGCTGGGCCACCGGTTGAACATCGGCGGAGACGACGATGACGAAGGTGTTCAGATCCTCATGCTGCAATGCTTCAAGCACCTGATAACCGGTCATGTCCGGCATGGTCAGGTCGAGGAACATCACCGACGCTTTGCCTTGGCGATACAGATCGAGCGCTTCGCGCCCGTTCGATGCGTAAGACACGTCGACCTCCCAATCCGGCGGCAATGCCTTGGTGAGCACTTTGCGGGCAAGCAACGAATCATCGGCGATCACAATAGGCAAAGGCATGGGCGGGTCGGAAAGCGGAATTAGCTCTTTCGCGTTAACGGCGAAGCGAGGTGAGTTCTTTAGCGTGACGTCTGTTGGCCAGCGGCACAGTGCGCTGAGGCTTGCTGAAGTGCGGAATGCGGGCGAACGGGTGGTGCGCCCGGCGAGGCGTAATGGACAGAACCGGTGGGCACGCATGAAAGCGTACGCGCACGGTGGACAACGGCGATGACCGGCATGTTCGAAGCCTACCCCGTAGATGAATCTGCGCGGCCTGCGTGGATGGGCTGGTCTTTGCCGCGCGCGTGACTCCGCGAACGCCTTCCGCCACGCGTGGTACGCATGGTGCGGCTGGGTGCCCCGCGGCAGATGCGTCCGAACGTAGCGGACGCATTTTTATCATGGTGCCGATTCTCGAAGTAAAACCGCGGAAAAGCAACTCGCCAATTTCACTTTCATTAAAGAGATTTTCCCATGAAATACAATTCAAGAAAATATATGTATAGATTCCGACCGTATTCGATCGTTTTTATCCTTTTGTGTACGTTTGCGCTTCCTAATTCGTCGCTGTTTCAAAAATCAGACGATTGAGTTGCGGCTCGATACGGAGGATACCGAGTCCGAAGCGGCCCATCCGCTGCGGTAACTTCTACCGCCGCGCTGAGTCTATGCTTCTCGTATGATGCCGACTCCCGGCCTCCGCATTCCGAAAGACCTTCGTACAATCGACATGACACAAGACCGGTTCGACCCGTCATCCGCGAGCCGCCTTCCCCCGGGACGGCAGGATGGGGCGTTATTCCCCGCCGTGCCGGAGCAAAACTTCCAGGTGCGACGCATTACGCTGATCGCACTGCTGATCGCGGCAATCGTTTTGCCATGTCTGTATGTTGGGGCCATGGCAATCAGCGATCTGCGCACGCGCGAGGCCGAAGCCACCGACATGACCCTGCGCACGGTGCGCGTCGCGGAAGAACACGCGCTGAAAGTGTTCGACATGAATGAGACGCTCAACTCGCGCATCGTCGATCTGACCAGCGGCCTGGACGACAACGGCATTCGCGCCCGCGAAGCGGCTATTCACGAGAAATTGCGCGTGATGGGCGGCGGCTATCCGCAGGTGGCCGCCGTGTCGATTTTCGGGCGCGATGGCGCCTTGCTCGTTAGCAGCCGCTATCTTCCGTCGCCGGCCGTATCGATCGGCGAGCGCGAGGATTTCAAGGGCATTCGCGACGGTAAAAGCCTCGAGCATGTCTCAAAGGTCATGACCGGGCATGTCGCCGGCGAACAGGTGTTCAACATGGGCGTCGAACGAACCGGCGCGGACGGCTCGTTCGACGGCGTGGTTTCCGTCGCGCTGCGGCCTAGCTATTTCGACGCGTTCTACCGCGAATTGCTCGGTGGCAACGGCAGCGGCAATGGCACGGCGATGACCATGAGCCTCGTGCGCGTGGATGGCGCGATGCTCGCGCACTATCCACGCGCGCCGCGCGAACCTTCCGCCATGGCGTCGCAAACGCCTTTAGCCGAAGCCCTCGCGCAAGGACGGCGCGCAGGCGTCGTACGCATGTACTCGAACGTCGACGGCGAAAATCTGATTCTGGCGTTCCGTCACGTTGGTTCGTATCCCGTGTACGTGGTGTGCGGGTATCGTGCTTCGGCGATCTGGGCCGCGTGGTATCGGCACCTCGGCGTGCTCATCCTGTCGATGTTCACGCCCTCCATCGCTCTATGGTGCGTGATCTGGTTGTCGCTGCGCCGGCTTGGCGCCGAGGAGCAAGCGTGGGAGCGCTGGCAGGCCGAAGCGTCGATGCGCCGCTCGATCGAGTCGACGTATCGTCAGTCGCGCAAGATGGAAGCGCTCGGCACCCTGGTCGGCAGCGTCGCGCACGATTTCAACAACCTGCTGATGATCCTCTCGGCCAACGTGCAGATTGCACGGCGACGCGGCGCCACCGGACTCGACCGCGAATTGTCGGCGATGGAACGGGCGCTCAAGAGCGGTCAGTCGCTTACCCGTCAATTGCTCGGCGTAGCGCGCAAGCAGCCGTTAAGTAACGAGACCCTGTCACTCGAACGCTGGCTGCCGGCGTGTCGCGAGTTGCTGCGCGCGTCGCTCGGCGCGAAGGTGTCGCTGGTTATCGATATCGGCGTCGAAATCTGGCCCATGTGCGTCGACGTCGCGGAACTGGAACTCGCGCTCATCAACATTGCCGTGAACGCGCGCGACGCCATGCCGAGCGGCGGACGCTTCACGGTGCGAGCCACCAATATCCATTTCCGTCCCGCCGATGGCTTTCCGCTCACCGGCGACTTCGTACAGTTGTCGCTCGAAGACACCGGGGCGGGGATGGCGCCTGAGGTACTCGCGCGCGCCTTTGAGCCGCTTTTCACGACCAAGCCGAACGGCATGGGCACGGGCCTCGGCTTACCGCAGGTTTTCGCGTTCTGCGAGCGTTCCGGCGGCCTCGCCGCGATCGACAGCGCTGTCGGCGCCGGCACTTCGGTGCGGCTCTATCTGCCACGCGCCACGGCGGCACCGGATTCCGAGGTGCCGCCTGAAGCCAGCGCGGAGGTCAGCGGCACGCCTCAGGGCCTGCGCATTTTGCTGGTCGAGGACAACGAGGAAGTGGCCGCGGGCACCGAAGCCCTTCTGCAGATGATGGGTCATCAGGTCACGTGCGTCTTCAACGCCGACACCGCACTACGCCTGTTCGACGATGCCCACGCACGGCGAGCACGCACGGGCGAACCGCTGCCGTTCGATCTGGTGTTATCCGACATCCATATGCCGGGCACCATGAACGGCATTGATCTGGCCGAGGCGGTACTCGCATTCGACACCAAACTGCCCGTTATTCTGGTCACCGGCTATGCGGAGGAGCTCGATCGCGCGCGCCACGTCAACGTGCGGGTGCTCTCCAAGCCTTTCGATATCGGTTTACTGGAGAAACTCCTGCAAGGTATCCAGCACGATCTGACGCAAACGGGCGCCGATCCGGCAGCGCATCCGGCGCAGTAAGGCTCGCGCTGACGGGCGATCGGCAAGATTTGACCTTTACCTGATGTTGTAAAAGCGCGGCAGCGGATGTCGCGCTTTTTTGCGTGGCCGACCGCGTGCGAGTAGGCCGCAAAGGGCGCGCGGCTCCGTCGCCTGGACCCGGCATGATCGTTGCGGCGTAACGAAGCAGGGAGGGCGGTGCGTTTGCGCGTCGTCCGTTCCGCCTAACCACGTCGGGAGACAAGCCATGCAACACACAGTGATTGGTTTATTCGACACCTATTCTCAAGCGGAAGCCGCCCGCGACACGCTTGTTCAGACCGGCTTTGCACGCGAAACCATCGAGTTGCAGGCGAATCCGGAACCCTCCGTCGGCTCCGCAACTGACGAAGTCGCTGGTTCGGGCATGCTGGCGAACATCGAGCGCTTTCTGTCGAGCCTCTTCGCCAGTGGTCCACGCGCACCGGAGACCGCGCGCTACGCCGAGGCTGTGCGCCGCGGCGCGGTGCTGGTATGCGTCAACGCGGCAAGCGAAGCGCATGCGGATCTGGCTCGCACTACGTTCGCGAGACTGGGCGCGGCCGACATCGGCGAACGCGCGCCGGATTGGGATACGCAGACGGAATCCGGGCGCGAGCATTCTGTCCTCGATGAACTCGGCATCGGCGCGATGACGCCGGGCACGCCGCGTACACCGAATGTGTCGGCCCCAGCCGCGGGTATAGCCGACCGGCCTGCCACGACCGCTGATCCCCTGTACACCGTGCCGCCAGGCAGCACGGACGCAGAACCGTTCGTGCCGCCGCCGCTCGGCGAGCGGCCGTTGATCGATCCGGTCAACGAGCCGGTACGGGATCCGTTGGTCGGCGACGTGGGGCGTAGCGCGGTCGCCGCTGGGTCGATGCCGGGTTCCGGCGCGGTTATGCAACCGTCTGAAGTCGTCTCGGAAGCGGGCCAACCGACAGCGGGTTTAGGCGGCCAGATGCCGAACGAATATCTGGAGGATGAGGAAGATTTTCGCGCGCACTACGACGAGCAGTACGCGACCGAAAACGCCCGTTATGAAGACTACGTGCCCGCCTATCGCTACGGCGCGGAAATCGGCAGAGACGCGCGTTTTCGCGACCAGCCGTGGGACGACGTGGAGCCCGAAGCACGACGCCATTGGGAAACGACCTCGCCGGACAGCACATGGGAGCGCTTCAAGATGGCCGTGCGTCATGGCTGGGAGCGGGTGACGGGGCATCACCACGTGTGAACGTGGCAGCGCGCGTAGCGGCAATGCGGTGGGCTGACCGCATTGCCCCCGTATTCAGCGTGATCCGATCGCTTCGATCGTCAGCATCGTGATCGCGTCACGCTGCCGCGTGCAGCTTGACCCACGCAACGTAGTGGTCGACGAAAGTTTGCAGGAATTTACGCGTGCCGTCGTTCAGGATCTCGCCTTTTTCGTTGATGACAGCGGGGTCATGCTTGATAAACACCTCGGGTTGGCCCAAGGTCGCGACATCGAGATACGCCAGCACATTGCGCAAATGCTGTTGCGCCAGCGCGGAGCCCGTCGCGCCAACCGACGTGCCGATTACCGCGCCCGGTTTGTTGCCCCAGGAATTGGTGCCCCACGGACGCGAACCCCAATCGAGCGCGTTCTTCAGTACGCCGGGGATGGACCGGTTGTACTCGGGAGTGACGAATAGCAGTCCGTTGGCGGCTTCCACGCGCTGCTTCAACTGCTTGCCGGCTTCGGGATAGTCGGCGTCGTAGTCCTGACTGTAGAGAGGCAACGAGCCGATGTCGATGAATTCGAAGGTGAAGTCGGCTGGCGCCAGCGAAACCACCGCCTGCGCCAACTGCCGGTTGAACGATTCGCGGCGCAAACTGCCGACGACGACTGCAATGTGATAGGCCATGATTCGCTTCCTTCTGGTGTGGTGCCCGTGGGCGCAAAGGGTACGAGTTGTCCATCATAGGCAAAAGCCGGGTGGGCCGCGACGGCGGACGCCAAAATGCTTGTCCACGGCTATTGGGGGCGGTACAACCGCGTTTTTGCCGGTGGATAACCCTAGTCCACGAAAAGTTATCCACAGATTCACTGAATAACCTTGTGGATAAGTGGTACTTTTGCCTTGTCAATCAAGCGCGCTTTCGGTCTAGGAATTTTTGAGGCAAACGGCTGTTTGCGGTCGTCGCGCGAGTCTGAAACGCGCAATGTCCGGCACAAATGACCGGTAACGCACGCGGCACATGAGCGAATTTACTCTTTGGAGGGTCGAGCCATGAGTCTGAATTACGCAGGAAAGTCGCACGACGAAGCGGTAGCTGCTCGCAAGAAAGTCAAGCAGAAGGCACAGGAACAGCCGGGCGGCGAGATGGCCGTCGAGGGTACGGAAGCGGACGCCCTTCACAGCAGCGGTGAATTGTCCGAACGCGGCAAGGAAGTATGGCGGCGCGGTAGCGGAATGGACGGCGGAGGGAAGATCTAATCGCCTCAAGCCGCTGATCAGCGGGCGCCACGCGTGGCGCCGGGGCCGATGATTTTGCCGGCTCCCTTTGCGCCGCAAATTGCCGTCGCAGAGAAATGGCGCGTCAGCGCAGTTGCAAAGCAGTAGTCAGCGCGACGTTTTAATACGGATCGATCGGGTGAAACGCAATTACTCCGGGACCGCGATGTCGCCATCCACCAGTTGCCAACCGTAAGTCTCGGCAAACAACTGCGCCGCGTCGGCGTCGTCAAAAAAGGGCATGTCAGCGTGCCCCTGAAATGGGTAAATCACCCGCTCGTCGCTCAAGCGGATCACTTTCAGCGTCGGCACCGTACCGCTCGAGGTACGGCGCGACGACGCCGTCACCTGATAGTTCGCGCGGCCATTAAGGGCCGGAAGAATCGCGCGCTGCGCGCGCCTGGAAATCTGACTTGCCATTGGCGCGCGCATCAGAGGCCGGCAATCGACTGACCGGCAACCATGCCGTCGATGACCTGCTCCGCGTAACTGGCCGACGCAATACGCGCGTCGCCTGCCGCGCCGAACGGCGAACGGCTCGGCACGCGGAACACGCGACTGCTGGTCATCGTGTCGTCGGTGCCGCGTCGGCAGATTCGTACGGCGGCGTCGAAGCCGGAGTCGTAGTGGCGGGCGCCATCGAGACCGCTAGGCTGATGCGCATAGACCAGCGGATAAATCTCAAGACCTCGGTAACTTCTGATCGTATTGCTCATGGTGCTCGTCTCCGGTGAGGGCTTTCGTCGAACGGGGCGTCTTTGCCGGGCGCAAGGCCCCGCAGATCGCGGCAGATCCACGAAACGTGATATTGATCGACGATGCACGCGAAAAACGACCGTTTCAGTCAGGCCGGGTTGACGACACCGTAGAGCTATGTAGGAGGAAGGGGACCCCGTTTTGATCGGGGCGCTCTGATGCGAGGCGTTTGCGACAGGGACTGCGCAGTACGCGCAGGAGAACTGCAAGCTGTTGACCCACTGTAACACGTTAGTAGGGTGAGCGTTACACGCATTTGCGCGCCAGGCCCAAGTGTTGCTTCGGAGTGCCGTGTATTGTTTGCTGGTGCTGCTGCTGGTGCTGCTGGTGCTGCTGGTGCTGCTGGTGCTGCTGGTGCTGCTGGTGCTGCTGGTGCTGCTGGTGCTGCTGGTGCTGCTGGTGCTGCTGGTGCTGCTGCTGCTGCTGCTGCTGCTGCTGCTGCTGGTGCTGCTGCTGGTGCTGCTGCTGGTGCTGCTGCTGCTGGTGCTGGTGCTGCTGCTGGTGCTGCTGCTGGTGCTGCTGCTGGTGCTGCTGCTGGTGCTGTTACACGCTGTATGGGTCCAGAGATATCCAGACGAACAAAGGGCGCCACTGTGGGCGCCCTTTCTCGCGTGCTACGGGATTTCGACCGATCAGTTGCCGAAAAACACGTTGCAATACGAAGCCGGTCCGTTGCACTGTGCCGGGGCGGCAGCGTGCGCTGCGCCGGAAGCGGCAGCAAACAGGGCAACGGAAGCGATCAGGACGGAAAAAATGCGTTTCATGGTACGACTCCTCTTCAGCGTTTGGTTCGCGATCAAGTGCGATCGATGGAGTGAAGAATATCGATTCAGCGTCCGCTGACAAACAGCGAAGACAGGAAGACAATTTCTTGAATAATGAAATAATCCGGAAGAATTCCGTGGTGAGTTCCACGGAAAGGTGCGCTTAGAGCGTGTTAGGCACTTTGAAGTACTGGCACTGCGTGAACGAGCATGAGCATTGCGAAGACCACGAAATGAAGTCCTGCAAGGGTTTCGGGCAGCCGTTCATAATCACGTGCGAGACGGCGGAAACGGTTGAGCCAGCCAAAGCTGCGCTCGACCACCCACCGCCGGGGCAGCAGCACGAAGCCC
>NZ_JCAQOY010000038.1:0-297006 GCF_059567925.1 Paraburkholderia sp. BGA-UO-ETr-F21 | reverse complement strand
AGATAGGGTGCTGCGAAGCTCCATTCTTCGTCGGACACATCGGTCGGATACCCTTTGCGATCTGCTCTTTTCATCCCGCCAGGATACTAGGTCTCCCGCAAAGTGCCTAACACGCTCTAGGGAGCTGCGTACGTCCACGTCCATGGCTCGACGCGTGACGCAGGCATATAGTCGACGTACGTGCCGGGGCCGATAAAGCGTATTTTCAGGAAGAGACTGTTATGGATAGCTCAATGTCGGCGTATGCGCCCCGGGCGTAACGAACCTCGGTCCATCGGGTTAGTCGAGATTACTAAATCGCTATTTATTGGTTGACGGCTCTTTGTCGGAGTGGTGTTCGATTAATGATTCGACTCCGATCTGCCGAATTGGAAAAATTAAGTTATCACGCGTGATTCAATAGGCGATAGCGTGCTAACTCAAACGGCCTTTCAGCGCATGAGTCAGGTCGGCGGGCGAACGGCCGCTATCTGAGAACAGGGGACATGTGAATGCCCCCCTCGATCTTCCCTTCGCTATATGAGCCCTTGAGCAGCCATGGCTAACAGCAACCGCTCTGCCCCGATGCCGAAGCCGGCGCCCTCCCGGTATGCCCCTCCGCCTACAACTTGCTCTTGCGCGCCGAGTTCGGTGCAGCGCATTTCGAACCCTTGGCCGTTCAGGTAATAGCTGAGTCCCCTGCGAGCCGCACCATCGATTTCATAACGCACTCCGAGTGAATCGAGAAAGCCGACCGCAATCTCCTGGCTCCGCTGCGCAGCCAGTTCAGGATTTGGGCAAAGGTATTCGAATCCCAGTTGCGAAAACTCCCGATAGCGGCCGGCCTGCGGTCGCTCGTATCGATAGCAGCGCGCAACGTAGAACAGCATGCGCGCCTCTCGTTGACCAAGCAGTGCGATGCACCTCTCCTGGAATAAGGCCGTGGCTTCCGGGATCAGGCAGCAAGGTCGTCCCTTCTTATCCGGAAAGGCCCACATCTGGCCGATGATCTTACTGCCGCCGGCCTTCTGGACGAACGTATCCTGCGACCACAAGGCAGGCACGATAGCCTCTTCGGCTCCAGCATCAATGAAGATAGCTCCGGAACCGATCTTCCAGAGTGCGTATTTGTGCGGCTTCCTTCCCAACGATAAAACGAGTTCCGCGAATCATGGTCATGAGATCCTCTCGAGTCCGGAAAATAAAAAAAGGCGCCTGAGGCGCCTTGATCGTTTGTGCATGGAGACGGAGAAAACGAACTCCCGAATTCCTTGCTATGGACGTAACGAATCACGGCGCACTGGATCGTGGCCGTGATGATGGTAAAGCCGGGTCGATACGTTACGAAGTTCCATATAGACAATACTGACACACAAAACCTGGAAGCACCATCCTGCACTGAACTCGTCGAGGCGAGCGCAAACGAAACGGGGCGCTTCCGTACAGGCCACGCCCCGCGAATTCAATCTGTCGGCAGAAGATCAGTTCCGCGCTTTTTCAATTGCGCCGACGGCCAGTTGGCGCGCGAGATCGCCGTACAACTCGGCCCACTTGCCGAGCAAGCCAGGGTCGTCAGTAAGAAGAGCGGATGCTCGGCCCACGCGCTCACGTCCGCGCCTTTCCAGGCCATTTCGAAGATTCGCAGATCTTCGTCCTCGCTCACGCCAATGTCGACCATTTCGCGGAACGACGCGAGATCGGCGAGTTGCACGTTCCGCACCGGGATCGTGTGAATGGCAGCCAGTGCGCTCGCCGCGCGCTCGCGGGCATCTTCGCGAGTGCCAGCGAACACGAACACGATGCTGTCTTCGTCGGCGTGACTGAATACGGCCCGATAGAGCGAGGATCTGCAGCGATCGCTGAGTTGCGTGCCCATGGTTGCCTTGATTGCTGAAGACGGTTCGCCATCTTGGCCGGTGGATCGGGTGCCGCCCGGTTGCGCTTCCGGTCGGTGCTTTCGGTTGCGGCATCTGTCGCTGCACAGGTACAGATACATTCCGCATACGACAAGACAAGCCAGCGAGAGAATTCCCACACCCCCAAGTACAGCCAGATCAGCGTGCGCCATTTCAGGCCCCCTTCAGTCCCGCTTATACTTCGTCTCCCATGTCCGAAGCCTTCCGGCAAGTTCAGTCGAGTCCGGGGCCGCGGCGTATCGGTCTGCGCCCTTCGTCGGATAGCATGAGGCTTTCAGCGAAGGGCGACGCTACGAGTATCCGGCGAGGTTCCCCAGCGATCAACTGAGCACACCTCTCTATTGACCAAAGCGGTTCACTATAGGACGCTAGTGGGCTGGAGTGCCGGAACCGCAAAGCGCTCGTAAGCGCAATTGCACGGCCTTGAGGGCCGCTGCTTATTACCGCCTTATCCACACAATGTTATAACGCTGTGCCGGAAAAGGCAGACTTGATCTGGTAAACCCAGGTGCTTGCGGTAACGTACGTCGTGAAAGTGATTGTGCTGCCCGATCACACCACCCCGCCGTCTCTCAAGACGGCTTCTCCCGTGCGAGGATTCGTCAGGGTGACGTTCTCCAGCGCCTTGATTCGCCACTCGCCAGCCTGCCGCGTCAGCACCGCAAGGATCAGCGTATCGACAGCATGCGGCCCCGCCGGATGCGCCGCACCGGCCGTGAGGCGGCTCCAGAAGTGCATGAGCGCCGCATCACCGCCGATCGCGACCACGTCGATCAACTCGTTCTGCAGCGTGGAATCGCTGTAGATAGTGGCGTGGATGGGTGCATGCAGCTCGATGATCGCCTCGACGCCGCGCACGTAATGCCCGAACCGGTTCACGAAGGTCGCGTCCTCATGGAACAACGCTCCGAGGGACTCCATGTCGTGACTGTTCCAGGCGTTCTGAAACGCATGGAGCGCGTCTTCGGGTTGTCTCATTTGACTCATGTGGATTCTCTCAAGTGTTTACACTGGGACGCCGGACGCCCACCGCTCACGTTACTCACGCCCCTCACGCCCCAGTACGCCCCCGTACCCGCCGGCGTCCCGCCACACTCCGCGCAGGCGCCACGACCTCCGCCAGCAATTCTTCATGCAAGCCCCGCAAAACCTCGACGAACGCCGATGCGAGCCGCTCCCGCGGCCGGTGCGGAGGAAACAGCAGATAGGTCTGAAAACGCGTAGCCGGCAAGAAAGGGCGAATCTCGATCCCGGGTCCTGCGAAGTCGCGCGCGACGATCGGATGTGCTAGCGTCACCCCCATGCCGTGACGCACCATCTCGCAGCACATTGCAGTGTATTGCGCTTCGATCGCGAGGACGCGCTGCACGCCCGCGCGCTGGAACACCTCGTCCATCTGCGCACGCGTGCCGTCGCCGTGACACAGCGAGATGAACGACTCGCCTTCCAGATCCTCCGGCTTGATGCTGTGCTTCGCCGCCAGCCGGTGCGCCGCCGGCATCACACACACGGCAGCCACGTCCGACAACTGCTCGACCTCGCAATCGGACGCCTCGCTGACATACACGGCCACGCCGAGGTCGCAAAACTGCGACGCCGTCCAATGATTGACCGTGCCCGACGTATTCACGTGCAGCGACACGGTGACTTCCGGGAATAGCTCGACAAAGCGTTTGATCGCATGCGGCACCAGCGTCATGCCCGCCGAAGGCATTGCCGCGATGCGCAAACGCCCGCTGCCGAGATTGCGAATCTGCGCCGCGGCAGCCGCCAACCCTTGCAAGCCGACGAACGCGCGTTCGACTTCGCGAAAGAACGCCTCGCCCTCGCTGGTTGGAATCAGACGCACGCCGCTGCGCTGAAAGAGCTGCAAGCCCGTGTCGCGCTCCAGTTGCGCGATCAGACGGCTGACGTTCGGCTGCGAAGTGAAGAGCGCCTTGGCCGCGGCGGTCATCGATCCCGACACCATCACCGCGCGAAACGCCTCGATGTGCTTGAGATTCATCCGTATTCTCCCTTAGACGAGGCCCACCAATCCATATCATCCATGCATAGATAGGTATTTTATTCGTATTGGACGACATGACCAGCCGGCGCGACACTGCATTGTAACGACGGGCAGTGAAGCCCGCCTCCCCACACCGGAACTGGAGATCGTCGTCATGAGAAGAGCGTTGCATCGCCGTCTGTCCGCCCCATCCCGCACCGCCATCGCGGCGCTTTCATTCACTTCCGCCCTCGCCGCGCCGCTCTTCGCGCAAGCCGAGACCACGCTGTATGTCGCCAATGTCGGCGGCTCCAACGAGCAGGTCTACCGGCAAAAAATCATTCCACCGTTCGAAAAGGCGCACAACGTCAAGATCGTCTACGTCGCCGGAAATTCGAGCGATACGCTCGCCAAGTTGCAGGCGCAGAAAGGCCATCAGCAGATCAACGTCGCGGTGATGGACGATGGTCCCATGTATCAGGCGATGCAGCTCAACCTGTGCGCAAAGCTCGACGACGCGCCCGTGATGAAAGACCTCTACCCGCTCGCGAAGCTCGGACCGACCGCGATCGGCGTCGGCATGGTGGCGACCGGCATCGGCTACAACGAAGAGGCGTTCAAGAAGGCCGGCCTGCCGCCGCCCGATTCGTGGAAGGCGCTCACGGACAGCCGCATCAAGGGCAAACTCGGCGTGCCGCCGATCACCAACACCTATGGTCTGCATACGCTCGTGATGCTCGCGCGTCTTTCCGGCGGCGGCGAGAAGAACATCGATCCAGGTTTCGCCGCGATGACCAAGGACGTCGCGCCGAACGTACTCTCCTGGGCACCCACGCCAGGCGAAATGGACGGCCAGATGCAGGCGGGCGACGTGATTCTCGCGCCCTATGGCAGCGGCCGCGCAGTCGCATTGCAGAACACCGGCTTTCCGCTCAAGTTCATTTACCCGAAGGAAGGCGCGGTCGCGCTGCAGGTAGCGGCATGTGCCGTCGCGGAAAACGCCCAGCCGCAGTTATCGCAGCAGTTCGTGCAATACCTGTTGAGCCCGGAAGTGCAGACGTTGCAAGCGCAAGGCATCGGCCTGGGTCCGGTCAACAAGACCGTCAAACTCACGCCGGAGATTGCCGCGCGCGTGCCCTACGGTCCCGAACAGATCTCGAAGCTGACCGCGATGGACTGGACCACGATCAACCAGCATCGCACCGAGTGGACCGAGCGCTGGAACCGTTCGGTCGAACGCTGAACTCCGACACCAGCAAGTCCCTCGCGCGGCGCGCGATCTGATGAAGGAGCAAGGCGTATGGCCTTCCTGACTTTGCAAAACATCTCGAAACGCTACGGCGATTTCACGGCAATCGAACACCTGGATCTTTCCGTCGAACGCGGCGAACTGCTTTCGCTGCTCGGACCGTCCGGCTGCGGCAAGACCACTACGCTGCAAATGGTCGCGGGCTTCGTCACGCCAACCACCGGCAGCATCCTGCTCGATGGCCGCGACATTACGCACGAGCGTCCCGAGAAACGCGGCATCGGCGTGGTATTCCAGAGCTACGCGCTGTTTCCGCACATGACGGTGGCAGGCAACGTCGGCTTCGGGTTGGAGATGCGCAAGGTCAAGCGCAAGGAGCGCGATGAGCGCGTTGCCGAGGCGTTGTCGCTCGTGCGCCTGAACGGCCTCGGGCACCGCTATCCGAAGGAACTGTCGGGCGGCCAGCGGCAGCGTGTGGCGATTGCTCGCGCTATCGCGATGCAGCCCGAACTGCTGCTGCTCGACGAGCCGATGTCCAACCTCGACGCCAAGTTGCGCGAAGAGATGCACATCGAATTGCGCGCGATCCAGAAGCGGCTCGGCATCACGACGATTCTCGTCACGCACGATCAGGTCGAAGCGATGACCATGAGCGATCGCATCGCGGTGATGCATCGCGGCGTGATTGCGCAACTGAGCACGCCTTACGACGCGTATGAGCGCCCCGCCACGCCGTTTGCCTCGACGTTCCTCGGGCGCACCAATGCATTTTCCGGCGAAGTGCTGCGCCGCAATCCGCGCTGCGCCGAGGTAGAGGTCGCGGGCACCACCCTGCATGTCCCGCACGAAGGCCGTCATGTCAACGGCGCGGTGAACGTGTATATCCGTCCGGAAAAGGTGCATCTGGCCAATGGCGATGCGCGGGTGCGCGGCCGCATCTCGACACGTGTTTTCGTCGGCAATCAATGGCTGCTCGAAGTGGACACCGAACTCGGCAAGCTGCGTATCGCGCAACCGAACCACGGCGCGCCGCCGCCCGAGGAAGGCGACGAAGTCGGCCTTGCGTGGACCGACGACGACCTGCGCGTGCTCACGCAAGACAACCAGGAGAGCCCTCATGGCCACGCTTGACGACGCCCGTCCTGGCGCCGCGCCGTGGCTGCTGTCGGGGCCCGCGCTGCTGTTGTTCATCGGCTTGCTGTTGGTGCCGATGCTGCTCACGCTGATGCTGTCGTTCCGCGTCTTCAGCGATACGGCGGGTGTCACGGCCGCCTATACGCTCGCCAACTACTGGGAAGTCGTCAGCGACCCGTATTACGGCACGATCTTCCTGCGCACCGCCGGTCTCGCCTTCGCCGTCACGCTGCTGTCCATCGTGCTCGGCGTGCCGGAGACCATCGTGCTCGCGCGCATGAGGCGTCCGTGGCAGTCGCTCTGTCTGTTGATCGTGCTGGGCCCGCTGCTCATCTCCGTGGTGGTGCGCACGCTCGGCTGGCAGATTCTGCTCGGCAACAACGGCGTGCTGAATAACGTTCTGCAAGCGCTGCACGTCACCAGCGAACCCATTCGCCTCGTGTTCACGATGACCGGCATGATCATCGCGCTCACCCACGTACTGGTGCCGTTCATGGTGATGTCGGTCTGGGCGACGATGCAGAAGCTCGATCCGCAGGTGGAATGGGCCGGCCGCTCGCTCGGTGGCTCGCCGTTCGCGGTGTTCCGCCGCGTGGTGCTGCCGCAGATCATGCCGGGCGTGCTGTCGGGTTCGATCATCGTATTCGCGTTGTCGGCCTCGGCGTTCGCCACGCCCGCGCTGATCGGCGGCCGGCGCCTCAAGGTGGTCGCCACCGCGGCCTACGACGAGTTCCTCGGCACGCTCAACTGGCCGCTCGGCGCGACTATCGCCGTGCTGCTGCTGATCGCCAATGTGGCGATCGTGATGGGTTGCAGCCGGCTCGCCGAACGCCGCTTCCAGCACATCTTCGACTGAGCGAAGGAGACGATCATGAAACAGAACGGCATTCTCGGCCTCGTCTACAACGCGTTCTTTCTGACTTTCATTCTCGCGCCGCTCGCGGTGGTGATGCTCGTGGCGTTCACCGACAAGGGCTTCATCTCGATGCCTTTCGACGGCGCGTCGCTGCGCTGGTTCCGCGCGATCCTCGAGAACGGCGACATCGTCGCGGCATTCTGGCTCTCGGTGCGGCTCGCGTTCGCGGCGGCGACGATCGGCGTGTTGCTGGCGGTGCCTGCCGCGCTGGCGATCGCCCGCTATCGCTTTCCGGGCCGCGCCGCGCTCACGAGCTTCTTCCTCTCGCCGATGATGATTCCGGCAGTCGTGCTCGGCATCGCGTTCCTGCGCTTTCTGTCGCTGCTGCATCTGTCCGGATCGTTCTGGTCGCTGGTGTGCGCGCACGTAATCATCGTGCTGCCGTATGCGCTGCGGCTCGCGCTGTCGTCAGCGGTCGGGCTGGATCGCGATGCCGAACGCGCCGCGCTCTCCTGTGGCGCGAGCCGCTTCACCGCCTTTCGCCGCGTGGTGCTGCCGATGATCCGCACCGGCGTGGCGGGCGGCTGGGTGCTCTCGTTCATCCAGAGCTTCGACGAACTGACCATGACCATTTTCGTCGCGACGCCCGGCACCACCACGCTGCCCGTCGCCATGTACAACCAGATCGCGCAGACGATCGATCCGCTGGTCGCTTCGGTGTCGGCGGTGCTGATCGTCGGCACGGTCCTTTTGATGATCCTGCTCGACCGCATGGTCGGCCTGGATCGCATTCTGATCGGAGAAACCCGATGACATTGACTAGCACCGCCAGCCCCGACGTCCTTGTATTGGGCGGCGGCCTCGTCGGTTCGGCCGTGGCCTACGGACTCGCCCGCGAAGGCGCGCGCGTGACCGTGCTCGACGAGGACGACGGCGGCTTTCGCGCGTCGCGCGGCAATTTCGGCCTCGTCTGGGTTCAGGGCAAGGGCTATGGCCTGTCGCCTTATGCACGGTGGTCGCGCAGTTCGGCCACGCGCTGGCCGGGACTCGCGGAAGCGCTGATGCAGGAAACAGGCGTGAACGTGGCATTGCGTCAGCCCGGCGGCTTTCACTTCTGCTTCGACGACGACGAACTCGCCGAACGCGAAAAACGCCTCTCGACACTGCAAGCCGAACTGGGCGATTACCCCTACCAGATGCTCGACGCCGCGGAAGTCCGCGCGCGCATTCCGCAGATAGGCCCCGCGGTGATCGGCGCGAGCTATACGCCAATGGATGGTCACGTGAACCCGCTCAAGCTCCTGCGCGGACTGCACACCGCCATGCAGGCGCGCGGCGTGCGGCTCGTGTCGGGCGAACGCGCGGAACGCATCGAGCCGCAAGCGCAGGGCTTCGTCGTGCATGGAAAGCGCGGGACGTATCGCGCGGCGCGGGTCGTGCTCGCTGCCGGGCTCGGCAATCGCACGCTCGCGCCGTTCGTCGGACTCGAGGCGCCGGTCGCGCCCAATCGCGGCCAGGTGCTGGTGAGCGAGCGCGTCGCACCGTTTCTCGAGTATCCGACGCTCAATGTACGCCAGACCGACGAAGGCAGCGTGCAGTTCGGCGATTCGATGGAAGAAGTCGGCTTCAACGATTTCACGACCACGCATGTGCTCGCCGACATCGCCCGGCGCGGCGTGCGCGCGTTCCCGATGTTGCATGACGTGCGGCTCGTGCGCATGTGGGCCGCGTTGCGCGTCTACAGTCCCGACGGTTTTCCGATCTATGACCAGTCCGAGGCACACCCCGGCGCATTCGTCGTCACCTGCCATAGCGGCGTGACGCTGGCGGCCGCGCATGCGCTGCGCGTCGCGCCGTGGATCATGGGCGCGCCGATGCCCGAGGAATTGCCCACTTTCTCCGCGCGCCGCTTCGAGCACGCCGGAGAACTGACTCCCGCTCATTGAATTCGACATGACTACCCAATCGACTCACACACTCTTCAAGCCGCTGCCGGACGCGCAAGGCGCAGCCGTTGCGAGCGTCGACATCTGGTTCAACGACCGGCCGCTGTCCGTGCCGGGCGCCCGCTCCGTGGCGGCGGCGCTGCTCGCCGCAGGCGTATCGCGCTTTCGTGCGACGCCCGTGTCGGGCGCAGCGCGCGCGCCTTTCTGCATGATGGGCGCGTGCTTCGAATGTCTCGTCGAAATCGATGGCGTGCCGAGCCGCCAGGCCTGCATGGTCGAAGTCAAAGCCGGCATGCGAATCCGCTCGCAGGAAGGCGCGCGCGACCTGCCGCCCGCAAACCTGACCGACGCACCGTTGGAGAACGCCCATGGCCGCTGATTTCGCATCCGATTTCGCTTCCGAAGCCGTCGACGTGGTCGTGGTGGGCGCCGGCCCCGCGGGCATGAGCGCGGCGACGCGCGCGGCGCGTGCCGGCCTCAAAACCGTGCTGATCGACGAACAGGACGCCGTGGGCGGCCAGATCTATCGCGGCATCGGCCGCGCCGATGCGCGCCGCAAGGAGATTCTCGGGCCGGACTACGCAGCGGGCTCCGCCATTGCCGATGCGTTCGCCGCCTCCGGCGCGCGCCACGTGACCCATGCGACGGTGTGGCAGGTCACGCGCGAGCGCGGCGTCAATTATCTGAAGGACGGCAAGATCGGCAGCGTCGACGCGCAATGCGTGATTCTCGCGAGCGGTGCGTTGGAGCGGCCCTTCCCGATTCCGGGCTGGACGCTGCCCGGCGTGCTGACGGCGGGCGCAGCGCAAATTCTGTTGAAGAGCGCGGGCGAAGTGCCGGCCGCGCCGCCGGTGCTGGCGGGCTGCGGGCCGCTGCTGTATCTGCTCGGCTGGCAGTATGTGCGCGCCGGCGTGCCGATCCGCGCGCTGGTCGATACCACGCGTCACGAGGACCGCTGGCGCGCGAAGCGTCACGCGCTGGCGGCGCTGCGCGCGTGGCCGTTTCTGAGTAAAGGCTTGCAACTGATCCGCACGCTGCGCGAAGCGGGTGTGCCGATCTTCGAGGCGGCGGACGATCTGCGCGTGGAAGCGCGCATCGGCACAGATCACGTCGAGCGCGCCGCCGCGCTTCACTTCACGACACAAGGCACGGCGCATCGTATCGAAGCCGATGTGATCCTGCTGCACCAAGGCGTCGTGCCGAACACGCAATTCACGCAAGCGCTGCGCGCGTCGCACCGCTGGGACAACGCGCAGCTCTGCTTCACCCCGAAAGTCGATGCATGGGGCGAACTGGACGTGCCCGGCATTTTCGTCGCGGGCGATGGCGCGGGCATCGGCGGCGCGCAGGCAGCGGCCTTGCAGGGCACGCTCGCAGGTCTCGCGGCGGCCGCGCAACTCGGCGCGATCACCCCGGCGACACGCGACGCGGAAGCCGTCGCGCATCGCCGCGCACTGGCGGGCGTGATGCGCATCCGGCCTTTTCTCGACAGCCTGTATCGTCCGCGCGACGTCAATCGCATTCCGCGCGACGAGACTATCGTGTGCCGTTGCGAGGAAGTCACCGCGGGCGAGTTGCGCAAGTTCGTCGAACTCGGCTGTGTCGGACCGAATCAGGCGAAGTCGTTCGGACGCTGCGGCATGGGTCCGTGTCAGGGACGCATGTGCGGCCTCACCGTGACGGAAGTGATCGCCGACGCGCGCCGCGTCTCGCCCGCCGAAGTCGGCTACTACCGCATCCGTCCGCCGATCAAGCCGCTCACGCTCGGAGAACTCGCTGGTGAGTGACACGACCGAGATTCAGGAAGCCGATGTCCTCGTGGTCGGCGGCGGGCTGCATGGCACGAGCAGCGCGTTCCACATGGCGCGGCGCGGCGCGAAGGTGATCGTGCTCGAAGCCGACTACGTCGCGCGTCATTCGTCGGGCGTGAATGCAGGCGGCGTGCGCACGCTGGGCCGTCCATTGCCCGAGATTCCGCTTGCGCTGATGTCGCGGGAAATCTGGCACGGCATGACCGATCTGCTCGGCGAGGATGGCGGCTTCGTTCCTTCCGGTCAGTTGAAGATCGCCGAAACGGATGACGAACTCGATGCGTGCCGCGAGCGCGTCGCCCTGCTCGAATCGCATGGATTCACGCACGAAAAGGTCATCGACCGGGAGACCGTGCTCGAACTCGAACCGGCGCTCGCGCGGCATGTCACTGGCGGAATCTGGGTGGAGCACGACGGCTACGCACTGCCCTATCGAACCACCACGGCATTCCGGCTCGCCGCGCAACGACTCGGCGTGCTGTTTCTGGAAGGCACGCCGGTGCGCCGCATCGAACAGCGTGGCACGCGATGGTTCGCCGTCACGTCACACGGCACGTTCAGCGCGCAAAAGCTGCTCGTCACCGCGGGCGCGTGGTCCGGCGAATTGGCGAAGCAGATCGGCGAGCCCGTGCCGGTGCACCCCGAAGGTTTGATGCTGATGGTCACGCATCGTGTTGCACCGTTCTGCTCCGCGACGCTCGGCGCAACGGGCAGGCCGCTGTCTTTCAAGCAGTTCGACAACGGCACCGTGGTAATTGGCGGCAAGCTGATCGGCATTGCGGATCTTGCCAATCGTCACGGCGAAGTCGATTTCGTTCGTCTCGTGCGCAGTGCGCGCACCGTGACCGATCTGTTTCCTCATCTGCGCAATCTTGGCGTGAACCGCGCGTGGGCCGGCGTCGAAGCGTTTACCGAAGATGAACTGCCGGTCATCTCCGCGAGCCGCAAGGCGTCGGATCTGTATTACTCGTTTGGCTATTGCGGCAGCGGCTTTCAGCTCGGGCCGGGCTGCGGCAAGCTCGTGTCCGAACTGATGCTCGACGGCGCGCCGTCGATTTCGCTCGATGCGTTTGCCATCGATCGCTTTGGCCGCACCGCGGAGTCGTCCTTTAGCGGTGCTTCGTCTCTAGCGACGCATTAAACGCTGTTATTTCTTTGCGCCGTCGTGCGAGCAATCAGCGCGCGGCGACTTCGTTCGACTTCAACTGGAGAGAGTGTCATGACCGATATCGTTCGTATCGAAACCAATCAACGCATGAGCCGCGTCGTCAAGGCGGGCGGCCTCGTATTCGTCGGCGGCCAGACTTCCGCCGATCACACCCCTGACGTGAAACTCCAGACCGCTAAGGTGCTGGAGAAGATCGACAATTTTCTGGAGAAGGCCGGCATCGACAAGACGCGACTCGTCTCCGCACAGATCTGGCTCGCGGACATTACCCGCGATTTCGCGGGAATGAACGAGGTATGGGACGCATGGGTTCCGCAAGGTAGCGCACCTGCGCGCGCCACGGTGCAAGCGAAGCTTGCCGCGCCCGAGTTCCTCGTCGAAATCGCGGTGGTGGCACTTGCCTGAGAGGCGCTGCTGGCGCGGGTGTTTATCTGGCGCCTGAGGGTTCGCCGACAAACGCCTTCTACCTGGTTGATTGCCGATACAGCGCAGGAAGAAAGCGCCTGCCGGATTGTTGACATGAAGCCGGGTAGCCTGCAGTCTACGCACGTTAGGGCAGCGTTGTGCTCCTCCCGTCCGGAGGACTGACCAAAGAGACCAAACGTGCCAAGGAACAGCCCCGTTCTCCATCGCGCCCGGAAAGGACCCATCAGGCCAAGGCGCCCGTGGCTCTTCATCACGGGTGCGATTCTGCTGGTGGCCGTGTCGGGCTGGTTGCTGGCGATCATTCTCGAACCCGCGTTTCAACATACGATCGTCATTACATCCGGAGCGGACGAGGGAATCTATCGCGGCTTTGCGGACCGCTACGGCCCGATCCTGAAACGCAAAGGCGTGACGCTCGATATCCGCAGTTCTTCCGGTTCGATCGAAAATTATCAGCGGCTGAAGGATCCAGACAGCGCTTACCAGGTCGGCTTTATCCAGTCAGGCACGACGAGTCCGAAAGAGACCGACAACCTCAAAACGATCGCCGCGGTCTCGTACGAACCGATCTGGGTGTTCTATCGCGGCGACACCACGATTGACCGGTTGGCGCAATTGCGTGGCAAGCGGATTTCCATTGGCGTTCCTGGCAGTGGTCTGCTCAACGTCGCGCTGCAATTGCTCGCCTACAGCGGTGTCTCAGGCGACGACGCCAAGCTGTTGCAAATGGACGCTACCAAAGCGTATCAAGGTCTCGAAACGGGACAACTCGATGCGGCGTTCTTTATTGGCAGGCCGGATGCCGATATGCAACGAACCCTGCTCAACAGCAATCTGAAGCTAATGAGCTTTGCTCAGGCCGACGCGCTAGCCCAAAAATTTCCGGCACTCTCCAAAGTCATTTTTCCGCGCGGCTCGACGAGCATTGCCAATGATCGTCCGTCGGCGGATGTCACCCTGCTCGCCGCAACGGCTTTGCTCGTGGCGAAAGACTCGTTGCACCCGGCCTTCGTCTATCTGTTGCTGGATGCGGCCAGCGCTGTCCATGGCCGCGAAGATTACTTCACGCCACTCGGCACGTTTCCCAACGTCAACACCGACGAATTTCCCGTTTCCGACGAAAGCATTCGCTACTTCAAATCTGGCCGTCCGTTCCTGCAACGCTACCTTCCGTTCTGGCTGGCCAGTTTTATCGAGCGGCGTCTTCTGATTCTTCTGCCCTTCGCGGCTTTGCTGCTTGGCGTGCTTCAGGCGTTGCCCCGAATCGCGGAGACACGGATCAAAAACCGCCTCGTAGTCTGGTATCGCGAAGTGAAACTGCTGGAAGATGAGATATGGCGAAGTGAACGGCCGAGCCAGGAACAGATCTCGCAATGGAGCGCCGAGATCGAACAGATCGACGCGAACGCTAACCAGATACGCATGCCGCAGCGTTATCTTCCAGATGTGTACGCCCTCAAGCTGGCAATTGAAGTCGTTAGAGGGCGGATTTCCCACATGGCTGCGCAGATAAATAAATAGCCTGACAGGAAAGTCGAAGGGCTCGGATCCCACGCGAGGCGGCCATGTTCGGTCGCCCTGCGAGATCGACTACATGTTCGGATAATTCGGACCGCCGCCGCCTTCAGGCGTCACCCACACGATGTTCTGCGTCGGGTCCTTGATATCGCAGGTCTTGCAGTGCACGCAGTTCTGCGCGTTGATCACCAGGCGCTCGGTGTTGTCGTCGTTCTTCACGAACTCATACACTGCTGCCGGACAGTAACGTGACTCCGGGCCGGCGTAGGTCTGCCAGTTCACGTTCACTGGCACCGAAGGATCTTTCAGCGTCAGGTGAGCGGGCTGGTTCTCTTCGTGGTTCGTGTTCGAGATGAACACTGAAGAGAGCCGGTCAAACGTCAGCTTGCCATCGGGCTTCGGATAGACGATCGGCTTGCATTGCGAAGCCGGCTTCAGCATCTCGTGATCTGAATGTTGGTGATGCAGCGTCCACGGCACATTGCCGCCCAGCAGCTTCTGCTCGATGCCCACCATCAGCGTGCCGAGGTAGAGACCCTTGCTCATCCACTGCTTGAAGTTGCGCGCACGATGCAGTTCGGTATGCAGCCACGAGGTCTTGAAGCTCTCCGGATAGGCGGTGAGTTCATCACTGGTGCGTCCAGCCTGCACAGCTTCAAAAGCGGCGTCGGCGGCCAGCATGCCGGTCTTGATCGCCGCATGTGAGCCCTTGATCCGCGATGCATTCAGGAAGCCCGCATCGTCGCCGACCAGTGCGCCGCCCGGGAACACCAGTTTCGGCAGCGACATCAGACCACCGGCCGTGATTGCCCGTGCGCCGTACGACACCCGCTTGCCGCCTTCGAGCACAGCACGGATTGCCGGATGCGTCTTGTAGCGCTGGAATTCCTCGAACGGCGACAGGTACGGATTCGTGTAGCCAAGTCCGACCACAAAACCCACCACCACCTGGTTGTTATCCATGTGATAGAGGAACGAGCCTCCGTACGTGTCGTTCTCCAGCGGCCAGCCGGCGGTGTGCATCACCAGACCCGGCTTGTGCTTCGACGGATCGATCTCCCACAGTTCCTTGATGCCGATACCGTAGACCTGCGGATCGACGCCTTCGCGCAGTTTGAACTTGTCGTTCAGCTGACGGCCGAGGTGCCCACGCGCGCCTTCGCAGAACAGCGTGTACTTCGCGTGCAGCTCCATGCCGAGCTGGAAGTTCTCGGTCGGTTCACCGTCCTTGCCGATCCCGAGGTTGCCGGTGGCGACGCCTTTGACCGAACCGTCGTCGTTATAGAGGATTTCAGCCGCAGGAAAGCCCGGGAAAATCTCCACGCCCAGCGCCTCGGCCTGCTGACCCAGCCAGCGCGTCACATTCGCGAGGCTGATCACGTAATTGCCGTGATTCTTGAAGTTATCCGGCAATGCCCACACCGGCACGCTCTTCGAACCGGTTTCGGTCAGGAACAGGAACTTGTCTTCGGTCACATCCACGGTCAGCGGTGCGCCTTTTTCTTTCCAGTCCGGAATCAGCTCGGTCATGGCGCGTGGATCCATGACCGCGCCCGAGAGGATATGCGCCCCGATCTCCGAGCCTTTTTCCAGTACGCACACGCCAATCTCGACGCCTTGTTCCGCCGCCAGCTGCTTCAGGCGAATCGCCGCGGACAGGCCGGCCGGGCCGCCGCCGACGATCACGACGTCGTATTCGATTGCTTCGCGGGCGAACTCATCGTCGCCCAGGAATGTCGGGATTGACACAGCACCGATCTCCAATATTTTCTAGTTGATAACGCAACAACATGCCGCGCCTGAGCAAACGATTCAAACCCGTCGATCTCCGGCGTCCACCTCGAAGAGGACGCCGCTCAACCTGGCGACGCAACCGGTCCTGCCGCGCCGGGCAATACCGGCATGCGCGCCACGTTCATTGACGGCCGCTTTGTTTCCGGGGGGAACACCGACCACGAACCATCGTCGTGGCGGAAGAAAAAAATCGACAGCTCACCGGTCGCCCGCCTCGACGCCACGCACACATAACGCCACCGGCCGGCACGGGAGTGACTGAAAAGCGTCACCCGTGCCCGCATTTGCGATTCAGGTCCAAACCACTTTTCGACGAGACCGCGCAACGATGTTTCCCGGGTATTCACTGCCTCTCCTCTCATGAAGGCTGACACGGATCGGAACCGCGATCCCGCTCGATACTTCATGGACTCACAGTAAGGCAATGCGCTTCCCGTGCCACCACCCCGGTGGGGTAGAACGCCTTTCCTCCGCGGCAACACCACATGAATAACGGGACATTTCCCCATCCAGGGCAACAAGGTTTTCCCTAGCCTACCTGTTCCGGGTGGTTGCCCACCCTCGCGCACCCTTTACCGTGGCGCTACAAAGTCCGCATTACCGGCCAGGACAGCGAAGTCCGCCGGGAGCAGGACTACCGGAGACAACCTATGACCGCTTCCCCTGATTTCCAGGTAAAGTCCGCGTGGACGATGACCTTCCTGCTGACGGGGCTCGCCCTCATCAATTTCCTGGACAAGATCGTGCTCGGTCTAGTGGCCGTGCCGTTGACGGCCGAACTGCACCTGTCTCCGGAAAAATTCGGACTTGTCGCCGGCAGCTTCTTCTGGCTCTTTTCCATTTCGACAGTCCTCGTGGGGTTTCTTTCGAACCGCTTCCAGACCCGCTGGCTATTGCTGGCAATGGGTCTCAGTTGGGCGGTACTTCAATTGCCGCAGGCCATGGCGACGAGCGCGCTGGGGCTGCTCATCTGCCGCGTGATCCTGGGCGCCGCCGAAGGCCCGGCGTTTCCGGTTTCCGTGCATGCGTTGTACAAGTGGTTCCCCGACCGCAAACGCAATCTGCCCGTCGCCATCATCAACCAGGGCGCGGCTTTCGGCATGCTGCTGGCCGGCCTGCTGATTCCGCTCGTCACGAGACAGTGGGGATGGCGTATGAACTTTCTGCTCCTCGGCGCGATAGGCGCGACGTGGAGCGTACTGTGGGCATGTTTCGGGCGCGAGGGCGGCCTCGGTAAGCAGCAAGCCGCGCCGATCGCGCGAAACCGCACGTCGCGGCTACCATATCGGAGAATCCTCACGGACCGTTCGGTCCTCTCGGTGTTCGCACTCGGATTCACCGCCTACTGGACCTTGGGCCTGAGCCTGACCTGGATCCCCACCTACCTCGAAAAAGGGCTCGGATTCAGCGGTGTCGATGCGGGTCGTTGCTTCGCCGTGGTGGTCGCGACCGCCACTCCGGTCAACGTGGGCCTGAGCTGGTTATCCCAACGCATGCTCGGACGCGGCGTGTCCACACGCAAGGCGCGTGTCCATCTGATCTGTTTGTCGGCGGTTGCCGGGGCTCTGCTGTATATCACCCTCATGCTGCTTCACCTGCCGCCGTTGCAGAAAGTGGCGCTACTCGCGGTGGCCGGCGCATTGCCGACGTTGAGCTTCACGCTGGCTCCCGCGCTGCTCGCCGAAATGGTCCCGGACATTCAGCGCGGGGCGCTCGTCGCCATCCACACGGCACTCGCAAGTCTTGGCGCCGCATTCGCACCGGCCGTGATGGGACGGATCGTACAGGTCTATGGCGGCGGCAACAGCCATGCCTATGAACTCGGCTTCACGGTCAGCGCCGTCCTGCTGATCGCGGCCTCTCTCGCCGCCGTGCGCTGGCTTCATCCTGATCGCTCGCACAGAACACTCAATCACTTCGCAACGCAAGCCGCGACTTGATCGATCTGGCTATGGCAGCAGCGATAAAGACAACAGCCGCTGCGCGTGCACACATTCCTTTCAACGAACAGAGGCGCCATGATCAGACCTGGTAACAACGCTCGCAGCAGCATGATCGCGGCCGAGTACGACTATATCGTCGTCGGCGCAGGCTCCGCGGGCTGCGCGGTGGCCGCCAGACTGGCGGAGGATCCATCAGTCACGGTCGCTCTGCTCGAGGCCGGTCCGCATGACCATCACATGAGCGTATGGGTGCCGATCGGTCTGGCATCGACTGTGCAAAAGGCCGGTCCGCGCAACTATGCTTATTTCACGGAACGTCAGCCCGGCCTTAACGAACGCCCGTCCTTTCAGCCGCGAGGACGCGGACTGGGCGGCAGTTCGTCGATCAATGGCATGGTCTACATTCGTGGACATCGCAACGATTACGACGAATGGGCCGCTCTGGGTTGTACGGGTTGGGGCTACGACGACGTCCTGCCCTACTTCCGCCGCAGTGAATGCAACCAGCGCCACGCCGGACGTACTGACGATCCGTGGCACGGTGGCGACGGTCCGCTGCACGTGAGCGACCTGCGAACGCCCAACCCGTTCTCGCATCGTTTCGTGAATGCCGCGCTGCAAGCCGGATTGCCGCTGAACACGGACTTCAACGGCGCGGAGCAGGAAGGCGCCGGCCTCTATCAGGTCACGCAGTTCAATGGCGAACGCTGGAATGCCGCGCGTGCCTACCTGCACAACGGCAATGCGAAAGATCCGGACCTGAACGGCGGCCGCCCGAACCTGCACGTGCTCCCGGACACGCAGGTGTTGCGTCTTGTCATCGAGAACCAACGTGCGCGCGGCGTCAGCGTGGTGCGGGCAGGCGTCGAGCAAACCTTGCGGGCGCGGCGCGAAGTCGTGCTCAGTTGTGGCGCCTTCAATTCGCCGCAGTTGCTGATGGCCTCGGGCATCGGTGCGGCCGGGCATCTGCGCAGCCACGGTATCGAGGTCGTGCAGGATCTGCCCGGCGTGGGCGAGAATCTGCAGGACCACCTCGACGTGATCGTCAACAAACAGGTCAAATCCAACGACCTCTATGGCTACTCCGCAGGCGGCTTTCTGCGGCTCGCATCCGGCATGTGGCGTTACCGGCGCGATCGCAGCGGCATGGTCAGTTCCAATTTCGCGGAGGCAGGCGCCTTTGTGAAAAGCCGCCCCGACCTGGCCATACCGGACGTGCAGTTAGCTTTCGTTCTCGCCCTGCTCGGCAATCGTAACGTGGCGAAACGCCGCAAACTCGGACATGGCTATTCCTGTCACGCCTATATTCTGCGGCCGCAGAGCCGCGGTCACGTGCGTCTACGTAGCGCGGACATGCGCGACGCGCCGTCGATCGATCCACGCTTTCTGTCAGCGGAAGCCGACATGGAAGCGCTGGTCGCCGGTGTCAGGATCGTCCGCCGTATTTTCGCGCAGCCGGCGCTGGCCGAAGCGGGCGGAAAGGAACTGTTGACGGACGATTTCGGACCGGACGATTCGAACGAAGAAGCGATCCGGGCGTTCGTGCGCAGCCATGCCGACAGCGTCTTTCACCCGGTGGGCACCTGCAAGATGGGAATCGACGCAATGGCCGTGGTCGACCCGAGCCTGCGCGTGCGCGGCATTGAAGGGCTGCGCGTGGCCGACGCGTCGATCATGCCGACGCTGATTGGCGGCAACACGAATGCACCGGCCATCATGATCGGCGAGAAAGCCGCTGATCTGATTCGCGCCGACCACCGCTAGACGGCCGCCCCGCGCGCTGAAGCGGCGCGCAAACGGCGTCGCACGAAACCAGAACCCGGCATACGCGCCCCGCGTGCGCCTGTGAAACCGTCCCAACTGCCGCGAGCCCCACGCGCCGCGGCACATGCGGGCCCTGACAAATGGAGACATGACATGCAAGCAACAGAGATCGCGCCCGATTCGACAGCGGTGCACGCCAATTCCGACAACGCCTGGCCGTTCGCCGTCGAACGCTATACACCGACTATCGGCGCGGAGATTCGCGGCGTCGATCTGCGCGATCCGCTCGACGACGACACTTACGCTGCATTGCGCCGCGCACTGCTGAAGTTCAAGGTTCTGTTTTTCCGCGACCAGGACATCAGCCCAGCCCAGCACGTCGCCGTGGCAAAGCGATTCGGTGAACTGGAGATTCATCCCGCGTTTCCGCATCACCCGGAGCATCCGGAACTGGTGATCCTCGGCCGCAACGATACCAAGCGCGGCCGGGAGAACCTGTACCACTCCGACGTATCGTGGCGCGAGATTCCCTCCATGGGCTCCATGTTGCGATGCGTGCAATGCCCCGAGGTCGGCGGCGACACCATGTGGATCAACATGGTCGCGGCCTACGAGAATTTGCCCGGCGACGTGAAGGCGAAAATCGCCGGCCTCAAGGCGGTCCACGACTTCCTTCCGCTATTCGGCATTGCGGTGCCCGTGGACCAGCACGCAACGATGCGCGCGAAGTTTCCGCCCGTCGAGCACCCGGTCGTGCGAGTCCACCCCGAAACTGGCGAGAAGATCCTCTACGTCAACGAAGCGTTTACCACGCATCTGTCGAATTACGGCCATTTGACCGCGAAGGAGTATCGCGTCGGCTTCGACTACAAGCTCGCCGAAATGGAACTGCTGCAGTACCTGTTCCGCCAGGCCCAGGCGCCGGAATATCAGGTCCGCCTCAAGTGGCGCCCGAACACGATCGCCTTCTGGGATAACCGCTCGTGCCAGCACTATGCGGTCCAGGACTACTTCCCGGCGCCGCGCCACATGATGCGTGCGACGGTGATCGGCGATCGTCCGGTGGCAGCCTGAGTTCGACGCGCCCCACAGAATCCCAGGAAACGAAATGAAAACGCTGAACACCTTCTATATCGGCGGCCAATGGGTCGAGCCGTCCGCCGGCAGCACGCAGACGGACATCGTCAATCCGGCCACCGAGACGCTGACCGGCCAGCTCACGATGGGAACCGCGCAAGACGCGGATCGCGCCGTCGCCGCGGCGCGATCCGCCTTTCCGGTCTGGTCGGAATCGAGTCGCGCCGAGCGGGTCGCGCTGCTCGAGCGGATCATCGAATGCTACCGCGCGCGGCTCGACGACATTGCCGAGGCGGTCCGCATCGAGATCGGCGCGCCCATTACGCTATGCAAGCATCTGCAGGCCGCGATCGGCCTCTCGCAGCTTCAGGCCGCAGTGGAGACGTTGCGCCATTTCGAGTTCGAGACTCAACACGACAAGAGCTACGTGCGCCGCGAAGCGGTCGGCGTCGCGGCGCTGATCACGCCGTGGAACTGGCCGTTGAACCAGATCGCCGCCAAAGTCGCGCCGGCCCTGGCAGCGGGCTGCACCGTCGTGCTGAAGCCTTCCGAAATCGCTCCGCTCGACGCTGTGATCTTCGCCGAAATCATGCACGAAGCGGGCACGCCGCCCGGCGTCTTCAACATGATCTTTGGCGAAGGGCGCATCGTCGGCGCACGGCTGTCGTCGCATCCCGACGTGGACATGGTGTCGATTACCGGCTCGACGCGTGCCGGCGTGGAAGTGGCGGTAAGCGCTGCGCCCACGGTCAAGCGCGTGGCGCAGGAACTCGGCGGCAAGTCGCCTCTGCTGATTCTCGACGACGCCGATCTGCAGGCCGCTGTGACGAGCGGCGTGGCCCAGTGCATGGTCAATTCCGGACAGACCTGTGTTGCGCCGACCCGCATGCTGGTGCCACGCGAACGATACGACGAGGCCATGGCGATTGCCGCGGCGGTCGCCAATGGGATCGTTGTCGGCGATCCCGCGGACCCGGCCACCAAGATGGGCCCGATCTCGAACCGAGCGCAATACGAGAAGGTGCAGCACATGATCCGGGCCGGCATCGAGGAAGGCGCGAGGGTAGTTGCCGGCGGCCCCGGCAGGCCCGAAGGAATCGCGCAGGGCTTCTACGCGCGCCCGACTGTTTTCGCGGATGTTCGCAACGACATGAAGATCGCGCGCGAGGAAATTTTCGGACCGGTGCTGGTGATGATTCCATACGACAGCGAGGAACACGCCATTACGATGGCCAACGACACGGAATACGGACTCGCCGCCTATATCGCCACCAGCAACCCGGAACGCGCCCGCCGTGTGGCCGCGCGCCTGCGCGTGGGGTCGGTGCGGATCAACGGCGCGATGCTGGACATTACGGTTCCCTTCGGCGGCTATAAGACATCCGGGAACGGACGCGAGTATGGTCGAGAAGGGTTGGCCGAGTTTCTCGAATGCAAATCGGTGACAGGCTAAACCCCTGAACAAAGGGCCCGCTCACACACCGCGAGCGGGCCCCGACCTCACTGCAGGAACGCAAGAAATACGCTTTACAACGTGGATAACGTCAACGCGTTCGTGACTGAGGCCACGCCTTCAACCCCTTCAGCAGCCTGAGTCGCCAGACCGACCTGCGACTGTTCCGGCACCGTTCCTTCCAGTATTACCACGCCGTTATGCGCCCGCACCGTAATCGTGGTGGCCCTCAGCCCTTTCGTTTTGCTCAGCGCGCGAACCACGTTCTTCTGAAGCGCGCGGTCGGCGGCCTTGACGGCTTTCGCGTCCGACGCATATGACCGGCCGGATGCAGGGGCCGCAGCGCTGCTCTGCGCGTGCACGTCGAGTGATGCCAGAACGAGCAGCGCGCTGCCTACCAGCGTGAATACCTTGTTTTGTTTCATCGATGTTTTCCTGTTGTGATATCGGACCCGCTGAAGACCGTGACACAGTGCTCACGAACGACGCCGCCTCGCGGCGTCTTTCGTGAACGCATGCTGTCGTCAGAAACGATGTGTCATGCCGAGCACCGCAAGAACCTGCTTCGAACCGCTGGCGACGCCCGTCACACCAGGCCAGCTCATGTTCGCACTGCCATTGTTCTTCAGGTAGCCCGCGCGCATGTAGAGACTCGTACGCTTTGACAGACTGTGGTCGACGCCGACTTCGATACCCGGCGTATTGTCGTGAACGCCACGCACATCCCGTTCGATGCCGGCGATTTCGATCACGTCCGCGGGTGTGGCCTGGATCGTCGCGCCCAGCTCGATAATGCTGTACGAGTGAACCAGCGAAGCGAGCGGCAACTTGACTGCCGGCGTGATGGTGACGAGCGAGCCGGCAGGTGCATCCTTCGGCCGGTTATACGAATAGTTGAACTGGAAATTCACGATGCCCAGCCGGTATGCCAGCGCGCCGGTGAAGTGCTCCGTTCCCATCAGATCGAATGTGGTCAGCAGCGTCGGCGCGGTGGGCACCAGCGGCGCACTCTCCTGCGATCCGTGCTGATACTGGTAGCCCACGCCCGCATAGAAGCCGTAGCCCGAATAGTTCGCGGCCACGTCGACCATCGCGCCGGAGCGCACGGGCACGGGTTGCGTGACGGTGCTTGGCATCGCGTACATGGCGTAGACGTGCACGCCTCGCATGTCGGGTGACGAATAGAAGATCGAATTGCTGGTTCGCCCGGACACGTACTGCGTTGCGAGCGTGGAGCGGTCGGTTGCGCCGGCGAGGTCGGCCGCTGCCAGCGGCGACATGACTTCGTTACCGCGGAACGGGTCGGTGAAGTAGACGGCCCAGAAGCTCGGTTGATACTGACGCCCAAAGCTCAGTTGGCCATACGAATCGTGCTTCACTCCCACCCACGATTGCCGGTAGAACATCGCCGTGCTGTCCGCGAAGAAGCCTCCGTTGTTGATGTTGAAGCCGGTTTCGACGTCGAACACCGCCTTCAGACCGTTACCGAGGTCTTCGGATCCCTTCAGGCCGAACAGGGAACCCGTGGAGCCGCCACTTCGTTCGGAAAACGAATGTTTTCCGCCGTTATCCAGGTACTGGACGAACACGTCCGCCACCCCGTATAGCGTCACGCTCGACTGGGCCGCCGCTCCTCCGGCGGCGAGAATCAATGTAGCTCCGCAAATGCTCTGACTCATGAAACGCATGCATGTCTCCTCTTTGTGTTTGCCGTGCCCCACGGACACGGGTAAAGCAAACTCATGCAGATGTGCGACGGGACGACGGCCGGCACCAGCCCGGCCGGTCGTTGCGAGGCCATATTGCAGGGACGTCCGGGCAGATGACCTACCCAAACAGAGGGGGGACGGGAATACCCCGAGCGGTGAAAGATGTGGCGACATGCATCGAACTCGCCCCCCCGGTGCAGGGGGCGGCTGGCGTTCGGCGCTCAAATAGGCTCCGTGATATCGATCGCTCAAGGGCCCACGTGCTCCTCTCGCTGAACCACGAGATGTCCGTGTGTTTCGATCAACACCCGGCCTGATTCGTCTTCCATCAATCGAATGACTGCTTCTGTCAACGAGGTACCTATGCCTGCCATCCCATCGAATCCTTTAACGCGGCGGCTCGTTCACACCCGCCGGGTCGAGTGCATGGGCTTCGAACGAAGCGACGGCCTGTTCGATATCGAAGGTCGCATCCGCGATACGAAGGCGGAAGATGCCGATCTGCTCTTCAAGACCGTGCCGGCCGGCTCACCGATTCACGACATGCGCATCGTGGTCACGATCGATTCAAATCTCCTGATCCATCGCATCGAGGCGCATACCGACTCCTCGCCGAGCCGCTACTGCACGGAAATCAACGAGGCTTATGCCGGCTTACAGGGCGTGACCATCGGCGCGGGCTTCATGAAGGAGGTCAAGAGCCGCCTTACCGGTCCGAAAGGCTGCACGCATCTGACCGAGCTGCTCGGTCCCATTGCCACGACAGCTATCCAGACGCTGATGGGTTGGCGCAAAGGCGCCCCCGCCAACGCCGAGTCCGCCGACGGGGCAAACAACGTTCAGGCTCATCCCATGACCGACACCTGTCATGCGTGGCGCGCGGGTGGCGACGTCGTGCAATTCGTGTCGCGGCGCAAGCAGGAATCCGTGCGCGATACAGCACACACCGCCGGCGCGACCCGCCTGCCGGACCCAGGCTGATCCGGGAAGACACTCCCCTGTCCAACGTGAAAACGCTGCGAGCGCTGCGCTACAATGTGCCGATTATCATTTCGCCCTTTGGCCCTCGCCGACCCGGCGCGAAGCCAGGGCGCGCAAGGCGCAGGTCACGATGTCGCAGAATTCCCCTCCCGTGGACCCACGCCGCTCCCAAGGCGGCTCCGCGGACTCCCGAGCTGATCCCCGATTGATTCCGCCACGTAATACCGCCCGCGTCGTCGCGCGCGAACGTCTGCTGGCCCAATTACTCGACGCCCGGCGCAACCGTTGCGTCGTGCTCCAGGGCCCGGCCGGCTGCGGCAAGACGAGCCTGCTGATCGCGTGGCGCGAAGCCTTGCTTTCGCTCGGTTTCGACATCGCCTGGTTGACACTCGCACCGGAAGACAACGAACTCGCGCACTTTCTCGACTACCTCGTCGCGAGCCTCGCCCAGGTCGACCCGGCGATGTGCCATGAAGCGGCTCTGCTAGGCGGCCGCGGCATGGACGACGAAGCGGTCGAGCGCACGATCATCGCGCTCGTGCGCGGTATCGCCGCTCATTCGAACGACGTCACGCTGGTGCTGGACGACCTGCATCACGTTGCCAATGCGCGCAATCACGAAGCATTGCAATGGCTGCTCGACTACGCGCCGGCGAATCTCCATCTCGTGCTCGTCTCGCGTGGCACCGTGCCGCTTTCGCTGGGACGCCCGCGCGATCAGGGCCTCGCCCTGGAACTGGACATGCGCGATCTGCGCTTCACGGCCACCGAATCCGAGGCGTTTCTCAAAGCGCAGCTGGGCGAGATCGGCCAGCGCGAAGCGCGCCATATGCATGAACTGACCGACGGCTGGGTGGCGGGGCTGCAACTCTTCGCGATGCGTCTGAAGAGAAAAAAACAGGGCGCAACGGACCTCGCGCCGTCAGACCCGCTCGCGAACGCCCAACTGCTGGACGCCCGCGGGTTTGCAACGTATTTCGAACGCGAGGTGTTGTCGCGCCTTGCGCCTTCCGAAGTGGAAATGCTGGTCCGCATGGCAAGTTGCACGCGCGTCTGCGCGCCGCTGTGCATCGCCTTGATCGGCGACGAGCAGTCGCCTGCCGAAGTGCGTGCGTTGCTGACGAGACTGGAAAACGACAACCTGTTCATCGCCCCGATCGAGAGTTCGGGCAGCGAGACGTGGTATCGGCTGAACCCGCTTTTTCGCGAGACGCTGCTCGAGCGTTTTCGCGCGCGCAGCGAACTGCACCAACGCGAGGTGCATCTGGCGGCGTGGATCTGGTTTCGCGACCACCGCCAGCACGACGACGCCGTGCGGCACGCCTTACTCGCGGGCGAGTCGGCGGCGGCCGCCGATCTCGTGCTACGCGTCGCGCGGACCATGCAGATCGAAGGCGACCTGCGTAAGCTCGTCGGGCTGATCCGCCTGCTCCCGCTCGCCGAAGTCCAGGCGCGCATCGGATTGCGCCTGTGGATGGTGCACCTGCAACTGTATGCACGCGAATTCGACGCGTGCGCCGCGGCTATCGCGCGCCTGCAAACCGATATCCCCGAAAGCGATGCGAATTCGCGCTATCGCCTCATCCTGTTACGCGCAGCGCTCGCCGTTCAGCGCGACGACACGGACGAGGCGATATCGGTCTTGCCGGACATGCGGCAAATTCCCGCTCACGCCGACAGCCTCACCGTGGGCGGCCGCAACAACCTGCTCTCGTGGATTCACATGCGCCGCGGCGAGTACGATGAAGCGCGGCGTGTTCAGAGCGAGGCGCCGCAACTTCTCGTGGACGGCGCGCCGCTCATGGGCACCTCGGCCGGCACGCTGAACGGCCGCTGCATTGCGGGGTTCAGCTATGCGTTGGAGGGCAAGTTCATCCAGGTCGAGCGCATCAGTCGCGACGTGCTGTTCGAGGCGGATCAACACGGCAGCGCCACCGCCGAAGCGGCATGTTTCGCGGCAGCGCTGCTCGGCGAAGTGCTGTACGAATTCAACGAACTGGACGCGGCACGCAAACTTCTGGAGGACCGCGTCGACGTGCTCGAACGCGTGTCCATTCCGGACTCCGTATTGCGCGTCCTGACCGTGCTGTCAGCGGTCCATTGGGCCGCGGGACACCGGCTCGATGCCTTCGCCTATCTCGAACGTCTCGAAGAATACGCGACCCAATACGGTTTGCAGCGGCTCATCGCGCATAGTGTGGCCGAGCAGATTCATCGCCATCTGCTGAGCGGTCAGTTCGACGCAGCGGAAGCCGGGCTCGCGCGGCTCGACATGATCGTGGCGCGCGTGGTGAGCACACCGGTGGCCAGCACGGCGGGCACCGCTGCGGAAATCCACGCGATGGCGGAAAGCTCGCACATCAACTGGTGTATCGCTCACGAGGATTTCGAAGGCGCCGCGAGCCGTCTTCAGGCGCTGATTCCGTTCTGCGAGGCGCGCGGCTGGCAACGGCACCTTGCGCACTTCCAGATGCAAGCTGCGGTGGTCGACGCCCGTCGAGGCCGGGCCGAAGCCGCGCGCGAAGCCGTGCTCGCCGCGTTGCGCCGGGGCCACCGGCTGGGTCTCGTCCGCAGCCTGCTCGACGCCGATCCCGGCGCGCTGGACCTCATTACCGCCGTGGTGCAAGGCGAAGCGCACGATCCGGTCTTGTCCTTCTATGTGAGCCGGCTCCAGGCCGCGCACAAGGCCACCTCGGCGAGCGACGCGGAACCGGCTTTCAAACCCGCCAACCGTAACTCGCAGCCCACCGCCGCCGAAACGCTGAGCGAGCGCGAAGCCCGGGTTGTGGGCCTGCTTGCGCAGGCGTTGCCCAACAAGAAAATCGCCCGCACGCTCGGCATTTCGCCTGAGACCGTCAAGTGGCATCTGAAGAACATCTACGGCAAACTCGGCGTGACCAGTCGTGACGAAGCGGTCGCACGCGTCCGCGACCTCGAACTGGGCTCGACGCCCGTTGCCGGCGAAGAGACCGACTGACGCACCCGCGTCCTGACGTGCTCCGCCGGGTAGTCCTTCCTCGTTCGGCTCCATCCCTCCTCGCCACCCACCTCGGGTGGTTCGCTCGTCGCCACGAGCCACTATGCTCTAAGTCAAGGGGTCGCGCGCAGCCGTTCACGGCGTGCGCGCCTCACACAACAAACGCCGGTGCGCACCCTGTCGCGCGCTGAAGCTCAGGAGACAAGCGTAATGAGTACGCTCATGGCTAGTGAATACACGGCAGCCCCTTACCGTCCCGTACGCTTTCCGGAACGGCGTCCGCTCGTCGAACGCCGCGCCGACGGCACGTTGATGCTGAGTTCCGCCAGTCCGCCCCCCGACATCGCACACAACAGCTTCGCCGATTTCATCCCCGAATGGGCCGAGCGCCGCGGTGATAGTCCGGCATTCTGCGAACGCGATAGCAGCGGCGCCTGGCGCACGATCAGTTGGCGCGACCTGTGGCATCAGGTGCAAACGGTCGCTGCCTGCCTGCTGGAAATGGGCCTCGGCCAGCAGCACCCGCTGGTTCTGCTCTCGGGCAATTCGATCGAGCAGGCCGTGCTTCTGCTCGCAGCCGAGTATGTAGGCATTCCCGCTGCACCGGTTTCGCCCGCCTATTCCACGCTCAGCAAAAACTTCGCACGTCTGAAGGGCGTGCTCGAACTGGTGCCGCCGGCGGCGGTGTTCGTGCAGGACGCGGCGTCGTTCGAACGCGCGCTCACGATCACCGAACTGGCGGCAACGCCGGTCATCGCGGTACGCAACGCCCAGCCTTCACAACACGCATGGGCCGACCTGCTTGCCGTCGACATGACGCCGGCACGCGCCGCCGCCGTTGCCGCAGCGCACGCGGCGATCCGCAAGGACGATACCGTGCGCGTCCTCTTCACGTCGGGTTCGACTGGAACGCCGAAAGGCGTGCCGCTCGCTTACAGCAACTTCAAGGCAGTCGCCGCCTATTACGCCGACAATCTCGGCTGGCTGGGCGAATCGCAGCCGGTGTTCCTCGACTGGCTGCCGTGGCACCACGGCCTTGGCGGCGTGCTGAACATCGGCCGCTCCGTCCAGTTCGGCGCGACGCACTATATCGACGACGGACGCCCGCTGCCTGGCATGATCGAGCGCACCGTGCGCAACCTGCGTGAAGTGTCGCCCACGGTCTTTACCAGCGTCCCCTCCGCATGGGCCGTGCTGGCCGGCGAACTCGAGCGCGACCCCGTGCTCGCGCGCAGCCTGTTCGCCAATGTGCAGTACTTCGGCTATGGCGGAGCAAGCTTGCCGACGGACGTGTGGCATCGCATCCAGCGCGTGGCGGTGGACACGATCGGCAAGCGCATCGTCTTTTCGACAGGCCTTGCCTGCACCGAGACGAGCGGAATGGGCACCTACTGCGGCTGGCCCGCGACCGATCTCGGCAACATCGGCGGCCCTGTGCCGGGTTCGGAAGTGAAGCTGCTGCCGCTCGAAGGCGGCGACGGCCGCTACGAAATCCGCATGCGCGGCGCGAACGTGTTCGGCGGCTACATCGGCAATGCGGCGCTCACCGCCGCCGCTTTCGACGAAGAAGGTTACTTCCGGCTCGGCGACGCCGTGCGCCTCGCGAATCCGGACGATCCGGCGCAAGGCCTGCTGTTCGCAGGGCGGGTGGTCGAGGACTTCAAGCTGACGAACGGCACCTGGGTTCGAACCGGCGCGGTGCGGCTCGGTTTGCTCGATCAATGCGCCCCGCTCATTTCAGATGCCGTGATCTGCGGCCATGACCACGAATTTCTCGCCGCGCTCGCCTGGCCTAACGTGGCCGCCTGCCGGCGCCTCGCGCCCGAACTCGCCGAGCTCGACGCGGCTGCGCTGGTCGAGCATCCGCTCGTGGTCGCCGCGCTGCGCGAACGCCTCGCCGGCCACAAAGGCGGCGGCGCGAGCCGCACGATCGAACGCCTGATGCTGATGGCCGAGCCCCCGTCGATCGACGCCAATGAGATCGCCGAGAAAGGCTACGTGAACCAGGCCGTGACCCGCGCGCGCCGCGCTCATCTGATCGAACAGCTCTACCACACCGAACCTGCGGCACATATCGCCTGCGCGCGATAACGCCATCTATCCGCTCATGCCGCACTCATCCTCAGGAATTTAGTGATGCAAATTACCCGTACTGTTTTTCGTGACGATCATGAAATGCTACGCACCACGGTGCGTCGCTTCCTGGAACGGGAGTGCGCTCCCAAACAGGCCGAGTGGGACAAAGCCGGGCGCGTCGACCGCGAGACGTGGCTGAAGGCAGGCCGCGAGGGTCTGCTGTGCCTGACGCTGCCGACCGAATACGGTGGTGGCGGCGGCGACTTCGGCCACGCGGCGATCCTCAATGAGGAAACCAATCGCGCCGGGCTGAGTGGCCTCGGCTTCGGCGTGCACTCCGACGTGATTGCACCGTATATCGCGCGCATCGGCAATGAAGAGCAGAAGCAGAAATGGCTGCCGAAAACGTGTACCGGCGAATCCATTCTCGCGATCGGCATGACCGAGCCCGGCACCGGCAGCGACCTGAAGGCGATCCGCACCACCGCCTTGCGCGACGGCGACGAGTATGTGATCAACGGCAGCAAGACCTTCATCAGCAATGGCCTGAACGCCGACCTCATCATTCTGGTGTGCAAGACCGATCCTAGCGCGGGCTCCAAGGGCGTCAGCCTGATCGTCGTCGAGGCGACCCGTGAGGGATTCCGCCGTGGCCGCAAGCTCGACAAGGTTGGCATGCACTCGCAGGACACCGCTGAACTGTTCTTCGACAACGTGCGCGTGCCGGTTGGCAATCGTCTCGGTGAAGAGGGCAAAGGCTTCGCTTATCTGATGGGCGAACTGCCGCAGGAGCGTCTTTCGATTGCGATCGGCGCCGCCGCAAAACTCGAAGCCTGTCTCGAGCACACGATCAATTACGTCAAGGACCGCAGGGCCTTCAATCAGACCGTGTGGGACTTCCAGAACACCAAGTTCAAGCTGGCCGACATCAAGGCGCAGGCAACCGCGGTGCGCGTGCTGGTCGACCACTACCTCGCTGAACACGTGCGCCGGCGCCTGACGCTGGAGGAAGCCGCGATCGCCAAGCTGTTCGCCACGGAATCGCTCGGCAAGGCACTCGACGACATGGTGCAACTGCACGGCGGTTACGGCTACATGCTGGAGTACCCCGTGGCCCGCGCGTTCGCCGACGCCCGCGTCAACCGCATCTATGGCGGCACGAGCGAGGTCATGCGCGACCTCATCTCCCGCAAGCTGTAATTCGAACATTCCATTTCCAAGGAGCAGTGATATGACTCGTAACGTGTTCGTCGCCGGCGTCGGCATGATTCCGTTCAAGAAGCCCGGCACCAGCGACCCCTACGACGTGATGGGCGCGGGCGCCGTGCGCGAAGCACTCGCCGATGCCGGAATCGACTACGCGGATGTGCAGCAGGCCTACGCCGGCTATGTGTACGGCGACTCGACCTGCGGTCAGAAAGCGCTTTATCACGTCGGCATGAGCGGCATTCCCGTCATCAACGTGAACAACAACTGCGCGACGGGTTCGTCGGCGCTGTTCCTCGCGCGTCAGGCGGTGCAAAGCGGCGTGGTCGATTGCGCGCTCGCCGTCGGATTCGAATTCATGCAGCCGGGCGCGTTGTCGTCGAAGTGGAGCGACCGTGCGCCGGCGCTCGAACGTGCGCTGAATCTGGTCAACGAACTGGTGGATCGCACCGATCTGCCGAGCGCGATCCGTCAGTTCAGCGGCGCGGGCCGGGCTCACATGGAAAAGTACGGCACGAAGCTGGAAACGTTCGCGAAGATTCGCGCGAAGGCGAGCCGGCACGCGGCGCGCAATCCGCTCGCCGTGTTCCGCACCGTCGTAACGCCGGAAGAAGTGCTCGCCTCGCCGATGATCTGGGAAGGCGTGCTCACGCGTCTGATGGCCTGCCCGCCGACCTGCGGCGCGGCCGCGGCCATCGTGGTGTCGGAGGAATTCGCCCGCAAACGCGGCCTGCGCACCGACGTGCTGATTGCGGGCCAGTCTCTCACTACCGATCTGCCCAGCACGTACGACTCGCGCGACATGATCCGTGTGGTCGGCTTCGACATGACACGCGCCGGCGCGAAGCTCGCTTATGAGCAGGCCGGTGTCGGCCCGGAAGATATCGACGTGATCGAACTGCACGACTGCTTCGCGCAAAACGAGCTGCTGACCTACGAAGGTCTGGGTCTGTGCGGAGAAGGCGAAGCGGAAAAACTCGTCAACGATGGCGACAACACGTATGGCGGCAAGTGGGTGGTCAACCCGTCGGGCGGTTTGCTGTCGAAAGGGCATCCGTTGGGCGCGACCGGTCTTGCGCAGTGCTACGAACTGACGCATCAGTTGCGCGGCACGGCCGAGCAACGCCAGGTGGAAGGCGCGAAGGTCGCGCTTGCGCACAATCTGGGGCTCGGCGGAGCGTGCGTCACGACCGTGTACAAGGCCGCGTAGTGCGCCACCTCTATCGGAGTGTCCGACATGATCGATAAAAAACACATCGGCAAAGTCATTCCCGCGTTTCGCACCGTGACCGACGCGGCCCGCCTGCGGTTCTTCGCCAAGGCAACCGGCGAAACCAACCCGGTCTACTTCGACGAATCCGCTGCCCGCGACGCGGGTCACCCGGGTCTGCCATTGCCGCCCACGTTCCTGTTCTCGCTCGAACTGGAGCAGCCGGACAAAAGCTGGCGCGACGAGATCGGCATCCAGGTTGCGCGCATCCTGCATGGCGAACAGTCGTTCACCTATCACCGGATGGCCTACGCCGGCGACGTGCTGCTCTTCGAATGCCACATCGCCGACATCTACGACAAGAAAGGTGGCGCGCTCGATTTCGTGGTGCGCGAAACGCGGGTGACCAACCAGAAAGGCGAGCATGTGGCCGACATGCGCAGCGTGCTGGTCCACCGCAACGGCTGAGAGGAGACACGAATGAGCACATTGAGCTTCGACGACGTCAAGGTGGGCGACACGCTGCCGCCGCTGACGCTCGCGCCGATCGACCGCACGACGCTGGCGCTTTTTGCCGGCGCTTCGGGCGATCACAACGCGGTCCACATCGACCTCGACTTCGCGCGCCGCAGCGGCATGCCCGACGTCTTCGCCCACGGCATGCTGTCGATGGCGTATCTCGGACGCTTGCTGAACGCCTGGGTCGATCAGCGGCAACTGCGGCAATTCGGCGTGCGCTTTGTCGGCATCACGCATCTCGGACACCGGATCACGTGCAGTGGCCGGGTCGTCGAGAAGTTCGAAGCCGACGGCGAGCGCCGCGTGAAAGTAGAGATCCAGACGGCCAATCAATATGGCGAACCGCGCGTCCTCGGCGACGCCGTGATCGCTCTGTAATCCGCATCAATCAAGGAGACAACACATGGGAAAGCTTGACGGCAAGGTTGCGCTGGTCACCGGTTCGGGTCGCGGCATCGGCCGCGCGATCGCCGAGAAACTGGCGAGCGAGGGCGCACGCCTCGTGATCAACGACCTCGACGCCGATCCGGCGCATGAAACGGTCGAAGTGCTGAAGAAGATGGGCGCGGAAGCCGTAGCGTGTCCTGGCAACGTAAGCGCACCGGATTTCGCTGAGCGTTTCGTCAACACGGCGATGAGCACGTTCAAGAGCATTGACATCATCGTCAACAATGCCGGCTATACGTGGGACGACGTGGTCCAGAAGATGACCGACGAGCAGTGGTACGCGATCATCGACTGCCACATGACGGCGCCCTTTCGCATCCTGCGTGCGGCGTACCCGCACATCAAGGCACTGCATGCCGCCGACAAGGAAGCCGGCCGCGACGTGTACCGCAAGATCGTCAACATCTCGTCGACGTCCGCGCTTAACGGTAATGCCGGGCAGATGAATTACTCGTCGGCCAAGGCCGGCGTGATCGGCATGACCCGCGCGCTGAGCCGCGAATGGGGGCGCTTCAACGTCAACGTGAATTGCGTGGCATTCGGTCTGATCCACACCCGCATGACCTCGGCTGATGCGAAGGCAGGGGCGACGGTCTCGATCGAAGGCCGGGATATCCGCGTCGGCCTGAATCCTGAATTGCTCAAGTCGCACGCGCAGCGCAATCCGCTCGGTCGCGGCGGCACGCCCGAAGAAGCAGCCGGCGGCGTCTACCTGTTCTGCTCGCCCGAGTCGAACTACATCACCGGTCAGACCATCGCGGTCGCGGGCAATCTGCAGTAATCCCACACGGTCCCGGCATTCGACCGGGCCTCGTCTGCGCTGGCATGTGTCGTCAAGCATGCCGGCGTTTGCATTTCAACGACCGGGTGTACGGACATCGCGCCGTCTGCTTACTCGCCCTGTCGATTGGCCGACGTCTTCCGGAGCCAAACCAATCATGACCGATGACACTCGCATCGCGCCGACCGGCAGCGCGCTTCCTTCCGTGAGCTATCCCTTCGAGTCGCCGCCAATGTCCGGCAACGTGTTGGAGGTTGCGCCAGGTGTGCAATGGATTCGCATGCCGCTGCCCTACTCGCTCGATCACATCAACGTGTGGACGATCGCGGACGGCGACGGCTGGGCTATCGTCGACACGGGAGCACGCACGGATGCCGCCACGGCCTTATGGCGTCGCCTTTGCACCGAGTCTTCCGCGAGCCGCCCTGTCACGCGCGTGTTCGTCACGCACATGCACCCCGATCACGTGGGAATGGCAGGCTGGCTCACGCGGACTTTCGACTGCCGTCTGTGGATGACGCGCCTCGAATACCTCAATTGCCGCGTCGCCGCGTCGGACACCGGCCGCGAGGCGCCCGACGACGGCGTGGCGTTCTACCGCCGCGCCGGCTGGAGCGCGGCGGCGATTGAACTCTATCGCGCACGCTTCGGCCGCTTCGGGCAGCATATTCATGCGCTGCCGGACAGTTTTCGGCGCCTGCATGACGCGGAGGAAATCATGATTGGCCGGCACACGTGGCGGGTGATCGTCGGCACCGGCCATTCGCCGGAGCACGCCTGTCTGTATTGCCCGGAGTTGAAGGTGTTGATTTCCGGCGATCAGGTGCTGCCGCGAATCTCATCGAATGTCTCGGTGTATCCGCTCGAACCGGACGCCAACCCGATGGCGGACTGGTATGCGTCGATCGCAAAACTGAAGGAGCAGGTCCCGGACGACGTGCTCGTGCTACCCGCTCATAACGACTGTTTCCGCGGCCTGCATGCGCGGCTGGATCATCTGCGACGCAGCCAGGACCGCAGCCTCGATCGGTTGCGGCAAGCGCTCAGCGAACCGCGGCGCGCCGTCGACGTGTTTGGCGCGCTGTTTGCGCGCAGGGTCGGCGAAGAGGATATGTCGCAAATGAGCCTCGCGACCGGCGAAAGCCTCGCGTGCCTGAACTACCTGATCGGGCGTGGCGAAGTTCGGCGCGAACTTCGTGATGACGGGACCAACTGGTATTCGCTGGTGTCGTAACAGTGCAAAGGGGGCATCGCCGCGCGACGCGGCGATGCCCCCTTCTTGCCTTCCATGCTGCGTTGAGAAGCCTCAGATCGCGCTGACCAGTTGCGGCACGGCATCGAACAGATCGGCTTCCAGGCCGTAATCCGCGATGCTGAAGATCGGCGCCTCCGGATCCTTGTTGATTGCGACAATGACCTTCGAATCCTTCATGCCCGCCAGATGCTGAATCGCCCCCGAGATTCCGCACGCCACATACAGTTGCGGCGCGACGATCTTGCCCGTCTGGCCCACTTGCCAGTCGTTCGGCGCAAATCCCGCGTCCACCGCCGCGCGGCTCGCGCCCAGCGCGGCACCGAGCTTGTCGGCGAGCGGTGTGAGGACTTCGTTGAATCGATCGCTGCTGCCAAGCGCACGCCCGCCGCTCACGACGATCTGTGCACCGGCAAGTTCGGGCCGGTCGCTTTTCGCGACCACGCGTTCGACGAAGGTGGACAAACCACTGTCCGCAACCGCGTCGACCGTTTCAATGTGCGCCGCGCCGCCTTCGGCCGGCAAGGCATCGAATCCCGTCACGCGCACGGTCAGCACCTTCACCGGGTCGCTGCTTTGCACCGTCACCAGCGCATTGCCCGCGTAGATGGGACGCTGGAACGTGTCCGGACTCACCACCCGAACGATATCCGAGACCTGCGCCACGTCGAGCAGCGCCGCGACGCGCGGCGCGACGTTCTTGCCAGCGCTAGTGGACGGAAACAGGATATGGCCGTAACCCGCGGCGAGCGCGACAACCTGAGCCGCGATATTCTCGGCGAGACCGTCGCTGAGATGCGGCGCGTCTGCGTGGAGCACGCGCGTCACGCCTGTGATCGCAGCGGCGGCTTTTGCCGCACCGGTTGCTTCATGCCCGGCTACGAGCACATGAACCTCGGCGCCGCATTGCAAGGCGGCCGCAACCGTGTTCAGCGTGGCGGTCCTGATCGAAACCTGATCGTGTTCGGCCACGACCAGCACTTGATTGGATGCAGTCATATCGATTTCCTCAGATGACTTTCGCTTCGTTCTTGAGCTTCGCGACCAGCGCCGCGACATCGGGCACCTTCACGCCCGCACTGCGCGCGGCCGGTTCCGTCGTGCTGAGCGCCTTCAGACGCGGCGCGACATCCACGCCGAGTTGTTCCGGCGTGACGACATCGAGCGGCTTTTTCTTCGCCTTCATGATGTTGGGCAGCGTCGCATAGCGCGGTTCGTTCAGGCGCAAGTCGCTCGTAACCACCGCAGGCAGCTTGAGCCGCAACGTCTCGAGCCCCCCATCGATTTCGCGCGTCACCGTCGCGCAATCGTTCGACACCTCCACCCGGCTTGCAAACGTGGCCTGCGGAAAGCCAGCGAGCGCCGCCAGCATTTGCCCGGTCTGGTTGCAGTCGTTATCGATCGCCTGTTTGCCGAGGATCACCAGCTGCGGTTGCTCCTTGTCGACCAGCGCCTTCAGCAGCTTGGCGACGGCGAGCGGCTGCAATTCTGCATCCGTCTCGACCAGAATGCCGCGATCCGCGCCGATCGCCATCGCCGTGCGCAAAGTCTCCTGAGAGGCGCTCGTGCCACACGACACCGCGATCACTTCGCTGACCACGCCTTTTTCCCGCAGACGCACCGCTTCTTCGACGGCGATTTCATCGAACGGATTGATGCTCATCTTGACGTTCGCCAACTCGACGCCCGAGCCGTCCGACTTGACTCGAACCTTGACGTTGAAGTCCACCACGCGTTTCACCGCGACCAGTACTTTCATCTTTTGTCTCCAAACCCAACTTGTCTTTTCTGATGGCGCTTTACGCTTCAGTCCGGTAGCCCAAGCCGTGATCGCGCATGCGTGCAACAGCGGCTTCGTCGAAGCCCCAATCGCGTAATGCGGCCAGGCCGTGTTCACCGCGCTGCGGGGCCGGCTGCGCGATCTTCGAAGGCGTCGCGGAAAAGCGCGGCGCAGGCGCCGGCTGCACGACGCCCGCTACCTCGACGAAGCTGCCGCGAGCACGGTGTTGCGGATGCGCCGGCGCTTCCGAGAAGCTCAACACCGGCGCAACACATGCATCGCTGCCTTCGAACACCGCACACCATTCGTCGCGCGTACGCGTAAGAAAGGCCGCTGTGAAGCGTTCGCGCAGCACGGGCCAGCCGCTGCGATCGTGCTGTGCCGGCAGGCCCGCTTGCGCGAGGCCGAGCTTCGACAGAAGCTCCGCGTAAAAGCGCGCTTCGACCGCGCCAACCGCCATGTAGCCGCCGTCTTTCGTGCGATAACTGTCGTACCAGGGCGTGCCGCCATCCAGCAGATTGCTGGCGCGCTCTTCCCGCCAGTTACCCGAGGCGAGCAGCCCCCAGATCACCGAGCCCAACTGCGCCGCGCCTTCGATCATCGCGGCGTCGACGACCTGGCCTTCGCCGCCGCGCTGCACGTTGAACAATGCCGCCACCACACCCAACGCCAGCAGCATGCCGCCACCGCCGTAGTCGCCCACGAGGTTCAAAGGCGGCACGGGCGGCTCACCGGCGCGACCAATACCCGACAACACGCCGGACAGTGCGATGTAGTTCAGATCGTGGCCTGCCCGCTCGGCGAGTGGCCCGGTTTGCCCCCACCCCGTCATGCGCCCGTACACGAGCCGGGGATTGCGAGCCAAAGCGGCTTGCGGTCCAAGCCCGAGACGCTCCATCGTGCCGGGGCGAAACCCTTCGATCACGACGTCGGCGCGCGACATCAGATCCAGCGCGGCCTCGATCGCCTGCGGCTGCTTCAGATCGAGCGTGACCGAGCGACGGCCGCGCCCTGTGACGTCCGCACGCTTGCCGTTGGTCTTCGGACCCAGATCGGCAGGTGGAAGCGGCCGGTCGATACGCAAGACATCTGCGCCCATATCGGCCAGCAACATGGCGCCGAAGGGCCCCGGTCCGATCGCCTCGAATTCCAGCACGCGAATACCGCTCAAAACACCCATCGTCCCTCCACTCTGCGTTTTGCATGACGGTGCGCCGCGCGCACCGTTATTGGTTGGCACCCACCGTTGAAGTCGGCCCTGCCTGAGTAGAAGTAAGCCAGAATGCGCGCAAACCGGCACCACCCCGGTCGGGTAGCAGGGCGGATCAATCTAACGGCCACTGATACAGCGCGGGCTCTTTTTGACAGAACGCTGAACCGCTGTCGCTAGCTGACCTGACGATCCTGACCCACCCAGTACTTTGCGCGAATGGCTTTCTTGTCGACCTTGCCGATCGCCGTCAGAGGCAAAGCAGTTTCGAAGAATAGAGTCTTCGGCGCCGACACAACGCCCTTGCGCGCAGCAACGAACTCGATCAGCGCGCGTGCGCTCACCGTCGCCTGTGGTTTCAGCACGACCACGGCGGTCACCGCTTCGCCCCACTTCGGGTCGGGCACGCCAATTACGGCAGACATGGCCACCGCCGGATGGAGCGCGAGACAGTTCTCCACTTCGCTGGAATAGACGTTGAAACCGCCGGAAATAATCATATCCTTGGCCCGGTCGACCAGATACACATAGCCCTCGGCATCCCTACGTGCCATGTCGCCCGTGTGCAGCCAGCCACCCGCGAAGGCTTTATCGGTTTCGTCAGGCCGGTTCAGGTAACCCGACATGACCAGCGATCCACGCACGCAAAGCTCACCGACCTCACCGGCCGGCACTTCCGCGTGATCGGCGTCGAGCAGTTTGACTTCGTTGCCGGGGAGTACACGGCCACAAGAAGCCAGCAGATGCGGCCTCGCAGGATCGTGCTCGTCCGAGCGCAGATAGCTCACCGTCATGGGGGCTTCAACCTGACCATAAATCTGCCCAAAAATCTGACCGAACTTCTGCAGTCCCTCCTGCAGACGCGCGGGCGTGATGGGAGACGCCCCGTACCAGAGGCGTTGCAGACTCGCCAGGTTGTAGTCGCCGAGGACCGGCGACTCGAGCAGCCCGTAGATCTGGCTGGGAACAAGAAACGTGCAATTAATGCCGTGGGTCTGAATAGTCTCGAGGAATCGCTCCGGGTGGTACTTGTCCATAAAGAAGACCGTGCCGCCGCGTAGAAAGGTGGGCAGGATGAACGCGCCCGCTGCGTGGGAGATCGGCGTTGCCGCGAGGAAACGAGGCTGCGCCGGCCATTCCCAGCACGCCAGTTGCTGCAGTGTCATCGTTACGATTGCGCGATGCCGTTGAAGCACGCCCTTGGATTGCCCAGTTGTGCCTCCGGTATAGGAGATCTTGGCAATGTCGTCGGGTTGGGCGTCATATTCCGCCTCGGAAGGGTCCATGCTGGCCGAGGCCACCTGGATATCTGTACCAAACGCGGACGGGCCCAGCGTGAGCACGTGCCCGACGATACCCAGGCGTGCCAATGCGGCCCCGCGCTCGGCATAGCGGGCGGTGTCCACCACCAGCGCTTTCATTCCGCTATCGCGCAGCACATACGCATGATCATCCTCAGAGCCAAGCGGATGCAACGGGATAAGACGCAGTCCGAACAGTTGCGCGGCGATCAGCACGACCACCGCATCAGGACTGTTGCCTGACAATAGCCCGATGCCATCCTGGGGGCGAACTCCGATGGACTCGAAATACGCCACCATACGCTTGCAACGGCAAGCAAGCTCTTCATAACTTAGCCGCACGCCATCACCCACGAGGGCTTCGCGCGACGCAAAGGCCTTAAAGGCCGAACGGTACAGCGCGCCTACCGTGGCGCCTTCATGGGGGGCAATCTTGCTGGGCATTTCAACGTCCTTTTTGCTGTAGTGCTCGGGCACACGGGAGCTGACCGGTGCCCGGGATCGTTGCGCTGCCTCGCGGGAGGCAGCTTATACAATCGATCCACGCCTGAGCGCGCGACGGTTCACGCGAGGTTCACGCGAGGTTCACGCGAGGTTCACGCGAGGTTCGACGGGTATTCGACCGGTGCGGAGCCGTCGGTTGCGGAACGTTTCAGCCACAGCGCCACCGCCTGGATCAACAGTGGAATCGCCAGCAGCGAAAACACCGTGCTCACGTCGAGGTTGAATTTCAGCATCAACCCGCCTGCAACCGGACCCAACATACCGCCGAACCGGCCCATGCCGGTCATCCACGACACGCCGGTCGCGCGGCCACTGGTTGGATAGAACGACGCTGCCAAAGCCGCCATCGACATCACCGCGCCATTCACGCACACGCCGGCAGCAAACGTACTGAGCGCGAGAAGCATGAGACTGCCCTTTTGCTCGCCGAGTAGCCAGATGGCCAGCGCCCCGCCGGCAACGGCAATCGCCACGACGCTGTTCTTCTCGAAGCGCCCCATCAACCACCCCAGGCAAAGGGTGCCTGCCATTCCGCCTAGCGAGAACAGCCCGGTAATGAAGGAAGCCTGACTAGTGGTAACGCCGCTGCCCCGAAGCAACAGCGGCATCCAGCCGTTCAACAGGTAATACACAAACGCAGCACAGAAGTAGGCGCACCACAGCATCAGCGTACCGAACCGGAAACCGCGCGACAAAATCACTGACACGCCCTGCTTTCCCCGGGTTTCCGCGTCCTCTGAAATCACGAAGTGAGCCCCGTCGAAGGATGTATCGGGGGCGATGCGTCGCAGCACAGTTGCCACGCGCTCAGACGGCAAGCCTCGCGATACCATGAATCGCAGCGGCTCGGACAGCACGAATATCGACACTACGGCGAGGACAAGCGGTACCACGCCGCCGACGACAAAAATGCTCGCCCAGCCAAACGCGGGGACCAGGACCGCCGCAATCAGTCCACACGCCGCCGCGCCCAGCATGACGCCACAATTCACAAAATTGACGAGAAGCGGACCGCGGCGAGTCGGGGTGTATTCGTACACAACCGTTAAAGCCACCGGCATCGCCGCCCCCAACCCCAGGCCGGTGATAAAGCGCAGTGCCGCGAGTGCGGCAACGCTGCCGGCCAACGCGGTCAGGATGCTCCCGATTGCGGACGTCATCATCATGATGATCAACACCCGTTTAGGGCTGCTCCAGTCTGACAGCGCCCCCCCGAGTAGCGCGCCAGCCGTCATTCCCAGCACTCCCGCACTCATTGCAGTGCCCAGTTGAGCTTTCGTGATATGCCACTCGCCAATGAGTGATGGCGCCGCATAGCCGATGGCGGCAATGTCATACGCGTCGACTGTGAGAATCAGAAAACACAACGCGATGACGAGCCATTGATAGTGCGAGAAGCTTCGGTTGTCGATGAACTGCTTTACGTCTATTGTCTGCGATGGCAAATGCATGCCCGCCTCCTATTCTTACCGGTCCGCAACATTCACGGAGTTTTAGAAATATCGTCATTCATGGCACGCGGAATGAGTGAACTGCCGACATCATTCGACTGCTACCGGGAACATCAAGCAGGCAATTCGATTCCGCCTGGAAGGTTTGTCACATCCCTGGATCCACGCCCGTCGCTCCGCCTGCCAATGTCCATCGGCGTCATTGCCAGAAACGACTTCCTCACACATTTGCCTCCTCTTGAATTAGTTATACTTATTTAATAAACAACAACTCATCGTTAAAACCAGAATATTCTCGTGATCAGGCAAGCCTCGGATCGTTGCACCTAACCCGCGTAGTGGCCGGACATTCGGTACGGGTAGTACCGGTGTCCTCAACCACATCGCACGCCATGGCGCGGGATGGCGAGGCTGGTCAATTAATGTTGCGTTGCCTGCCCGCCCAGTACGGCGCACGGATGTCCCGCTTCAGAACCTTGCCGGCAGCCGACAACGGCAGTTGCTCCCGGAACTCGACGGTCCTCGGGCACTTATAGGCGGCGATGAACAGGCGGCAATGTCCGCGAATATCGTCTTCGCCGAGCGTCACGCCAGGCTTGCAGACCACCACGGCATGCACGGCCTCGCCCCACGTGTCGTGCGGAATTCCGATGACCGCGCAGGCGGCGACCGCGGGATGCCGCGCGATCACGCTCTCCACTTCGGCGGAGTAAACGTTCTCGCCACCGCTGACGATCATGTCCTTGATGCGGTCCACAATGTAGAGATAACCCTGCGCGTCCATGTACGCGCCGTCGCCGGTATGCAGCCAGCCGTCGCGAACGGCCTGCGCGGTCTCCTCGGGCTTCTTCCAGTAGCCGGCCATGACGTTCGGCCCGCGCACGACGATCTCGCCGACCGTGCCGCGCGGCACTTCCTCGCCGTCGCAATCGACCACCTTCACCATCAGTCCCGGCAAGCCGCGACCGATCGAGCGGTACAGGCCGCTTTTGCGGCCCGCTTCATCGTGGTTGGAAGGTGAGTTCGCCGAAATGCTCGGACACGCCTCGGTCATCCCGTAAGAATGCGCGAGCTGCAGATTTGGCAAGGCTTCGATCAGCCGGTCCAATAGCGTTTCCGGGATCGGCGACGCGCCGTAGGTAAGGCGCTTCAGGCTGGTCAGATCGGTGCGGGCAAAGTCGGGATGATTGAGCACCGTCTGGATCATGGTCGGCACGAGCAGCGTGTCGCTTACGCGCTCCTCGCCGATCGCCTTGAGCACCTCGCCCGCGTCGAAGGCCGGAATGACGACGTGCGCCTCGCCGGCGATGAACTGCACGAGCGCGCGTCCGAGCCCGGCGACATGGAAGAACGGCGCCGCATGCAGAACCGCGCTATCGGGCAGGGGCGCGGACTCGGCAATCCGCATGATGCACGACGACCAGACGTTCAGATGCGTCTGCATCACGCCCTTCGGAAAACCGGTCGTGCCACCGGTGTACATGATGCACGCGAGATCGGCGCCACCACGGCCGGCGTCAGGCATCGGCGCAGCGGCCGCGATCAACGCGTCGAACGAGAGCATGCCGGGCGGCGCCGCGCCGTCGCCGGCATGAATCAGGATCGGCGCGGTCCGGGCGAGCGCGCACACTTCCGGCGCGATATCGGCGAAGTGGTCGTCGACGATCAGGATGCGCGTGTCGCAATCGTTCAGCGAATAGGCGATCTCCGCCACGCTCCAACGAATGTTGACCGGGTTCAGCACGCCACCGCCCCACCACACGCCCATTACGTATTCGAGGTAGCGGTCGGAATTGAGCGCGAGCATGCCGATGCGATCATCCGCTGTCATGCCGATTCCACGCAACGCGGCCGCCAGACGCGCGGTCCGATCCGCGAACTCGCGAAACGTCCGCCGACGTCCCTTGAACGAAATCGCCACCCGGTCCGGGTTCTGCTGAAGCGAGCGATGCAGGCCCTGGGTCAGATACATGCTGGTCTCCTTGGCTGTGTATGAGCGTTTAAGGCCGCCGTGCTGCGAACCTCACCGGATCTCGCGCACGCACGCGAGGCAAGAGGTGTTCAGGCCACGGACATGGACGCAGGACACGAGCGCGCGTCCGCGCCGACAACACGCTGCGCGAACGCGCGCGCTGCCTGCGCCGCGTCGCTGATCAATTGCTCAACGATCTGCGCGGCCGGAACAATCGCGTCCGCGAAGCCGCCTGCCGGTCCGAGCGACACGATGCCGGCCTCCACGTCGCCGTCCTGATAGACGCGTTGCCGCGTCCGCGACGACAGGATCAGATCGCCGAAGTCACTGTGCCGGCGAGCACCCGCGGCTTCGAGCCGCTGGACCTCGCGCGCGGCCTCGTTGTCCAGCACGCGCCAGGTGTCGCCGAGCGATGCGAGGATCGCGGTCGAGCAATGCGCGTCGGCGGCGACAATGCGCTGCTTCAACGCATCGTGTGCGGCGATTTCCGAGGCGACCATGAAGCGGCTGCCCATCACCACGCCGTCGGCGCCTAGCGCAAGCGCGGCGGCAATCTGACGACCGTTGCCGATACCGCCGCCGATCACGAGCGGAACATGAATCTTCTCTAGTGCATATGCCCCGTTCACGAATGCGGAAAGCTGATTGGCGCCGGGATGGCCGCCTTCTTCAAGGCCGACCAACGCGAGTGCATCCACACCGAGGCGCTGCGCGCTCACCGCATGGCGCACGCTCGGGCATTTGTGGATCAGCACACCGCCGCCCTGTCGAATCGGCTCTACCAACTGCTCAGGCGACGCGCCCGCGCTTTCAAAGTGACGCACGCCTTCTTCGAGCGCGATCCTGATCCAGTCGGCGACGTCGCGATTCAGTTCTGCGCGGCGCGACAACGTCAGATTCACGCCGAAGGGCCGGCCCTCGCTCAGGGCTCTGCAACGGCGCAGATCGCTGCGCAGTGCATCCGCACTGCTGAACGAGCGCGCGGTGATAAAGCCCATCGCACCCGCGTTCACCACCGCCGCGACAATGCCCGACTGGCCGAGGTGATGCATGCCGCCGAGCAGGATCGGATGGCGAATGCCGAAGCAATCGGTAATGCGTGTGCGAAAGCGCTGCGTGGTTGCCGGCTCGCGAGCGCCTTCGCATGCCAGACGATCGGCGGCCGCTCTATCCATTGAACGACGGCGACCGTTTCTCGATGAACGCCGCAACCGCCTCGCGATGGTCTGCCGTTTGATGCGAGAGCGCCTGATAAGCCGCCGACATTTCCAGTAGCGTGTCCAGCCGGCAATGCATGCCTTCGCGCAGTAAGCGCTTGGCCAGCCGTACTGCGTGAGGCGGGTTGGCGGCGATCGAACGCGCGAGGCCTTGCGCGACGGTGAGAAGTTCGCCGTGCGGCACGACGCGGGAAACCAGATTCCATTCGAGCGCCTGTTGCGCGTCGATCATCTGGCCCGTGAAGGTCAACTCCGCGGCGCGCGACAAACCGATGATGCGCGGCAGCAGCCACGCGCCGCCGTCGCCGGGAATGATGCCGAGCTTGACGAAGCTCTCGGCGAATTTTGCAAGCTCGGACGCAATGCGGATATCGCACATGCAGGCAAGGTCGAGTCCCGCGCCGATCGCCGCGCCATTCACGGCGGCAATGACCGGCACCTCCAGATTGAACAACGCCAGCGGGAGTTGCTGAATGCCGCGCCGGTAATCCTGGCGAATCTCCATGCCGGGCAGCGTGCCCGACGCATGCCGTTCCATGTCGTGGATATTGCCGCCCGACGAGAACGCCGTGCCGGCGCCCGTCAGGATAACGGCCCGCACGGAACGGTCGGCTTCGATGCGCGCGATCGCCGTCAGAAACTCCTCCACCGCTGTGTTGCCGGTGAGCGGATTGCGCCGTTCCGGTTCGTTCATCGTCAGCGTGACGATGTGTCCGTCCTGTTCGTAGTTCAGAAATTGGCTCATAGGATGTCTAATCGTCTCCGCTGCTGTATAGGTTTTCCGCTGACGCCGGAGCGGCGTGAGCAGATGCGCTGTCCGCCTTTCACCTCTTCATGCGGCGGCGCATGGCGCGGTTCGCGCGAAGTCCGCGAACGTGCCGTGCTCCTGCGCGAGCACCGCGCTCCCCACCATGCGATTCCAGAATGCCTCCGAGCCGTCCGCCATGCGCCATTCATGCAGCCTGCGCGTGTAGAGCTGGAGATCGTATTCGGCAGTCACGCCGATTGCGCCATGCAACGCATGCGCCGTCGACGCCACCAGCGGCACCGCCATGCTCGTGCGCGCTTTGGCGATCGCTGTCGCGAGCCGCTCGGGCACGGCGCCCGCGCCCGAGAACGCCAGTTCGGATGCCATCCCGGCCGACGCCACGTGCTGGGCCATCACGCTCAACTGATGCTGCACCGCCTGAAATTTGCCAATCGACTTGCCGAATTGCGAGCGATCGTTGCAGTACTGCAGCGTCATTGCGAACACGCGATCCATCGCGCCGGCGATAGCTGCCGCATGGATCGCAGCGCTGAACCGCAGCACCTCTTCGCCGTTCGCGCCGAGCGGCGCGGGCACGGCATTGATGCCCCAACTCAGCGTGCCGCTAAAGCTGCCGTGCACGCCGCAGGGTTTGCGTTCGGCTCGCGCGGCGTCAAGCAGCAGCAAATCACCGTCGACATTGGCCAGTACGTGGTCACAGGTCATGCCGAACGGCACCTGAGGCGCCTCCAACGCGCCATTCTCGCGACGGCGGCAAGCGCCCGCGAGCGTCGTCATGCCGGCAGGCGCCGCGACTCCGGTGCCGCGCAGGAGCGCACGCGCCGCGATGCTCTGTGCGAGCGGCACGGGGACCGCATAGCGCCCAAGGGCCGTGAAAACCGGCGCGCTTGCCGGCAACGACAGTCCGGCGCCGCCGTCGCTTTCCGGCGTCAGCAACTCCAGAAAGCCGGCCTCCTCCACTGCGTTCCAGATAGACGCGGGCGTGCCGCCGTTCTCGATCGCGCGGATCGCTTCGGGTGTGGCGCGGTCGCGCAGAATAGCTTCAATGGCTTCGGTGAACATGCAGGTCTCTTCCTCGTCCAGATGGGTTAGCGCAAACCAAGACCGCGCGCGATCATGCCGCGCAGCACTTCGCGCGTGCCGCCGCGCAGCGAGAAGGTCGGCGAGATCTGGCTGAGGTAGGCCACCGTGCGATACAACTCGGGATCGATGGTCTGGGCAGGGTCCGCGCTGATCGCCGCTTCCAGTTGCGCGGGAATGGCCTGTTCGAACTCGGTGCCGATGTCCTTGACGAGCGCAGCCTCGACCACCGGGCTTTCGCCATGCGCGAGTCTCGCGGTCACCGCGATCGACAGGCAGCGCAGCGTGGCCAGTTGCGTTGCGAAGCCGCCGAGCAAGGCGAGGTCGGCGTCGTTCGCGCCGTGGCGGCGCAGTTGCGCGCGCCAGCAGTCGAGCAGCACCACGCTCGAATAAAGCCGCTCGGGGCCGCTGCGTTCGAAAGCCAGTTCGGCTGTGACCTGCTGCCAGCCGGCACCCTCGTCGCCGATCAACGCGTCGTCGGCGAGGAATACGTTGTCGAACGTCACTTCGGAGAAGTGGGCGTCGCCAGTGAGATCCACGATCGGCCGCACGTCGACGCCGGGCAGCGACAGATCGACGATGAACTGCGACAGCCCCTTCTGCCGATCCTCCGGCACGCCCGACGATCGCACCAGCGCAATCATGTACTGGCAATGCTGCGCGTTGGTCGTCCAGATCTTGCGCCCGGTCAGACGCCAGCCGCCGTCGCAGCGCACCGCACGGGTTCGCACGCTCGCGAGATCGGAACCCGAGTCGGGCTCGCTCATGCCGATGCAGAAGAACGCGCTCGCGGCACAGATGCGCGGCAGGTAGAAGTCCTTCTGCGCCTCGGTGCCGTAACGCAGAATCAACGGCCCGCTTTGACGGTCGGCGATCCAGTGTGCCGCGACCGGCGCACCCGCGGCCAGCAGTTCCTCGACCAGCACGAAGCGTCGGAACGCGTCCATGCCCGCGCCGCCGTAACTCGCCGGCAGGGTCAGCCCGATCCAGCCGCGCGCCGCGAGACGTCGGCTGAACTCCGCGTCGAAGCCCATCCAGGAACGGGCACGAACATCGTCCGGCGCCGCTGGCAGGTGCTCGTCAAGAAAGTGCTTCACGTCCGCACGGAACGCTTCGGCCGCGGCGGGCAGCGCCGTCAGGTGGAAAGCATCCAACAGGTTGTTCACGTCTCACTCCAGATTTTTGTAGTCGCCTCGCCGCTGCGGGTCTGCGGGTTATGAATCCGCACGCTCCGCTCGTGCGTCATAGCGCTCACGCAGTGCCTGCTTGTACAGCTTGCCGGTCGGCAGGCGCGGCATCGCGTCGATGAAATCGATCGAGCGCGGCACCATGTAGCGCGCCACTCGCGTGCGCAGGTAAGCCAATAGCCGTTCCGCGAGCGCGTCCGACGGCACCACGCCGGGCATCGGTTCGACAATCGCTTTGACCTGCTCGCCCATCTCGGCGTCGGGCACGCCGATCACCGCCGCATCCTGCACATCGGGATGCACGGCCAGCGCGTCTTCAATCGCTTGCGGATAGATGTTGACTCCGCCGGAGATGATCATGAACGCCTTGCGATCGGTCAGATACAGATAGCCGTCGCTATCCACATGACCTATGTCGCCGACCGCCGTCCACGCCGGATAGCGGGGATGCTGTGCGGCACGGGTCTTGTCGGGATCGTTGTGGTAGTGAAACGGCAACTGGTCCCGCTCGAAATAGACGGTGCCGGTTTCGCCGACCGGCAACTCGTTGCCGTCGTCGTCGCAGATATGAATGACGCCGAGCAGCGCGCGGCCAACCGAACCGGGATGCGCGAGCCACTCCTCGGTGCTGAGCGTGGTCACGCCATTGCCCTCAGTCGACGAGTAATACTCCTCGATGATCGGCCCCCACCAGTCGATCATCTGCCGCTTGACCTCCTGTGGGCACGGTGCGGCCGCATGAATCGCCACCCGGTGGCTCGACAGGTCGAATGCATCGCGCAGCGAGGGGCCGAGCTTGAGCAGGCGGATCAACATGGTCGGCACCCACTGGCTGTGCGTGACGCGATAGCGCTCGATCGCCCGCAGCGCTTCGAGCGGATCGAACTTCTCCATGAAGACCACGGTGCCACCGCCAAACTGCGTCTCGATTCCGTAGCCGAGCGGCGCGGTGTGATAGAGCGGCGCCGGCGACAGATACACCGTTTGCGCGTCAAAGCCATAGCGCTCGAACTGCGGGCGGCGCGCGGAACCGGAACCTTCGGTCACCCGGCCCTGAGGCTGCGCGCGAATAATGCCCTTCGGACGGCCGGTCGTGCCCGAGCTATAGATCATCATGGCGCCCAGCCAGTCGTCGTCAAGACGACTGGCGGGATAGCGGCCGGTCACGGCTTCATAGCTTTCCCAGCCGGAAATGGTGCCGTCGACCATCAGCCGCAGACGGCACGTCGGCATCATGCTGGTCAGTCCGGCCGCGAGCTCGCGCATTGCATACGAACTGACCACCACTTGCGCGTTGCTGTCCTCGATGATGCCGGCTGCTTCCGCCGCGGTCAGGTAGCGATTGACCGGCGTGATCATCAAGCCGGAACGCAGCGCCGCCCAACACACCTCGAAGCAGCGCATGTTGTTCTCGAGCACCATCGCGATATGGTCGCCGCGCCGCAGCCCCGCTGCGTACAGACACTGCGCGAAGCGATTCGAACGCTGGTCGAGTTCGCGATAGGTCAACACCTCGCCGCTCGTGCTGTTGATCGCGGCGGCCTTATCCGGCGTCAGTTCGGCATGGTCGCCGAGGTACTTTGGGGTTCCGCTCATGCAGACTCTCCTGCGATGCGTGAAGGTTTCGGGCGCTTACGCTACCGTCTCCGGAATTTCGCCGGAGGTCAGCGCATTCGGCGCGGCCTGCTCCACCAACCCCGGTATCAAAGCACCGAGTTCCGCCGCATCCCAACGCCCGTCCTTCTCGATGCGCGGGCCGGCATGCCAGCCTTCGGCCACCGTGATACGGCCACCGCGCACGCCAAACACACGCCCGGTGATACCGCTCGACGCACTGCTGCCCAGCCATGCCACGAGGGGCGCGACATTGCCGGCATCCAGCGGATCGAAGCCCGGTGCGGCGCCCGCGGTGAATTCGTCGCGCCGCTTCGCGAAGATGTCTTCGGTGAGGCGGCTCATTGCGGTCGGATAGATCGCATTCACGGTCACACCATAGCGCTCCAGTTCGCGAGCCGCAATCACCGACATGGCGGCGATACCGGCCTTTGCCGCGCCATAGTTGGCCTGGCCAGGATTGCAGTACAGACCCGACGACGAACTGGTGTTGATGAGCCGCGCCACCCGCTCGCGACCCGCCTTGGCCTCCTCGCGCCAGTATGCGGCAGCGTGGCGCGACGGCGCAAAAGTGCCGCGCATGTGTACGCGAATCACCGAGTCCCAGTCTTCCTCGCTCATGTTGACCAGCGTGCGATCGCGCAGAATGCCCGCGTTGTTGACCAGCACGTCGAGTCCGCCGAAAACGGAAATGGCCGTGTCGATCATGTTCTTCGCGCCCTGCCAGTCGGCCACGTCGTCGAAGTTCGCGACAGCTTCGCCGCCGAGCGCTTCGATTTCGGCGACCACGTCAAGCGCCGGACCGCTCGCCGCGCCCGAACCATCCCCCTTGCCGCCGAGATCGTTGACGACGACTTTCGCCCCCTGACGGGCGAACTCCAGAGCGTATTCACGTCCGAGGCCTCGACCGGCGCCGGTGACGACCACAACGCGATTCTTGCAAAGTTGCTGCATGGGAAATCCTCAGTGCTGTTTGCTATCCAGACGTTTGCGCAGGAGACGACTTGCCGCCGGCCTGCGCTCACGCGTTCAGTGCTTGCCGTACAGCGTCACGACACACGCGCCGCCCAGGCCCAGGTTGTGTTGAAGCGCGAGCTTCGCGCCTTGCACCTGGCGCTGGTCAGCGGTGCCGCGCAACTGGTGGGTCAACTCATAACACTGCGCGAGGCCGGTCGCGCCCAACGGATGCCCCTTGGAAAGCAGGCCGCCCGACGGATTGACCACCACCTTGCCGCCGTACGTGTTGTCACCGTCGTTGACGAACTTCTCGGCGCCGCCTTCCGGGCAGAACCCAAGCGATTCGTAGCAGATGACTTCGTTGTGCGCGAAACAGTCGTGCAGTTCGCACACGTCGATGTCTTCCGGTCCGATACCGGCTTTTTCGTAGACCTTGTTCGCGGCCGAACGCGTCATGTGCGTGCCGACGTAGTTCAGCATCGACGGCGGATCGAACGAAGCCGGCGGATCCGTCGTGAGGGATTGCGCAACGATCTGCACACCCGTGCGCAAGCCATGCTTCTTCGCAAACTTCTCGGAGACGAGGATCGCCGCCGCGCCGCCACAAGTCGGCGGGCAGGCCATCAGACGCGTCATCACGCCGGGCATCAGCACCGTGTCGTTCATCACGTCTTCGGTCGTCACCTGTTTGCGGAACAGTGCGAGCGGGTTGTTGGCCGCGTGGCGGCTCGCCTTCGCGCGCACCGCGGCGAAGGTTTCCATGCGCGTGCCGTAACGCTGCATATGCTCGCGGCCCGCGCCGCCGAATGTGCGCAGCGCCTGCGGAAGATGCGCGAGGTCGGCGGTCAGGCCGTGCATGATCGGCACGAAACGCGCACGCGTCACTGGTCGGTCGTCCCAGTGCGATTTCAATGCACCGGCCTGCATCTGCTCGAAACCGAGCGCGAGCACGCAGTCGGCGTCGCCGGTCGCGATTGACTGGCGCGCGAGATAAAGCGCGGTCGAACCCGTCGAGCAATTGTTATTGACGTTAACGATCGGAATGCCCGTCATGCCCACTTCGTACAGCGCGGTCTGGCCGCACGTGGAGTCCCCGTAGACGTAGCCCGCGAATGCCTGCTGTACGAGGTCGTACGCAATGCCCGCATCGGCCAGCGCGCGGCGGGTCGCCTCAGCGCCCATTTCGGTGTAGCTCTGGCTCGCGCCGGGTTTGGCGAACTGGATCATGCCGACGCCCGCTACCAGTACTTTTTCGCTCATGATGCTGCCTCAAAAGGTAAGGAGACTTAAAGCTTGCGCGAGATCAGATCCCGCAGAACCTCGCTGGTCCCGCCGAAAATGCGCGTGACGCGCATGTCGGCAAAGGCACGGGCAATCGGATACTCCAGCATGTAGCCGTAACCGCCATGCAACTGGACCATTTCGTCGATGCACTTCCACATCGCTTCGGTCGCGAAGAGCTTGGCGATGGCCGCTTCCTGCAGCGTGAGCTTGCGCTCCATGTGTTCGCGGATGTAGTAATCGACCAGCGTGCGGACCGCGACGGCTTGCGCCTTCACATCGGCCAGCTTGAATTTGGTGTTCTGGAAGTCCCACACGGTTTGATTGAAAGCGCGACGGTCCTTCACGTATTGCAACGTCAGTTCGAGTTGCCGCTCCAGCTTCGCGGCGCAATACACCGCGATGATCAGGCGCTCTTGCGGCAACTCTTCCATCAGGTGAATGAAGCCGCCGTTCTCGTTACCGATCAGGTTGCTTGCCGGTACGCGCACGTTGTCGAAAAAGAGTTCGGCAGTGTCAGCCGCGGCCTGCCCGACTTTCTCGAGCTTGCGGCCACGGCGAAAACCGGCACGGTCGGTTTCGACCATGATCAGGCTCACGCCCTTCGCACCCGCCGACGGGTCGGTCTTGCAGACCACCACCACCATGTCGCAGTTCAGGCCGTTGGAGATGAAAGTCTTGCTGCCGTTGATCACGTAGTCGTCGCCATCGCGCACCGCTGTGGTACGGATCGACTTCAGATCAGAGCCCGTGCCGGGCTCGGTCATCGCGATGGCGAGAATCTTTTCGCCGCGGCAAATGGGCGGCAACCAGTTGCGTTTCTGCTCTTCGGTGCCGAGGCGCACGATGTACGGCGCGGTGATATCGGAGTGCACGGAATAGCTGAAACCCGACACGCCGGCACGATGCAGCTCTTCCGCGACGATCGCCGAATGACCGAAATCGCCGCCACCACCGCCGTATTCTTCCGGGACGGTCACACACAGCAGACCTTCCCGCCCCGCCTTCAACCACGTCTCGCGATCGACACAGCCGGCCTCGTCCCACTTCGCCTGACGCGGCAGGCATTCCCGTTCGAAGAAACGCCGCGCGGTTTCACGCAGCATCTCGTGATCCTCGCGATAGACATTACGTTTGACTTCCACCGCACGCTCCTTATCGATTGAATGCGTTGGCAGCGCTGACCGGGGTTGTCGGTCGGCTGCTTCCATAAACGCATTGTGCGTGGCGGGGGTGGGGAGCGAGCCTACCCCCGTAGAGTGGGGGTAGGCGGATGGAGGACTGCGGGTGAGACGGCGGTTATCGCGCGCCCGCGTCGCGCATCCTGGCGACGGCGCCGTCGCGGCCCGACACTTCGAGCTTTCTGTAGATGTTCTTCAGGTGCCATTTCACCGTATCGAGCGAAACGTCCATGACCCGCGCAATCTTCTTGTTGGGCAATGCAAGAGCAAGCAGACCCAGGACCTCGTTTTCGCGTTCGCTGAGCGACTGGATCGGCATGTGCATCGCAGGCGTCTGTGGCGCGGCAGGCGCCGTTGCCTGCCCGGCGTCGATCAGCCGTTGGGCATAGAAAGCGAGAACGGGATCGAAGCCCTGTTCCGACGGCAGCGGGTCGAGAATCTGCCGGCAGGGTCCAAGCTCGTCCAGCAGGCTGCGCATCAGCCCCAGCCTGTGCCCGAGACGCAGCGCCTCGACCAGATGCTCACGCGCCGCTCTCTCGTTGTGGCGCCCCATCTCGGCAATCGACATCTGCAACCGCAACCCGGCTACGCGGCACCACCGCCCTCCCGCTTCGGACAGCGCGCTGAGGGGCTTGAGCCGATTCATCGCGCCGTCGAAATCGTTCAGATGCAGGCACATGCGAATGCGCGCAAGATCGGCGCAGACGCTGATTTCCCATGCCGTGCTGCGTGCCGCGCCGGCATAACGCGCCGCGAGCGCTTCGCAGCGCAGCAGCGCCGCCTCGGCTTCATCGAGACTGCCTTCTTCCAGCAGCCAGCGCGAGCGCAAACAGAGTGCGTTGGCGAGGAGACGATCCACACCATGACGCTTCGCGTAGTCTTCGAGCCGATCGAGATAGTCGCGCGCCTCGAGCCGCCGGCCCGCGAACCAGTGCGCGCCGGCGAGCACCACCAGCGCCCGCAACACGGTGTCCGGAATCGACACACGCTCGAGCACGTCGATGCGTTCGTCCAACAGACCGAGTGCGGCATCGACATCGTTCAGTTCGTAGAGCGCTTCGCCAAGCAGCGCCGCGGCCATACACGCAATGCCGACGTAGGCCGGCCCCTGTTTTTCCGCTTCCGCCAGCACGTCGCAAAAGACCCGCTCGGCGAGCAGCACCTGCCCCTCGGCGGCGTGTGTCATACCGCTCATGCACCGGCCAAGCAGGATGCCGCGCGGCGCGCCGCCATGCGGCGCACCTTCCTCCAACACCTTGCGCGCCTGTTCATATTCACCACGATGGATGAACATCCACGAGAGGATATTGCCGCGACCCGCACGGGTGAAATCGTCCGCGTCCGCGGGAACGCGCTGCAGTTCAGGCAATAGCGCGACGACCGAATCCGTGTCGTCGCGCTGTAGCGCGAGGCCGCCGCGAAGCAGCGCGAGCGCGTAGCGCTGACGCGGGTCTGGCCGTTCGCTGCGCGACGCTATCTGCTGGATGCTCTGCATGAGCGCATCGGTTTCCCCCGCATACATTTGCAGATAGGCCGTGATCACGCGCAGATCGAAACGCGCCGTGATCTGCGCCGGAGGCAACCGGCGCACCAGGCCCGCCAGCTGCCGGAGTTCGCCGCGCGCGAGCAGATCGTGCGCGCAGCCCTCCACGAGGTCGGCGGCAGCCTGTGCGTTGTCGGCCAGCACGGCGTGATGCACGGCTTCGTCGACATAACCTTGCTCACTGAGCCACAGCCAGGCCGCCGCATGCAGTTCGCGCAATTCCGCGGCCGGCAGCCCGGCGACCCGGCGCTGCAGCACCTCGCGCAGCAGAGGATGCAGGCGATACCAGGTTTCGCCGTCCTGTCCGACACCAATCTGGCTGATGAACAGATTGTCGCCCTCCAGGCGACTGAGTCGGGAGGCGACGTCTGCAACCGCATCTGCATGCTGCATCAAGCTCGCGCAAAGACGTGCGCAAAATCGTTCGCACAACGCCGCGCGAGTGAGCAGAAGCAGATCGTCCGGCGCGAGGCGCACCAGCACTTCGCGTTCGAAGTAGCGCGCGAACGTCTCGGCGTCGCGCACCGTTGCAGGCGCGAAGGCCGCGCCTTTGCGGGTCTTCAGGTCGATCGCGAACAATTGCAGGCCCGCCGCCCAGCCGTCGGTCAGTTCATGCACGACCTGCGCGTCCCGTTTGGCGATGTCGCCGAGTTGTTCGCGCAAGAACCGCTCTGATTCTTCGGCCGAAAAGCGCAAATCCCGTCGATCGAGTTCGGTCGCGAGACCCTGCGAGCGCAGGCGCGCCAGCGAAACGGGCAACGCCCGCCGCGAAGCCAGTACGACATGAAGCTGTGGTGGCGCGTAATCGAGCAGCCAGCGCATCGCTTCGAGAATCCGGGCGTTCTGAAGGTAATGAACGTCGTCGAGCATCAGCACCAGCTCGCGCTTGCGGCGCGCAATCCCGCGAACGAGCGTGATCACCCAATGCTCGACCGCCGTCTCGTCGCTTTCACGGCCGACCAGCAATTCCGCTTCGCGCGCGATCGCCGGATCCACACTGGCAAGGCTCGCGAGCAGACCGTGAAAGAACGCGGTCAGGTCGTCGTCTTCAGGTGCGAGCGACAGCCAGGCCACGTCGAAATCCAGCGTCAGCATGGCTTGCCGCAGGGCCAGCATCGTGCTGGTTTTGGCGCTGCCGGCCGGCCCCTGAATCACCACGCAACGCTGCCGCCGCGCTTCGAGCAGGCGCGCCATCAAGGCTTCGCGCGGCATGAGCTGGCGCGCCGCCCGAGGCGGAATCAATCTCGTACCGGTGACGGGCTCGATAGCGAGTCTGGGGGAGACGCGCACGTCTCCTGAGTGTTCATTGGATTCGGACATACGGGGAAAGCTGAGAAACCGGATAACGTGAGAGAAGTCTCGCGACGCGTACCGTCACGCCGGAACGCGCTTTGCCGAGTATAGGAGTGCGACGCCACCCGTCGGGCAATTTAGCGCCCACCTACCCGATTCGGGTGGGTAAAAGGCGCAGGGAGGGTTCGACTCTATGGAAGCCGTGGGTCGCTTGTGCCGCGCTCAGTGAGCCAGCCATCCGCCGCCGCAGGCGCAATAGCGCATGCTTCTTGCTTCGGCAATGTGCTTGTCGGGAAGGCGACGCGCGATCATCCCGCAACGTGGCCGGACCTCCCCGCCAGTTCAGGGAGAGTCGTTATGCGAGGAATGAATGACACGGTACGCGCTGCAATTTTTGCCGTCGCGGTCTCACTGCTTTCGGCGTGCGGTGGGCACGATGGCAGTTCGAATAATGGCAGCACGGCGACGCCGGCAGGCGGCGTCCATCTGCAAATTGTCTCGTTCGGAGACAGCCTTTCGGATGTCGGAACCTACGCGCCAATCGCCGGCGCGGTTGGCGGAGGGCGTTTCACGACCAATCCCGGACAGGTGTGGACTCAGAATATCGCGCAATACTACGGCGACACGCTAAATGTCGCGTACACCATCGACATCACGCATAAGCTCAGCGCGCAAGGCGGCCTCGGCTATGCGGAGGGTGGCGCCACCGTGGCGACGCCGGCAAACCAGTCCGATTTTCTGACCAGCGTGATCGGCAACATCGAAATGCCGGTGAATCAGCAGGTTTCGAGCTATCTGGCCGCTCACGGGAGTTTCAACTCGAATCAACTGGTGCTCGTCTGGGCGGGCGCGAACGATGTGCTCCGCGCCGGGGCGCTGCCAGCTGCTGCGCAGACGATCAACACGGCGGCTGCGACCCTCGCTCAGGTTGTCGGTCAGATCGTCCAGAACGGCGCCACGCATGTCGTGGTGGTCAATCTGCCGAACATCGGACTGTCGCCGCACGGCATCGCCTCGTCCGATGGCGGGGCTAACTTGACCCAGTTATCGCAGCTGTTCAACAGCAGCCTGAACGCCGCGTTGCAGACCGATGGCCTGCAGGGCAAGGTCATCCAGATCGATTCCTATACCTGGCTGAATGGAATCATGGCGAATTTTCAGGCCAACGGCTTCGCCGTGTCGAACACCGGCGTTGCTTGCGACCCCAAGAAAACGCCCGACGACACGGCACTGCTGTGCTCGCCGCCAACCTACGTGAGCGCCAACGCGGACCAGACGTACATGTTCGCCGACGACCTTCATCCGACCACGCACCTGCACGCGCTATTCGCGCAGTACGTGGAGCACCAGATCGCCAGCACCGGTTTGGGTCATTGACGCAGCGCCCGGAGGCTGTCGATCCGATGAGCGCGGAGAAGTCCGCCGCGCAGCCCTTTTCGCCGATGCCTTGGGGGAAGCCGCTGGCCGCGATAGACCGTTCCCGCCCAATGTGCCGAAGCGGCCCTGTCGAATCGTTACAATGGCCAGATGACCTCCCCTAACAGCATCAAGTGCCGGACATACTGACTTCCCATTTCTGGAGTGGCGACGCCATGCGCAGTCGACGCGTGAGCGACATCGTGCTCTCAGGCTCGCTCGACGTACCTGTCCCACCTGTACGCCTGCTTGCGGATTGGGAACGGGAAATAGCGTCGCACATGGTCCTCGAACCCGGAGACGTGGAAGCCATGCCTCTTGCGCGAGCGCGGATGCGCTGGCCCGACTATTCGCGCTGCGTGCAGGCCGTGTCCGACTGGACCTCCGCGCTAGGAATACCCGCGGTGCTTGCCGCCAGCGACGTCGCCCTGATGGCCTGCCGCGGCGCGCGGTATCACCATGACGCCGAGCAATATGGCAGTGCGGCCTTCTGCAATCTCTTCATGAGTGAGGACAAGGGGCTGGACCTGCATTTCCCGTCTTTGGGCCGGCGCATTCCTCTCTCGCGAGGAACGGTCGTGATATTCGACACGGGCCAGCCTCATGGCGTCATTCAGCGCCACAGCAGCGGTTTTGATGCGGCCGAGTTCGCGCCTGATCGGGATTGCACCCAGATCTTCCTGACCTGGGAGCTCCCCATCGAAAATACCCATGTGGCGCATGCACTGGGTGTCGCCTTCGACACCGCCCCTTCGACCTCATTGCACCTGGATGCGGAACAAATCCGGGTGAACGGCGAACAGGCCATTGTGTGCCCCGATTCCGGCCGCTGGTGCCGGGCTGACTGATCGTCGGGGCCAGACCTCAGCGGTTTCGCGGAGAATTATTCGACGGCCCCGCCTGGGGCAGCATGCGTTGCAGTACGTGGTCTTTCAGGACAACGCGATGGAACACCGCCGCGGCGACATGCAGCGCAATCAGCGCGAACAGCACCCATGCGAGAACGCCGTGCACATCACCCATTTCGTGGCCAAAAGCCGAGCCCTGTTCGCTGAGTGCCGGATATGGCACAAGGCCCAGCAAACTGACTGTCCAGCCGCGTGAAGACGCGTTGATCCAGCCAAGCAGCGGCACCACCACCAGCGCAGCGTAAAGCAGAAAATGCGTGATTCGCGAGACGACGCTCAATAGCGGCGGCAACTCGTCCGGCGTCGGCCAGTGAGTCAAACGCCAGAGCACTCTAATCACCATAACGGCGATCAGCGCCGAGCCGACGCCGAGATGCCAGGCAATCAGGCCAACGGGCTGTGTGTCCTTGTGTATGTCCGGCATCGTCCAGCCGATCACGAACTGCACCGCGATCAACAGGACAGTTAGCCAATGTAGCGTGCGTGCGACTGCGTCATAGGCCGGACGCGTACCTTGCTGAACTTTAGCCACTCCCTCTCCTCGATGTTTCCCGTACCGCATTGAATTGATAAAACGCGTGGCCGGCAACCCAGATCCACTGCCGACAAACAGCTATCCATTCTAAACAATCCTAACGGCCTTATCTTAAGGAAATCTGATGCCGCGCATGGAACCGGAAAATTGGCCAATGCCGTGTCCCGCCACCTGATAGGCAGGCTTCTTGCTGCACAGCTTCGAGCAGCATCCCCAAAGCCGATCGCCAAGAGAAAAAATGCGCCTATTCAAACATCTGGTAGTTTTACTATTCTTGCCGCTGACCGCGTGCGCGATCGGCCCAGCGAGTTCTGCTGATAACGGTTTCGGTGCCTCGCCCGCTATGCCGGCTCCGCAATCGACGCTGCTTCCGATGGTCAACATCGCACCTGTTCAGGCGCGCCCAGATGGCTCTATGCCGAGCGCCCCCGACGGTTTTTCCGTCACCCGGTTCGCCGGCGGCCTCGCGCACCCACGCTGGATTTACACGCTGCCCAACGGTGACGTGCTCGTGGCGGAAAGCGATGCGCCGAAAGAACACGACGAAGGAAGCGGCCTGTTCGGCTGGGTCAGACGGCAGGTGATGAAGCGCGCGGGCGCGGGCTTGAGCAGTCCCGATCGTATCGTGCTACTACGCGACGCGAACAACACGGGTGTTGCCCAGATGCAAACCGTGTTTATTGGCGGCCTGCATTCGCCGTTCGGAATGGCGCTGATTGGCAATGAACTCTACGTGGCCGATACGGACGCTCTCCTGCGCTTCGACTATGTCGAAGGCGCCACACAGATCACCGGCCCCGGGGTCAAGGTCGCCGATTTGCCCGCCGGTCCGATCAACCACCACTGGACCAAGAATATTCTCGCCGACCGCTCGGGCAAGCACCTCTACATCACGGTGGGATCGAATAGCAACGCGGGCGAAAATGGCATCGACGCCGAGCAGGACCGCGCACGGATACTCGAGTTCGACGTGAAAACCGGCGGTTTGCGTCCGTATGCGACGGGACTGCGCAATCCCAATGGCCTCTCGTGGCAACCCGACAGCGGCGCATTGTGGACGGCGGTCAACGAGCGGGACGAGCTGGGCAACAACCTCGTACCGGACTACATGACCGCGGTAAAAGACGGCGCGTTTTATGGCTTTCCCTACAGCTACTACGGGCAGCACGTCGACCTGCGAGTCAAACCTCAACGTCCCGACCGGGTCGCTGCCGCGATTGCACCGGACTATGCGCTCGGCAATCATACGGCTTCGCTAGGTCTCGTCTTTTACGACCGAACGCTGTTTCCCGCGCACTATCGAGGCGGCGCATTTGTCGGCCAGCACGGTTCGTGGAACCGCAAGCCGCACGCTGGTTACAAGGTCGTGTTCGTGCCTTTCGCCGATGGAAAACCTGCTGGCGCCCCTGAGGATTTCCTGAGCGGCTTTCTGACCGCGGATGGCCATGCGGTAGGACGGCCCGTTGGCGTCGCACTGGATGGGCACGGCGCGTTGCTCGTGGCGGACGACGTAGGTAACACCGTCTGGCGAATCGCGCCACGTGGCAGCATGTAACGGACGCGTACTTGTGCGAACGGGCTGCGGGAACGACCAAGGTCGATGCTGACGTTCAGACGTGCCCGATTTACAGCCCGACTCACAGCCCGATTCACAGCCCGATCGCATTACCCATGTCAAACCAGTTGATCCTGGTCAACAGCCTCCAGCACCCAAGGCGCCAAATAGACGTTGATGACCCCACTGCACCATCTGCCATGTCCCTTTCAAAGATCGGGGCGGGAGAGTGGTCGCCAATGGCCGTCAATCCGCGTCACTAGCGGACAGAACTTTTCTTTGACACCTTGACCTTCTGGAGGTACCAGCATGAAAAGAATTCTCCCGGCCCTATTGATTGCGCTCGCGTCTGTCGGCACGACGCAGGCTTGGGCTCAAAACGCCGCACCGTCCGGCGCAAAGAGCGCTGAATCCAGCGACACCATAGTGCAAATGAGAAGCGAAATCCGTGCGGCAAATGAAACTTACCGCGCGAAAGTACGCGCGGCGAACAAAGTCCGCGATCGTGAAGTTGCCAAGGCGCAGGCCGAGCGGAACAAGGCCATCGAGGCGGCCCAGTCGGGGGGAGGTAGTAGCTGAAGTGGTCAGAAGCCGACTGTGGCGTACGTCGCAGTCGGCGGTTTTATTGCGCCACTTCTCATCCAAACCAACGGAGTTCCTGTGGAAGAGCGGATAAAGCATCTCTTGAACCAGATCAGCGAACTTGAATCCGAACTGCAAACGGAGCTGCATCAACGCGAAATCAAGCTTTTCTATCGAATCACCGGCAAACGTGTCGAATTCGACGAAGCGGTCGGCAAGGTCCACCGGGAATTGAAAGTGGGCATTGTTAGCTGGATTCTTTCCAGCCGTCCACAGAACTTTCTCGCGGCTCCGTTCGTTTATGGGCTCGTTTTCCCTCTGCTATTTCTCGATGTTTGCATTTCGGCCTACCAGGCGATCTGCTTCCCGATCTACGGTATCGTCAAAGTCAAACGGGCAGACTATATCGTGATGGACCGCTGGCAACTGCGCTATCTGAACTTTATGGAACGATTCCATTGCGCGTATTGTGAATATGCCAACGGCCTCATCGCTTACGCTACAGAAATCGCCGCGCGCACTGAGCAGTACTGGTGCCCCATCAAACACGCTCGCAAAGTGTTAGGCACTCATGCAAGGTATGAGCGATTTCTGACTTATGGCAAAGCAGAACAGTATCAGGCACATCTTGCGCAGTTTCGCGACGCACTGCGTAAGCAGGAATAGTAGCGCGTGGCGGGCTGGCCTCCTGAAGTGCATGGATGGTTCAGATTGCTTCGAGACCACCATCCTCAAGGAGGTTGTGGTGCACCGCGTATCGCACAAGGGCCGCGTCGTTAGGAAGGCTCGATTTCTCCAGAATCTTCGTCCTGTGGGTGCTGACCGTTTTCGCGCTCAACCCTAGTTTCTCGGCGATAGCAGTCACAGATTCGCCTGCTGCAATCAGAAGAAACACTTCAAATTCCCTCGCCGACAACCGCTGGTGAGGCAATGCAGAACACGTATCGGCGAGGCCGTGGGCGAATTGATCGGCCATTGCAACACTCACATATATACCGCCTGTGCCAACCTTTCTTGCGGCGTCGAGGAATTCCGCCGCCGAGCAATTTTTGGTGATATACCCGGATGCTCCCGCTTTGAATGCACGAGCCGCAAATGATTCCTCCGCGCGCATGGTGACCACGAGAACACGCAGTGCGGGATTTTCGCTCTTGATCAGGGAAATGAGATCAAGTCCGTGGACGCCAGGCATGAGCAAGCCGAGCGTCAGGACGGCCGCATCGGTTGTTCTCGCAAGCGAGAGCGTGCTTGCGCCATCAACGGCCTCGCCAACGATGCTGAAGTCCCCCGCGCAACGGAGAATCGCGCGTAAACCCTCCCGCACGACACCGTGCGCATCGGCTATTGCTACCTTGATCATGGAAAACTCTCATGGAAAGGGAGCGTGATTACCCTTTCATCATGTTCCGTTGACTGCGCATGTCGAACGCTATTTTGTAACTGTCCGGACCTTCCGGTTTGTTTCTTGCAGAGAGAGGATTTCACCTGTGATCGCGTCGAACCGGGTAGTTATGTTTTAGAACATGGCAGCCTTGTTTGCGATGTGTTGAAAACATGTTTCGAATGAATCGAATGTCAAAGGCTAATGAACCGCTATCGACCCGGCCAGGACGCTCAACCTGAGCGAGTCGACAGTCTTCGTCTTCCTCATTGGCGACGATATATCAGCAATCTTCCTCCCACGCTACCGCTACTCAATCATCTGCCAGCGGACTGCGCGACGTCTCCTTACTCGCGAGCATGGCCACCAGTGCAACGCCTGCCGCGCCAACCAGATACCACGCCGGCGCGAGCTTGTTGCCCGTCACGCCGATCAACCACGTGGCGACCAGCGGCGCCGTGCCGCCGAATAGCGCATTCGCCGCATTGAAGCAGAACGCAAATCCGCTATAGCGTACGCGCGTCGGAAAGATTTCGGACAGAAAGCACGGCAGCGTACCGTCGTTCATCGTTAGCAACGCGCCGAAGGCAATCTGAATCATCACAATCGTCACGAAGTTCGCGCCAACCAGGCTCTTGAAAAGCGGCACGGTCAGCACCGCGAACAGAATCGACGCGCCAATCAACATGGTCTTGCGGCCGACGCGATCGGACAGCGCCCCCATCAGGAAGATGAGCCCGATGTATGCGGCAAGCGAAATCGTTGCGGCGATGAACGACTCCGTTTCGCCCACGCCCATTTCCGTCGACAGATACGTCGGCATATAGCTGAGCACCAGATAAAACGCCACCGCATTCAGGCAGGTCACGCCGAAAGCGACCAGCATCTTGCCGCGATGTACGCTCATCAACTCTTTTACCGGTGCGCGCGGAACGTGATGCGACGCTTCCATGGCCTTGAACTTTGGCGTGTCTTCGAGACGCACGCGAATATATCGCCCAATCAGTCCGAATGGCGCGGCAAGGAGGAACGGCAAACGCCAGCCGAACGAGTGCAGTTGTTCTGTCGTCAGCACGCCGTGCAACACCGCCACGAACACCGAGCCGAACAGCAGCCCCGCCGCGGTGCTCGCCGGCACGATGCTCGTATAGACGCCGCGTTTGCCCTCGGGCGCGTACTCGGCGAGGAAAGCGGACGCGCCGGCATATTCTCCGGAAGCCGAAAAGCCCTGCACCACGCGAACCAGCAGAAGCAGGACCGGCGCGAGCACGCCGACTTGCGCGTACGTAGGCAGAAACGCGATGACGAATGTCGAGCAGGACATGATCAGGATAGAAAGCGAGAGTGCCGTTCTACGCCCGATCTTGTCGCCGAAATGGCCCCAGACTATGCCGCCAATCGGCCTGACGATAAATGAAATCGCGAACACGCCGTACGCGGCAAGCAGTCCTGTCGCCGAATCCGTCTTCGGGAAAAAGACGACCGCAATGATCGTCGCAAGATAGCCGTACGACGCGTAATCGAACCATTCGACAAAGTTGCCGATAAAGCTCGCCGTCGCTGCGCGTTTGAGCAGACGTCCGTCGGCATGGTTACGCCCCTCTGCGGCGCCCGATCCTTGCAATGGGGCGACGCCACCCGGCGCCATCACGCCGGCACCTGCTGAATGACCTGAAACCGCTTTTCTGGTACTCATCTACGATCTCCAAACGTGAAAGCATGAGACTGCCGGGTTGTGTTGACGACTCTTGCGACGGTCTCTACGGGTCTCGTTTGCTCGACACACGCGTAGGCCGTTTGCGCCAATCATCAGTAGCCAAGTGCGCTGTGGTTCCGGTCAGCTTGACGCCGAGCGCCCGCACCGGTTGGTAGGGTTAGCGTCAATCGGGGCACGAGCAAATTCGAAAGTGCTGCCGCTCACCTCGCGGCTTACGCTCAAAAACCCGCATACACCGGAAAGCGTGCGCACAATTGCGACACCTGTTCGCGCACACGGTTTTCGGTTTCTGCGTCGTTAAGGTTGTCGAGCAGGTCGCAGATCAGCGTCGCGGTCAGTGCCGCTTCCGCCTCTCCGAATCCGCGCGTCGTGATCGCGGGTGTGCCGATGCGGATGCCGCTTGTCACGAAGGGCGACTGCGGATCGTTCGGCACCGCATTCTTGTTGACCGTGATATGCGCGCGCCCGAGCGCAGCGTCCGCGTCTTTGCCGGTGATGCCGTTTGCGATCAGGCTCACCAGGAACAGATGATCGTCGGTCCCGCCGGACACGACGTCGTAGCCGCGCTCGTTGAATACGGTCACCATCGCACGTGCATTCGCCAGCGTTGCCTGTTGATAGGCCCTGAATTCCGGGCCCGACGCTTCCTTGAACGCCACCGCCTTGGCTGCGATTACGTGCATCAATGGGCCACCCTGCGTGCCGGGAAACACCATCGAGCTCAGCTTTTTCTCGATCGCGTCGTTCGCCTTCGTGAGAATCAGGCCGCCACGTGGCCCGCGCAGTGTCTTGTGCGTGGTCGTCGTGACCACGTCCGCAAACGGCAGCGGGTTCGGATAAAGGCCTGCCGCAACCAGTCCCGCCACATGCGCCATATCGACGAAAAGATAAGCGCCCACACGATCCGCAATCTGCCGGAAACGCGCAAAGTCGAGTACACGCGAGTAAGCGGAGAAGCCGGCCACGATCATTTTCGGCTGATGTTCGACGGCCAGACGTTCAATCTCGTCGTAGTCGATCAGACCGGTTTGCGGATCCACGCCGTATTGCACGGCGTTGTAGAGCTTGCCCGAGAAGGACACCTTCGCGCCGTGTGTGAGGTGGCCGCCATGCGCGAGACTCATGCCGAGAACCGTGTCGCCGGGTGCGAGGAGTGCCAGATACACCGCCGCGTTGGCCTGAGAGCCGCTATGTGGCTGCACGTTTGCATAATCCGCACCGAAGAGAAGCTTGGCGCGCTCGATAGCCAGCGACTCGACCACGTCCACGTGCTCGCAGCCGCCGTAATACCGCTTGCCCGGATAGCCCTCCGCGTACTTGTTCGTCAGCACCGAACCCTGCGCTTCCAGCACACGCGGGCTCGCGTAGTTTTCCGACGCAATCAGTTCGATATGCGCTTCCTGACGCTTGCGCTCGAAGCGCATTGCGTCGGACAACTCCGGATCGAATCCGGCGATGGTCTGTTCTTTTGAAAACATCGAAACGTCTCCTGCAACATCATGTTTACGCCTGCGGCCCCAGCCGCAGGACCAGGTCGCGACTGATCCGGTTCAGCCCCTAGCGAGCTTTGATGATGTTGTGGTCCGGGCCGTACTTGAAACCGGTGATGTTGGTCGCGTCTTTTTCGCCCACCACCAGGATGTCGTGCTCGCGGTAACCGCCCGCACCGGGCAAGCCTTGCGGCACCATGATCATCGGCTCCATTGAAACGACCATGTTCGGTTCGAGTACGGTGTCGATGTCTTCACGCAGTTCGAGCCCCGCTTCGCGGCCGTAGTAGTGCGAAAGCACACCGAACGAATGGCCGTAGCCAAACGTGCGGTATTGCAGCAGGTTGTATTCCGCGTAAATCTTGTTCAATTCGTGAGCGATATCGCTGCAACGGGCACCGGGTTTGATCAGCTTCAAACCGGCTTCATGCACTTCGACGTTGACCTTCCACAACCGCAAATGCGCATCGGAACAGTGATCGAAGAACATGGTGCGCTCGAGCGCCGTGTAGTACCCGGCAATCATCGAGAAGCAGTTCAGGCTGAGAATGTCGCCCTTCTGCACTTTGCGCGTAGTGACCGGATTGTGGGCACCGTCCGTGTTGATTCCGGACTGGAACCATGTCCACGTATCCATCAGTTCGGAATCGGGGAAACGTTCGGCGATTTCGCGCACCATCGCCTGAGTCGAGGCCAGCGCGACTTCATGTTCGGGCACGCCTTCGTGCACGGCCGCCGCGAGGGCCGCGCCGCCCACGTCGCAAACGTTGGCACCGTGCTTGATGACTTCGATTTCTTCGGCCGACTTGATCATGCGCATGCGCATGGTCTGCGCGCTGATATCCACGAACTCCACGGACGGTAGCGCCGCTTTGAGTTTCTCCAGCACCTCCACCGGCACGTGATCGAACTCGATGCCGACGCGCCCCCTGTTAGCGATTTCCTGCTGCACGCCGCGAAAGAAGTTGTCGCGCTGCCAGTCTGTATAGACCACGTTGTAGTCGCCAACCGTTCGACGCCATGGCTGGCCACCGTCGATATTCGCCGAGATGGAGACCACTTTCCCCGGCGTCACGACGAGCCCGTACTTACGGCCGAACGAGCAATACAGGAAGTCCGCGTAGTAGTTGATGTTGTGATACGACGTGAATAGCACGGCGTCGATATTCTCGTTGGCCATCAACGCGCGCAGCTTGCCTTGGCGGTTCGCATATTCCGCATCCGAGAAGGTGTGTTTTACCTTTTCGCCATTCTCGATTCGAATCAGATTTTCCAGCTTCATGCGCTCGCTCCTTGGTGAAAACGCCAGTAGGTGTGAGCGAATGGTAGGAGTTCGGTGGTTTCGAAAGTTTTCTAAAGCGACACTACATTTATTGATTTCGACATCGAGGGTTTACCACGGCGGGGGGCCTTACGGCTTTACAGTGCGTTCTGGTAGCGCCGGCGGTCCGCCATCGGCGAGATCTGGAACTGCGCCTTGTAGCGCGTCGCGAAGTGCGTCATGGAAGCGAAGCCAGTGCGCGCGCACACTTCTTCGAGCGGCTTGCCGGTGCGATAGAGCAACTGCCGGGCACGCAGCAGCCGGATCTCCAGATACGCTTGAGCCGGCGTCTTGCCGAGCCGCTCACTGAACCAGCGCTCGAGCTGGCGTTGCGAGACGCCCAGATAAGAAGCGACTTCCGCCACGGAGAGTGGCTCTTCCACGTTGCTCTCCATGATTTGCAGCGCCTCGTCGAGCTTGACATGTTCGGCGCCCATGTATTGCCGCAGCGACGTACGTTGCCGCTGCTCGTGACTGCGCCGCTCGGCAACCAGCAATTCGAGCACGCGCGCAGCAAGTGACCGGCTGCCGGGCGCCATGCCGAGCAGATGCACCATCAGGTCCAGTGGCGCGACGCCGCCGCTGCAGGTATAGCGGTCACGATCCACCTCGTAGAGACGGTTGGAGACGATCAGTTTCGGGAATTGCCCTAGCAATACATCCTGATCTTCCCAGTGAATCGTGCAGCGGTAGCCATTCAGCAAACCCGCACGGGCGAGAAAGTAGCTGCCCGTGTCGAGACCGCCTAACGCCGTGCCGCTGCGTGCGTGCAGACGGAGCCAGTCAAGCACCGCGCCAATGCCCTTGCGTGGAATCGGATTGGGGCCGACCACGAACACGGCGTCGAACGACCCCGAGTCGGCGATCGTTGCATCGGGCAGGACCTTGATGCCGTCGCTGGACTGCGCATAGTCCCCGCCCGTTCCGATCAATTGATAGTCGTAGACTCTGCGCCCAACGATCATGTTCGCGATTCGCAAAGGATCGACTGCGGCGCCGAGCGCGATCAGGGAGAAATTGTCTAGCAGCAGAAATCCATATTTTCTGACGCCAAGGTCATGCAGCCCGTTCGGGTTGGATTCTTCAGACGCGACCACAGTGGCTGGCATAAATGGAGTGCGGACGGGACGAACAATGGAAGGCGCTTGATGGTGCAGCCACCATCATAACGGCGTTTCCTTCGACTGCCGCAGAGATCAAAATCCCCGCCGAACAAGGCCTCGGCGCTTTCTGTCAATCTTGTAATCAAGCGGTGGGCGTCACGTCACCTTCAAAGTCGCAATATGGTGTCCAGACGTTCACGGAAAGCGAGCCCGGAGCGCCTCTCTCCGAAGACAGTTCGACATGCAGCCCCAAGTATTCTCGCAAAATGCTCGCCAGTTAAACATCGCATTTATTTAGGAGTATCAAATCATGAAGAAAGCTCTTGTTTGTCTCGCCCTCGCCGCAAGCGCCCTGTCCGCACCGATGCTCGCCCTCGCGCAATCAAACGCGCCGGTGACACGCGCCGAAGTTCGCAGCGATCTCGTGAAGATTGAAAAGGCAGGCTACAACCCGGCCGAACGTGATGACGCCACCTATCCGGCGGACATCCAGGCCGCAGAAGCGAAGGTAGTGGCGCAAACCAGCCAGCAACAGGCGACGCAGGGTTATGGCGGTTTGGCGCACAGCGGCAGTTCGTCCTCGGGTTCGCGCTCGTACGCCGCGACGCATTCCAACTGCGTCGGTCCGGCCAGCTTCTGTACGCCGTACTTCGGCAGCTGAATGGTGCCGTCTCAGGTCTCTTTCAGGTCTCGTGCCGTCACTGAGCGCACGGGGCCTGACTGGATCCTGATGTGATCTTCGCCATTTGATTTTCACCACCACTCACTCGCTTTCGCCGAAAACGGAGTCTCTCGTGAGATTGATGCCCCTCTTAGCCTCAGCCTTGTCATTGTCAGCCGGTCTTCTCGCGTCGAGCGGCGCAATGGCACAAAGCGCCCCGCCCAAAACCGCTGCGATCAAGAATATCGTTCTGGTGCACGGGGCGTGGGTGGACGGATCCGGCTGGAAACCGGTGTACGACATTCTGACCAAGGACGGGTACCACGTCAGCCTTGTGCAGGAACCGTTGACGTCACTTGAAGACGACGTAGCCGCAACGAAGCGCGTTCTCGATTTGCAGAACGGCCCGACCATCCTCGTGGCTCACAGCTATGGCGGCTCCGTCATCACGGAGGCGGGCGTTCATCCGAATGTGATCGGACTGGTCTATGTCGCCGCGCATGCGCCGAACATCGGAGAAGACGAAGCGGCACTCGGCAAAGGCATGCCCAGCTACACGTCGCAACAGGCCGGCGCGATCAGGAAAACCGACGACGGCTACACGTACCTGAACCCCGCGGATTTTCCGAAGGACTTCGCCGCCGACCTGCCGCTCAAGACAGCGACATTCGAATCGAATGCTCAGATCCTGACTGCGGCGAAGGTGTTCTCGACCCCGCTGACGGCCGCCGCCTGGACGACCAAGCCGAGTTGGGGCATCGTGGCCGCCGACGACAAGATCATCAATCCCGATCTCGAGCGCTGGTACTACGCGCGAGCGCATAGCCACACGACGGTCATTCCCGGCGCGAGCCACTCGGTGTATGAGTCGCGTCCGAAGGAAGTGGCGGCAGTCATCGAAGACGCCGCACGGCACGCGCACGACTAACGCGCGCCACAGTCCGGAATCCGCCCGCAATAGGCGTCCGGACAACACGTCCGACCATCCCTCGCTGCCCGCGTCCCGGCAAGGAACGCGGGCATGCCGCACTGCGCGCCTATACCCCCGCCAGCGCAGGCAGATCTATCTCGAACGAAACGCGCTCGCGTCGGCCGCTTACCTCATGCGAACGTAACACCTGCGTCGAACGCGGCGCGTCCTCCATGCGTCGAGGCAAAGGCGCTGGATAGCGCGCGCGTTTTTTTCCGAGAATGGCCTGACTCAGAAACTCGGCGCTATAGGCGCTCAGCAAGTGCCCATGGTGCGCTTCGATATACGCGGCGATCTGCGCCTGTTCGCCGTCGATCATAGCCAGCGACGCCAGCGTTTGCGCATCCCAGCGGAAGCGCAGGCCGAGTTCGTCGAAAGCGGCGTTGTAAGCGCATAGTTGCGCCTGGATTTCAGCTTCATGCGCGCTGTCGCCAGCGGTAGATTGGGCGGGATTCACGGTCTTCTCCTTCAGGCAGGTAGCAGGACGAAGAGTAGAAGCACGCACGAATAAACAACAGTTAAAGTTATTTCGAAAAACAATAACCTATCGTTTATATTTTGGTTTACCCCAACCCGCAAAAAGCGATCGAAATCCGTCCGTCCGCAGAGGGATTCCCACCCCAGATCGCCCTATGGATAAGGGCTACGCCCCATCCATTATGAATACCTAATGCAAACCATAAAATGTTTTAACTTTCCCTTATTCCTGTTCTCGCGCAGCATCTTCTCAGACGTGCTGCACCTACGGTTAGGGTTTTCATTGGTGCAGTTCCTTCTGGCCGACCATTGGCGCTTCACTGCCTGACAACCAACCGGCGACGAAGCGATTCGATCATGTAAGTCCAGCGTGCCGCTCGAGCGCGACGGAAGAGACAGGAGACGGAGACATGGGACATTCCGACGTATCGGACAGAGGCCGTACCGCGTTCACACATCACCGCTGGGTGCAACTCGCCATCGGGATTGTCTGCATGGGGCTCGTCGCGAATCTGCAGTATGCGTGGACGCTGTTCGTCGTGCCGATGGACAACGCCCACCATTGGGGACAAGCGGCGATCCAGAGCGCGTTCACGATCTTCATCGTTACCGAAACCTGGCTCGTGCCAGTCGAAGGCTGGCTCGTCGACAAGTTCGGGCCGCGCCCGGTTGTGATCGGCGGTTCGGTATGCGCGGCGCTCGGCTGGATCATCGACGCGCATGCCAGCAGTCTGACCGCGCTATACGTTGCCGCGGTCATTGCCGGGATCGGCGCCGGCTGCGTGTACGGCACGTGCGTCGGCACGGCGCTCAAATGGTTTCCGGACAAACGCGGTCTCGCGGCAGGCTTGACCGCAGCGGGTTTCGGCGCAGGCGCGGCAGTCACCGTGATTCCAATCGCCGACATGATCCAGCGTTCGGGCTACGAGCACACGTTCATGTTCTTCGGCATTTTCCAGGGTGTTTGCATCCTGTTGCTCGCCACCATGCTGATTCGGCCGAAGCCGCCCGCGACCGCGGTCGTCGCCCGGCGCGTGGTGGCAAGCAAGATCGACTACACACCTGGCGAAATGATCCGCTCGCCGCTCTTCTGGGTGCTGTATCTGATGTTCGTGTTCGTCGCCGCTGGCGGCATCATCGCGACCGCGCAGCTCGGGCCGATTGCGAAAGAATTCGGCTTTGCCAAGCTGCCGGTGAGTCTCATGGGCATCACGCTGCCGCTGCTCACCATGACGCTCTCGATCGACAACCTCTGCAACGGCTTCACCCGTCCCCTGTGCGGCTTTCTGTCTGACCGCATAGGCCGCGAGAACACGATGTTCATGATCTTTCTCGGCGAAGGGGTCGCGTTGCTGGGATTGATGCAGTTCGGCCATAACCCCTACGCATTCATGTTCTTCGCAGCCGCTGTGTTTCTGTGCTGGGGCGAGATCTTCTCGATCTTCCCCGCCACCTGCGCCGACACGTTCGGCAGCAAATATGCCGCCGCCAACGCCGGAACGCTTTATACCGCGAAAGGCACCGCTTCGATGCTGGTGCCGATTGCCTCGGTGTTGTCGGCGAACGGCGGGTGGAGCACGGTGTTCATCTCAGCTGCCGTGGTGTCGATCGCGGCAGCCGTGTCCGCCAAGTTCGTCCTCGCCCCCATGAGAAAGCGCTGGATCGAAAACTCGGGTGCGCGAGCCGGCGTGGTCATCGCCGAAGCGCGGCTGCAGCCGTCGTCCGGCGGCTCCCCCGAATAACCGACACCGTGAGCATCCAGCTCGCGACACACCCCACAACGCCCCGCCAACAAGGAGAGATGTCATGGCAGAAGCCGACCAGCCCACAACAGACGATACGTTGAAACAACAGGCGACCGAAACGACCGACGGATTCCATCTCGTCATCGATGCGCTGAAACTGAACGACATCGACACGATCTTCGGCCTGGTCGGCATTCCGATCACCGACCTGGCGCGGCTGGCACAAGCGGAAGGAATGCGTTTCATCGGCTTTCGCCATGAACAACACGCAGGCAACGCGGCGGCCATTTCCGGCTATATGACGCAGAAGCCGGGGATTTGCCTGACGGTCTCGGCGCCGGGCTTTCTGAACGGCCTGACCGCGCTTGCCAACGCGACCACCAACTGCTTCCCGATGATCCTGATCAGCGGCTCCAGTGAACGCGAAATTGTCGACTTGCAGCAAGGCGATTACGAAGAAATGGATCAGTTGAACGCGGCCAAGCCTTATGCGAAGGCCGCTTATCGCGTGCTGCACGCGGAGGATATCGGCATCGGCGTAGCGCGGGCCATTCGAGCCGCCGTGTCAGGACGACCCGGCGGTGTGTATCTGGACTTGCCCGCCAAGTTGCTCGCACAAACACTGGATGCCGTGAAGGCGCAGCAGTCGCTGGTACGAGTGGTCGACGCGGCGCCGCGCCAGTTGCCGGCACCGGAGTCGGTCAAGCGCGCAATCGATGTCCTCAAGAGCGCCAAACGGCCGCTGATTCTGCTCGGCAAGGGCGCCGCATACGCCCAGGCTGACGCGGAGATTCGCGCGTTCGTGGAAGAAAGCGGCATTCCGTATCTGCCGATGTCGATGGCCAAAGGCCTGTTGCCGGACACGCACGAGCAGTCCGCCTCGGCGGCGCGATCGTTCGTGCTGCAGGAAGCCGACGTCGTCGTGTTGATCGGCGCGCGTCTGAACTGGCTGCTGTCGCATGGCAAGGGAAAAACGTGGGGCGCGGCACCGAAGAAGTTCGTTCAGGTGGATATCTCGCCGACCGAAATCGACAGCAACGTGGCGATTGCCGCGCCGGTGATCGGCGATATCGGTTCGTGCGTGGCGGCGCTGCGCGCCGGTATCGCTGCGGGTTTCACGAAGCCGGCCACGGAGTGGACCGGTGCAATCGCGGAGCGCAAGAACAAGAATCTCGCCAAGATGGCCGCGACGCTCGACAAGAACCCGTCGCCGATGAATTTCCACAGCGCGTTGCGCGCGATCCGCGATGTGCTGAAAACACGCCCTGACATCAACGTCGTGAATGAAGGCGCGAACACGCTCGACTACGCGCGCAGCATCATCGACATGTATGAACCGCGCAAACGCTTCGATTCGGGCACGTGGGGAATCATGGGCATCGGCATGGGCTTCGCGATCGGCGCGGCGGTCACGAGCGGCAAACCCGTCGTCGCGATCGAAGGCGATAGCGCATTCGGCTTCAGCGGCATGGAGCTCGAAACCATCTGCCGTTACGAGTTGCCGGTCTGCACGATCGTATTCAACAACAACGGCGTGTATCGCGGCACGGACGTGAACCCGACCGGCGGCAAGGATGTCGCGCCGACCGTGTTCGTGAAGAACGCGCGCTACGACAAGATGATCGAGGCATTCGGCGGCGTCGGCTATCACGCCACCACGCCGGAAGAACTGACGAAGGCACTGCTCGAATCGATCGCCTCAGGCAAACCGAGCCTGATCAACGCCGTCATCGACGAAGCGGCCGGCACCGAAAGCGGTCGACTGACCAATCTGAATCCGCAAAGCGCGGCAATGAAAAAGTAATCTGGGCAACCACGGAGATTTCAACATGACCAAACCTCTCGAAGGCATCAGGATCATCGACTTCACCCATGTTCAAGCCGGTCCCGCCTGCACCCAGTTGCTCGCCTGGTTCGGCGCGGACGTCATCAAGGTGGAACGGCCAGGTTCGGGCGACGTGACACGCAATCAGTTGCGCGACATTCCCGACGCCGACGCGTTGTACTTCACGATGCTCAACAGCAACAAGAAGTCGCTGACGTTGGACACAAAGAAGCCCGAAGGCAAGGAAGTCCTCGAGAAGCTGATCCGCGAGTCCGACGTGCTGGTGGAGAACTTCGGCCCGGGCGCGCTGGACCGGATGGGCTTTTCGTGGGAACGCCTGAACGAACTCAATCCGAAGATGATCGTCGCCTCGGTGAAGGGCTTCAGCGACGGTCACCACTACGACGACCTGAAAGTCTACGAGAACGTGGCGCAATGCGCGGGCGGCGCGGCCTCCACTACCGGCTTCTGGGACGGTCCGCCGACTATCAGCGCGGCCGCGCTCGGTGACAGCAATACCGGCATGCATCTGGCCATCGGCATTCTGACCGCGCTTCTCGGCCGCGACAAAACGGGCAAAGGCCAGAAGGTCGCCGTGTCGATGCAGGATAGCGTGCTGAATCTGTGCCGCGTGAAGCTGCGCGACCAGCAGCGGCTGGAGCGCGTCGGCTATCTCGAGGAGTACCCGCAATATCCGCACGGCGAATTCAGCGACGTGGTGCCGCGCGGCGGCAATGCGGGCGGCGGCGGCCAGCCGGGTTGGGTGCTCAAGTGCAAAGGCTGGGAAACGGATCCGAATGCGTACATCTACTTCACGATTCAGGGCCACGCGTGGGAGCCGATCTGCAAGGCGCTCGGCAAGCCCGAGTGGATCGATGACCCGGCCTACAAGACGGCGGAAGCACGTCAACCGCATATCTTCGATATCTTCCAGACCATCGAAGCCTGGCTCGCCGACAAAACCAAATTCGAGGCGGTCGACATCTTGCGCAAGTTCGACATTCCGTGCGCGCCGGTGCTGACCATGAAGGAACTGGCCAACGACCCGTCGTTGCGCGCGAGCGGCACGATCGTCGAAGTGCCGCACAAGAAACGCGGCACGTATCTGACTGTCGGTAGCCCGATCAAGTTTTCGGATCTGAAGCCGGAAGTCACCGCGTCGCCGCTGCTCGGCGAACACACCGAGGAAGTGTTGGCGAGCCTCGGCTACAGCCAGCAGCAAATCTTCAACCTGCGCGAAGTCAAAGCGGTTTGATGGTGCTACGCTAGCCCGGCCATCGGCTCGGGCTTGCGGATACGGCGTCGCTGGCGACGCCGTATCCCATTCAGGCATCCGTGTTTTCACAATCGGGGGGCGTCATGCAACATGCCATCGACTTCGAGCAACTTGCCAACGCAATCGGCGACGCGATCGTTATTTCGGATGCTCAAGGCAGCATCACATTCTGGAACCCCGCGGCCGAACGCATGTTCGGGTTTGCGCCAGGCGAAGCGCTCGGCAAGTCGCTCGACCTGATCATTCCGGAACGGTTGCGCGGCCGCCATTGGGACGGCTATCACAAGACCATGGCAACGGGCGAAACCCGCTATGGCAACGACGTGCTGCGTGTGCCCGCGGTGCACAAGGACGGGCGGTCCATGTCGATTGCCTTTACGGTCGCGTTGCTGCATTCGCCGCAACACGAGCTCACCGGCATTGTCGCCGTGATCCGTGACGAAACCAGCCGCTTTCAGGAGGATCGTCTGCTGCGCAAACGGCTCGCGGAACTGGAGGCGTCCGCCGGCGCATGAGCACGCGCATTGGCACACGCACACACGCATAATCCGATACCCACAGACCCACTGAAGGCCGGCGCGAGCCGCATCACCTGCGCCGGCTTCAACCCGTTCTCGCCGCTGCCCGCGTCCACGCTGTAAAGTCTGCCGAATCCCGCTCTCAATCACGCCCGGATCAGGCAACATGGACCGCATCGACGCAATGAAGGTGTTCGTCGCCACGCTCGACGAAGGGAGCCTGGTCGGCGCGAGCCGTCGACTCGGCCGCTCGCCCGCGGCGGTGAGCCGGGCTATCGCGTTCCTCGAAGAACATGTCGGGACGGCTCTGCTGCATCGCACGACGCGGACGATCAGACTGAGCGAAGCCGGCGAACGATACGCCGCCGCTTGCCGCCGCATTCTCACCGACCTGGAAGAAGCCGATCTGCTGATCGCCGGCGAGCGCTCCGCACCGCGCGGGCTGCTCACGATCACCGCACCGGTGGCGGCCGGTCAGGACATGCTGCGGGCGATCATCGACGATTTCATCGATCGCTATCCGGCCGTCTCGGTCCGGCTGGATATGCTCGACCGCCCAGTGAGCCTGATCGACGAAGGAATGGACGTGGCGCTGCGCATCGCTCACCTGCCCGATTCGACGCTCGTGGCGATCCCGGTGGGCGAAACGCGGCGGGTCGTCACGGCGTCGCCTCGCTACCTGGCCAAGCACCCGCCGATCGTCGAACCCGCCGATCTTGCGAGGCATCAGATCATCTCCATGAGCCACTTCGGCCTGGATTCATGGAGCTTTCCGCCGCCGGATGGCTCGACGATTCCACGTGTCGTACAGTTCACTCCCCGCTTCATTGTCAACAGTATTCAGGCGGCCGTGGCTTCGGCCGTCGCGGGACATGGCGTCACCCGCATGTTTTCCTATCACGTCGCCGAGCAGGTCAAGGAAGGATCGCTCGAGATCGTCCTGAGCGACAACGAACCCGCCCCGCTACCAGTCCACCTGTTGACGCCGCAAGGGCGTCTCGCGGTTCCCAAGGTGCGAGAATTCGTCGATTTCGCGGCGCCGCGCCTGCGCCGCCACTTCACGCAACCCCTGCGGACCGCGAAGCGCAATTGAATCGACTCCCGGAAGAATGTCTGCCGATCAGCGTGGATTCTCTCTGCAATCGGTTCAATCTAGACTGTGTTCATCGAGAACGCACAGCTCACGCCTTCGGGCCGTACCGGCGAATTCACTGACACGCCCCTCCCCGCACCCGACTCGAACCGGCATTCCTCGTAACGGGCATCAGCCCACGCAGAGACGGCGGCAACGGCGTCGACGCCCAAGGCACTGCATGTCACGTTGCAACTCATTGTGGATTTGATTTGCGATCCTCATGAAATGCATGGCGAGCTGTGAGTTTCGCGCTTATCGCGTCGCGGCCGCCCCGCGGCCGGGTCGGCGCGTAACGGAACAGTGGAGGCAGTCATGCAACGAGCAGTCGCCAATGGATCGATCGCGCCCGCATTCAATGTCTGGCGCGGCACGCTGGCGGGAGCCAGCGCGAGCCTTGTCGGGATAGGCCTCGCGCGTTTCGCCTATACCCCGTTACTGCCGGCTATCGTCAGCGCGCACTGGTTTCCGGCGTCGACTGCAGCCTATCTCGGCGCAGCCAATCTCGGCGGCTATCTGGCCGGCGCGCTTGCAGGCGGCTGGCTGGCGCGGCGATTCGACGCCGCGTCCGTGCTGCGCGCGATGATGCTGCTCGCGACCGTTGCGTTCGTCGCCTGCGCCTTTCCGGTTTCGTTTCTCTGGTTCTTCGTCTGGCGCTTCGCATCCGGCTTGTCGGGCGGTGCACTGATGGTGCTGGCCGCGCCGACGATCCTCGCTCATGTGATCCCATCGCGCAGAGGCTTTGCGAGCGGCGCGATTTTCAGCGGTATCGGTTTGGGTATCGCGGCGTCCGGGACAATCGTGCCGCTCCTGCTGCGTCAAGGTCTGAGCCAAACGTGGCTGGGTCTTGCCGCGCTCTCTCTGGCGCTGACAGCCGTCGCATGGAACGGTTGGCCCGGGCGGGCCGAACCTGCCGTGCAGCATGCTGTGCCACACGCCGGCCACAGCCGCGCCTATCCGGCGGCCTCGATGCGCGCGCTGTACGCCGAGTATGCGTTGAATGCCGCGGGCCTCGTCCCGCACATGATCTTTCTCGTGGATTTCGTGGCGCGCGGTCTTGGCAAGGGTCTCGATGCCGGCGCGCAATATTGGGTGCTGTTCGGACTGGGAGCGATCGCAGGCCCTCTGCTGACCGGTCACCTGGCCGACCGTGCCGGTTTCGGTCCCGCGCTGCGCGTGGCCTATGTCCTGCAGATCGCCGCAGTCGCGTTGCCGGCTGTCGTACCAGGACCCGTCGCGCTGATCGTGTCGAGCGTCGTGGTCGGCGCGTTCGTGCCGGGCGTCGTGCCGCTCGTGCTCGGCCGGGTCAATGAATTGCTCGCGCACCATCCCGCTGCGCAAAAAGGCGCGTGGAGCGCGGCGACCACCAGTTTCGCGGTATTGCAGGCCGTCGCGGCGTATGGCCTGTCATTTCTGTTCGCGCACGACGGTGGCAATTACACGAGCTTATTCCTGATCGGCGCGACCGCCTTGGCGCTTGCGCTGGTGGTCGATCTGTTCACGGCGCTTCGCGACGCTCCGAAGCAGCAATAGCGTTGGCGTCACCCCGTTTTCAGCCGACGGCATCCCTCACTCGAACTGGGAGAACCCCATGATCCCGACACACGGTCCCCGCAAGGACTGCGCACCCGTGAACGAACTCGCAGACGCAAAGGCGCGACTGTACGCACATTCGTTGTTGGAGAAGGCGATATGAGCGCGCGTCCCAATCTCGCTTTGGAAGCCGCGGCTGACATGCGCGGCCTCGACTATTCGGCGCGACACGAGCGTTACTGGCGCCGTAATCTGGCCGTCTGCGTGTTCGGCTCATTCACCACGCTCGTCAGCCTGAGCATGCTGCTGCCGTTTTTGCCCATTTACGTCCAGCAACTCGGCGTGCAGTCGCAGTCCGCCGTCATTCAATGGTCGGGAATCGCATTCGGCGCCACGTTTCTCGGTACGGCCGTCACCGCGCCTTTGTGGGGACGCCTCGCCGATCGCTATGGCCGCAAGCCGATGCTGGTGCGCGCGGCCGTCGGCATGGCGGTGGTGATGTCGTTGATCGGCATCGCGCACAACGTGCACGAACTCGTCGGCCTGCGCTTGCTGGCTGGACTCGTGGGTGGCTATTCGTCGGCTTCGACCGTAATGGTCGGCACGCAGGCTCCGAAAGCGCGCGCCGGCTGGGCGCTGGGCATGCTCTCGACCGGTGCGCTCGCCGGCAATCTGATCGGCCCGCTCGTCGGCGGTTTTCTGCCGGGATGGCTCGGCATTCGCGGCACGTTCTTCGCAGGCGGCGCCATGATCGCGGTTGCCGCTTTGCTGACGATTTTCGTCGTCAAGGAAGACTTCGACCCGGCCACGCATTCCAGCCGGCGACCTGCGGGACATGCGCCGGCGAGCACGCATCGCAACGACTATCCAGTGGTCGCCGCATTGCTGGTCACGGCGATGATGGTGCTGCTCGCCAACATGTCGATCGAACCGGTCATCACAGTCTATGTCGGCAGTCTCGGCGTGCCGTCGCTTCATCTCTCCCGCGTGGCGGGTGTCGTGATGGCCTGTTCGGCTTTCGGCAGCATGCTCACGGCCGCGCGCCTCGGCGCGTTGGCCGATCGGATCGGCAGCTGGAACGTGATCGTCGCTTGCCTGGTGCTGACCGGTCTCGTGATGGTTCCGCAAGCGTTCGTTCACGCGTGGTGGCAACTGGCCGGATTGCGCGCGCTGATGGGCATGACGTTAGCCGGCCTCCTGCCTGCGATTGCGAAACTGGCGCGCCACGCAGTGGAAGAACACAAGACCGGTCAGATGCTCGGTTATCTGCAGTCGGCGCAATTCAGCGGACAGGTGGTCGGTCCGATCATCGGCGGCGCGATCGCTGTTCATCTCGGGCTGCATGCCGTGTTCTTCGTGACCGGTTCATTGCTGGTGGCGTGCGCCGCGCTCGCACACTGGGCGCGTACCCGTCAGCGCGCGGTGCTTTGATCGGGGCGATCGCCCACGTCATTGACCTGCGACGGCTCCGCCCGACGGATTCCTGACCCTTGCGTGCAACTGCGCGCGAACCTCGTTCCCCACCGCTGGCGGCAGCGGGATATAGTCCAGGTCCTCTGCGGCCTGGTCGCCGTTGGTTAGCGCCCAGTCCAGGAATTTAAGCGTTGCCTCACCGCGTCGGCGCGCCGATCACACCGGTCAACAGTGTTTGTGTATAACTCACGAAAGACCTCACTTTAAGTTTGTTGTTGAGGCTTATGAAGTGAAGCTCGCCCAGTAACGAAACCAGTTCTCCCCTTTACAGGATGCTGAAGCTCAGGAGGCAAATTGAATCGCTCTATCACAGCCGCATTGCTTCCAACGCGATGCCGGCGTGGTTTTGAAAATTGATACGCTGTAGGATTGACATCGCAGTTTGCAAACCGCCTGACCCGCGCCACCTTACGTTCACCTCACTACCGTCCGCTTCGGGGACTCAATCGATTTCAGGCGATGAACTCCACACCACCCATGCGCGACGTTGCATCCGCAGACGAGCGGATTCCCGACAATTCCGGCAAACGCGGCGGGACGGTTTTGCCGGACATGTCGCCGGCCGTGGCCTTCTCGACACTGGTCACGCCAATGGTCGCGCAGGTGGCGCAACGCGTGGGCACGCTATGCGTTAGTGCCGATCCGGAAAGTCTGCACAAACTCCGTGTCGTGCTGCGTCGTCTGCGCTCGCTGTGGTGGGCTTACGATCCGCTTATCGACGGATCGCGAGCGAGGCGACAGCGGCGCGAATTCAAGGCGCTGGCCGACTCAGCAGGTCAAACACGTGACTGGGATATCCTGAAACACTTACTGGCAGAAGACACGGCAATACCGCGTTCTTTTGCGGCGCTGATCGAAGGTGTCGATTTATTGCGCGGCGATGCGCTTTTGCACAGTCGCGCAACGATCGCCGACGCGAACGTTGAAGCAGTATTGAACCAGGCAATCGCGGGCGTGATGCAGCAACTCGAACCTCGCTCGTTCAATGAATCGCTTTCGGTATTCGCTGCGAACCGTATTGCAACAGCCCGGAAGGCGTTGCGAAAACGAATGAAGTGTTTGCTTAGGGATCCCAATTCCGGATACGCGGAGTTTCACGAAGTCCGAATCGCCGCGAAAAAGGTGCGCTACCTGCTGGAGTTTTTCGCGCCCCTGATCGAGAGCGGAAACGGGATAGGCGTCGTCGAACTCACGCAAATGCAGGACGAACTGGGAAAACTCAACGACGCCGTTGCGAGTGAATCGCTGCTTGTTACGCATGAAGTTCGCCTCGGCGAGCGCGGTATTGCAGACGATGCAATCGCGTATCTGAGGAATCTCAAAGGCGATCGCATGCAGAGCGCCGAAGCATTGTTACGCGCGCTCGGCGATAGGCTCGCTGACGAGCGTCCCGGCTTAGGCATCAACTAGCGGACTGCGCGCAGCGCCACGAACGCTGAAAACGGGCGCATTGCTTCGCTCTGACTTACCCTACCGTTCCTTGCGCCGGCGAAATGCCCACCATCCGGCCAGCCCTGTAAAACCGGCCACGAGTAACACCATCACCCAGAAGCCGTGCCGGTTTTCAGCGAGCGGAATACCACCCACATTCATTCCGAAAAAACCCGCAACGATATTGATCGGCATAGCCAGTACCGTCACCAATGTCAGCGTGAAGAGCGTGCGATTGTTCTGCTCTTCCAGACGGGAGATGATCTCCTCCTGCAACAGCCTGACCCGTTCGATCAGACCGGCCACATCCGAGAGAACCACCGAAAACTCCTCGGTCGACTCGCGCAGATCCTGCACGTCATCTGAATGAAGCCAGCGCGGCGGTCTCGCCAGTAGCCGGAAGATCGCACCAGGTTCAGGCGCGAGCATGCGTTGCAAACGCGTCAGCATACGACGCATCGCGCCCAGATCGATGCGGTTCTGCGTCGGCCGTTGCGACAGAAATCGATCCTCTATCCGGTCGACGTCGGCGCTGGTTCGGCGCACGATCTGCACGAGCAGGTCGGCCTGGTCGCGCATCAGGTGAACCAGCAATTCCGCCGGAGACCTGAAAAGCTCGCCTTCCCGAACCGACGCGCGCAATCTGTCGACCGAACGCAGTGGCTTCAGACGCGCGGTCACGATAATCCGCTGGTTCGCGTAAATCCACAGCGTCGCTATTTCGGAGGGAATGAACTCGAGATTGAACATGACGTCGTTGACGACCGCGCGCAGCGCGCCGTCCGCATGCTCGATACGCGTCGAGTGCGAGCCTTCGCGCAAGGCATCGAAAAAAGTCTCGGGTAGATCGAGTTGCGCTCTCATCCAGCGTTCGCTCGCACTATGCGCCAGATTGAAGTGAAGCCAAAGAAACTCGCAACCCTCTCTTGCGTCGCCGTTCGCGTCGTGCGCCTGTAACCATTCGACGACTTCATCCGCGTCGATGGGCCGGCCGGCATGAGTCGAAGAAAAGAGAAAGCCACAGACCATGCCGGACGAGTCGGCGCCATAGGTTTGCAAGAGCAGGTCAGATTTCATAGGTCATTCAGCGTTTGCTTCTCATGCGGGTTTGGCATATCCAGTAATTGCCGGCCGATAGTGGAGCATGACGATCGCCAACCGCTGCCGGCCGCAGGCGTCGCACGGATTGAACTGGATGCAAAGGCCCGAGCATATCGCGACCCATCAAAAGAAGGTTAACGTGGTCGTTCTCGCTCGATCGACTTGGATGATCCTTATGATTCCGCAGTCCATCATTTAACCTGAACGGTCACGAGAACGTCATATTTCAGCCTTAAGTTGCAGCCCATCGAAGGCGACCTCATCGCCACAAGGAGTCTCGACATGAAACTCAAGCAACTTACGCTGTTTCTGTGTGCGCTGTGTGCCAGCGCCGCGCACGCCGCCGACATAACCGGCGCCGGCAGTACTTTCGCCGCGCCGATTTACACGAAATGGGCCGATGCCTATCAGAAAACAGGCGGCGGCAAGGTCAACTATCAGGGCATTGGTTCGTCGGGCGGCATCAAGCAGATCATCGCGAAGACCGTGGATTTCGCCGGTTCGGACGCGCCGCTGAAAGACGACGAATTGGCAAAGAACGGCCTGTTCCAGTTCCCCACAGTGGTCGGCGGTGTGGTGCCGGCGATCAACGTGCCGGGTCTGAAGGCCGGCGAACTGGTGCTGTCGGGTCAAGTGGTCGGCGACATCTATCTGGGCAAGATCAAGAAGTGGAACGATCCCGCGATCGTCGCGCTGAACCCGAAAATCAAACTCCCTGATACCGACGTCGCGGTGGTGCGCCGCGCCGACGGCTCAGGCACGAGTTTCATCTGGACGAACTACCTCTCCAAGGTGAATCCGGAGTGGAAAGCGAAAGTGGGCGAAGGCGCCACGGTGAACTGGCCGACCGGCACCGGCGGCAAGGGCAACGACGGCGTGGCCGCATTCGTGCAGCGTTTGCCGGGCGCGATCGGCTACGTCGAGTGGGCCTATGCGAAGCAGAACCACATGACCTACGCCGCGCTGAAAAATGCATCGGGGACCGTGGTCGAGCCGTCAACCGACACGTTCAAGGCGGCAGCGGCGGGCGCCGATTGGTCGAAGTCGTTCTATCAGATCCTCACGAACGAGCCGGGCAAAAACGCGTGGCCCGTGGTCGGCGCGACGTTCGTGCTATTGCATACGACGCAGGACAAAGCACCGCAAGGCGCGGAAACGCTGAAGTTTTTCGATTGGGCATTCAAGAACGGCGGCAAGGCAGCCGACGATCTCGACTATATTTCGCTGCCCGAGTCCGTGACGGCCGAAATCCGCTCGCAGTGGAAACAGAAGGTCAAGGACGCGTCAGGCAAGCCTGTCGCGCCCCAGGCTGCGGATAAATTCGGCGCGCGCCGTTCCTCACCACGCAACCGACCATTCGGCGCCCGTCAGGTCACGACCTTCGACATCACCGCCGTGGCCGGGTCATAGCGGTAGCCCTTTTGCGCGAGCTGGTGGCTCATCGTCGAGCTGATCAGCTTCTGCTGCGTCTCTCTGGCGATCAACTCGTGATCCGGCTTGAGCCGTTCCAGTTCGGATGAAAGCCGTCTGACGAGCGCCACCTCACCGGTGCTGCGTGCGTCGATGAACAAGATCCTCTCGCTTGCCAGACCAAGCCGCTGTTTGAGGTCTTTCGCGTGGGCGACCCATTGTTCCGCCGTGCCGCGAAGCTCGCTGAGCGCCTTTGCATGAGCTTTGGCCTGCGCTGATATTTGGCGTTGCAACGCCGCGATCTCCTCCGCGCCCTCAGCCTCGTCGGTTCGAGCTTGTTGTGCAATGGCTTCGGCTTGCGCGGCCAGCCGTTGTTCCAGTTGCGCAACCTGCTGTTCGGCGGCCTCTGCGCGGTCTCTCGCGGCAGACGCATCCTGCGATAGTCGAGCCAGGTCAGCGCTCGTGGCCACCTTCGCCTCGTTCATGCTCTCGATCTGCCGCCGCGTCTCTTCCAGTTCCAGAGTGACGCGCTGCAGTTCGTTAAGGTGAACCGACATTTCGTCGGCCCGCGCCGCGGCTGCCTGATGCTCCGCTGCCAGCGCAGCGCGAGCTTGCTCCAGTTCGCCCTCCAGCGTTGCGAGTTGTGTGAGGCGCTCGCTTGCCTGCGCCTCGGCGGCTTTCGCGTGCGCCAAGGCCGCGTCCAGCTCCGTCGACAACTGTGCCGCTTCTTCCGTTTTGGCTTGATGGGCGTCGTTCAAACTGAGGAACTGCTGCTGCGCCTGGTCGCGTTCCTGAGTGGCGCGCGCTATTTCTTCGTTCTTGCTCGACACAGTTGCGGACAACTCGGCTCGCGCCTTGCGCTCTTCGTCCAGCAATGCCGCCGTGGCTTGCTGATCGGCAGCGTGTGCCGTTGCGCGCTGCGTGAGTTCTTCAACACGTGCCTGTGCCGCTTGCGCAAGTGCCGTCGCCGCGTTCAGTTCGTCGGCGAGTCGCGTCAGTTCTTCTGACTTTGCCTGATGGGCGTCACGCAGAGTGGCGATCTGCTGCCGCGCCTGCTCGTGCTCCTGAGTGACTCGCGTGATTTCGTCGTTCTTGCCGGAGATGACCGCGTTCAGTTCATCACATGCTTTGCGCTCTTCTTCCAGCGACGCATTGACCGCGGTCAGATTGGCCTGATCCACCGCCGCACGCCGCACGAGTTCTTCTACACGTACCTCGGCTGCCTCGGCGCGTGACGTCGCCGCATTCGCTTCCTGTGACCAGCGCGTCGCTTCCTGCGAGCTTGCCTGATAAGCGGCGTCCAACGTCGCGACCTGCTGCAACGCCTGATCGCGCTCGTGCGTGACTCGCGTTACTTCATCGTTCCTGCTCGAAACAATTGCTGCCAATTCTTCACGAGCCTTGCTCTCTACTTCGAGCGATGCCTTCGTCGCTTCGAGCGATGTCGTCGTCGCTTCGAGGCTGGCATCTTGCGACGCTACGCGCTGCGCAAGTTCTTCCACGCGCGCTTGCGCGACCTGTGCACGCGATGCAGTCGCGCTTGCCTCTTGCGACCAGTGCGCGACTTCTTGCGACTTGGCCTGATAGGCGTCGCGTAGAGTGGCGATTTCCTGCTGAGTCTGATCGCGCTCCCGAGTGACGCGCGTGACTTCATCACTCTTGCTTGCGACATCCGCCGACAACTCTTCACGAGCTTTGCGTTCTTCTTCGAGCGATGCGTTCGCCGCTTCCAGATTGGCGTGGTCCACCGACGCACGCTGCGCGAGTTCTTCAACGCGCGCCTCGGCCGCCTCAGCACGCAATGCGGCCGCGCCTGCCTGCTCCGACCAGTGCGTCGCTTCTTCTGTCTTCGCCTGACAGGCATCGCTCAATGTTGCGATCTCCTGCCGCGCCTGATCTCGCTCCTGAGCGACCTGAGCAACTTCATTGTTCTTGCTCGCGAGCGCCGTGGCCAACTCTTCGCGCGCGAGGCGTTCCTCGTCGAGCAATGCCCTCATGGCCTCCAGATCGGCGTCTTGGGCAGACACACGCTGAGCGAGTTCTTCGACATGAGTTTCAGCCGCCTCCGCGCGGCCCGCAGCGGTTGCGAGTTCCGTTTCGAGGCGCAGAGCGGTACTTTCCGAGGCACTCAGCGCCTCCGTCAGCGCGACGACCCGATTGCGCCCCGTTTCGACGTCATCGATCGTTTTCTGATACTCGGCGAGGGCTTCGTCCCGTTCCGCGCGGGCCGCTTCGAGGTCATGGTTCACTGCGGCCAACCGCTGATTGAAGGCCCGTTCGGCGTCGTGCTGGGATGCCGTCCAGATGCGATCCGCCGCGCTCATCACTGTCTCAGCGAGGCCCTCCGGCAACCCGGGCTGGACCTGCGGTGCCGGCGTTTCGGCCTGCCGCGCTTCGCGCCAGCGCTGCAAGGCCGCGACGATCGACGCAAGCGAACCGCCGCGAACCTCTTTCCAGATCGTCACCGGCGAAACTCTTCTGCCTTCTTCGACCATGCGATCGGCGATGGCGGCGATCTCTTCATCGGTGATTGTGTCTGCGTCCGTGGACATAAGCGCCTCAAGAATCAATGTAACGGGGCGAAAGGTTAAATCTTCAATACGTTACTACGTCTGCGGACGTCCGGCGACGTTTGCGATACAAGGTAAATGACAGGTAGCCTGACGCGGATGGCATCTTATAGCTCAATGACTTTTTCGAATGCGGGGAACAACGGACCATAACGCGGCCAAATCGCCGCGCAATGCCTGTCCGAGACGGGTACTGGCGATACTGGTAGAGGCTCCCGCCTTGTTGGCGTACGGCGACGTTGCAACAATGCAGACGAATCGATTGGCGTAGCCCGTGGGCGTCAAAGCCACGAACCGGCATCGGCACGATGCATCTGATTCACGCAACTTCACCGAGGCATACGGCAATGCGTATTTCGTTTTTGCACACGATGGACGGGAACCGGCAAGTCTTTGAGCAGGCAGCAAAAGCACTCGGCATGCGTGCTGATGATCTTCACCACGAAGTGAGAGCGGATCTGCGCGAGGCGGTTAGTCAGGCGGGGACGTTCTCACACGAGTTGAAAGCCGAGACAAACCAGCGTCTTCTCGCGCTAGCAGCCCATTCCGACGCCGTTATTCTGACTTGCGCCACGCTTGGGGCGGCCGTGGCGGATATCGAGAGTCAACCGGTGCCCATCGTCAGGGCGGATATCGCCCTGGCCGCCGCGGCAGCGGAACTGGGCGGGAAAATCGTCGTGTTATGTGCCGCTGACTCTGCAATCGAATCCACCAGAATGTTGTTTGCGGAGCACAGACGCGGAACCGGTGCGTCAGTGGAGGTCGTTCACCTTCCTCAGGTTTGGGCACGGTTCAAAGCGGGTGATCTCGACGGTTGCCTCGCTGCAAGCGCATTGGCCGCGGAAGACGCATACGAGGCCGGCGCAACGGTTGTCGCATTCGCTCATCCGTGGATGGCGCCCGGCGCGGACCTCGTTCGAAAGGGAAGGCGGCCGCTCGATAGTCCGAGCGCGGCGCTTCGCGCTGCAATGCAACGGTTCGGCGAACACCCGAGCGACGCCTGACCACGAGCGGCACTCAATCCGCGATCAGAGGCTCAAGCCCGCAATAGCTTCGCCAATCAAAAGAAAACTAAAGGCGAAGCGATTATCTCGCCGAGGGCATGAAAGAGACGCGCCGCCGAACTGGTCGGGCGACACCTGCAATGCGCGACCCAGTCTGCACCCGCCGAAGTTTCCGATGAGAAAAGCACCCGAACGCTTCTCCGCCACCGGTCAACCTCAACAGCGCCGTCACTCAGGCCATGCACAAGCGATCCAGGCATTTTCCGCAGGCGCGGCGGCAGATGTCCCACCGCCTTCCGATCGGGACCCATCGCGCCAAATGTTATTATCGGAAACAACACCGTCCCCTCAAAGCGTGCATTCGAAGCATCAAGCCCTATGGACACCCATCTCGCCAAATCCGCCGACCCGTCCACCACCGACCTCGGCCGCCGCGTCCGCGCCGCCCGCCAGGCGCAGGACCTGACGCTGGAAACTGCCAGCCGCCTCTGCGGCGTTTCGCGCTCGACGCTCTCCAAGGTCGAAAACGGCCTGATGTCCCCCACGTTCGATGTTCTGCAGAAAATCGTCCTCGGACTGAAGATCGAGATCGGCGAGCTGTTTGGCTCGACGCCGAAAGTCAGCGCCAGCGGCCGCCGCGCGCTCACCCGCAAGGACGAAGGCCAGCGTCATGCCTATCGCGGCTACCAGATGGAACTGCTTGCCACGGACCTCGCGCACAAAGCGATGCTGCCGTTTCGCATCCGCATCTCCGCGCACACGCTCGACGCCTTCGACGACTGGGGCCGTCACGAAGGCGAGGAATTTCTGTATGTGATCAGCGGCAGCGTGTGCCTGTATTCGGAGCTGTATGCGCCGACGCACCTGAACGCCGGCGACAGCCTCTACTTCGACAGCCGCACCGGCCACGCGGCGGTCTCCACGAGCGAAGAAGACGCCGAAGTATTGTGGATGGCCACCAGCGCCGACATCCCGCACACCCCGCCCGCCACCGAATCGACAAAGAAGTAACGCACGCCCCCACACCGCGCAGCAAGCGGGCTTAACGAGCCGCCAACGCCCGCTGCGCGAGTTGCGCAATATGCATTGCGTGACGCCCCGTGCCTTGCTCGATCTGTTCGCGGCAACTGAAGCCATTGGTCAGCACGATCGTGTCCGCGGCCGCCTCGCGCACCGCCGGAAATAGTCTGTCTTCGCCGATCTTTTCGGAAAGCGCGTGGTGCTCTGCGTTGAAGCCGAACGATCCCGCCATGCCGCAGCATCCTGTATCGAGAAGCTTCCATTTCACGCCGAGCCTGTTCAGCAACGCCGTGTCGCCCTGCATGCCGAACAGCGCCTTTTGATGACAATGCCCATGCACGATCACGTCAGCGGTCAGCGTCGGCCAATCGAACGGCTGCCGCGCGACGAAATCGGAGAACAGGAAGGTCTGCGCGGAGAGCTTCTTCGCTAACGCATGACCGGGCAGTTGCTTCAGCAATTCGTCCTTGAATACCGACAAACAACCCGGTTCGAGACCGACCAGCGGCACGCCCGCGGCGATATCGTCCGCGAGGTCGTCAAGGATGTGCGCGAGAAGTTCGTGCGCACGTTCGAGCAGGCCAAAGTCATAGAGTGGACGCCCGCAGCACAGCCGGTTCTTCGGCAACACGACGTGCCAGCCCAACTGCTTTAAAACGTCGGCGGCGGCTTCGGCAATCTCGGGCGTGAAGTGATCATTGAAAGTATCGACCCACAGAATGACCTTTTTTGCTTCGCCGCGAGAGGCGGGCGCTGTTTGCGGCGAACGCCGTGCGATCTGCCTGTAGGTTGCGCCCGCGAATCGTGGCAGTTCACGTGCTTGCGCCACGCCTGTCACCCACTTGCCGAACGAAGCCAAACCCGGCGCCGACGTCATGAAGTTCGTCAAACGCGGGAAGCGCGCCGCCCACGGCGCCCATTCACCGATGCGCCCCATGAACAGCGCCTGCCGTGGCCGGCGATTCGTCTCGTAGTAATGCGAAAGAAATTCGGCTTTGTATGAAGCCATATCCGTATGCGTCGGGCAATCGGATTTGCAGCCCTTGCACGCAAGGCATGTATCCAGCGCTTCTTTCACTTCGCGGCTTTGCCAGCCATCGACGATCACGTCGCCTTGCAGCATTTCCCAGAAAAGATGCGCACGGCCACGGGTCGAATATTTCTCTTCACGGGTCGCGCGATAACTTGGGCACATCGTGCCGCCTTCGAGCGAACGGCATTTGCCCATGCCGATGCATCGCTCGATCTCGCGCTGAAAGCCGTCGCCTTCCTGGCTGGCAAAGGTGAGCCTGGTTTGCAGCGTGACAGGTTGATAGGCGGGACCCATGCGCAGATTCTCGTCGGCCCGATACGCATGCACGACCTTACCCGGATTCAGACGATTGGCCGGATCCCAGATCGCCTTGAACTGTTCCATTGCCTGCATCAGCTCGGCACCGTACATGATCGGCAGAAACTCGGCTTTGGCCTGGCCGTCGCCGTGTTCGCCCGAGAGCGAGCCGCCGAATTCGACCACCAGCTCGGCCGCTTCGCGCAGAAACTTTCGCCAAGTCGAGATACCTTCCGCGCTGCGCAGATCGAACGTGATGCGCGCATGCACGCAGCCATCGCCGAAATGACCATAGAGGCTCGTCTCGTAGCCGTAGCGATCCACTAGCGACTGGAACGCGCGCAAATAATCGCCGAGACGCAGCGGATCGACCGCCGCATCTTCCCAGCCGACCACCGGGTCAGGCGTGCCGGAATCGACAGACAACGCCACCGCCGAGGCGCCGGTCTCACGAATCGACCATACCTTGGCCTGTAATGCGCGATCTTCGACGAGCATCGCCGAGACATTCGGCCCCGCCTCGCCCGAGCGAAAATAGGTGGCAGCGGCTTGCGCTTGTAGCATCACCGCCTCTTGCGTGTCCGCGCCGAATTCGAGCACGACCCACGCATCGCCTTCGGGCAGCAACGCGATCTCATCCTTCTTCAACCCGCGCGCCTCCAGCCCGCGAATGATCGCGCGGTCGAGTCCTTCGATAGCGATCGGCCCGCAGCGCATGAAATGCGGCACGGCATCCGCCGCCGTGTAAATATCCGTGAAGCCGACCACGACGATCACGCGCTTCGCAGGACTCTTCACGAGGCGCACTTTCGTTTGCAATGTCACCGCGCAGGTGCCCTCGGTGCCGACCAGGGCACGCGCCACGTTGAAGCCGTTTTCCGGCAGCAGTTGATCGAGATTGAAGCCCGACACGCGCCGTTTGATCTGCGGGAATTTCGCGCGGATCTGGTCAGCGTAGGTATCGCGCAACCGTTTCAACGCGGCGTAGATTTCGCCTTGGCGGCCGCCTGCCGCGATGATGCGTTCGAGTTCGCTTGCGGATGTCGGACCGACCCAGAAACGCGCGCCGTCGAAGGTCGCGATCTCCAGCGCCTCGACGTTTTCGACGGTCTTGCCGGCCATCACCGAATGCGCGCCGCACGAGTTGTTGCCGATCATGCCGCCGAGCGTGCAGCGGCTGTGCGTAGCCGGATCGGGTGCGAACGTGAGGCCATGCTGTTCAGCGGCATCGCGCAAGGTATCGCAGACCACGCCCGGCTCGACGATCGCGACGCGCGCGACAGGATCGACCGACACGACACGGTTCACATATTTGCTTGCGTCGACCACCACCGCGACGTTCACGCATTGGCCGTTCTGCGAAGTGCCGCCGCCGCGCGCGAGAAACGGCACGTCGTTGCGACGACAGGCGGCGAGTGTCGCCAATAGATCGTCGACATCCGCGGGCACGACCACGGCGAGCGGCACTTGCCGATAGTTCGACGCATCTGCCGCATACAACGCTTTGGAGCCCTGATCGAAGCGCACTTCGCCGCGCACATGGCTGCGCAAATCGGCTTCGAGCGCCTGCATCACGGCGGCACTGCTCGCGAAAGGCGTGGCAACGCGCGATGCACTCTTCAGCGCGCGACGGCCGGCATCGTCCAACCCGTTCAGGCCCGCGCCCTGCTGTTCATCCAATGACGTTCCCACCGCGCTCCCCGTTTCTCGTGCCTGGACCGCCGCCCTGCGCTCAGGCGGCCTGGCTCGCGGTCATCTTGAAGATGCCCTGTGCGTTGCCCGCGTCGAAACGCAGGTCCGTTTCCCAGCGACGCGCGTCCTGATCGAAAGTCCGCTTGCGCGTGATGAACTCGTAGAACGAGCCCGGCACTTCGCGCGTCACCACGCTTGCGTCAGCCGCACGAAACTCGCGCAGCACCGTGTCCGCGCGATACGCCGTCTGAAACACGCGGCCCGAGCGCGAACGCTCTACTTCCGGTTTCATCGGACGGCCCTTGGCCTTCTCGTCGTCGGAGAGTTGAAAGACGTCCGCGACGCGATCGGTGGCGTGGTTAAACGCATTGCCTTCGGTCGCGATCCACGCCATTTCCGGCGATTCCTTCAACAATACTTCGTAATCGGCTTCGCGTGGCGTCTCGTGCTGGCGCGCAAATGCGCCGACGATGACCGGCAGCAGTTCATGGGCCGCCTTGAGCGGCAGCACGCCGTCGCGCTCGAGCTCCCACAACTGGCCGACAGCGCGCGGCGTCAACGGATCGCGCGACTGGCCGATCACGTTGGTCACCGCCTGTTGAAACTCCGCCGAGAACCGCTCGGGATGCAGCTCGCTCACGAAGAACTGGGCGATCTCATCGGACGCGTCGTCATGCGCCCACGCGCGCCCGGTCATGCCGAGACGATCGAGCGGATACCGGCCGTTGATGCTGAAGCCGAGCGGACGCAGAATGCGGGCAAATGCGGCTTCGCCAGTCGGCAGCGCGCCGCTGTGCGGCCAGCGCACCGTGCGCAGCGCGCCGTGGTCGAAGTACACGCTGCCGCCCGCCGCGACCGTCTCTTCCGTGTAGCGGCGGCCATTCGCCGAGCGCGCCAGCAGATCCTCGAAGAGCGCCATGTTCATTGCCTGCGCGAGTTCGGCGCGCGTGACGATGCCGTCTTCCCATTCGTTGAGGACCTGCGGATGATTCAGCGTCGCAAAGAGCCGGGCGGTTTTGTCGGCGCCGAGCAGCGTCAGCAGCAGTTGTTCGAGATTCGCATTCTTGATGTTTGGCATATCGGTTCTCTAGGTGACTCTACGCGCGCTATCTGATGTGCTGAATTGCCGCGCCGGTCGGCGCGCAAGGCACAGAACGGCATGATCAAAGGCGTGATTATTCAAAACGCCAGGGTCGCCGTAAAGCGAGATAAAATCGCCACTTAATGCGTTTTTGGAATCAACGTGCGAAAGTTCAAGATCCCCAACATGGGTGCGCTGCTCGCTTTCGAAGCGGCCGCACGGCACGAGAGCTTCACGCACGCGGCGCGCGAACTCTTCCTGACCGAAAGCGCCGTGTCGCGGCAGATCAACACGCTGGAAAGCAACCTTGGCGTGCGGTTGTTCGTGCGCGTCAAACAGCGCGTGGTGCTGACCAAGGCAGGCAAGGTTTATAGCGCGCAGGTGCGGCGCTCGCTGGAACAGCTCGATCGCGACACGCTGTCCATCATCGCGCATGGCAGTGGCGGCGGTTATCTGGAACTGGCTGTTCTGCCGACTTTCGCGTCGCAATGGCTGATTCCGCGGCTCGCGGCATTCAACGCGCAGTATCCGGACGTGCGCGTGAACATGGGCGTGCGAACCGGCACGTTCCCGTTCGCCGAGACCCATTTCGAGGCCGCGATTCATTACGGCAAGCCCACATGGCCGGGCACGTCGGCGGATTTTCTGTTCAGCGAAGAGGTCGTGCCGGTGTGCGCGGCGAGTCTGCTGAAGCGGCCTGTGCAGAACGCCGCCGATCTTCTCGACTATCCGCTCGTCCACTCCACTACCCGGCCCGACGGCTGGGCAGCATGGTTCGCCAACATGGGCGTCGAGGACAACCGGACCATGCAGGGCGTGCGCTACGAACTCCACACCATGCTGATCAGCGCGGCGGCCGCCGGCCTCGGTATCGCGCTGGTGCCGCGCTTTTTCGTCGACGCGCAGCTCGAACAACTAGGGCTCGTGATCCCGCTCGATGCCCCCGCGGTCGCCGATTCGGCGTACTACCTCGTCTATCCGACCGAGTTGAGTCACGGCAAGCCGCTGGCGAGTTTCCGCGAGTGGCTGTTGCACGAAGCCGCGGCCTACAGCGCGGTGAATCCCGAGTTGGCCGCCCCGCCCGATACCGATTGACCGCGTATCGGATGAAGCATCACGCGCCGGTTTGTTCGCGCGCCTGGGCCAATGCGCTCAGATTGCCTTCGCCGAAGCCGTGGTGACCCTGGCGCTGCACGATCTCGAAGAAGATTTCGCCGGCTCGGCGGCGCACGAAGGTCTGGAAGAACAGCAGCGGCACACCGTCGGCGCCGATTTCGCCGTCTACCAGAACGTGCGTGCGCTTGAGCCGCTCGACGTCGAGCCCGTGGCCCGGCAAGCGCGCGTCGAGTTGATCGTAATAGCGCGGCGGCGGTTCGACGAACTCCACGCCGTTCGCGAGCAACTGCTCGACGCACGCGAAAATGTCGTCGGTTGCGAGCGCGATATGCTGCACGCCTTCGCCCGGATGGTCCGGCAGATACTCGTGCATCAGGCTGGTCCGGCGCGTGCCTTCCTCATACAAGGGCACGCGGATCGCGCCGCACGGCGACACCATCACGCGCGATTCCGCCGATACATGCCAGTTGGCGTGCAGCTCGTGAATCTCGCGGAAGTTGAGCAGGTCGCGATAGAAGTCGAGCCATTCCTGCATGCGGCCCTCGCCGACCGTTTGCGTCAGATGATCGACGGCGACCAAGCCCGTGCCCGTGTGGCTCAAGTCGGCCTGCGCCGTGTCGATCTGAATGGGCCGGAAGTCGATATCGAAGATCGAGATGTCGCCCAGGCCGCCGCGCTGACCGCCGCGGCCGCGCCAACGGTCGACGAAATAGATATGCGAGTCGCCTATGCCCTGAATAGCCGGAATCAGCAACTCGCCGGCGCCGGTCTTCTCGCCTTCGAATGCCCATGCGCCGAGTTCGATCGCACGGTCGAAAGCGCGCTGCGCGTCGGCCACACGAATGCCGATCGCGCAGATGCCCGCGCCGTATTCCTCGGCGTAGCGCGCGGCGAACGAATCCGGCTCCGCATTGATGAGGAACTGCATCTCGCCCTGGCGATACAGCGTGACGTCTTTGCTGATGTGGCGCGCAATCGCCTTGAAGCCGAGTTTGGTGAAGGTTTCGCCGAGCGCTTGCGGATCGCGCGCGGCAAACTCCACGAATTCGAGGCCGGCGGTGCCGAGCGGATTGTGCTCAGGTGCCGACACGGCGCGCAGCGCGGCGTCTGGAGTGGGCAAGTCGCTGGGCATGGCAATCTCCTTTACAGTCTTTCGACGCTGTTTCCGGCGTTTCCGATGTTCGATGCTGATCTTCGCTGCAAGCCGCCGATGATCGGCATGCGCCGCAGCAACGCGGGCCGCGACGGCTTTTGCACCGTGTTTGTACACCGGCTAGCAGTCCGTTCGCAACCTTCATTTTGTACTGGATAGTTCACAGGGCGCGTAGCAGCTCATCCGGCCGTCCCACCATGCTCGTGCCCAACCACACACCGACCTGAAGCGGGACGCCCTATTTGCGGCCCCGTTTCCGCACTCCTTTACCCGCTGCCTCGTCCGCCGCCTTGTCCGCATTGGCCACCATGCGCTGCTGCGCGACCTCGCGCACCGCATCGATAAACGCCCGTCCAGCCGGCGACGGCTGCGTGTCCGAGCGCCGGATCAAGCCGACCGGCTCGCCGGTGCCGGCAAAGGGCAACGGCAAACGGACCAGCATGCCGTGCGCCAGTTCATATTCGACCGCGCTCAGCGGCACGAACCACACCGCGCTGTTCTCCAGCGCCAACGCGCGGCCCGTGGAAACCGACAATACCTCCACGAACGCCGACAACGGCGGCACGCCCCAGGCGCTCAGCAGACTTTCCGCCGACTGCCGGATCAACGTGCCGAACGGCGGCAACACCACCGGAAATTCTTCGAGCGAGGTGGCCGGCAAACCCGCACCCAGCGCCAGCGGATGCCCGGCCCTGACCACCGCGATCAACGGCTCGCTGAACAGTTGCTCGAAACTGAGCCCGACCATCCGCTCGGGATCGGCCAACCGACCGATCGCAAATTCGATCGTGCCCGCTTTCAGGCGCTCGAGCAATTCCGGGTTGGCGCCGGTCGCGAGGCGCACGATCACACGTGGCCAGAGCGCGGCAAACTGCTTCAGCACCGGCGGTATCAAAGCCGCCGCGACGGTCGGCAGAATGCCGATTTCCAGCGTGGCCGCGGCCGCGCCTTCCGCACGCGCGAGCAGATCGACACCCTGCCGCAGCGCGCTCACACAGGCGCTCGCGTGCGGCATGAAGAGCTGGCCCTCGCGGGTCGGCACGGCGCCGTGACGGCCGCGCTCGAACAGCTTCACGCCGAGAATCGCTTCGAGTTCGGCGACCGTCTTGGAAACGGCGGGCTGCGTGATCGACAGGCTGTCGGCGGCCCGCTGGACGCTGCCGAACTGCGCAACGGCCAGAAAGCACTGAAGATGACGGAATTTGACGCGGCTATCCGCGAGACTGCGTTGCATAACGGGAGGTTATACGAAAAGGGCGAAAACGTCATTTTGCATAACCGCTCAGCTTGGATAAAGTCTCTCCATCAACCGGTATTTCACAATTCCTCCAAGGAGACACTGATGGACGATTCCTTTCTCACCGCGCGTGATTTCGCGTCGCATCCTCCCTATATCTATCCCGGCTACGGTTCGTCGGTCAAACGCGGCCCGACGCGCCCGCTGATTCCGCTGAAGGAAAAGCTGCGCGACCAGCGTGTGCCGGTCTACGGCACCGAAGACCTCGGCGCGCTCGATCACGATCTGACGCGCAACGCTGTGCGCAACGGCGAGCCGCTTGGCGAGCGCATCATCGTGACGGGTCGTGTGCTCGACGAAGGCAACCGCCCCGTGCGCAATACGCTGGTTGAAATCTGGCAAGCCAACGCCGCCGGCCGTTATGTGCACAAGGCTGACCAGCACGACGCGCCGCTCGACCCGAATTTTCTCGGTGCGGGCCGCTGCATCACGGACAACGAAGGCCGCTACCGTTTCCTGACGATCAAGCCGGGCGCGTATCCGTGGGGCAACCATCCGAACGCGTGGCGCCCGAACCATATCCACTTTTCGCTGTTTGGCGACCACTTCGGCTCGCGCCTAGTCACGCAAATGTACTTTCCCGGCGACCCGCTGCTGGCGTTCGACCCGATCTTCCAGGGCACGCCCGAGGATGCCCGTGACCGCCTGATCGCGAACTTTTCGCTCGACACCACGCAGGAAGCCTATGCGCTCGGCTACGACTTCGACATCGTGCTGCGCGGCCGCAACGAAACTCCGATGGAGCGCTAAGCCATGACCACTCTCAAGCAAACGCCTTCGCAGACGGTTGGACCCTACTTCGCGTACGGTCTGTGTCCGCAGCAATACGATTTCGACTTCAAGAGCCTGTTTACGCCCGTTCTGGCCGACCGCGAAGCGGCCGGCGAGCACATCACGATTGTGGGCCAGGTGTTCGACGGCGACGGCAAGGTAATCGGCGACGCCATGCTCGAAGTGTCGCAGGTGGACGCAAATGGGCGCTTCCCGGAGTCGCGTGAGGAAATTCTGAAGACGGGCTTTCGTGGCTTCGCGCGCGTCGGCACCGGCACGGATCCGCACAAGCGCTTTGTGGTCGAGACGGTCAAGCCCGGCCGCGTCGGCCCGGATGAAGCACCGCACCTCAATGTGATCGTGACGATGCGCGGCATGCTGCTGCACACCTTCACACGCGTCTATTTCGAAGACGAAGCCGCGGCGAATGAGAAAGACCCGGTGCTGGCAGCGGTTCCGGCGGAGCGCCGCAACACCCTGATTGCACGCCGCGAGCCGAATGTAGCGAACGTTTACCGTTTCGATATCTACATGCAGGGCGATAAGGAAACCGTCTTTTTCGACCTGTAATACGGTTTTTCTACACTTTCATATTGCTTTCACATACACTGAGCATGATCCTTCTAGCGACTGGATCGCGAAACTCCGAGTAGTTGAGCCCGCCTTGCGCGGGCTTTTTTTTGATCTTTGGATACCGAAGCAATCGGCACGCATACGCCACGCACACCCTCAGCAGCGGAAGTGATCGATGTTCTGTCCAGCGTAAATCGCCCGCGCGAGCCAGTCCGGTTTATCGCCGTGACCGTCCCATGTATGGCCGTAGGCGTCGCGATACATCACGGCCCGGGTCGCGGCCGCATCGGCTTCAATCGATTCCGCGAGCGCTTCCATCGTAATGCCGTATTCATCCATTCGCCTGTGGATCCACACGATCAGGCGCTCACGTGCGTTTCCATCGAGGTCGAACAACCGTTGTTCTTCTCGCTCTTTTATCATGTGTCGGTATCGCGGCTATTAATGCTCGCGTTAGAAAAAACAAAGGCTTCGCTAAACAACGCGAAGCCTATGCGTGATTCAGATAGCTCGAGTGCGGATCGAACTCACCATGCCTCTTCCCATGCGTAAGCACTCGCACCTGGAAAACATGCCCGATAAATCTTGGATTATGGGGATTCGCCGGCAACTGGATCAATTGCATTCGTGTCTCGCCCGTCGTTCAGGGCTGCTTCAGCGTATGGAAAGGAATTCTAGCATCCAATTTCTGCTGCTCGCAGCAATGGGTTGTTAGTCCGCGAAGCAAGGCTTTTCAATTCCGGCCGGTTTAATCAATGTAATGTCGCAAACCCACGCGAATAGGCCTCGTCATGAAATGAGTTGGCAACAAACTCAGAGCGCCAACCTCCGCGCTCTCATGCTATGTTCCACTGACTAACACGCCTGCACATAGGAGAGCCGATCATGTCCGCTTCAACCGCCATCGTCACCATCCTCGCCGCACTCCTGTTGGGCGCGATGAGTCCGGGGCCGAGCTTCGTTATCGTCGCCCGCAATGCGATTGGACTGTCGCGCGGCGATGGGCTCGCCACCGCGATCGGCATGGGCGTCGGCGGCGTTTTCTTCAGCGGCATCGCGCTGCTCGGCCTCTACACGTTGCTGGCCAGTGTCGAATGGCTCTACGTGGGACTGAAAGTGGCTGGCGGCCTCTATCTGATTTACCTTGCGTCGAAAATCTGGCGCGGCGCCGCCAAACCGCTCGCCTTCGATACGACGCAAGCCGTCCCGGCCAATGCACGCAAATCTTTCTGGATCGGATTGAGCACACAACTCAGCAATCCGAAGACAGCCGTCTATTACGGCAGTATCTTCGCGGCGCTGCTGCCGCAACATCCGCCGCTGTGGTGCTACTTTGCATTGCCGCCGGCGATCTTCGCTATCGAAGCCGGCTGGTACACCGTCGTCGCGTTGTGTTTCTCGAGCAAGCGCCCGCGAGAAATCTATCTGCAATGGAAAGCCTGGGTCGATCGCGTCGCCGCGAGCGCGGTCGCCGCGCTGGGATTGCGCCTGATCCTGACAGCACACAAAGTGGGCATCTGACACGTGCGGCGGCTTCCCCGCGCTCGCCGTGCCGCAAGACACGGCGAGCGCGGGGAAGCCGCGCGTTTCAGCCGAACGCCCGCAGCAAGCCATTCATGGCGCGCAGCCAAACAGTTACAAGTTAAGTGTTGACGCTGACACCACCCGGCGGTTACTGTGGCACCCGAAGTTCAAGAAGTTCGATTGCTGTTCATCAATGTCTCGCTCCCTAAGCGGTATTCGTTGTCCTCTCCCTCCTTGACGCTTCACGCGCTCTCTCACAGAGCAAATCTTTCTATTTTTACCTCAAGGATTCTTCATGGATACCGGTACCGTTAAGTGGTTCAACGACAGCAAAGGCTTTGGCTTCATCACCCCGGACAAGGGCGGCGACGACCTGTTCGCGCACTTCTCCGAAATCAGCGGCGACGGCTTCAAGACGCTGGCTGAGAATCAGAAAGTGAGCTTCGAAACGAAGCAAGGCCCGAAGGGTCTGCAAGCGGCTAACATCAAGCCGATGTAAGTTTGAAGGGCTCGGTGTCCGGCAACGGACATCGGGCTGCAGCGACACCCTCGCGGAGCATTTGTCTCCCACAGTTGGCGCGATCGCTTTGAGCTGCATGCCATTCAAGCAGCTTGCCTAAGCGCCAAACGCCTCGTTGCACCTCATTCTCCCCTCCGGCTTCAACGCCCATTTTTCGCTTTCCGACTGCGTCAGGATTCGGCTCGCAATGGCTTGAATCAGCTTGGCCGCGCGACTCTCATAGGGGTCCGCAAGGCAGGCGCGCACTCGACAATTATTAAAAAATTAAAATGCAAAACAAACATATTCATCACTACAACGGCTATGCCGTCAAACCCTCGGCGCACCGTTTGCCCGATGGCACATTTTCATCCAATCTGCTGCTCGAACGCGCCGACAGCGCGCGTGCCGAAGGGCGCTACCAGTTCTATTCGCTCGATTACTTCACGAACGAAGAACAGGCCTTGCAGCACTCGGCACGCTGGGCTCGTCACTGGGTCGACACGCGAGGCTAAGCTCGCGACAGGCATGCGAACCTGCGCAATGAGGCGCACATCATCCGCGCGCTCATGCGCGTTCGCCTGCGGCATGAACTAGCGGCGTTGGCGTGCCATTCGGCACGCCACACCATCGAACGCGCGACTCGGTTACCGGTTTTCTTCGCTCTTGATGCGCGCGCGTAGTTCGAACTTCTGAATTTTTCCCGTCGATGTCTTCGGCAATTCGCCGAAGCGCACCGCTTTCGGCAACTTGTATCCCGCAAGAAATAGCCGGCAGTGCGCAATGATCTCTTCCGCGCTCACCTGAGCCCCTTCCCTAAGCTCGATGAACGCGCAGGGTACCTCACCCCATTTCGGATCATCCATCGCCACCACGGCCGCAACGGCGACCGCAGGATGGCGATACAGCGTGTCTTCGAGCTCGATGCTCGAGATGTTCTCGCCGCCTGAAATGATGATGTCCTTGCTGCGGTCGCGAATGCGGATATAGCCATCGGGCATCCGTACGCCGAGATCGCCCGTATGGAACCAGCCGCCTTCGAAGGCCGCTTCCGTCGCGCGCTCGTTCTTCAGATAGCCCTTCATGCAGATGTTGCCGCGAAACATGATCTCGCCGATCGTCTCGCCATCGTTGGGAACGGGCGCCAGCGTCTGCGGATCGAGCACGGTCACCGCTGCCTGCAAGTGGTAGCGCACGCCTTGGCGCGCGTTCAGTTCGGCGCGCTCGGCGTCGTCGAGCGTATCCCACTCTTCCTGTTTCGCGCAGACTGCAGCCGGTCCGTAAGTCTCAGTGAGTCCGTACACGTGCGTGAGATCGAAACCGATCTCCTTCATCTTCGCAATCACCGCCGGCGCGGGCGCCGCACCCGCCACCATGGTCGACACGCGCTGCGTGATGCCCTCGCGCCATTCGGCCGGCGCGTTCGCAAGCGCGCTCTGCACGATCGGTGCGCCGCAGTAATGCGTGATGCCTTCGCGGCGGATCAGATCGAACACCGTCTTCGCATCGAACTTGCGCAGGCAGACATTGACGCCGGCACGCGCGGCCACCGTCCATGGAAAACACCAACCGTTGCAGTGGAAGAGCGGCAAGGTCCAGAGATAAATCGCGTGCTTGGGCATATCCCATTCGAGGATATTGCTCACCGCATTCAGATAGGCGCCGCGATGGTGATAAACCACGCCCTTCGGATCGCCTGTCGTACCCGAGGTGTAGTTCAGCGCAATGGCGTCCCATTCATCGCGAGGCATGGTCCACGCGAATTCGGGGTCGCCGGATTGCAGGAACGCTTCGTAGTCTGTTGCGCGGATAAATTGATCGGGGTCGGCAGGCATCGCGTCCGCCACGCTGATCACGCGCAGGTTCGGGAATTCGAGCGCGGCGCGGTGCGCGAACTCGCCATATTCCGTATCGACGATCAGCGCCTTGGCTTCGCCATGGCGCAACATGAACAACAGCGACGAAATGTCGAGCCGCGTATTCAGCGTATTGAGTACGGCGCCGGCCATGGGGACGCCGAAGTGTGCTTCTATCATCGGAGGAATGTTGGGGAGCAAGGCCGCGACCGTATCGCCGCGCTCGATGCCGGCGCGCTCCAACGCACTGGCCAGCCGCCGGGTGCGTTCGTAGGTTTCGCGCCAGTTGCGGCGAATCTCCCCATGGACGACTGCGAGCCGCTCACCGTAGACTTCTGCCGCGCGAACGATGAAATCGATCGGCGTCAGCGGGACATTATTGGCTTCACGGCGCTCAAGGCCTGCTTCGAACATATGTTTCATCGCGTTGTCTCCTGAGGCGCTCGCCGCGCCATCAACTATTCTGATTGATAAACTAGGCTAACAATGGTCATGGTGAACTGTCTGTCATTCAAATGACAGAGTGGCACGCCTTGGCGCTTTCGAACCTCGATTCGATCAATAAGTCCCCATCGATCCCGCCATTCGCCATGAACGACGCCCCGCTCATCGCTCCCGCAGATGCCCGTCCGAACCGGCTGGAACGGGTCGCGCGCGCCGACCTGCCGGCCCTGTTCGCCACTTGCGCGTGGTTTCGGGCGCTCGCCGCGGAGCATCAGGCCATGGTGATCGCCAGCGCGCATGCCGAGCATCTGGAAGGCGGCGCGTGGATCGCGCGCCGCCAGGAACCCTCGGATTACTGGATCGGCGTGCATTCCGGCCTTCTCAAGCTGGCCATCTACAACGCTTCCGGACGCAGCTGCACGCTGTCCGGCGTGCCGCCTGGCGGCTGGTTCGGAGAAGGCAGCGTGATCAAGCGCGAACTGCGCAAATACGACGTCGCGGCAATCCAACCTTCGCTCGTCATGTTCGTGCCGTCGGATACGTTCCACGCGCTGCTGGAGTCGAGCCTGCCGTTCACAGGCTTCGTGATCCGGCAGCTGAACAACCGCATGGGCGAATTCATCGCGTCGATCCAGAATAGCCGGCTGCTCGATGTCGACGCGCGCGTCGCACAGTCGCTCGCGCAGCTGTTCAACCCGGACCTCTATCCCGATACCGGCCGCACGCTGGCCATTTCGCAGGAAGAAGTCGGCTTGCTGGCGGGCGTCTCGCGTCAGCGGATCAATCAGGCGCTGCAAAACCTCGAACGACTGCAGATTTTGCGCCTCTCCTACAACCAGATTCATGTACTCGACCTTGAGCGCCTGAGCGCGTTCGGCCGAGAGCAGATCTAGCGCCAACCTCCGGCCGTGCCTGCGGCCACGCCACCCTTCCGGGCGCCGCCGACGCGCGGCCAGCCCGACTATCGGCCCATCCGTCAGCCCGTTTTTTGAGCAACCGGATCAAGAAAGCGCCGCGCGCGCCGTTATGCGAGCTATGCAGCGTAGATTGCAGCCCTCCCTATTCCGAGCTCAACGTATTGTCGAATCCGATAATGAACCGTCTGACACTAAAACAGAAACTGTGGGTGCCGTTGCTGCTGTGCTGGGCTGCGCTCCTGATCGTGACCGTCGTAAACGCGTACGAGGCGCGTAACGCGCAAATGGACGCACGGCGTGCGGATCTGGCCGATGTCACCGATATGGCGATATCCATCGTCGCGGACTATGCGAAACAGGCCGACGCCGGCAAGCTCTCCGTCGACGAAGCAAAGCAACAGTCGATTGCCCGCGTCAGCGCGCAGCGCTACGGCGCATCCGGCTACGTGACGATCGTGCGCAGCGATTCGGTCATGATCGACCATCCAATGAGCCCGAAGCTGAACGGCAAGGACATGAGCGGCTTTCGCGACGCCAAAGGCAACGCGCTGTATCAGGATATCGCCCATACCGGCGCCTCGGCGGGCGGTGCCGGTTACCTGCGCTACTGGTGGCCGAAGCCCGGCGAAACGACGCCCAGCGAAAAGATAGGCTATGTGAAGCGCTTCGCGCCTTGGGGTTGGGATTTCATCGCCGGCGCCTATATGGACGACATTCAGGCCCAGTTCTACGCGACGCTCACGCGCTCGGCGGGCATGCTGGTGGTATTGGGCGTGATCGTGTCTTTCGTCGCTTCGCGCGTGGTACGCAGCGTGTCGCGCTCGATTGGCGGCGAGCCCGCCACGGCCGCGGCGATCGCCATGCAGATCGCCCGCGGCGATCTCGCCACCCGCATCGACCTGCGCCGCGACGACACCTCGAGCTTGCTGTTCTCACTGCGTGAGATGCGCAATCAGCTTGCGTCGACAGTCGCGCGCATCAAGACCTCGGCGGAGACGATCACCACCGCGTCGAAGGAAATCGCCGCAGGCAATCTGGATCTGTCGAGCCGCACCGAAGAGCAGGCCGCTTCGTTGCAGCAGACCGCCGCCAGCATGGACCAGCTCACCAAAACCGTCACGCAGAACGCCGACAATGCGGCGACCGCATCGGAACTGGCGCGCGACGCGTCGAACATCGCCGCCCGCGGCGGCCAGGTGGTCAACGACGTGGTCGAGAAGATGGCGGGTATCACCGATAGTTCGAGCAAGATCGGCGAGATTATCAGCGTGATCGAGGGTATTGCCTTTCAGACCAATATTCTGGCGCTGAACGCCGCAGTGGAAGCCGCGCGCGCCGGTGAAGAAGGCCGCGGCTTCGCGGTGGTCGCGGGCGAGGTGCGCAATCTCGCGCAGCGCAGCGCGACGGCGGCCAAGGAGATCAAAGTGCTGATCGATCAGTCCGTCGCGCAAGTCGGCGAGGGCTCGGCGCTCGCGGGCAAGGCCGGCAGCACGATCGGCGAGGTGGTCGACGCGGTGCGCCGCGTGACGGCCATCATGAACGAGATCTCGGCGGCTTCGAAGGAACAGAGCTCAGGTATCGGCGAAGTCAATCTCGCGATTCGCCAGATGGACGATGTGACGCAGCGCAATGCCGCACTCGTGGAACAGGCTGCGGCCGCGGCCGGCTCCCTCGATGAGCAGACGGATCAACTCCGAGATGCCGTTGCCGTGTTCAGGGTCGAACAACCTGCATGATCGAGTGGCGCACTGACAGACCTGCGGACCTTCAGGCCGGTTGTGGTTGAAAAAGGCTGTCACCGGAAAACCGGTGACAGCCTTTCTGTTTGCCATTGCGAAAGCTACGGGCTACGCGGCGCGCACACCGCCTCGGCGCGCGACAGGCCGCTCGAGGAGCGAATCGGTCTCGAACAGCGCGAGAACGATGTTGGCCAGCACGCCGGACTTCTTCCAGCGCAAGTAGTAGCGATGCGCAGTCTGATACGGCGCGTAGCACTTCGGCATGGCGCTCCATGGCGCGCGCGCGTGCAGCACCCACATCACGCTATTCACCACCCAGCGGATATCGATGCAGGGGCGACCGCGCCGGGGCCCGTGCTCCTTCATTTCGGGTGGCAGCGGCACGATGCGGCGCCATTGCTCGTCGGTGAGATCGTAAGCGGGCGGCGGAGGAGGCTGCGACTTCGAAGCGGAAGTATTCATGCGGTAAGAAGGCACAGCCGCAGGACGCATGCTGGCGCCGTCACGAAATAGGGTCTATCCATCAATGAATTTGAGACTAACCCAGGAAGGCTTTCGCGAAGGTTAACTCTTGTCAGATGGCGAGGCGCAATCGTCAGAAAATGCGAGACGAGTTCTGGAACAGCACACGGCCGCTGGGGCCGGGCAAAGTGTGCGGCATCAGGCATGGACGCCGGGTGCCGGCCAGCGAATCGCCCGCGCATAAAAAAAGGTGCCGCGAACGGCACCTTTTTGTACAACCGGCTTCTGCTGAAGCTTAGAAGCGGTGACGCAGACCGACCGTAGCAGCCGTCTGGTTCTTCGACGACGACGGCAGTTGCGTGTTGTCGCCGCTGTAGATCGAAGCGACACCGCCGTCGCCCATTGCGTGCTGGTACACGGCTTGAGCGTAGACGTCCGTACGACGCGACAGCGAGTAGTCAGCTTGCACGCCGATCTGGTGGTAACGCACCGACTCCGAACCACCGTTCGCGCCAACGCCGTAGCCCTTGCCGTCCGTGAACGTGTAAGCAACGCCCAGACCCAGAGCCGGCGTCAGGTTGTACTTGCCGTTGACTTCGTAGTTGTTAGCGCGCAGCGATTGCTGACCGCCCACGAAGTTGTCCGAACGCGATTGCGTCCATGCCAGACCGACGGTTGCCGGGCCGAATGCATACGAACCAGCAACGCCGAATTCACGCTGACGGAAGTTGCCGACGTTGCCTGCCAATGCGTTGACGTACGAGCTATCCGAAGCACCGTTGTTGCCGGCGCCCGGGTTGTTCTGCTGTGCGTAAGCAGCGCCCAGGTGCAGACCTTGCCACTGGTATGCAGCACCAACGCTGTATTCGCGGTTGTTTGCGAATGCGCCAGCCTGGTTCGAGAAGCCGTACGTGCCGCCGAACGTGAAGCCAGCGTAGTTAGCGCTCGAGTACTTGATCGAGTTGTTGACTGCGTAGCCGCCGTTCGTGTTCAGGTTGTCGTTGTTGAACGGGTGCGCGAAGTACGTACCGCCCCAGCTGCCCGTTGCGGTCAGCGGTGCCAGGTAGTCTTGAGCTGCGTCGTATTGACGGCCCAGCGTGACCGTACCGAATTGCGCGCTCGACAGACCGACGAACGCTTGACGGTTGAACATGCCGTTGTTGTTAGCGAACTTGCCGTTGTTGATGTTGAAGCCGCTTTCCAACGTGAAGATTGCCTTCAGACCGCCGCCCAGGTCTTCCGAACCGCGCAGACCGAACATGCTTTGATTGATGCCGCCGCTACCAGCTGCCCACTTCGAGTTGTGGTTGACGTTGCTGGTGTACGTCAGGCCGGCGTCGAGCAGACCATACAGGGTCACGCTGCTTTGTGCGTGAGCGACGGAAGCGAACGATGCGGCAACCGCAACGACGATGAGACTCTTTTTCATGCTGGGACTCCTGTTCGATAAATTTACGCGGGGAGCGGGAACTGCCTCGGCAACGCGTGCTTTGCACCCATTGCCGCCCTGTTCACCGACCCGTTTCGGATCGGCCGGGCACCCTTGAAACGAAGCGTGAGTGTAGGGGGACACCCTGATAGGGATGTTGGCAATTCACACAACAGGATTTTCCAGATTCAGCAACAATCCATACGCCACTGGCGTTAAGTCTTTGTTTATTCATTACTTATCGCAAAATAAAGGGGCTGTCGCACCTGCTTTATTCATAAGTAATTGGCAACTTTTCAATATTGCGAGTTGCGTGTATGCAACAGCGTTTAATATGCGTGACGTAATCGGGTCGGAACGAAACGAAAAATACAAAATGTTTGATTGCTCGCAAATGAGGCAATAGAAGGTATGCGTGAAAGCAGAAGTAAATTTATTTTATAAAACCGGGAACTTATTTTAATTAAGACGATCACGTTTGGTCGCGCTTAATGACTGCCCCACTGAATTCGGCGATTAACTCTTTCTTGTTGCGAGGGAGTGGATCAAATAGCCCGCTTGTACGCTATACGCTAAAGCGGAACGGTTGCGCCAGCGCGCGGCTGCTTGAATTGTAGGCGAGTCGGCCACAGCGGGGCTGCATACGTCGTTAGATCGACGTTGTGGCACTCGGTCCAGGCAGAATTCTTCCAAGAGGCCGTCGTCACCAAGTCAACGAGACACTTCTGGCACGACTTCACGTTCCGTCTGCTGAAGAGGAGGAAAGTCTTCAGCACGGGTGTTGTCCGGAGGTAATATGCGGCGCCGACCGCCGCGTGACAAAAACCCGTGCTGAAAACGGATGGCAAACTTCCGAACCGCCTTCCGTAACCATTAAACGGCACGGCCGTGCGTTTTTTTACACGGAGTTTCCCTAATTACGGCCAACCACGACGTTATGGCGTGTCTCGCGAGGACGCGGCGCCGCTCCGTCCTCGGGCACAGCGCCCGGTGCGAGCGGATCGGTTTCAGGCGGCACGCCGGGCAATGGCCGCGGCTGCTCGCCAGGTTCATCGAGTGGCTGGTTGGCAGGGTCGGCGACGGGGTCGATGGTGGGATCGGTTTGCATGATGAGCGTCCAGAGGTTGGGAATGGCTCCCACCCGCTCTCGCGCAACCACTATTCCTGCGACTCGGCGCCAAAGTGACACCTTTCGAGGCCTGCGAGCCCGCCTCGATTCGCCTCTTTCCCGATGTAGAAATTGCCCTGTTGCGTGGCGAAAGTTTCAACGTCTGTTAGGGCGGCCCGGCATGTCGCGCAAACAGGTGACGTCAATGGCGATCGAGTCGCGAGCGAGGCCGCTCGTCGACCGATCCCGTCAGGAAAGGCTCAAGCCCGAAAAGCCACGCGAAGCAGAAGGTGACTCGCGCGAAAGCGTTGATCTGCCGTTGCGGCAAGGTTTCGCCGCCGCTTTCCAGCGGCGTGGCGAGCAAAGATGGAGTCTGGGCAAACTCGGTCGCGGTGTGGTCGGGTCGCATGGTCGTTCTCGTTATTGATATGGTCCGGAAGCCGACCTTACGCAAACGACGTGCCACTCCATGGAAAAAGCGTCATAAGGAGACTCAGTGCTGAATCGCCCACGATAACCCGGTCGATCGGAACGGCGACCAGTCGCTGATCGTGCGAGCGGCCACTAGCGGCCTGGCATCGAATGGGATGAGCGTAGCCGTCGACGAGACTGCTTTTCCTCGGTAGTTCCATTCGGCCATCTTCGTCGCCACGTCGATCCCTGGGATGGCGTGCACGGGTCCGTCATTGCGGCCGAAAGTGAAGTTCAGACTGCCAAAGAAAACAACCCCCTACTTAGCCCCATGTACAAGCGTCTCGTATCGCTCCGGAGTGATACCCCTTGCGTCGTAGAGAAACGCGGCCGTTTGCCATATCGTCTGATCGGCTTGCGTCTTTCCGAAGCTCGGCATGGCCGTCATGTTCACGCCATGTTTGATGACCCAGAACATCAGTTTGGGATTGTTGCGGCGACTGGCGGCGAGTAGCGCAGGCGCAGCCGGCTGAATCCCCTGTCCAATGAAGCTCAGCGGCTTTCCTGGCACACCGTGGCAAGCAGCGCAGGTCGAATCGTAGAAGCGCGCGCCGGCCTCGATATTCTTTAGCGACATCAGATCGCCGGGCGGCACGTCTTTACCGGCGTGATGATGTAGTGACGCCTCATAGGTCGAGTGCAACATCCATGCAATGATCGGGCTGTCTTTCGAGCTTGCGGATACGTCGTAAAGGCCCGAAGAACTGAACAGAAACGCGCCGACTGCCAGCAGGATGAGGGTGACAACGATCGTCGCAGCCACGCTGGCGACGGGATGACGGAGTGGCATGGATAACGCTCCTGGGTCGCGCTGAGCGCGCAGAGTGGTCGTACCGTCTCATCGCCTGTTCAAACGCCGGACGAGCGATGGGGATGAGCGACCGATCGTAGCGCGCACGCCGTTACCGGACTCCGTCGCCTGGATTACCGTCTTGTCATGTTGGCTGGACGGCCTCGCAACACTGCGTTGGCGAGGCCCGAAGCTCGCAATCGATGAGCGGTTGGCCGACAGACACTCATGCAAGCCGTTCGATTAGCGACTGCAACACTGTTTCCAGCGCCACATTGCCTTTTATCGTCTGGCCGGGCTCCTCGAACTCGATCCAGCCCTCGTTAAAGCCATCCAGCATCTGCATGCGGGGAGTGGGATTTTTCATGCCCTGCGATTTGAAGAGCGCTTGCCACGTATCACGCGGCACCGGCTCCATGCGTACGTCCTTGCCAAGCAACTGCGCGAACGCACTCGCAATATCGTTTGGGGTGACACGCCGCGGACCTTCCAGTTCAACGATCCGCGTACCGGTCCATTGCTGTTGCAGCATGCTGGCGGCGACCCGGCCGACATCGGCGGTAGCCACCATCGGAACCGGTTTATCGAGCGGCTGCAGGAAGCTGGGGATGACGCCCGCCGTGCGTGCGGGTTCCACGTCCCACGCCGTGTTTTCGATGAACCAGCCAGCGCGCAGGAAAGCGACCGGCATGGGCAGCGAGCCCAGTTCCCGCTCCATGTGTCCGAGTTGCTGCAAGAGGTTCGGCTGAACACTCTGAGCGCCAATCGTCGACAGGCAGACCACTTTCGCCGGATTGGCTTGCTTCAATGCGTCGCGCACCGTCCCGATCAGGCGGCGCGACTCCGAAAAGTCCGGCGACGGATCGAAGTTCGGCGGGAGCAAGATAAACACGCCGTCGGCTCCGGATAACGCGGAGCACAGCGCTTCTGTGTCGGACATCTCCGCGATAGCGATTTCACAACCGTGCTCATTCCAATCGGCACCCTTCGCGGCGCTGCGAACCACGGCGCGAACGTCCTCTCCAGCCGCTAGCAATGCACGAGCAACAACGCCACCGACCTGACCTGTGATACCAGTAACTGCAAACATTCCACTCTCCGGTTGAATGCGGCACGAACCGCTTGAGGAGAATTGTGGAGGTGCGGCTATGCCGCGTGAATAGCATGAATGTCATTTCATATATGCTGATCACGCATGAAGCCGAAAAAAAGAAAGCCACTCCTAAGAGTGGCTTTCTAGAATTTGGTGGGCCTCCCGTGAGTCGAACACGGCACCAACGGATTATGCTTACCAGCTACGGTTTTCACCGTCCCTTTCGGGTTTGTGGTCTGGACTGTCTCTTGTCTTTACGACCTGCCCGTTCAGTCTCTACACGTTCTCTCGAGGAGAGCTTCGCTCGGGATTGCCACGCCGCCGAAGCAGCAGAGGGTTCCCCGAATTTGAGCAGTTCTACCAAGGAGCAGAGCTAACTTACCCCAAGGCAACCCATTCATGACTCACCGTGCCATGCTGCGCGGTTTAGGTGAGTCGTTGCTAAGTCCGCTGCTCTAACCAAGCATGAGCTAGAGGCCCTAAAACCTTGATTGGCCGACATACTACACGAAAAAGGAGCCTTCGCAACCGCTTCGATCCGCCGAAACAACCGCGAGGCTCCTTCAAACTACTGCGTCACTACAGTGAATGACCGACCTCGATCAATTCCCTTCGAGGAACGACTTCAGCTTGTCCGAACGGCTCGGGTGACGCAGCTTGCGCAGCGCCTTCGCCTCGATCTGACGGATCCGTTCACGCGTCACGTCGAACTGCTTGCCGACTTCTTCGAGCGTGTGATCGGTGCTCATCTCGATACCGAAACGCATGCGCAGCACTTTCGCTTCACGCGGCGTCAGCGAGTCGAGCACGTCCTTCACAACGTCGCGCATGCTGGCGTGCAATGCGGCGTCGGCCGGTGCAACCGTGTTGTTGTCCTCGATGAAGTCGCCCAGATGGGAATCGTCGTCGTCGCCGATCGGCGTTTCCATCGAGATCGGCTCCTTCGCGATCTTCATGATCTTGCGGATCTTGTCTTCCGGCATTTCCATCTTCTCGGCCAGCGTTGCCGGATCCGGTTCGAGACCGGTTTCCTGCAGAATCTGACGCGAGATACGGTTCATCTTGTTGATCGTTTCGATCATGTGAACCGGAATCCGGATCGTGCGCGCCTGGTCTGCGATCGAACGCGTAATGGCCTGACGGATCCACCACGTTGCGTACGTGGAGAACTTGTAGCCGCGGCGATATTCGAACTTGTCCACCGCCTTCATCAGGCCAATGTTGCCTTCCTGAATCAGGTCGAGGAACTGCAGACCACGGTTCGTGTACTTCTTCGCAATCGAGATCACGAGACGCAAGTTCGCCTCGGTCATTTCGCGCTTCGCCTGACGCGCCTTCAGTTCGCCCGCCGCCATCTGACGGTTGGTTTCCTTCAGGTCTTTCAACGGCAGCACGACGCGCGCTTGCAGATCCAGCAGACGTTGCTGCTGTTCGCGAATGGCCGGAATGTTACGCGTGAGGATCGCGCTATACGCGTGACCTTCACCGACGATCTTGTCGGCCCACTCCAGATCCGTTTCGCTGCCCGGGAAACGCGCGATGAATTCCGCTCGCGGCATGCCGCACTTGTCGACCACCGTGTGCAGGATCTGACGCTCGACCTGACGCACTTCGTCCACCTGTGCGCGAAGCGTGTCGCACAGACGCTCGACGGTGCGCGCGGTGAAGCGGATCGTCATCAGCTCGTTCTGGATCGTTTCCTGCGCCTTCAGATACGACTTGGACTTGTAGCCTTCCTTCTCGAACGCGCGACGCATCTTGTCGAACCATTCACTGATCATCGCGAATTTTTCGAGCGACGCACGCTTGAGCGCTTCCATCTGCGCAGCGTTGGCCGTGGCTTGCGCCGTGCCGTCGTCTTCTTCCTCGTCTTCTTCCGACTCTTCTTCGACTTCCTCGTCTTCGCTCTCGATCGCTTCCGCTTCTTGCGCGGAAAAGCCGTCCGCGTCTTCCGCGTTCGCGTCGATCAGGCCGTCGACCAGTTCGTCGATGCGAATTTCCTCATTCGCGACGCGCTCGGCCATGGCCAGAATGTCGGCGATGGTAGTCGGGCACGCGGAGATGGCCATCACCATGTGCTTCAGGCCGTCTTCGATCCGCTTCGCGATTTCGATTTCGCCTTCGCGCGTGAGCAGTTCGACCGTGCCCATTTCACGCATGTACATGCGGACGGGGTCGGTGGTGCGGCCAAATTCCGAGTCGACGGTGGAGAGCGCGACTTCCGCTTCCTCTTCCACTTCGTCGTCCGAAGAAGCCGCCGGCGCGTTGTCGTTCAGCAGCAGCGTTTCAGCGTCCGGGGCCTGCTCGTACACAGCCACGCCCATGTCGTTGAACGTGCTGATGATGCCTTCGATCGCCTCGGTCTCAGTGAAGTTGTCCGGAAGGTGGTCGTTGATTTCAGCGTACGTCAGGAAGCCGCGCTCCTTGCCGAGCTTGATCAGCGCGCGCAGTTTGGAGCGGCGCTCCTCGAGTTCCTCGACCGTGCCAGGCTGTGACGACGCGAAAGCGTCTTTCAGCAGCGCTTTTTCCTTTGCACGACGGTCGCGAGCCTTGGCCTTTTCCACCTTGGCTGGAGCAGCCGTGGGGGTTTCTTCGCTTTGGGTTGCGTCGTCATCGACGGGTACTTCGTTCAGCTTTTTCGTCATGGAGTTCGCCGTACCGGCTGTAGTCTCGACTCGCGGCTGGTGGACGCCAGCCGGTTGAACCGTGGATACTGGAACCTCGCGCACTACCGCATCGTCCTGCGCGGCAGCCGCTTCCCTTGCGCTTCTGACACCCGACCCCTTCGTGGCCGGTACTGCTACAACTTTCGCCGCCCTGACCGGCTCCGCTCGCGCAGCCGAAGTGGTCGTGGACTTCTTCCCGGCACCCGGTGCAATGCTGGCAGAAGACGCTCTTCTGGCGGAAGAAACTAACTTGGCCTCAGTGACCTTTCTGGTCTGCTCCGTGGAGTTCGTGCCTGTTGCTTTCTTGCCGCCCGCAGTTGCGTCTTTAGTCTTTGCCATCGCATCGCCTTTTCGCCTTTGCTAGGAAAACCCTTTTAAAAACAAACCGCTGGAAACTTTTTATTATAGCACCCAGGCTTCCTTCATTCCGCCTACAGCCCGAGCCGGCGCTTCATGTCGGCCCGCTTCCGATTGAGCTCCGACAGCTCCGCGAATTCCTCCGGCGTGTGCCGGGATTGCCGCGAAAGCTGCTCTAGCCGATCGCAGTATGCGTCGTACCGCATCTTCAGGATCGCCGCCTTCAACTCCTCTCCTACAATCCGTTCCTGCTCGCGCCGTTCCTCGATGACGGTCGCATCCTCCGGGTCTTTCAGCAGCAAATCTCGGACATTTTCATCATAGTCTAGAATTTTGCGAAAGATTTCCTCGAAAGTTGGGGCGTTTGCGCCGTTTCGCAATAGGTCGGACAACAACTGAAACTCCGCCGAATCGCCCAGCGCACGCGCGTGCGTCGTCACTTCTTCGAATAGCTCGCCATGCCGCGTAACCGTAAGGAGCGCCTGTTCGGCCTCCTCGTCCAGTACCGCCACCGTGCGCGGATGCATCACCAGATTGCGCAGCGTTTTTTCCTCGATTCCCGTCACACTGCGCCGGTCTTTTCGGGCCGGCGCGGCGCGAGCGGCCGCCGCGATGCGTGAATCGACCTCGCACAGCGCGGCGACTTCGTCGAACGGCACGTCGAGCCGGTCGGCGAACATATGCATGATCTGCGCGCGCAGCGCATTGGCCGGCAACGCCTGCAGCAGCGGCTTGGCGTCGAACAGCGCGCGGGCCTTGCCCTCCGGCTGATCCAGCTCCTTGCCGGTCAGCACCTCGTTGAGCATGAACTGCGACAGCGGCATGGCCCGCTCGACCTGCTCGGCGAACGCCTCGGTGCCGTATTCGCGCACGTAGCTGTCCGGATCGTGCTCGGACGGCAAGAAGAGGAACCGGATAGTGCGGTTGTCCGCCGCGTGCGGCAAACAGGCGTCCAGCGCGCGACGCGCGGCACGCCGGCCCGCCGAATCGCCGTCGAAACTGAAAATGACCGTGTCGGTCTGGCGCATCAGTTTCTGCACATGAATCGGCGTACAGGCCGTGCCGAGCGTGGCCACCGCGTTCTGGAACCCTAATTGGGCCAGCGCGACCACGTCCATGTAGCCTTCCACGACAAGCACGTAGTGCTGCTCGCGAATCGCCAGACGCGCTTCGAACAGCCCGTACAGCTCGCTGCCCTTGTTAAATAGAGGCGTCTCGGGCGAATTCAAATATTTCGGCTCGCCACCGTCCAGCACTCGGCCGCCGAAGCCAATCACCTGCCCCTTCACATTGCGTATCGGGAACATGATCCGCTCGCGAAAGCGGTCGTACCGGCGGTTCTGACCCTGTGCGTCAGATTTTTCGCTGACGATCACCAATCCCGATTCGACCAGCGAATCGTCACGGTAGTTCGGAAATGCCGCTTCGAGGTTCTGCCAGCCGTCCGGGGCGTAGCCCAGCCCGAAACGGGCCGCGATCTCGCCGGTCAAGCCGCGTTTCTTCAAATACTGGATCGCGACCGGCGCGCTGCGCAGTTGCTTGCGGTAAAAGTCGCAGGCGGTCTGCATGACGTCGGAAAGCGCCGTGGTGACCGCTTTGGACGCCGCCGGCGCATAGCCGCCGGAACCGCCGCCATATCCCGGCGAAGGTTCGTTCGGCACGGTCAAGCCGACCGACTGCGCCAGTTCGTTGACAGCTTCCGGAAACGACGAGCCGACGTGCTCCATCAAGAAACCAATGGCCGTTCCGTGCGCGCCGCAACCGAAGCAGTGATAGAACTGCTTAGTCGGACTAACCGTAAACGAAGGGCTTTTCTCGTTGTGGAACGGGCAAAGCCCCATGAAGTTCGCGCCGCCTTTTTTCAACTGCACGTACCGGCCCACCACGTCGACGATATCGACGCGGTTGAGCAGGTCCTGCAGGAATGACGGAGGAATCACAGTAAATGACGCTACCTGAAAGGCCCGAGGCTGCGCGCGCCGCCCGTCGAGCGGCGGCACGCGCAGACCGGAAAAACAGAGCTTACTTCGCGAGCGCGGCTTTGACCTGCGCCGAGACGGCGGTCATGTCCGCACGGCCGGCCAGCTTCGGCTTGAGCACGCCCATCACCTTGCCCATGTCCTGCGGACCCGCTGCGCCGGTTTGCGCGACCGCCGCCTGCACTTCGGCGACGATCTCAGCCTCGGACATCTGTTCCGGCATATAAGCCGACAGGATCGCCAGTTCGGCCTTTTCCTTGTCGGCCAGATCCGTGCGGCCAGCCGCTTCGAACTGGCTGATCGAATCTTTGCGCTGCTTGATCATCTTGTCGATCACAGCGGTGATCGCGGTGTCGTCGAGCGTGACGCGCTCGTCGACTTCGCGCTGCTTGATCGCGGCGAGCAACAGGCGGACCGTGCCGAGACGCTCGGTTTCACGTGCCCGCATGGCGGCCTTCATATCGTCGTTGATCCGGTCCTTGAGACTCATCACTCACCTGAATGCGTTGGAATTTGAAAAACCGGCCGGCCTAACCGCATCAACACGAATACCCGCTTGGGACTGCTTCCTCAAGCGGGTTGGCACAATGTGCGTTGTGGGTGCGACCCTGCCGGCTGGCCCGAAGGGCCTTGTTTTCCGTGATGGCGCCTGCTGTGCCGTCACCGGTTGGATGTCGCCGCTCCGTTCGACCGGAACCGCGGCAACGCCAGAATCAGTAGAACTTCTTTGGCAGCATCTGGCCACGCAGACGCTTGAAATGACGCTTCACCGCAGCCGCCTTCTTGCGCTTGCGCTCAGCCGTAGGCTTTTCGTAAAACTCGCGAGCGCGAAGTTCCGTCAACAAGCCGTTTTTCTCCATGGTGCGCTTGAAACGGCGCATGGCAACTTCAAACGGCTCGTTGTCTTTTACGCGGATGGTCGTCATTTTTCAATAACGGAACTTTGTAAAGGTTCAGGAGTATAGCAGAGCTTTCTCACAAAGCCAGAGCGCCGTCAAGCCCCTCTGGCATACTCCGCAGCCGCCTGGCCGGCGGCCACGCCCGAGGCCCAGGCCCACTGGAAATTGTAGCCGCCCAGCCAACCGGTGACGTCCACCGCCTCGCCGATGAAGTACAAGCCCGGCGCGCGCGCGCTCATCATCGTCGATGACGACAGGTCGCGCGTGTCGACGCCGCCGCGCGTCACTTCGGCTTTGCGATAGCCTTCCGTGCCGTTGGGGGTGAGCGTCCAGCGCGACAGGGCCTCGCCGACCCGGCGCAGGGTTTTATCCGGCAAATCGGCCACACGGGCTTCGGCCGGAATCTGATGAGCTTCCAGCCAGACATGGGCGAGCCGCTGCGGCACCCACTCGGACAACAGATTGGCGATCTGGCGCTTCGTGCCGGTCTTGGCTTCCAGTAAAGCGGTCGTGGCATCCTGCTCGGGCAACAGGTTGATGTGAATCGGCTCGCCGGGCTGCCAGTAGCTCGAAATCTGCAGCACACCCGGGCCGGACAGGCCGCGGTGGGTGAGCAGCAGATCTTCGTTGAATTGCGCGCCGGTCTTCTTGTCGCCGGTCGCGAGTTGCACTTCCAGTGAGACGCCGGACAGCGCCGAGAACGGCTCCCAGTCCGCTGCGGCGAAGGTCAGCGGGACCAGCGCGGGGCGCGTATCGATCAACTTGTGACCGAACTGCTTGGCAAGACGGTAGGCGAAATCCGTGGCGCCGATCTTCGGAATGGATAGCCCACCGGTTGCGATCACGAGCGCACGCGCGCTGATCGGTCCCGACTGCGTATCCAGCGTGAAGCGCCCTTCCGCGTCTTGCCGCACCGCTTCCACGGACAGCGGCGTACGCCATGCCACACGGCCCGCGTCGCATTCGTTCTTCAGCACGTCGATGACGGCGTCGCTCGACTGATCGCAGAAGAGCTGGCCTTTGTGCTTCTCGTGCCACGTCACATGATGGCGCTTGAGCAGCGCCATGAAGTCGCGCGGCGTGTAGCGCGCGAGCGCCGAGCGGCAAAAATGCGGGTTGGCCGACAGGTAGTTGGCCGGGCCGGCATACAGATTCGTGAAGTTGCAGCGCCCGCCGCCGGAGATGCGGATCTTCTCCGCGAGGCGCTGCGAATGGTCGATCAGCACCACGCGGCGGCCGAGCTGCCCGGCCACGGCCGCGCACATCATCCCGGCCGCGCCTGCGCCGATCACTGCGATATCGAAGGATTCCATGCGGTCGCATTGTACCTGTGCGTCTGCGGCCCTTCTGGCGCACTGCTATACTTTCAGGCTTGCTTTTTCACTTTCGGGCGCCGCAGTGTCATTACGCGTGCGTCCGCCCAGGCCCACCCATCATGCTCGTTCTCGGCATCGAAAGCTCCTGTGACGAAACCGGTCTCGCGCTCTACGACACGGAGCGCGGCCTGCTCGCGCACGCGCTGCATTCGCAAATTGCGATGCATCGGGAGTACGGCGGCGTGGTGCCGGAACTGGCGTCGCGCGATCACATCCGGCGCGCGCTGCCGCTGCTCGAAGAGGTGATGGAACGCGCCGGCACGGCCCGCGGCGACATCGACGCAATCGCCTACACGCAAGGCCCGGGGCTCGCGGGCGCGCTGCTGGTTGGCGCGAGCGTTGCCAACGCACTGGCCATGGCGTGGGACAAGCCGACCATTGGCATTCATCATCTGGAAGGGCATTTGCTCTCGCCATTGCTGGTGGACGAGCCGCCGCCATTTCCGTTCGTCGCGCTGCTCGTGTCCGGCGGTCATACGCAGTTGATGCGCGTGACGGACGTGGGCGTCTACGAGACGCTCGGCGAAACGCTGGACGATGCCGCCGGCGAAGCCTTCGACAAAACCGCCAAGCTGCTCGGCCTCGGTTATCCGGGCGGCCCGGAAGTCTCGCGCATGGCGGAATTCGGCACGCCCGGCGCGGTGGTCCTGCCGCGCCCCATGTTGCATTCCGGCGATCTCGATTTCAGCTTCAGTGGCCTGAAAACCGCTGTCCTTACGCACGCCAAGAAGCTTGGCGGCGCCAACATCTGTGAGCAGGCGAAAGCCGATCTGGCGCGCGGTTTCGTCGACGCGGCGGTCGACGTGCTGGCCGCGAAGTCGCTGGCGGCGCTCAAGAAAACCAAACTCAACCGGCTGGTCGTCGCGGGCGGTGTCGGCGCGAACCGGCAACTGCGCGAGGCGCTGTCCGCCGCCGCGAAGAAGCGCAATTTCTACGTGCACTATCCGGACTTGTCGCTATGCACGGACAACGGCGCGATGATCGCGCTGGCCGGCGCTTTGCGCCTGCAACGCTGGCCGGATCAGTCGGGCAAGGACTACGCGTTCACGGTGAAACCACGCTGGGATCTGACGTCCCTCGCACGCTGAGTGCCGTCATCGTTGAATTGAAAAAGCCGCTTCAAGAAGCGGCTTTTTTCATGCAGTCGGCAAACCCGCGCATCAACCGGCGCGCTTATCCCGCTCGATCACCGCATAGGCGCTGTGATTGTGAATCGACTCGAAGTTCTCGGCTTCGAGCACATAGGCGACGATCCGCTCGTCCGCATTCAGTCGCTGCGCGACGTCACGCACCAGGTCTTCGACGAACTTCGGATTTTCGTAGGCGCGCTCGGTGACGAACTTCTCGTCCGGGCGCTTGAGCAAGCCCCACAGTTCGCACGAGGCTTCTTCTTCGGCGATACGGATCAGCTCTTCCACGGCGACGTCGCCGGCCAACTCGGCGTTGATCGTGACGTGCGAGCGCTGGTTATGCGCGCCGTACTGCGAGATCTTCTTCGAACACGGGCAGAGGCTGGTAACCGGCACCTGCACTTGCAGGAACAGGCGCGTTGCGCCGTTGCGGGTCTCACCCGTCAACGTGACTTCGTAGTCCAGCAGACTTTGCACACCCGACACCGGCGCGGTCTTGTTCACGAAGTAAGGGAAAGACACTTCGATGCGGCCCGCCTCGGCTTCGAGCTTTTCGAGCATCGCGGCGAGCATGGTGCGGAACGTTGCGGGCTCAAGCGGCGCCTTGTTCTCTTCGAGCAACGCGACGAAACGCGACATGTGCGTGCCTTTCTGATCAGCCGGCAAATGCACGTCGAGATTCCATGTGCCGACCGTCGGCTGAACCTCGCCGGCTTGCGTGCGCACTGTCAAAGGATGGCGCACGGCCTTCACGCCAACCCGTTGAATCGGGATCTGGCGGGTGTCGGGCGTGCTTTGCACGTCGGGCATCACAAAGGCGGGATTCATCTGGTTCATTGTCTTGTCCTTTCAGGAAACGCCGGGCCGCCCCGAGTCTTCCGCCCCGGAGAAAGTCACTTTGGGGGCTTGCGCCTTTGGGAGCTGCCGCAAGGCAACAGCCTTCGGGGCGCTCAGCGGCCGCGCGAATCCAGGCGCGCAACGGCAAACGCCGGCCCCTGCCGGCGTCGAATAATGGGCCCGAAGGCCCACCGATTCAAGTTGGAGATTGCTATGGCCGCCATAGCATGACGGCCGCGCAGCAAGCAGCGCCGCTTAAGCGACGCGCTTCACCGACGACTGGCCGCCGACTGCGCCGCTCAACAGAAAACGCTCGCGGATCGACTTGGCAATGCCCGCGGCGTCGAGACCGCACGCGGCGAGCAGCTTGGCCGGATCTCCGTGATCGATGAACTGATCGGGGAGGCCCAATTGTAGTACCGGCCGAGTAACCCCACTGGCGAGCAGGGCTTCCACGCACGCCGAACCCGCGCCGCCCATCACGCAGCCTTCTTCGACTGTGACGATAGCGTCGTGCGTTTCGGCCAGTTGACGGACCAGATCAGCGTCCAGCGGCTTCACGAAGCGCATGTTCGCGACCGTCGCGTCCAGTTGCTCGGCCGCTGCGAGCGACGGCGCGACCATCGTGCCGAACGCCAGGATCGCAATGCGCTTTCCAGCCGGCTGCGACGTTTCGCGACGAATCTCACCCTTGCCGATCGGCAGCGCGGCCATTTGCTTGACGGTGGCAACACCCGTGCCGGCGCCACGCGGATACCGCACCGCGGTCGGATTCGGCTGCTGCAATGCCGTGTACAGCATCTGGCGGCATTCGTTTTCGTCCGACGCGGCCATCACCGTCATGTTCGGGATGCAGCGCAGGAACGCCAGGTCGTAAGCGCCGGCGTGCGTTGCACCGTCCGCGCCGACGAGCCCCGCGCGGTCGATCGCGAACACCACCGGCAGGTTCTGCAGTGCGACGTCGTGAATCAGTTGGTCGTAAGCGCGTTGCAGGAAGGTCGAGTAGATCGCGACGACCGGCTTCATGCCGTCCGCAGCGAGGCCACCGGCGAACGTCACTGCGTGTTGCTCGGCAATGCCGACGTCGAAGTACCGATCCGGGAAGCGCTTCTCGAACTCCACCATGCCCGAGCCTTCGCGCATGGCCGGCGTGATGCCGACCACGCGCGCGTCCAGCTCGGCGGCGTCGCACAGCCATTCGCCGAACACCTGCGTGTACGTTTTCTTCGACGGCGTGGTGGCCGGCTTGATGCCCTCGGCCGGATTGAACTTGCCCGGACCGTGGTACAGCACCGGATCAGCCTCGGCGAGCTTGTAGCCTTGGCCCTTCTTCGTCACCACGTGCAGGAATTGCGGACCGCGCAGTTCCTTGATGTTCTGCAGCGTCGGGATCAGCGAATCGAGATCGTGACCGTCGATCGGGCCGATGTAGTTGAAGCCGAACTCTTCGAACAACGTGGCCGGCACGATCATGCCCTTCGCGTGCTCTTCGAGCTTACGCGCGAGATCGAGCATGGGCGGCGCGACACGCAGCACGCGTTCGACGCCCGCACGCGCGGCGGCGTAGAAGCGGCCCGACATCAAACGCGCCAGATGGCGATTCAGCGCGCCGACCGGCGGCGAAATCGACATGTCGTTGTCGTTCAGGATGACCAGCAACGGCACGTCGTCTTCGACGCCGGCGTTGTTCATCGCCTCGAACGCCATACCGGCCGTCATTGCGCCGTCGCCGATCACGGCGATGCCCATGCGGTTGTCGCCCTGCAGCTTGCTCGCGACCGCCATGCCGAGCGCCGCGGAAATCGACGTGCTGGAGTGCGCCGTGCCGAAGGTGTCGTATTCCGACTCGTCACGCTTCGGGAAGCCCGAGATGCCACCCAACTGACGCAGCGTGTGCATCTGGTCGCGGCGACCCGTCAGGATCTTGTGCGGATAAGTTTGATGGCCCACGTCCCAGACGATCCGGTCGTGCGGCGTGTCGAACACGTAGTGCAGCGCAATGGTCAACTCGACTGTGCCGAGGTTGGACGAAAGATGGCCGCCCGTCTGCGATACGCTGTCGAGCACAAAGGCACGCAACTCGTCGGCAAGCGGTTGCAATTGGCGGCGATCGAGGCGGCGCAGTGCTGCCGGGTCGTCAATGGTTTTCAGCAAGTCGTACATCGTCGTTCCATTGTAGGAAAACTTACGCGCCCGCACTTCATACATGCGCCCCATGACGGAGGCGCGCGGCGGCGGGCTTTCGCGTTCAGCTAACCCGGTTCACCACCAGGTCGGCCAATTCGGCAAGACGCTGTGCGCGTGCGCCAAACGGCGCCAGCGCAGCGTGGGCATCGCTGCGCAGCTGTGCCGCGAGCGCGCGCGACGCGTCGAGTCCAATAATCGACACGTAGGTCGGCTTGCCGTCCTTCGCGTCTTTACCAGCCGTTTTGCCGAGCGTCGCGGAATCGGTCGTGACGTCGAGAATATCGTCGACGACCTGAAACGCGAGGCCGACAGCGGCCGAATATGCGTCCAGCGAACGCATGGCTTCCGCGCTCGGCGTTTCGCCCGCGAGCGCGCCCATGCGCACCGCGGCACGCAACAAGGCGCCGGTTTTCATGCGGTGCATGGTTTCGAGTTGCACGCGCGTCAGCGTGTGGCCGACGCTCGCCAGATCGATGGCCTGCCCGCCGCACATGCCGATCGAGCCGCTCGCCAGCGCCAGTTCGCGCACGAGCGCGGCCTGTTGCGCCGGGGCCAGCACGTCCGATGTCAGCGCGACGAACGCCTGCGATTGCAGCGCATCGCCGACCAGCAATGCCGTGGCTTCGTCATACTTGACGTGTACCGTGGGCTTGCCGCGACGCAGCGCGTCGTCGTCCATGCACGGCATGTCGTCGTGGACGAGCGAGTACACATGAATCATTTCCAGTGCCGCCGCTGCCGCGTCGAGGCATTCGGCGCGCGCGCCGGTCAGCTCGCCGGCCGCGTGGCACAGCAGCGGGCGAACCCGCTTGCCGCCGCCCAACACCGCGTAACGCATGGCTTGATGCAGCGTGGCGGGCTCGGTTGCCTCAGTCGGCAGGTAATGTTCTAGTGCCGTTTCGACGCGCTCCAGCACCGAGCGCATCCATTGTTCGAATGTCATAGGTCGTCCCCGCTCTCAGTAGCGGCTGTGCCTGCGGTATTCATGGGCAGCGGCTTGAGCGTCTCGCCGTCGAGCACGCGCACCTGCTGCTCGACCTTCTCGAGCTGCTGCTGGCAAAACGCCACGAGGGCCGCACCACGCCGGTAGGCGGTAAGCGACTCCTCGAGGCTGAGATTGCCGCTTTCCATGCGCGCAACCAGCCCCTCCAGCTCCGCCTGAGCGGCCTCGTAATTCTCGGGCAGCGGCGTAGTGTCGACGCCTTCGGCTGGCGTGGCAGCAGTATCTTTCGACGCGGTCTTCGCCATGAATAGTCGCAAAATTAAAACAAGTCGGACATTCTACGGCAAAAGCGACATTTCCGATCCGCTCGCCGGCCTACGCCCCGCCTTCCGGCTCTCCGCTGCCCTACCAGTCTCGCAGAAAAAAAGTGATCGGTCTGCGGCGAAAAGGTCGAACTTACTTGACATTTTTGACCCAAATCAGGCACTTAAGCGCCCCAAGAAAGGCGAAACGGGTATAATCGCGGGCTCCCTAAATCGAAACCTTCGATGGTTGGGTTGTTCACTGCTTTCACGTCTTCACGGGAGTGGGAATGTCCAATCTGAGCAATGCATTGCAGTTGCGGTCTGTCCACAGCCAGCTGCCAGTCACGGCTTACTTTGACGAAGCGCTTCTAACGCGCGAAATCGACACCCTTTTCAAGAAAGGTCCTCGCTACATCGGCCACGATCTCATGGTGCCCGAAGCGGGGAATTATTTTGCTTTGCCGAGCGAGAGCGAAGGGCGTGTGCTCGTCCGTAACCAGCAGTCACAAGTCGAACTGCTGTCGAACGTGTGCCGCCACCGGCAAGCCATCATGCTCAACGGCCGCGGCCAGACGGAGAATATCGTCTGCCCCCTGCATCGCTGGACCTACGACCTGAACGGCCAGCTCCTCGGTGCGCCGCATTTCGCGGATAACCCCTGCCTGAACCTCGGCGCCACGCCGCTGCAGAACTGGCAAGGCCTGCTGTTCGAAGCGCAGGGGCGCGACGTCGCGCGCGATCTGGCGCGTCTCGGCACCAAGGAACATTTCGATTTTTCGGGCTTCATGTTCGATCACGTCGAAGTCCACGAGTGCAACTACAACTGGAAGACCTTTATCGAGGTCTATCTGGAGGACTATCACGTCGCGCCGTTCCATCCGGGCCTCGGCAGCTTCGTCAATTGCGACGACCTGACGTGGGAGTTCGGCGACTGGTACAGCGTGCAGACGGTCGGTGTGCACAAGGATCTGGAGCAGCCGGGCAGCCCGACGTACCGCAAGTGGCACGACGAAGTGCTGCGTTTTCGCGGCGGCAATCCGCCGGAATTCGGCGCGATCTGGATGGTGTACTACCCGGGCATCATGATCGAGTGGTATCCGCATGTGCTGGTGGTGTCGTGGCTGATTCCGCGCGGTCCGCAGAAAACCACCAACGTGGTGGAGTTCTATTACCCTGAGGAAATCGCGCTGTTCGAACGGGAGTTCGTCGAAGCCGAGCGCGCCGCCTACATGGAAACGGCCCGCGAAGACGACGAGATCGCCGAACGCATGGACGCTGGCCGCCGTGCGCTGATGAATCGCGGCGAATCGCAGGTCGGCCCGTATCAGAGCCCGATGGAAGATGGCATGCAGCACTTCCACGAGTTCCTGCGGCGTGAACTCGGCACGATCTGATTGGCGCCTGCCCGGATTCCTCAGGCAGCACGCGCGCATGGAAAGACGGACTTCGGTCCGTCTTTTTTGTTTAGACTAACAACATAGCTCGGCCGCCATCGCCAGTATCGAGGAGACGTCATGCCCCACACTCATTACACCACTCTGATCTCCGCGGCCAATCTCGCGGAACGCCTCGCCGCCGCGCCGGGCAGCGTGTTCGTCATCGATTGCCGTTTCGATCTGGCCGACCCCGAAGCGGGCGAAAAAGCCTATCTGGCCGGACATCTGCCCGGCGCCCATTACCTGCACCTCGATCGCGACCTGTCGGGGCCGAAGAACGGCCAGAACGGCCGCCATCCGTTGCCGGATCGTGCGCGGCTGGTGGAGACGCTGGAGTCGCGAGGTCTGAAGCAAGGACAGCAAGTCGTCGCCTATGACGCGCAAGGCGGCATGTACGCCGCCCGTGCATGGTGGCTGCTGCGCTGGCTCGGTCACGACGCGGTCGCGCTGCTCGACGGTGGACTGCAAGCATGGGAGGCCGGTGGCCATCCGCTGACGCAGGACGCGCCCGCGCAGAACACCGGCGACTTCAAAGCCGGCGCGCCGCTGTCCGTCACGGTCGATGCGCAAACGGTCGAGCGCAATCTGGGCTCGAAGGAACGAGTCGTGGTCGACGCGCGCGCGGCCGACCGCTATCGCGGCGAGAACGAGACGCTGGATCGTGTCGGCGGCCACATTCCCGGCGCGCTCAACCGCTTCTTCAAGGACAACCTCACCGCCGACAGCCGCTTCAAGCCGGCTCATACGCTGCGCGAGGAATTCCACGCGCTGCTCGCCGACACGCCGCCGGAGCACGTGATACTGCAATGCGGTTCCGGCGTGACGGCCTGTGTGAATGCGCTGGCGATGGAAGTCGCCGGCCTGCACGGCGCGGCGTTGTATGCGGGATCGTGGAGCGAGTGGAGTTCGGATCCGAAGCGGCCCATCGCAACGGGCCCGAATCCTTGAGCGTCAAGGTCGGCGCCCAATAGACGAGAAGTTGGAAAAAGGCCGTTCAACCGCGCTCAGGCAGCAACGGCCTTCTTGAACCGCGAGCGCGAGGGCTCGCCGGTCAGCGTAAAAAACAGGCGGTTCAGGCTACGCCATGCTGCTTGAACCACGCCAGCGTACGGCGCCAGCCGTCTTCCGCGTCGGCCTTTTTGTAGCTGGGGCGGTAATCCGCGAAAAACGCGTGACCCGCATCTTCATACACGACGAACTGCGAACCGCGTCCCACTTGCGGACCTTGCGCGATGGCCTGCTTCATCTGTTCGAGCGTGTCCTGCGGAATGCTCTGATCCTGCAACCCATAGAGTCCCAGAACCGGCGCATGAAGCTGCGCGACCTCGTCGAGAGGATTGGCCGGCGTGATCGCGTTCTTTGCGCCCGTTACTCGCCCATACCAGGCGACGCCCGCCTTCAGTCGCGGGTTATGTTCGGCGTACAGCCATGCAATGCGCCCACCCCAGCAGAAGCCGTTCACGCCTAGGCGGTTCAGATCGCCGCCGTGCTCGCCCGCCCAGGCAACCGTCGCGTCGAGATCGCCGATGACCTGATCGTCCGGCACCTTGCTGACCAGTTGCTCGTTGAGCTGCTGCATGCTCGTATAAACGGTCGGATCGCCCTGCCGCTCGTACAGATTCGGCGCGATCGCGAGATAGCCCTGCTTGGCGAAGCGCCGGCACACGTCGGCGATATGCTCGTGCACGCCAAAAATCTCGTGCACGACGATGATCACCGGCAAGTGCGTTTTACCCTTCGGCTGCGCGCGGTACGCCGGCACCAACGTGTCGCCGGAACGCACCGCCACTTCGCCGGCTTCAAGACCGTCGCTGTCCGTATGGATGGTTTGCGCGGATACCGGCAGCACGGCGGCGGCGAATCCGGTGCCGAGCGCTGCTTTAATGAAAGTGCGACGGTCGAAGGGGACGTGCGGGACCAGACTGTCGATCTCGGGTTTCAGCATGCAGCGCTCCTCGGTTGAACGTTAGAGGCAACAGGATACGCCTGACACGCATCCTGTTGCAGAAGCAACGTTTCCGGGCGCCGACCGGGCGCGGCAGCCCAAGTCAGTGGAGCTTGACCCGCGGCAGCGTTGTCCGGCGTAACCAGTGCGCGAACGTATCGAGCACCATCCGCGCGTAGCCGTGCAGCGCGGCGATATGCAGCCGGTACAGCGACATGTACATGAAGCGCGCGAACAGCCCTTCAATCAGCATATTGCCGCCGATCACCCCGCCCATCAGGTTGCCGACGGCGCTGAAATGCCCGAGCGACACCAGCGAACCAAAGTCGCGATAGGTAAATTCCGGCAACGGCTTGCCATCGAGCCGCGCCGCCAGCGCCTTCATCAGGAAGCTTGCCTGCTGGTGAGCCGCCTGCGCGCGCGGCGGCACGTTGCGCTCATTGCCCGGCCACGGACAAGCGGCGCAATCGCCAAGCGCGAAAACGTTGTCGTCGATTTCGGTTTGCAGCGTGCGGCGCACGACGAGCTGGCCCAGACGATTCACCGGCAGGCCGTCGAGCTGGCTCAGCACCGCCGGCGCCTTGATACCCGCCGCCCACACCGTCAAATCGGCGCGCACGGTTTTGCCGCTTGCGGTGCGGATCAGGCCCGGCGCGACTTCGGCCACGGTTTCGCCGATCATCAGCTTCACACCGAGCTTGGTAAGCAGTTCGGCCGTAGCTGTCGAAACCCTTTCCTGCAGAGCCGGCAGAATGCGCGGCCCCGCCTCGATCAGCACGATCCCGACGTCATGCCGCGGATCGAGCTTATGCAGGCCGTATGCGGACAGCACCTGCGCGGTGTTGCGCAATTCCGCCGACAGTTCCACCCCCGTTGCGCCGCCGCCGACAATCGCCACCTGAATGCGCGGCTCGCCCGTGGACGACGTGCCCGGACCCGATTCGACGGGCTCGTGCACCTGATGTTCGGCGCGCATGCACGCCGCGATCAGGCGTTTGCGGAAACGCTCGGCCTGGCTGACCGTGTCGAGCGCAAGGGAGAATTCGGGCGCACCCTTTACGCCGAAGAATGCGGTCGTGCTGCCGATCGCGATGATCAGCGTGTCGTATTCAAGCTCTCGTTCGGGTAGCAGTTCGGCGCCGTCGTCGTCGAGCACGGTTCCAAGCGTGAGGCGCTTGTTCGCGCGGTCGAGGCCCGTCAGTTCGCCCTGCTGAAATTCGAAGCCATGCCAGCGCGCTTGCGCCGCATATTCGAGTTCCTGCGTGAAGGGGTCCATGCTACCGGCCGCCACTTCGTGCAACAGCGGCTTCCAGATATGCGTCGGATTCCGGTCGACGAGCGTGACCTGCGCCCGCACGCTGCCCTTGTTCTTGTGGGGTGCGTAGCGATCGCCCAAACGCGTCGCCAGTTCCAGTCCCCCCGCGCCTCCGCCAACGACGATAAAACGATGCATTGAACTCTCCGTGTTTGCCGATGGGTTATGCGTCGCCGCGACGCGCACGAGATCTCACCCGAGCGCGCCGCCTTTGAGCGATTGTCCGCGAGCAACACGGGTTGTCACAAGCCATCAATGCGCATGTGTGACATGCGCACGACGATATCGCGCCCCGTCATACGCAAGTCAATGCGCTTCTTCCCAGTTCAGGCCGGCGCCCACTTCGGCGACCAGCGGCACCTTCAGGTCCGCGACACCGCACATCAACTCGGGCAAGCGCTTGCGCACGTCGGACAATTCCGCGTCCGGTACTTCGAGAATCAGTTCGTCATGCACCTGCATGATCATGCGCGTACCGATCTTCGACTCTTCGATCCATTTCTGCACCGCGATCATCGAGAGCTTGATCAGATCGGCGGCCGTGCCTTGCATCGGCGCGTTGATCGCGGCGCGCTCGGCGGCCTGACGGCGCGGACCGTTGCCGCCGTTGATCTCGGGCAGCCACAGGCGGCGGCCGAACACCGTTTCGACATAACCCTTGGCCTTCGCGCTCACGCGTGTTTCGTCCATATAACGCGCCACACCCGGATAACGCGCGAAATAGCGGTCGATATAGAGCTTGGCCGCGTCGCGCGTGATGCCGAGGTTCGAGGCGAGCCCGAACGAACTCATGCCGTAGATCAGACCAAAGTTGATGACCTTGGCCACGCGGCGCTGGTCGTTCGAGACTTCGAGCGGCGTTACGCTGAATATCTCCGCCGCGGTGGCGCGGTGAATGTCTTCCCCTTGCGAGAACGAACGCAGCAACGATTCGTCGCCCGAAATGTGCGCCATGATGCGCAATTCGATCTGCGAGTAGTCCGCGGAGACCAGCTTGTGCCCCGGCGGTGCAATAAACGCTTCGCGAATACGGCGGCCTTCGCCGGTGCGCACGGGAATGTTCTGCAAGTTCGGATCGTTCGATGCCAAACGTCCCGTCACCGCCACGGCCTGCGCATAGTTCGTATGCACACGGCCCGTGGCGGCGTTGACCATGCGCGGCAGCTTGTCCGTGTAGGTCGATTTCAGCTTCGACAGGCCACGATGTTCGAGCAGGATCTTCGGCAGCGGAAAGTCTTCAGCGAGTTTTTGCAACACTTCTTCGTCCGTGGACGGTGCGCCGCTCGGGGTCTTCTTGACCACCGGCAACTCCAGCTTCTCGAAGAAGATCTGCCCGATCTGCTTCGGCGAACCCAGATTGAATTCGCCGCCGGCCAGCACATACGCCTCGCTTTCCAGCTGAATGAGACGCGTGGCGATTTCGCTGCTTTGCTGACGCAGCTTCTCCGCGTCGATCAGCACGCCCGTGCGTTCCATCTTCCGCAGCACGCGCGAGGTGGGCAGTTCGATGTCGCGATAGACGTACTCGAGCGTTTTCTCCGCCGCCACCTGTGGGTACAGCACCTGGTGCAGCCGCAAGGTGATGTCGGCGTCTTCCGCTGCGTATTCCGCGGCCTTGTCCAACGCGACTTCGTCGAAGCCGATCTGCCCCGCGCCCTTGCCCGCCACCTCTTCGTACTTGATCGTCTTCACACCGAGATGACGCAGCGCGAGGCTGTCCATGTCGTGCGTGCGATGCGATTCGACCACGTACGATTGCAGCAGCGTGTCGTGTTCGATACCGCGCATTTCGATGCCGTAGTTCGCCAGCACCTGCTCGTCGTACTTGAGATGCTGGCCGACCTTCTTGTGCTGCGCGCTTTCGAGCCACGGCTTGAGCTTTGCGAGCACTTCGTCGCGCGGCAATTGCACGGGAGCGTCCGGGCCGCGATGCGCGAGCGGCACATAGGCCGCACGGCCTGCCTCGACCGACAACGACAGCCCCACGATCTGCGCGACCATGGGGTCGAGCGAGGTGGTTTCCGTATCGAAGGAGGTCAAGTCGGCCGCGTTGATCCTCTCGAACCACGCGTCGAACTGCTCCCACGTCTGCACGGTGTCGTAATGGCGCTCGTGATCCACCGACAAAGCAGGCGCCACGTCAGTTTCCGGACCTTCCACGGCGTCCGCGATTTCCACTTCGCGCAGCCACGTCTTGAAACCGTGGCGCGTGAACACCTCGCGCAATTCCTCGCGCGATTCCGGCCGGCTTTGCAGGCTTTCCTCGATCGACACGATATGGTCGGTCATATCGCAGTTGCGATCCACCGTGACGAGTTTCTTCGCCATCGGCAGAAAATCGAGCGCACGGCGCAAATTGTCTCCTACCGCACCTTTAATTTCGTCCGCATGTGCGACGATGCCATCCAGCGACTCGAATTGCGTCAGCCATTTGATCGCTGTTTTCGGCCCGCATTTCTCGACGCCCGGCACGTTGTCGACGGTATCGCCGATCAACGACAGGTAGTCGATAATGCGCTCCGGCGGCACGCCGAACTTGGCGAGCACACCGGCGCGGTCGAGCGTTTCGTTAGTCATCGTATTGATGAGGGTGACATGATCCGACACAAGCTGCGCCAGATCCTTGTCACCCGTCGACACGATCACATTCATGCCACGCTTTTCCGCTTCGGTGCTGAGCGTGCCGATCACGTCGTCGGCCTCGACACCTTCTATCATCAGCAACGGCCAGCCGAGCGCGCGCACGGCCACATGAATCGGCTCGATCTGGCGCGAGAGATCGTCCGGCATGGACGGGCGATTCGCCTTATAGTCCGGATACCAGTCGTCGCGAAACGTTTTGCCCTTGGCGTCGAACACGCACGCGCTATACTCTGCTGTGACTTCCTTGCGCATGCGCCGCAGCATGTTGATCATCCCGTAGAGCGCCCCTGTCGGACCACCGTCGGGGCTGCGCAGATCAGGCATCGCATGGTAGGCCCGGTACAGATAACTCGAACCGTCGACCAATAGCAGGGTCTTACCTTCAAGGCTTCGTTCTTCAGGCATTATGACTAAGAGAAAAGTGATTCCGAGTCTGCGATCACTCGCAGATCAAGAGCGCGCAACGGCCAAAAAGGCCCGCGCATCGTGGCAGATGTTCACGATTATGGCAGAGTTTATCGAGGCGACCGAGTACCTCTCGGAGATTCGCCCGGCGGTCAGCATCTATGGTTCGGCTCGCCTGAAACCGAACTCGCCCTACTACAAACTTGCCACGCAAATCGCGCGCAAGCTGTCCGACGCCGGCTTTGCGGTGATCTCGGGCGGCGGCCCGGGCATCATGGAGGCGGCCAACAAGGGCGCTCATGCGGGTAAGGCCCCGTCGGTCGGTCTGAACATCGAATTGCCGCACGAGCAATCGGGCAATCAATGGCAAGACATCTCGCTGCGCTTCCGCCATTTCTTCACGCGCAAGGTCACGTTCGTGAAGAACTCGGACGCCGTGATCGTCATGCCCGGCGGCTTCGGCACGCTGGACGAACTTGCCGAAGTGCTCACGCTCATCCAGACCAAGAAGTCGCGTCATGTGCCGATCATTCTGGTGGGCGCGGAGTTCTGGGAAGGCCTGCTTGCGTGGTTCAAGAACTCGCTCACGCCCATGGGCCTGATCAACCCGGCCGACATGGACCTGATGCAGGTCATCGACGATCCGGACCAGGTGCTCGAAGCGGTGCTGAAGTTCTATGAAGACCGCGAAGAAACCGAGCCGCAGCCGACCAAGTCGGATGAGGACCGGATGTTCTATCTGTGAGTCCGCGCGCTTCGCGCTGCGGCGCGAAGCGAATGCAACTCCATGCGCCATGAACACGCAGATCACTAACGGGTAGCCTCGAGGCTGCCCGTTTCCTTTTCGCGGGTTTGATCGCCTTGCGCTTGCAACCATTCGCAGAACTGCTCGACTAGCGGCGCATGCGCGACCTCGCGCCGTGCGACCCACCAATAGCCGCGTGCATCGATGCGCGGGCCCGCCAGCGGCACCACGAGCCGACCCGACGCCAGTTCATCCGAGAGCAGGGGCAGCGGACCGAGCGCGACACCAAGGCCGTCCACCGCGGCCTGCAAGGCCAGATAGAAGTGATCGAACGATTGCTTCTTGCGGCATTTCACCATCACTCCAGCCGCCGATAACCAGTTGCTCCAGGCATCCGGCCGCGTGTCGGAATGCAGCAGCACGTGCCGTGCGAGATCGTCGGCGACGTTGATCGGCGAGCGCTGCAATAGCGCCGGACTGCACACGGGAATCTCGCTTTCGCCCAGAAAATGGCCGCTCATGCAGTTGGGCCAGTGTGCGGGACCCCGACGAACCGCGACGTCGAAGCCGTCCAGGGTGTCGACCGGCGCGTTGGAGGTCGACAGTCTCAACTCCACATTCGGCACCTTGCGCTGGAACTGATGCAGGCGCGGCAGCAGCCATTTCATCGCGAACGTGGGCAACGCATTCACGCGCAGCACATGGACCACGCCGGTGTCGCGCAATTGGTCCGTTGCACGCGCGATGCTGTCGAACGCGGCCTGAACGGTGGACAGGTAGCGCCGCCCTTCCTCGGTCAGGCGCACGCGTTTGCCGCGACGATGGAACACCTGCACGCCGAGCCACGTTTCAAAAGCCGCGACCTGCCGGCTGATTGCACCATGCGTCACATGCAGCTCGGTCGCCGCGGCGGTGAAGCTTTCATGCCGCGCCGCGGCTTCGAAGGCGCGCAGCGCCGGAAAAGGAGGAAGGTTACGAGCCATGCTTGTGATTCTAGATCACAAGCCGGCGCTCAAAAATCGTTTTGCCCGCCGCGGGTTCGGCGCTAACCTCCTGAGCTTGAACTGGAAGCGAACCGATATGGACCACGATCTCACCTTGTCCGAGCCCGCGCTGGCGCCCACGCCCACCGTGCGGGAAATCTTCGGCGGCTTTCTCGGCCTCGGGCTGATCTCGTTCGGCGGCGCACTGCCGCTGGCGCGGCGCGCGCTGGTCGAACAACGCCGCTGGCTGAGCGCCGACGAATTCACCGACCTGCTCGGCCTATGCCAGTTTTTACCGGGCGGCAACGTGATCAATCTCTCGGTAGCAATGGGTATGCGCTTTCGCGGCGTGCCGGGCGCACTGGCCGGCCTGCTCGGACTGATCGCGGGACCGTCGCTGGTGGTGATCGGCCTTGGCGTGCTGTACGAACACACGCAGAACGACCCGCACGTTCGCCATCTGTTTGCCGGTCTTGCCGCAGCGGCTGCCGGCCTGCTGATCTCGATGGCCGTGAAAATCCTGCTGCCGTTACGGCATAGTCCGATGGCCGCGCTTATCGCGGCACTCGGCTTCATTGCGATTGCGATCATGCGTCTACCGCTTCTGCCCACCATGCTCGTGCTGACGCCGCTCAGCATTTACATCGCCTCGCGGAGCGCACGATGAACGACACGCTCATTTCCCTCGCCGTTATTTTCAGCCAGCTTTCGCTACTGGCGTTCGGCGGCGGCAACACGATTCTTCCGGAGATGCAGCGGCAAGTGGTGGATGTGCATCACTGGATGCCGGCCAGCGAATTCAGCGCCCTGTTCGCGCTCGCGCAAGCGGCGCCCGGTCCGAATCTGATGATCGTCACGCTGGTCGGCTGGCATGTGGCCGGTTGGGCGGGCATGCTGGTGACCTCGGTGGCAAAGTTCGGGCCGTCGTCGCTCGTGACGATCCTTGCCATGCATGCGTGGGAGCGATTCAAGGACCGCCCGTGGCGTCGTTACGCGCAATTGGGACTGGTGCCGGTGACTGCCGGCATTGTCGCCGCGAGCGCGGCGCTGATTGCCGAAGCGTCGAACCCGACGGCCATTGCGTGGGCGATTACCGCCTTCACCGCCGTGATGGCGATGAAGACGCGCATTCATCCGCTGTGGCTGCTGGCAGCCGGCAGTTTGATCGGGCTGACCGGCTTCGGGCAGCTTTGATCGAACAAAGGCGAGCCGAACCTGCGCTCGCCTTGCCCGCCTGTGAAAAGGCGTTTACTGGAACGCCACTTCCGCGAAGCTGCGCAGCTTGCGGCTGTGCAAACGATGCAGCCCGTTCATCCGCAATAGCTCCATCGCCTTCACGCCGATCTGCAGATGCTGATCGACCTGCGCGCGATAGAACTGATCGGCCATGCCGGGCAGCTTGAGCTCGCCATGCAAGGGCTTGTCCGACACGCAGAGCAAGGTGCCGTAAGGCACGCGGAAACGGAAGCCGTTGGCGGCGATCGTCGCGCTTTCCATGTCGAGTGCAATCGCGCGGCTTTGCGACAGCCGCTGCACCGGCTCGCGGTGATCGCGCAATTCCCAGTTACGGTTATCCACACTTGCCACCGTGCCCGTGCGCATCACACGCTTCAATTCGACGCCGTCCAGTTGCGTGACCTGCGCGACCGCGCGTTCCAGCGCGACCTGCACTTCGGCGAGCGCCGGAATCGGCACCCACAGCGGCAGGTCGTCGTCGAGCACGTGATCCTCGCGCACGTAGCCGTGCGCGAGCACATAGTCGCCGAGACGCTGTGTATTGCGCAGGCCTGCGCAGTGGCCGAGCATGATCCACGCATGCGGACGCAACACGGCGATGTGATCCGTAATGGTCTTCGCATTCGACGGACCCACGCCGATGTTGACCATCGTGATGCCGCTGCCGTCGGCGCGCTTCAGGTGATACGCCGGCATCTGCGGCAGGCGCGGCGGAGCGGTGCCTTCCTGCGCCTGCTCGCCGAGGTTCTCGTTGTACGTGACCACGTCGCCAGGCTCGACGAACGAGGTGTATTCGCTGCGATAGGCGCGCAGTTCTTCGTCGTCGGTATGGGCCATCATCGTGCGGCCGAGTTTGACGAACTCGTCGATATAGAACTGGTAGTTCGTGTACAGCACGTAGTTCTGGCAATGCGTGGGCGACGTGGCCGTGTAGTGCTTCAGCCGGTGCAGCGAGAAATCGACCCGCGCCGCCGTGAACAGCGCGAGCGGATGCGGCTCGCCCGGCTGCGGCTCATAGGTGCCGTTGACGATGCGGTCGTCGAGCAGCGCGAGGTCGGGCGTGTCGAACACATCGCGCATCAGGAACAGACGCTCGCGATCCAGATCGCCTTCGAGGTGGATGCCCTCGGCGAACGCGAAATGAATCGGAATCGGCTGATCCGACACGCCGACTTCGATCTTCACGTGATGGTTCTTCGCCAGCAGGCGCAATTGCTCGCGATAGTAATTGCCAAACAGGTCAGGGCGCGTAACGGTCGTCTCGAACACGCCCGGACCCGCGACGAAACCATACGAGCGGCGCGAGTCGATATGCGTGTTGACCTCGGTGCACACGCGCACGAACGGGTAGCAGGCGCGCACGCGGCTCGGGAACAGTTCGTTGCGGCGATAGCGCGCGAAGGCGTCGCGCAAGAACGAAGTGTTCGCTTCGTAGATCGCCGAGAGGCGGGTAACGGCCTCGGTCGCGTCGTCGAAGGATTCGGTCGGGAAGCTGTTGGCGGGAGTCTGCACCGCGCGTTGATTGGTATCGTTGTTCATCTTCATTCGCCTCGATTGATGAGGCGACATTACCACGGAACGCGTGATCGCCAAATGACCTGGCGGCGTCGCAACACACGCTCGCACGCGGCTCGCAAGATTGCGGGCACGCCGCGCGAAAGCGGCGCAAAATAAGGCGATCGCGCCCGACGGGCAGGCTGGATTTGCTAGAATCGGGGCACCTTATCGGAGAATCACCATGAAGCCGCTCCTTCCCGTCGCCGTTGCACTGGCCCTCGCCTTTGGCAACGCCGCGATGGCTGCCCAGCCTGTCGATGACACTCCGCCCCCCGGCGCGCCCCAGTCCGCCAATGAACGGGCGGGTCTGCCGGACCTGGAGAAGATCAATCGTCCGGCCGCCGAGGTCAGCTCGAAGGTCGAAATCAATGTTCCGCGCACGCCGAGCTTTTACGAGCGCAGCCCGAACGGCACCGAAATCACCGAATACCGCGACAAAGGCAAGCCCGTCGAAATCAACGTGCATTCGAACCTCGGCACGCGCTACCAGATGAGCGCGCCGCTCGACACGTCGCCCACCGTGCGCGACAACGGCCGCGCAAGCACGCGCTTGCCGTCGGTGAACCTGACCTATTGATGCATGCCGGCACGGCGGCCCCGGAGTGGGCCGCCGCCCGGATACACGCCGCCCGCAAGGTGTCGCCTGGCCTTAGGCCTGCTTGCCGGATTCCAACCTGGGCGGTTCGGCATTGAAATGCCGCAGCGCTTCACGGTCCCAGAGAACACGTTTCGTACCGCATTTGCCTCACATCGCACTGGCCGCACTGCGCCAGCCCGACCAACCTGACTCGACGTTTCCCGCATGGCTGTCTTCACCGCTGTCACTGAACCCCAACTTGCAGAATGGATGCGCCATTACGATCTCGGCGACGTCGTCGAATTTCGTGGCATCTCCTCCGGTATTGAAAACAGCAACTTCTTTCTGACGACAACGCGCGGCGAATACGTCCTCACGATCTTCGAAAAGCTGACAGCCGAACAACTGCCGTTCTATCTCGACCTCATGCGGCATCTGGCCGCGCACCGCGTGCCGGTGCCGGACCCCATGCCACGCGAAGACGGCGCGCTGTTCGGCCTCCTGCAAGGCAAGCCCGCCGCGATCGTGACCAAACTCGAGGGCGCGCCGGAATTGGCGCCGGGCGTCGAGCACTGCATCGAGGTCGGGCAAATGCTGGCGCGCATGCATCTGGCAGGACGCGATTACCCGGCCTATCAGCCCAATCTGCGCAGCCTGCCGTGGTGGAAGGAAACCGTGCCGACCGTTCTGCCGTTTCTGGAAGGCGAGCAACGCGACCTGCTTTCGTCCGAACTGGCGCATCAGGAAGCCTTTTTCGCCTCGGCCGATTACGCCGCGCTGCCCGAAGGCCCGTGCCACGCCGATCTGTTCCGCGACAATGCCATGTTCGCCCACGCCGATCCGGACACGGGCCACGAGGTACGCCTGGGCGGTTTCTTCGACTTCTATTTCGCCGGCTGCGATAAATGGCTGTTCGACGTGGCGGTGACGGTCAACGACTGGTGCGTCGACCTCGCCACCGGCAAGCTCGACGACGCGCGCACCGAAGCCATGCTGCGCGCTTACCAGACCGTGCGCCCGTTCACCGCAGAAGAAAACCGTCATTGGGGCGACATGCTGCGCGCGGGCGCATATCGTTTCTGGGTCTCGCGCCTGTATGATTTCCATTTGCCGCGCGCGGCCGAGTTGCTCAAACCGCACGATCCCGGCCATTTCGAGCGCATTCTGCGCGAACGCCTGTCCGGCGTTGCACTTCCAGGCATTCATACCTCATGCAACTGATCGAAGTCCCCGCGAAAACCGGCTATGTGTGGTTCCGGCAGGGTATCTGGCTGTTCCGCAAGAACCCGCTCGCGTTTCTGACGCTGTTCTTCACCTATCTGCTGGTGATGACGCTCGTGTCGCAGATTCCAGTGATTGGCGGCGTGTTGCCCTTGGCGTTCATTCCGGGCGTCGCGGTCGGTTTCATGGCGGCGTGCCGCAACACGATCGCGGGCAAGCCGGTATTCCCCACCATTCTGGTCGACGGTTTTCATTCGTACGGCCCGGTGGTCGCCAAACGGCTGCTGGTGCTCGGTGTGCTCTATGTCCTCGCGATGGCGCTGGTGCTGGCCGGTTCGGCACTCGCCGACGGTGGCATGCTGCTCAAAGTGATGCTCGGCGGCGCCACGATGGACCAGGACGCAATTGCCAACAGCAATATTCCGCTAGCGGTAATCACGGCTTTGGCGCTCTACCTTCCGGTCGCCATGATCTTCTGGTTCTCGCCGATTCTCACGGCATGGCATGACGTGCCGCCCGTCAAGGCGATGTTCTTCAGCATCGTCAGTTGCTGGCGCAACCGCGGCGCGTTCATTGTGTTCGGCGCGCTGTGGTTCGCAGTAGCGATCACGGTGTCGCTCGGCTTGTCCGCGCTGATGCAGGCGCTGGGTGCGGGCGACTTCGCGTTCGCGGTTCTGATGCCCGCCACGATGATCGTGACAACCATGCTGTACTGCTCGTTCTACGCAACGTATCGCGGCTGTTTCGGCGTGCAAACGCCGGAAACACCGGACTTGCCGACCACCCCGGCGGCTTGAATTCCGTTCAGGTCCGGCGCGGTTCTAGCGCCGGACCCTGCGCCGCCTTCATCGCGGCGTCTGTCTTCCCGCTTCAGCCATCCCCAACCGCACTCGTCAACGTGCGTCGATTTGCGGCACAATGGTTTGCGCGCAATCGATTTGCACGCTATTTTTTGCGAGATGCATCATGACCCAGCGCCCCGCTTTGCCCTTCACCCTCGACGAGCAACTCTGCTTCGCCCTCTACTCCACCTCGCTCGCCATGACCAAGGCGTACAAGCCGCTGCTCGATAAACTCGGCCTGACGTACCCGCAATATCTCGCGATGCTGGCACTGTGGGAGAGCGACGACGTCACGGTCAAAGACATGGCCGCGCGCCTGAACCTCGATTCGGCAACGGTCACGCCGCTGCTCAAGCGCCTCGAGGCGCAAGGGCTGGTGGAGCGCGTACGCGGCACCGACGACGAGCGTCTCGTCTACGTCCGGCTCACCAAAGCCGGTTCGGCACTCAAGCGCCAGGCGCGCGAAGTGCCCGCGGAAATCTTCTGCGCAACGCAGCAGACACCTGAATTCCTGCTGCGCTTGCGGGATGACCTGACGCGCCTGCGCGGCACCCTCAACGATTACATGGACCACTAGACGGTCCGTCTCCAGATCATGCGCTATCGCCTTCATGCAAAAAATCATTTGCACACAAATGATTTGTGCACTATCTTTGTCACATGCCAAGCGATGAGTGCTCTGCCGGAACGGCAGGCCAGCAAAGAGCGGCAAACACGCAAATCCTGATAACCCGGACAAAGGAGCAGCACCATGAACATCCTCTACAAAGCAAGCGCAACGAGCACCGGTGGCCGCGACGGCCGTGCAGTGTCGTCGGACAATGCGTTGGACGTTAAGCTGGCCGCACCGCGCGAACTGGGCGGCACCGGCGCAGCGGGTACGAACCCGGAACAACTTTTCGCAGCGGGCTACTCGGCGTGTTTCCTGAGCGCAATGAAGTTCGTCGCCGGTCAGCAGAAGAAAACTTTGCCGGCAGACACGCAAGTCACGGCGGAAGTCGGTATCGGCCCGAACGACAAGGGCGGCTTCGCGCTCGACATCGACCTGCGCGTTTCGCTTCCGGGTCTCGACGCAAGCGCGGCCAAGGAACTGGTCGACGCCGCGCATCAGGTCTGCCCGTATTCGAACGCCACGCGCAACAACGTCGCGGTTCGTTTGCAAATCGCCTAAGCTGCCTCTTCGGCGCATCGCCAAAGAAGCGTTGAACAATCGCTGAAGCGACGCTGAAAGCCGCGCCACCACTACACACACAGCGCCCGCACCCTGCACAATAGGGGCGGGCGCTGTCCCAATTTGCGGACGCGGCATGCAATGTGCAAAACGGGTCCGTGCCACCGCTTGCCAGGCTTGTTACGCTTGCGGCCGGAAATAGCGCCACCATCCGTCCTGGTCCAACAATCCATATTTCCTGATGACACGCGTCCGACGACTGAACGACACCTTCGATACCGGGCTGGTCTGGCTTCGCCGCGACCTGCGCAACACGGACAACGCCGCGCTCTACTACGCGCTCAAGCATTGCGAGCGCGTGTGGTGCGTGTTCGTGTTCGATACGACAATTCTGCAACCATTGGTCGACGTGTGGCAGGCTCGTCATCCGGACACGCAGCCGCAGGACCGCCGCATCGAGTTCATTCTCGCGGCGCTGGGCGAACTGGACGAGGCGTTACGCGTGAAGGGCGGCGGTCTGATCGTGCTGTACGGCAATCCGGCCGATCTGATACCGAAGCTGGCCGACGAACTCAGCGTAGACGCCGTGTTCGCCAATCACGACTACGAGCCGGTCGCTATCGAGCGTGACGAGACGGTGCGCGAGCAGCTCACCGATGCCGGCCGCCAATGGCTGACGTTCAAGGATCAGGTGATTTTCGAGCGCGACGAGGTGCTCACCGGCCAGAGCAAACCGTTCACGGTGTTCACGCCGTACAAGAATGCCTGGCTCAAGCAACTGAACGCCTTCGATCTGAAGCCGTATCCCGTGGAAACGTACGCGAAGCATCTGGCCGCGCCGCCATCGAAGCTGGACCGCCAGCTGCCGTCGCTCGAACAACTCGGCTTCGCGCCGAGCAATCTCGGTGAACTCAAGCTGCCCACGGGCATGAGCGGCGCGCAAACCCTGCTCGACGATTTCATGACCCGCATCGACGGCTACGCCGACCGGCGCGACTTCCCCGCAGCCAAGGGCCCGAGCTATCTGTCGATGCATCTGCGCTTTGGCACCGTCTCGATCCGCACGCTCGCGCGACTTGCCCATGAGATGTCGCTGCAACCCGATGGACAAGGCTCGGCAACATGGCTGTCGGAACTGATCTGGCGGGACTTCTACTTCATGATTCTGGCGCATCATCCGCGGCTGGCTAGCGGTGCGTCGTTCAAGGAAGAGTATGACGGGCTGCGCTGGGAGCAAGGCCCGGAAGCCGACGAGGCGTTCGCCGCGTGGTGCGACGGACGCACGGGCTACCCGCTGGTCGACGCCGCCATGCTGCAACTGAACCGCACCGGCTACATGCACAACCGCTTGCGGATGGTGACGGCGAGTTTTCTGGTGAAGGATCTCGGCGTGGACTGGCGCCTCGGCGAGCGGTACTTCGCCGAACAGCTCAACGACTTCGATTTCTCGGCGAATAACGGCGGCTGGCAGTGGGCGGCATCGACGGGATGCGATGCGCAGCCTTACTTCCGGATTTTCAATCCGGTCACGCAGTCTGAAAAATTCGACGCCGAAGGACGCTTCATCAAACGCTATCTGCCTCAACTGGCAAAGCTGCCGTCGAAGTGGATTCATGCGCCTTGGCTAGCGGGCGCGGAGCGGCTCGCCGATTGCGGTGTGGTGTTGGGTAAAGACTATCCGGCGCCGATCGTGGACCATGCCGAAGCACGGGCGCGCACGCTGGCCCGTTTTGGCAAGTGAGCACCTGCTCACGTCGCTTTGCGTGGCTTCAGCACGTAAAAAGAAGACTCGTTGATGAGTCGATTGCCGTCGCTGCTGGCGTTGCCTGAAATGAACGGCCGGGCAGGCGGACTTGTTGATGCGCTACAGAGTTTGGGTGGCGTTCGCCGCGGTGTTGAATCACGCGTGGTGGCAATCGAATCCGGCTGTCTGTGCACGTGTGCGAGTTTGCGACAGCTTGGGCGCTTCACCCAGAACATCGACGTTTCAATGCGCGCCGATGTTTTGATTCGCGCAGCTTAGTGCTGGCTCATCCACGACGGCTGGCGGACATTCGCCTCGCGGTCCAGCTTGCGCATGCGGAATTCCAGATCGTAAAGATCCGTTGCTTCGGCGAGGAACGCGTCAGCGCGTTCTTTGGCGAGTTGATCGGGCGACTTGGTCAAAAACAGGAAAAGGCGGCTAAGCAGATACATGGTCAACCTCGAAATGAGTTTAGGCGTTAACGCCTAAGGGATAACCCCTATTATAGGGAAAACACTAGTTTCACGCCAGCACTCATTTCGAATTGTTGTTCCTACGTCACCGGGAGCCTGCGGAGGCCGCTGTGGCGGCTGCTTCCGCAATACGGCCCGTGCCCGTGCGGCGCTGATGCTTGAAGAACTCCCACACCATGGCGCTTGCGTCCGGTCCTTTGGCGGAATGAAACGGCACCGCCTCGTCGCCGCCGCTCCAGGCATGAGCGAGCCCTTGCACGCGACACAGCCGCACCACGCGCCGCCCGCCGCGCAGGTAGTCACGCATGACCACGCCGCCCTTGCGCTCTTCGCGCACTTCGCCGGATTTGCGCGCGCCGTTCTGGTCGACGACACGGTTCAGACGGAGAAACTGCACCGCCAACTGGTCCGCGTTGACCGGCGAAACCACATGGTCGGCGTCGCCGTGGATGATGATGGCCGGCATGCCGGGATAATTGGCGACGTCGGCGGTCTCGTCGACCAGTTCGGCCGGCTCGCGGCGAGCGCCGCGCCGCATCACGTCCATCGCTGTAATGCCGGAGCGCGCCTCGCCAAAAGCGGGGCCGGAATGCAGCGCGACCGCCGCGAAGTGCTCCGGATAGTTGACAGCCAGCAGCGCCGTTAGTCCCGCACCGGCGGAGATTCCGGCGACATACACGCGCTCGCTGTCGAAACCATGCTGCGCGACCAGCGCGTCCACCAGCGAAACGACTGCGCGCGCTTCGGCACCTCCTGCGCTATCGCCGGCGTCGTACCAATGCCAGCAGCGATGCGAATGCACGTGCTTCGACTGTTCCGGATAGACCACGGCAAAGCCGAACCGGTCGGCCAGCACATTCATCCGCGTGCCTTCGGCGAATTCATCGATCGACTGTGTGCAGCCGTGCAGCATCACCACCAGCGGCATGGCCTCGAGCGCATGACCCGTCGGGATGTACAAGCCGTACTGAAGATGATTGACGAGCCGGCCGGGCGCAGCAGGCGCGGAGTGGAACGAGCGCGTCCACGAGCCGCTTGCCCATGCCGACGCCCGTGGGCGCACGCGCGATTCGCGGGCCGTGGCGCGCGGCACTTCGCGCTTGGCGGGCGCGCGCACTGCCGCCGCCGGCTTGAGCGGGCGAACTTTGGTGGACGCCTTGGGAGCGGCGGGCCGGGCCGGTCGTGTCGTGGTGCGCTTGGGGGTTTTGCGAGTTTGCTCGGTTTGGATCGCGAGCAACCGCTTAAGACCGCGCAGCCACAGTTTCGATAAACTTTTTGCCATTGGCGCATAACCTCGCAAAAAGGGACAGGGTCCGTCCGGTAGAACGGCAATTCGTTGTGCATTGCACAATAACACCAATCCTCATGCGATGCTGGAACCTCGGCACGCCATTCTGTAACCAAATTTCCGTTCGGCGAACCTTGCCGCGAAGCTGGCATCAAACCCTTGCACTATTCGTGCGCAGGTCGTCCGCCGAGTGCTCGCCGCTTGTTCGGCAACCCACGTCCGGCGGCAAAAAGCCTCGCCCGCGGCGCGACCGGCCTGCAACACCCGTCTATACTGGCGGTTAGCTCTGTGACCTGCGGGTCTGCTCCGGTCGGCGACTTGTGCCGCTCGCGCGTTAAATTCTCATTACCAACCCGATTCTACGCGGCCTCGGTCGCGCTATTTGCCATGCTCGATTTACCTGCCCACCTTTGGTATTCGATCACCAGCCTCGGCGGCGCCGGCATGACGCTGCCGCTCGCGTTCGCCATCGCGCTGTGGCTGGCGGTCGGCTATACGTGGCGCATGGCTGCGGGCTGGCTGCTGCTTCTGGGTGCGGCGATCGGCGTGGTGACCGTGACAAAGCTCGCGTTCCTGGGCTGGGGCGTCGGCGTGCGCGGGCTGGACTTCACCGGGGTCAGCGGCCACGCCATGCTGTCCACCGCCGTCTATCCGGTCGTGCTGTTCCTGATGCTGTTGCCGGCGCGCCCGGCGATTCGTCTGATCGGCGTCCTGCTCGGCCTTGCGGCGGGGATCGCGGTGGGCTTGTCACGCGTCGTGCTGAGCGCTCACTCCCCTTCTGAAGCCATTACCGGCTGTCTGACCGGCGCCGTGGCGGCGCTGGTGTTCGTCCGTCTCGCGTGGCATGCGGAGCCGGGCCGGCTGTCGGCGCTGCCCGTCGCCCTCAGCATGATGGTCCTCGCGGTGCTGATGCACGGCGTCCATGTGCCGACGCAGCGCTGGGTCACGCACATCGCGCTGAAAGTGTCCGGTCATGACCGGCCGTTCATACGCGCAAAGTGGAGAGCCGTGCGCGATGTCCGTCCGGCCACCGCGCCGCTGTCGCAGACACTCAATACGCTGGCGCCGCCGCATTCGTCCGACGCCTGAATCCGCGCCTGTACCTTTTCCCCGCTGTTCAATGAGGCGCTTCATGCGCACGGCTGAATAATTGTCATGGCTTACCGCTATAACCTTTCGTATATTACGATAGCGTTTTAACCCGCCGATCCGGCTCCTGCCGGTCTTCACAGCCTTCATGACACTCCGCCGCCATTTGAAGCAAGCGCTGTTCGTCGCCAGCGCCATCTCCATCGTTCTCAGCGCCAATGCGCGCGCCGACGAACTGGTGGTCTCCGCCGCCGCCAGCCTGACCAACGCGTTCAAGGCGGTCAGCGAAGTCTTCGAGCAGCAGCATCCGGGCACCAAAGTGTTGCTGAACTTCGGCGCCTCCGACGTGCTCATGCAGCAGATCGTCAAGGGCGCGCCGGCCGACGTGTTCGCGTCCGCGGATCAGAAGGCCATGGACAAGGCAGCCGCCGAAAAGGTGATCGTGCCGGCCACCCGCAAGGATTTCGCCGCCAATTCGCTGGTGCTGATCGTGCCGACGGACAGCCGTTTCGCGCCGACAAGTCTGAACGATCTGGCATCGGCAAACGTGAAGCGGGTCGCGTACGGCGATCCGGCTTCCGTGCCGGTTGGCCGTTACACGCAGGGCGCGCTGCAGTCCGCGGGCGTATGGGACGCCGTGAGCGCGAAGGCCGTGCTGGCGGCGAACGTCCGTCAGAGCCTCGACTATGTGTCGCGAGGCGAAGTCGACGCCGGTTTCGTGTTCAGCACGGACGCCGCCGTCATGCCGGACAAGGTCAAGGTCGCGATGAACGTGCCGACGCAAACGCCGATCACCTATCCGATCGCGCAAGTGGAAGGCAGCCGTCACGCGGCGGACGCCCAGGCGTTCATGAACTTCGTGCTGTCGCCGGCCGGCCAGGCCGTGCTCGCCAAGTACGGCTTCAAGCCCGCGCACTAACTTCAGAGGACGGCGCACGCTCATGCAACAGGCCTGGATTCCGCTCCTGCTCTCGTTGAAAGTCGCGGGCTGGGCCACCGCGCTCAATCTGGTATTCGGCGTCGCGGCGGCCTTCGGTCTGTCGCGCTGGCGCTCCGGCGCGCGCGACGTGATCGATTCGCTGCTGATGCTGCCGCTCGTCATGCCGCCCACCGTTCTCGGCTATTACCTGCTCGTCCTGCTCGGACGGCGCGGGGTGATCGGCGGCTGGCTCGACCGTTTCGACATTCAGTTGGTGTTCACCTGGCAGGGCGCGGTGATCGCGTCGACGGTGGTGGCCTTTCCACTCGTGCTGAAGTCCGCGCGCGCCGCGTTCGAAGCCGTCGATCCGCAACTCGAACGGGCCGCGCGCACGCTGGGCGTCAGCGAAACGGCCGTGTTCTTCCGCGTGACGCTGCCGCTCGCCGCGCGTGGCATTCTGGCCGGCGGCCTGCTGGCGTTCGCCCGGGCGCTCGGCGAATTCGGCGCGACGCTGATGATCGCCGGCAACCTGCCGGGACGCACGCAGACGCTCTCGGTGGCGGTCTATTCAGCCGTGCAGGCCGGGGACGACAGCACCGCGAACTTCCTCGTGCTCGTAACCTCGGTGACGTGCGTCGTGATCCTGTTGCTCGCGGGGCGACTCGTGCCGCAGCACACGCTTTTGAAGTCCGGTTGATATGCTGCTCGCCGTCGACATCCGCAAGACCTTCCAGAGCGCCGAGCGCCGCTTCACGCTCAACGTCGCCTTTCAGGCCGCCTCGCAACGCGTCGTGATGTTCGGCCCGTCGGGCGCGGGCAAGAGTCTGACGTTGCAGGCTATCGCAGGTCTGCTGCGCCCCGACGAAGGCACGATCACGCTGCATGGCAACGCGCTGTTCGACAGCGCGCGCGGCATCGATCTGAAACCGCAAGCGCGCAAGATCGCGTATCTGTTTCAGGACTACGCGCTATTTCCGCATCTGAACGTGCGGCAGAACATCGGCTTCGGCTTGCAGCACGGCTGGCTCAATCCGCGTGCGCGAATCGCGCATCCGCAGATCGATTACTGGCTCGATGCGCTGGAATTGAAGAGCGTCGCGGGTAATCATCCGGCGCAGCTTTCCGGTGGACAAAAGCAGCGTGTGGCGCTGGCGCGAGCGCTCGTCGCGCAACCTCAGCTGCTGTTGCTGGACGAGCCGTTTTCCGCGCTCGACAGCGCATTGCGTCAGCGCATGCGCCGCGAACTGTCCGAACTGCAAACGCGGCTCGATATTCCGATGGTGTTGATCACCCACGATCCCGACGATGTCGCCGCCTTCGGCGATCAGGTCGTGCAGGTCACCGACGGCCGCGTGCGCGAGAATCATTCGTTCGCCGGCTATGCGCGCAGCGAGCCTCGAGCCTGAACAGCAAGGCTTCGCTCGCTCATTCCTTTTACGCCGAGGCGAGCGCTTGCCGCGCTCGAACTTTCAAAGCGGGCGCGAGCGTTTCGCCCGCTCAGTCTTTCACGCCGAGTATCACACTCGACGCCTTGAACGCCGCGACAGCGCGCCCGCCTTCCACGAGGCCGAGCGTATCGACACTTTCATTGGTGACGACCGCCGTCATCACCGTGCCGCCGTCCAGCACCAGCGACACCTCGGCATTGACCGCGCCGCGCTTCACGCTCTGCACCGTGCCGCTTAACTGATTGCGCGCCGAGAGTTTGAGCGGCGCGCCGCTTTCGTCACCGACGAGCAGCACGACCCACGAGGCCTTGATCAACGCGAACGCCGCCGCGCCCTCGACGAGGCCGAGTGTCTCGGTGCTTTCATGCGTAATGACGGAGACGATCGCCTGGCCGCCGGGCAGCGCCAGCGTGACTTCGTCGTTGACGGTGCCGCGCATGATCGCCGACACCGTGCCATACAGCTGATTGCGCGCGCTCGTCTTCACGCCAATGCGGCCGATCAGATCCCAGTCCGTCGCAAATCCTTCGATCGCCGCGCCCGCGCGTTCGAGAAAGCGCCGATGCTCGCGCTCCACCGCGCGAAACGTCTCGATCAGCTTCACGGCGCGCGGCGTCAGCGTGGTGCCGCCACCGCCTTTGCCGCCGGTCAGGCGCACCACGAGCGGCTCGCCGGCGAGGTTGTTCATGGTGTCGATAGCATCCCACGCGCCCTTGTAGCTCATGCCGACGGCTTTGGCCGCGCTGGTGATCGAACCGGTCTCGCCGATCGCCGCGAGCAGCGCGATCCGCGACGCGCCGCCCAGCGTCTGCGCGCCTGCCTGAAACCACACGGAGCCGCCGAGTTCGAGGGTTTCGCGGGAAAGATCGGTGCGTTCGAATGACATGGCGGGGAAGCGGTCGCTAACCGCAAAAAGAACGACGGATCATTATAGCGACGCCAACCCGCGCCACCTTCCTGGCACCGAGCCGGACTTGCGCGTGGATAGATGGGATACTTTCCGCTCGACGCTTCGAACACCAGGCCCTTTGTATTTTCCGGCGCGGCCAGCCTCGGCCGCTTCGCCGTAACTTCAACGAGGAGCAAGACAGTGAACATCGATCTATCCGGCAAGACTGCGATCGTCAGTGCATCCACCGCGGGCATCGGCATTGCGATCGCCACCGGCATCGCCGCATCGGGTGCGCAGACCATCATTAACGGACGCAAGCAGGACGCGGTGGACCGCGCTATCGAAACGATCCGCAAGACGGCGCCGCAAGCGAAATTGCAAGGCTTCGCGGGCGACCTCGGCACGGCGCAGGGCTGCGACGCCTTGATCCAGGCCGTGCCGCAGGCGGACATTCTGGTGAACAACCTCGGCGTCTTCGGCCCTGGCGACATCTTCTCCACCGAAGACGACGACTGGGAGCGCTACTTCCAGATCAACGTCATGTCGGGCGTGCGGCTCACGCGCCACTATCTCAAAGGGATGATGGAGCGCAAATGGGGCCGCGTGGTGTTCATCTCGTCCGAATCGGGACTGAATATTCCGCCGGACATGCTCGCTTACGGCTTTTCGAAGACCGCGCAGTTGAGCATTGCGCGCGGCATCGCCAAGCAGGCGGCCGGCAGCGGCGTCACCGTGAATGCGGTGCTGCCGGGGCCGACCCTGTCCGACGGCTTGCGGGCAATGGTGGAAGAGACAGCCAAAGAACAAGGCAAAACGGTCGAACAGGTTGCCACGGAGTTCGTGCGCGCGCATCGCAGCAGTTCGATCATCCAGCGCGCCGCCACCACCGAGGAAGTGGCGAACATGGTCGTCTACGTGTGCTCGCCGCAGGCGTCGGCGACCACCGGCGCGGCGCTGCGCGTCGACGGCGGCGTGGTCGATACGATTGCCTGAGCTTGCCGCGCATCTGACGACCGACGGGCGGCATGGCCGCCCGTTTTCGTCTCCGAAGCTCGCGCTAACGGGCCGGCGTGGCGCTTACAGCGCGTACTGCGCAATCCCATTGCCGAACGACCAGTTTTCCTTCAGCACCTCGACGAGATTGATCAACACATCCTCTCGTCGCAGCCCCGGCGACTCCGCCAATTCGTCCGCCATCCGCTTGTATAGCGCCCGCTTCTGCTCGAGCGTGCGCGTGTTGTTCAGCGTGATCTGAATCATCACGAGATCGTCGCTTCGCTCCACGTTCAAATACTGGTTGTCGTACACAAAGTTGCCGGCCTCGTGCTCGGTGATCAGCATGAAGATGTCGTCCTTCGGCACGTTGAACGTCGCCACCAGCGCGCGTTGGATGCTGTCGGTCAGCGCCTTCCGGTATTCGACGGGCTTGCCGGCGCGTAAAGCGATTCGTGTGAGCGGCATGATGAACCTCCTTCCCTGGTTGTGTTGATGCGGTAAGGACAGCTTAGGCGCGCTCAGTCATAATAAACAGACATCAATGGTGATTTCATCTATATTCATTTGAAATGAAAGTTCTCGATCTCGATGCGGTCCGGGCATTCGTCCTGGTCGCCGATCTGCACAGCTTCACGCGTGCCGCGGACGCGCTCGACACAACGCAATCGGCCGTCAGCCTGAAGCTCAAACGGCTGGAGGCGCATCTGGGCAAGCAATTGCTGGAGCGCACGCCGCGCGTCGTGCGTCTTTCCGCGGACGGCAACGCGTTCCTCGGCGCCGCACGCGACTTGCTCAACGCGCATGAACGCGCGCTGGGGTCGCTGTCGGTCGAGCGTCGGCGGCTCGCGTTGGGGCTCAGCGAGCACGTGGCGGGACCGGACTTGCCGCTTCTGCTCGGCAGGCTCAATGCGCACGATCCGGGTCTGGTAATCGAATTGCATCTGGGCACGTCTTCCGCGCTGCTTGCGCAATTCGACGAACGCCGCCTCGACGCGGTAATCATCCGCTATGGCGCCGACGAACCGCCGCGCGACGACGCGCAGGTGCTGTTCAGCGAACCGCTCGCCTGGCTCGCCACGCCGGCGTGGCTGCCGCGAGTCGGCGAACCATTGGCGCTGGCGCTGTTGAGCCCGCCATGCAACGTGCGCGACGTGGCGCTGCGCACACTCACGCAGGCGGGCATTGGGTGGCAGGAGGTGTTCGTCGGCGGTGGCGTGGCGGCCGTCGGCGCGGCGGTGGCGGCAGGTCTGGCGGTGTCGCCGCTGGCGCGCCGCGTGGCGCCGCGCGGTCTGATCGACGTCGGCCCGCGGCTGGGCTTGCCGCTGCTGCCGGAATCTCGCGTCACGCTGCATTCGCGGGTGAGAGATGCGCGGTCGTTGGAAACGTTGCGGTTGGTGACGAATGGGTTGGCGACACAATGACGAAGCGCCTCGTCATGTTGATCCACAAATGAAAGTCGACGCCTTTCTTTTAACCCAGAAAAATCCTCGTCCGCGGCATAAAGGCGGAGGTCGACCAGCCAGCCGAAGCGCGAACGCGCGCTCCGGTTTCGAGATCAGTGAATGATCGGCGGCAGCGAGCCGCTGCTGGCGGTAGCGGGATTGCTCGTTGCGCTCGCCGGATTGGCGCCAATGTTTGCGGATGGCGCCGTATTGACGGATGACGAAGGCGAATTCACCAGGGACGCAGCCGGTTTGGTCGCACCGGGTTTCGCCGCAACCTTGACCTTCTGCGGATGCGTCGAACGGCTCGCGACCAGGTTGGCGTGCATGACCTTGCCGTGTCCCGGCTTCGCCTGAACGACTTGCGCATGCGGCTTTTTACGCTGCGTCACGACCGCCGCTTTCGATTGGGTCTTGTTCGCGCCTGCTGCCTTGGTTCCGCTCTTCGTGACGCCCTTGGCCGCCACCTTGCTGACGCTGCCATGCGCCGACGGTTTACCGCCGTGTCCCGACGCTGATGCAACGTGCGACGTGGCATGCCCCGTACCCGACGCATGCTTCGGAGCAGACCTTGCGGCGGACTTTGAAGCCGACTTCGAAGCGGACTTTGAAGCGCCTTTCGAGCCAACGCCAGACTGTCCGTTGCCGGCTGCCCCCGTCTTTGTCCCAGCCTGCTTCGTGACATGCCCGCTCTGTTCGGACGGGTTCCACACTTCCGTATAACCCGCGGCCATGACCGGTCCTGACATACACCACACGGCGAACGCCGCTCCCACTGCTACTGCTCGCACGCCCATCTCCTGCCTCTCCTGATCTTCGACTTTATAACGAGCCTGGATTATATTCTCTTGCAAAAATCCATATTTAGACTAACATTAATTTCAAGTACACATTAGGACTTTTCCACTCATGGCTCACGCTGCTCGTGCCACCCAACCTGAAGAGCCGATTCGCCGGCCGCCTTCAGCACCCACGCTAACGGAAATGTCCGCGGCAGGGCTGCGCGCGTTCTTCAACATCGCCCGCGACTGGGACTTGAGCGCGGAAGAGCAGATCGTGCTGCTAGGCTCGCCGGGCCGCTCGACTTATTTCAAATGGAAGGCAGCGCCCGAAACGGCCCGCCTCGGGCGCGACACGCTCGAACGCCTGTCGCTGCTGCTCGGTATCTATAAGGCGCTGCAAATCCTGCTGCCGCAGGCCAGCATCGCCGACACCTGGATCAAACGTCCCAACAGCGCGCCGCCGTTCGGCGGCCGCCGCGCGCTGGACCGCATGCTGGCGGGCAACATTAGCGACCTCGTGGCCGTGCGCCAGTATCTCGACGCAATGCGAGGCGGCTGGGCGTGACACAACCGCATTGGCAGGACCGCTGGCGTACCACGCCGCTCGATTGGTCGCCCGCGTATCGCGTGATTCCGACGCGCTTTCCGGCCGTCAATCTGTTCGACCGGGTTGCCTCGCCGGAAGACTTCGACGCGCTCTACGCGCTCGAAGCCATGACCAACGACCGTCTGCGCACCGAAGTCGGCGAACTCGATCTGGTGCCGCGCGAAGAGCGTCGCTTCGGACCGGGCTATGGGCCGATCATGGCCGCGCTGACCCATTTGAACCCGCTCGGCAGCCGCTTCTCCGACGGCACCTATGGCGTGTTTTATTGCGCCCGTTCACGCGCCACCGCGATCGCGGAAACGCGCTATCACACGGGGAAATTTCTGGAAGCAACGGCCGAACCGCCCATGCGCCAGCAGATGCGCCTCTATACCGTCGTCGCGCTAGGCAACGTGGTGGACATTCGCGCCGACAAGTCGATGGATCCCGCGGTGCTGTCGCCGGATGATTATCTGGCCGGACAATCCCTCGGCCGGGCGGTCCGCGAGGCGGGTGCGCCGGGTATCGTGTATCCATCGGTGCGGGACGACGAAGGCGAATGCCTCGCCGCGTTCAAAACCACGCTCCTGCGCGACTGTCATCACGCTGCGTATCTGGAATACAACTGGAACGGCAACGAGGTGGATATGGTTTTCGAACTCAACCAGGTGGGCTAGGCTGACAAGCCCGCACGCGGGCGCAAGCCGTCAAGGCAGTGTCAAGGCAGCGCCAGCGCTGCCGCCCCTTCCGCGCGAGCCTCTTCGACCGAGATCGACCAGCGCCGCAGCGCCAGCGGCTCCACGATCGTGAGCTTGCCTTCCGGGCCGAACGCGCCAGTGTCGATAAACACCTGCGAGCCGACCTGCTTGATGTCACGCATCGGCGTGTGGCCGCAGTAGGTCAGCGAGAGACCGCGCTGCCGCTGCGGATCGCCATTGCCCAATGCCAGTTCGCGTCCCCACAGCAATTGCTGGCGGGTTTCGGCGGAGAAATTCCCCGCATCGAGCTCGGCATCCGTGCCGAAGAATTCCCCATGCAGCACGTTGAAGCGCTCCTTGCCACTGCCGATCACGCGCGCAAGCGGCAACCCGCGCAGGATTTCGGCGTAGTGTTGCAGGCGTTCGTCGGAAAGTTGCGCCGCCCATAGGCCCCCGATCCCATACCACGACTGACGCCGCAAGCGTCCATCGGCGACGGCGCACAGCATGTCTTCATGGTTGCCGAGCACGGCGAAAAACCACGGCTTGTCGAGCAGAGCCAGAGCGAGTTCGGAATGCTCGCCGCGATCCACCAGATCGCCGACCGAAAAGAGCCGGTCGCGCGCCGGGTCGAACGTAATCACGCGCAGCAGATAGCGCAATGCATCGACGCAACCATGCAGGTCGCCGACCACGAAGTCGCGACCGCTCCGGTTGGCCGGATGATGTTCAACGGAATTGACGAGTACGGAAGCCATGGGTCCATGATAATGCGGCATCCGGGACGCGTATGCGCGCTGCCCATCGTATCCTAGCGCCGCAGCGAGCTGAAACGACGCAAATCGACGCAAAACTGGCATTTTTCCGGCAGCCCTTACCGGAAATACACACCTAACGCGGTCACTATTGCTGAGTGCGCAGTTTGGTGACCTGATCGGCCGTCACGGTCGACTGCGGATTGCCGAACTGTCTGGTCACGTAGTTCGTAATGGCGGCCACCTGATCGTCGCTGAGCTGGGTGCCGAATGCCGGCATCAACACGTCCGCCTGTTTCGTCGTACGACTGACGCCGCGCAGGATCACCAGCGCCAGATTGTTGGCGTCGCTCGCGCCCACCGCCGAGTTATGGATCAGCGACGGATACGCCCCGGGCGCGCTCGCGCCCACACCCTGCCCCGTCCAGCTATGGCAGCTCGCGCAGTTCGCCACGAACAATTGCGCGCCGTTCACGGCATGAATGGCAGTGCCGCGCAGTGCCGTCACGTCGTCGGCGGGATTGCCCCACTGGTCGCGCGGGCGCGATTCGCCACCGTTGATCGGCGGCACGGCGCGCAGATACGCGACGATCGAGCCGAGATCTTCGCGCGTCAGATATTGTGTGCTGTCGGCCACCACTTCGGCCATTGGGCCGGCCGCGTTCGCACGGCCCGGCGCCGCGCCGGTCGATAGATACGACACCAGCTCGTCGTCGCTCCAGTTGCCCACGCCGCTCGTCTTGTCAGACGTGATGTTGTACGCGTGCCAGCCGGCCTGCACGGCACCCGAAAGACGTGAGCTCGACTTCAAACCCTGCGTGACGTTGCGCGGCGTATGGCATTCCTCGCAATGGGCGAGTCCTTGCACCAGGTAAGCGCCGCGATTCCATTGCGCGCTTTGCTTCGGATCGGGAACGAAGCGGCCTTCGGTGAAATTGAACAGATTCCAGAACACCATCAATCAGCGCTGATTGAATGGGAATGTCAGGCTGTTGCCCGGCGGCGAATAGTGGATCGGCGTGAGCGTATTCAGATACGCGCGAATGGCCAGCACGTCCTGATCCGTGACCTTGGTGTACTCCGCGTACGGGAAGGCCGGATACAAGCGTTGGCCACTTCTGCCGATGCCTTCATGCATGGCTCGCAGAAAATCGACGTCGCTCCATTGGCCGATGCCGGTGTCCGGATCGGGCGTGATGTTCGGCGTCACGATCGTGCCGAACGGCGTGTTGATCGGCAGGCCGCCCGCGAACGGCCGCGCTTTGTCCGCCGTGTGGCAGGCCGCGCAATCGCCGGCGCGCGCGAGGTACTCGCCGCGCTTGACCAGATTGCCGCCGGCCACCTCAGCCGGGACGACCTCGCCATTGGCCGACTGCGAGGCGTCATCCGCGCGGGCCTGCGCAATAGGCAACTCGTCGTTGCGTTGCACCTTGGGGCCGTGTGCCTCATACCAGGCGACATAGAGCGCGAACAGCGAAAAGATCGCTGCGAGCGTCGCGACCCCGAAGTGACGGCGCCGGGCGTTCCGCACAAGCGCATCAACCGGCTGCACGCGAGAGGTGTTCTTCTTCATTGTGGTGCTCCGTTCAGGCTCAGATTTCACGCTTGAGCTTGTCGGCCAGTTTCAGCGACAAGGCCGCGATCGTCAGCGTGCAATTCACCGATGCCGCGCTCGGCATCACGCCGCTGCTGGCAATGAACAGATTGGAGTGATCGTGCGTGCGGCAGTCCGCATCCACGACCGAATTCGCCGGATCGCTGCCCATGATCGTCGTGCCCATGATGTGATTGTTGGGAGCGAAGGTGTCGTCGAACGAGACCTCGACGCCGCCGAACAGCGCGGCGATCTGCCCGTACAGTTCGTGCGTATTGGCTGCGCTTTTCTTCACGTAGTCATTGATCGAGTAATAGATCTCCGGCTGCGGGATGCCGAGCGAATCCTTGTGATCCGCCGAAGGCAGCACGCGGTTCTGCGGCTCCGCCAGATGCTCATGGAAGCTGTTGATACTCAGCGTGCGCGACGCACGGTCGCGAATCTGCCGGTCGAGCTCGGCGCCGGTAAGGCCCTGCTTCAGCAGTGCGGCGGTCACGGCCATGGTCGGCACGCCATTCGAGAGATGCAGTTTCTTCGCCGCGTAATCGGAGCGGAACGCGCCGTCGCGGAAGTTCACGATCGAGGTCATTTCCATCGGCCCGCGTCCGGGCCACAGCGGTTCATTGGCAAGAAACGTGACGCCCGTGCCCGGATGATCCATCAGGTTGCGACCCACCTGATCGGAACTGTTGCCCACGCCGTGCGGGAATTTATCGGAAGTGGACATCAGCATCAGCTTTGGCGTTTCGATGCCGTTCGCGGCGAGCACGAACAGCTTGCCGGTCACGCGCGTGCTGTTGCCGTTCGGGTCCTTGTAGTGAACCGCTGTAATCAGCCCTTTGTTGTCCGCTTCGACGCGGTACACCACCGCCTCGGGAACCAGCCTCGCACCGGCCTGTTCGGCCTTCTCCGCATGCACCACGCCGTTGTACATCGCGGCGATCGGGCAGATCGGCATGCAGTTGTTGTTGCCGCAACAAGTGGGCCGCGCATCGTAAGGACGGCTGTTGCGCGCCACCGGCTCGGGCACGACCTTGAAGCCGTGCGCATTGAGCACGTCGCTAAAGCGCTGATCCATATAAGAGAGGGGAAGCTGGCTCATCGGATACGGCTTCGAGCGCGGCGAACCGAGATCGATCGAATTGTCGGGCCCCGACACGCCGAGTTGTACCTCCGCCGCCGAATACCACGGCTCCAACGTTTCATAGGGATAGGGCCAGTCGCGCCCCACGCCGTACAGCTTGCGCAACTGGAAATCTGACGGCAACAGCCGCCATGCCGCGGCCGCCCAGTGCCAGGTCGTGCCGCCTACCAGCCGGAGATACTGCGAGTTGTACGGATAGTCGCCCTTCTGGATCAGATAATGGTTGGCGGGGGCGTACTCGGGATGCGGAGCGTAAGGCGTCGACGGATAAGGCGTCGCGAAGTCGGACTTGACCGGCGAATTGCGGAAGTTCTCGACGATCTGCCAGCGCGGAATGCGCGGCCCGGCTTCGAGCAGAATCACCGACGCGCCGGCCAGCGCCATCTGATGCGCAACCAGTCCGCCTGCCACGCCCGAACCGACCACGACGATATCGGCAGAGTTTGCGTTTGCCATTGTTGCCCTCTCTCTTCTTTTGTGTCGACCTGAGTTCGCTTGAACGCGTCACGCGGGTCCAGTGCAGAGCACTTTATGCTGGCTTGCTGTACGCGCGTGCCCGAGCTGCGTCGAACGATTCGATCGAACGCTGCGGCACACGCAAGAGAAACGACGTTCAGGCATTCACCGGTTTCTTTGTCCAGTAGAACGGCACGTCGCGGCAATAAGACGGAATCGTCAGTACGTCCTTCACGGGCTCGAACATCAGCGCCTTTTCATAAGCGACCACTTCCACATGCGGCGTGTCGCCCACGAGGCCGAGATACCACGCGCGCATGATCGCGCCGACGGATTTCGCGAGCGCGGGCTGATCAGCCTGCAAGGCTTGTGTGACGGTATCTGATGGCACACCGCCGTGGCCCTGCAGCCATGTGTTGAGCGCGGCAACGTTCTGGTCGAAATGATTGTCGGATTTGGCCAGGGCGTCATAGACGCGTTTGCCGAGCGTGGCGTCGAAGCCGGTGCGGCCTGTGAGGCGCTGCGAGAGCGCGAGGAAGGCATCGAGCCCGGCGCCTGCGGGCGCATCGGCCCATGCCGGGGCGATCCATGAAAGTGAGCGGCCGGCGCCGGCAAATGCGAACGCCGCGGCCGCGGCGCACGCACCGAGCACCCACGCTCTACGCGACGCTGAAAACGAAGCTGATGACGACAAGCCTGCGGGATGCGTCACCTCGTGGTGCGCATCATTATTCTCGGGAACATCTGTCATGGGGACTCCAGATGGTGAGTCGTTCTCAACTTGCCACACGGCCCCGGCGGTGTGCCGTTCGCGCGTGGCGTCGATCTTCTACCCCAAACCTGGCCTGAAGCCGCTTAAGCGGTCTGTCTTGTTAGCCCGCACGAACCCCATGCGAGCCGAGCTACGTTGTGCTGAAGACATCCGTATGAAACGGTGCGCACTGCATGGCATGAACGGGCAAAAAACTGCCGCCTGCCAATCGCCTTTCAATTGAAAGCGGCACGCAAGCGCGTTGCGAAAGACTATAGCCTGTGACCCGCCCATTCGACAAATACAGGTCGAAGCCCGGGTAGAATCCGCGAAACCGAGAGTCCTTCACACGCCATTCCATGCTGACAAAATATCTTCCACAAGTTCTTCGGAATCGGCCACGCATGCTGGTCGGCCTTGCGCTCGGCATCATCGCGGCGCTGGCCGTGCCGGCGCACACGCGCCCGATGGTTCGCGTGCTGGTCGGCTGGGACGCCGCCATCTGGAGTTACCTGGCGATGATCTGGGTCTACATGGCCCTTGCCGACGAAGGCGGCGTGCGCGAATCCGCCCGGCGCGACGACGAGAACGCGGGCGTCGTGCTCATGGTGATCTGCGTGGCGACCATTGCGAGTATTGCGGCCATCGTGCTGGAATTGGCATCGGCAAAGGGAACAGCGGGCGCTTCCACGGTCTGGCACTACACGCTGACCGGACTGACGATGTTCGGCGCCTGGTTCCTGATCCCGACCATCTTCACCCAGCACTACGCGCGCCTTTACTACGACCCGGATGCCCCGGAGACGCCGCTGCAGTTTCCCGACAAGGGGCTTCACCCGGACTACTGGGACTTCCTGTATTTCTCGTTCACGATCGCCGTGGCCTCGCAGACGTCGGACGTGATGCTGCGCTCGCGTTCGGTTCGCCGCGCCGCCCTCGCGCAATCGGTCCTGTCGTTTTACTTCAACGTCGCTGTGTTCGGGTTGTGCGTGAATATCGCAGCGGGCCTGCTCGGCTCGTGAACCTGCCGGCACGAGCGCGCCCTCGCGCCGCCTCCGCCGCATAGAACTCCGCCTTTTGCGGGCAATCGCGCAGTCCCTCACCCTTCGCGTGTAAATCCCGGGCGCCTCCCGCCCGTTTTACACGCGGCGGCCGTTCGCGGCCTCGCGCCAATGCCTCGCGTCTGCCGTCGCATCTTCCGGCCAGGCCCACTGCGGGACGCCCGGCCCTCCCATCCCTCGCTGCGCCCGAGCCGCACTGGCACAGCGTTTGCTGCGTCTTCCGAATCGATCTGGCCAGCCCGTGCAATCGACGCCTGGCGTCAAAGCACCCCTTACTGGCCAGCGGCGTGACGATCTTTGCACTACATTGACCAGTACGCGCCCTCGCTTCTTGCATCGCGCGGTATCCGGCTCTGGAAGCCCAATGAGCGCTGTGATCGCATGCCAATTGCATCCACACCGCAGCAGGACGAATCTGGAAACGACCGATGGAATCTCCAAACGGGTACGCGCCGCGGATTTACTTTTTTCATTCACTTCTGGTTGGGCCGCTCGATGCATGGCCTGCGCAGTTCGCGCATGCAGCCGCACTGGGCTTCGATCACGCGCTGATCGGCAGCCTTTTCGAGCCCGGACGAGCTGGCCACGGACAGGTGGTCGGCAGCCATGACCGTCTTCATCCGGTATTCGAGGCCCAACAGCCCGCCGCCGAGGCGATTCGCACGCTCGCCAACGGCGCCGCGCAGAGCGGGCTGACCTTGCTGGTCGATCTGGTGATCGACCGGATGGCCGCCGATGGCGCGCTGTACGCCGAACATGCCGACTGGTTCCACGCATTCGAGTCTGAAGAGGCGCGGCTCGACCCGCGTCATGTGCATCGCGAGGACAACGTCGCCTATGCCAACTTCAACGACGCCGGCAGCAGCGCCGCGCTGGTCGAATGGTGGACCCGGCAGTTGCTGGCGCTCGCCGACGCCGGCGTGGGCGGCTTCCGATTTGATTCGCCGCACCGCGTACCGAGCGGCGTTTGGCGGCAGTTGGGCGACGCGGTTCGCGCGAAGCATCCCGACGTGCGCTTTCTCGCGGCCACGCCCGGCCTTGCTCGCGCTGATCTGGCCGGCCTCGACGGCGCTGGCTTCGACAGCGTGTTCTCGTCGGTGCGCTGGTGGGACTTCCGCTCCAGCTGGATGGTCGAAGAACACGCTGCGCTCGCGCGCCTTGGCACACCGATCGCGTTTCCGGAAGCGCCTTATGGCACCCGCCTCGCCGCCGAGTTGGGCGATGCTCACGACGCCGCCATCGTCGAGCGGGCTTACCGGCGCGCGCTGTACACGTCGGTTTCGATCGGCACGGGCTGGATGATGCCGATGGGCTTCGAATACGGCATCACCGAACCCATGTCGCAAACGCGCGGCGATGCTTCGCAGTTCGCTCTCGCTGTTCAGGCCAAACCATTCGATCTCTCGGAACACGTCACGCACGCGAACCACATTGCGCGCGATACGAATACGCTGCACGCCAACGGCGAATTGCGCCCGCTGAGCGGGCCCGGCGTACCTGCAGCGGTCTTGTTGCGCGCCGACCAACGCGACCTGCGCGATGCCGACGAGGCCATCCTGATCGCGATCAATCCCGACCTCGGCGCGCCGGTGCGCGTCGATCCTGCGCGCTTCCTCGCGGGCGTGCCGGGCAACTTCACGCGCTTCGTGCCGCTCGACGCCTCCGCCAGCGCTTCGCCCGCCACGCTCACGCCGTTCGCGCTCGCACCCGGCGCGGTTCGCCTGTTTCGCGCCATCACGGAGAAACCGATCCGTCTCGCGCCGCCCATCGACAAAGCGAACAGCAAGCGCAGCGGCCGCAAGACCGTGGTCGAAGCGATCAACGCGCCGCGCGTGGCGATCGAAAGCGTGACGCCTTCGGTCGATAACGGCCGCTTCGCGGCCAAGCGCACCGTGGGTGAACGCGCCGAAATCACCGCCGCGATTTTCGCCGAAGGTCACGACAAGATTGCCGCCGCCGTGATCTGGCGCGCCGCCGACGAAACCGCGTGGCATGAAGTGCTGATGACGCCGGCTCAACCCGCCGGGCTCGACATCTGGAAAGCGCGCATTCCGCTCGACCGCATGGGCCGCCACGAGTTCACCGTGATCGCGTGGCGCGACGACTTCGCTTCACTGGTCGAACATATTCAGAAGAAGCTGAAGGCGGGGCAAACCGTCGAACTCGAACTCGACGAAGCCGCGCATCTGTTCGCGCTCGTGCTTGCAGAAGTGGAAACCTCGGAAGGCGCGCTTACCGCGCCGCTCGAACATATCGTCAAGGAGTTCACCAAAGCCGACGCTGAAACGAAGCTCGCGCTGCTGCTCGCGCCGACCACGGCGAGGGCGATGACCGCTGCGCGCCACCGGCCGTTCCTGAGCCGCGATCCGGTCATCTACAAGATCGACGCAGACCGCACCGCAGCGCGCTTCGCGAGCTGGTACGAGATCTTCCCGCGCTCGATGAGCGACGACGAATCGCGCCACGGCACCTTCGCCGACGTGACGAAGAAACTGCCGCGCATTCGCGACATGGGTTTCGACGTGCTGTATTTCCCGCCGATCCACCCGATCGGCGTGGCCAATCGCAAAGGCCGTAACAACACGCTGACCGCGCAGCCCGGCGATGTCGGCAGCCCGTATGCGATAGGCGGAGTCGAAGGCGGCCACACCGCCGTGCATCCGCAGTTGGGCACGCTCGACGACTTCAAGGCGATGCTCGCCGCTGCGCATGAGCACGGCCTCGAAATCGCGCTCGACTTCGCAGTGCAGTGCTCGCCGGATCACCCGTGGCTCAAGGAGCATCCAACGTGGTTCGCGTGGCGCCCCGACGGCACGCTGCGCTACGCGGAAAATCCGCCGAAGAAGTATCAGGACATCGTCAACCCCGACTTCTATGCGCACGACGCCAAGCCGGATTTATGGCTCGCGCTGCGCGACGTGTTCCTGTTCTGGATCGAAGCGGGCGTGCATATCTTCCGCATCGACAACCCTCACACCAAACCGCTGCCGTTCTGGGAATGGGTGATTGGCGATGTGCGCGCGCGCTATCCGGACACCATCTTCCTTGCCGAAGCGTTCACACGGCCGCGCATGATGAACCGGCTCGGCAAGATCGGCTTCTCGCAGTCGTACACGTACTTCACGTGGCGGGAATCGAAGCGCGATTTCATCGAGTACATGACCGAACTCACGCAAACCGGCGCGCGTGATTCGTACCGGCCGAACTTCTTTGTCAATACGCCGGATATCAACCCGCGGCATCTGCAATCGCAGGGCCGCACGGGGTTTCTGATTCGCGCCGCGCTCGCCTCGACGCTAGCCGGGTTGTGGGGCGTGTATAGCGGTTTCGAGTTGTGCGAAGCCGCTGCTCTGCCGAACAGCGAGGAATATCTCGACTCCGAGAAGTACCAGCTACGCGCGTGGGACTGGAACCGGCCCGGCAACATCGTTCCCGAGATCACTGCGCTGAACCGGATTCGCCGTGCGAACCCGGCATTGCAAACGCATCTCGGCCTGACATTCCTGCCCGCGCATAACGACAACGTTTTGTTATTCGAGAAGGCCACCGAATCACGCGACAACGTGATTCTCGTCGCGATCAATCTCGACCCGTTCAACGAACAGGGCGCGGATATCGAATTGTCGTGGGAGACTTTCCAGAAATGGAATCTGCACGATCATGGCCCGCTGGAAGTCACCGACCAGATGACCGGCGCGCGCTTCGAATGGCACGGCCGTTGGCAGCACGTCCAGCTCGGGTCGGGCCAGCCGTTCTCGATCTGGCGCATCGCGCCGCTCGGCGGCCTGCCCGCCGAACGGCCGGATGAAGCCGACAGCGACTCCGACAGCGTTCATCACGCAGACGCTGGCAACCCAACCCCAACGGAAGGTGCGACATGAAGCGTGACGATCCAGCTCAAACCACCACACAGTCACCCGTGGGCAACGCCCCTGGCAACACGGCCAGGCCGCGCACGAATCGGCGCGGCAAACCTGCGGCGTTGAGCGACGATCCGCTCTGGTACAAAGACGCGATCATCTATCAGGTACACATCAAGTCGTTCTTCGACGCGAATAACGACGGCGTCGGCGACTTCCCCGGCCTGATTGCGAAGCTCGATTACATTGCCGAACTCGGCGTGAATGCAATCTGGTTGTTGCCGTTTTATCCGTCGCCACGGCGCGACGATGGCTACGACATCGCCGATTACCGCAATGTGCACCCCGACTACGGTCAGATCGCCGATGTGAAGCGCTTCATTCAGGAAGCGCACGCACGCGGCATTCGCGTGATCACCGAACTGGTGATCAACCACACGTCGGACCAGCACCCGTGGTTTCAGCGCGCGCGCCGCGCGAAGCCCGGTTCGAACCATCGCAACTATTACGTATGGTCGAATACCGATCAGAAGTACCAGGAAACGCGGATCATCTTCATCGACTCGGAGCCGTCCAACTGGACGCACGATCCGGTAGCGGGCGCGTATTACTGGCACCGTTTCTACTCGCATCAGCCCGATCTGAACTTCGACAATCCGGCCGTGCTGAAGGAAGTGCTGCAGGTCATGCGCTTCTGGCTCGATATGGGTATCGACGGGTTGCGGCTGGACGCAGTGCCGTATCTGGTTGAACGTGAAGGCACGAACAACGAGAACCTGCCGGAAACGCACGCGGTGCTCAAAAAGATCCGCGCCACCATCGACGCCGAGTATCCGAACCGGATGCTGCTCGCCGAAGCCAACCAGTGGCCGGAAGACGTGAAGGAATATTTCGGCGACGAAGACGAATGCCACATGGCGTTCCACTTCCCGCTGATGCCGCGCATCTACATGTCGATTGCGAGCGAGGACCGTTTCCCGATTACCGACATCATGCGGCAAACGCCGGACCTTGCCGCCACGAACCAGTGGGCGATTTTCCTGCGCAATCACGACGAACTGACGCTGGAAATGGTCACGGATTCCGAGCGCGACTATCTGTGGAATACGTACGCGAGCGATCGCCGCGCGCGGCTGAATCTCGGCATTCGACGCCGTCTCGCGCCGCTGATGGAGCGCGACCGCCGCCGCATCGAGCTGATCAATTCGCTGCTGCTTTCCATGCCCGGCACACCCGTGATCTATTACGGCGACGAACTCGGCATGGGCGATAACATCCACCTCGGCGACCGCGACGGCGTGCGTACGCCGATGCAGTGGTCGTCGGATCGCAACGGCGGCTTCTCGCGCGCCGACCCTGAGCAACTGGTGCTGCCGCCGGTCATGGGCTCGCTGTACGGTTTCGACGCGGTCAACGTGGAAGCGCAAAGCCGCGACCCGCATTCGCTGCTGAACTGGACCCGGCGCATGCTCGCCACGCGCCGCGCGAAACAGACTTTCGGGCGCGGCACGATCCGTTTCCTGAAGCCGGAAAACCGCAAGATTCTCGCGTATCTGCGTGAGATGCCGGGTGAGCCGCCCATTCTGTGCGTGGCGAATCTGTCGCGCGCACCGCAAGCGGTCGAACTCGATCTGTCCGAGTTCAACGGTTCGGTGCCGATCGAAATGACCGCGGATTCCGTGTTCCCGGCGATCGGCCAGTTGACCTATCTGCTGACGTTCCCGCCGTATGGCTTCCTGTGGTTCATGCTGTGCCCCGGCGGCCAGCGTCCGACGTGGGCTCAGGCGCATTCGGAACCGCTGCCGGAATTCGTCACGATCGTGATTCGCGAAGGCCAGGTTGGCCCGACGCCGGAGAACGTGCGCCTGCTCGAATCGGAAGTGTTGCCTTCGTGGCTGAGCCGACGCCGCTGGTTTGCGTCGAAGGATCAGAAAATGCATGCCGTGCGGCTGGCGGCATTGACCACGATCCCGAACGGCGGCTTCGCCTTCACCGAGATCGAAGCGGACGTGGGCAATCACACCGAGCGCTACGTCGTGCCGATCGCGATCACATGGGGCGGCGAAACGACTTTCCCGCTGTTCATGCAGTTGGCGCTTGCGCGCGTGCGGCGAGGCCGCAATGTCGGGCATCTGACGGACGCGTTTGCGTTGCCGATCTTCGCGCATGGCGTGATGCGCAAGCTGCGCGAGCGCGCCGTCGTGCCGACCGTGCAGAAGAGCGAGATCAGATTCCTGCCGACCGAACGTTTCGCCGAACTCGAAGGGCTGGGCGAGCGGCCGGAGATTCGCTGGCTCGCGGCGGAGCAAAGCAACAGTTCGCTGATCATCGCCGATGCCGCCGTGCTGAAACTGGTGCGCCGTCTCGTCAGCGGCGTCCATCCCGAAGCCGAGATCAGCCGCTACCTGACGCAATTGGGCTACGCGAACACCGCGCCGCTGTATGGAGAAGTGGTGCGCGTCGATCCGGAAGGCGTGCCGCACACGCTCTGTATTCTGCAAGGCTTCATCGACAATCAGGGCGACGCGTGGAACTGGTCGCTCGACTATCTGCGCCGCTCGGTGGACGAACTCGCCATCGCCGTCGATACCGAAGCGCAGTCGGCGCCGGACCGTGCCAATGAATCGATCCTGATGGAGGGCTACAGCGCGTTGGCCGGCATTATCGGCAGGCGGCTCGGCGAACTGCACGTGGCGCTTGCCTCGCCGACGGACGACCCGGCGTTCGCGCCGGAATCGGCTAGCGCGGAGCAGGTGAAGGCGTGGATCGACGGCACGCAGGCAATGCTCGCCAGCGCGCTGGATCTGCTCGCGCCGCGCATCGAGCAGATGAGCGATCCCGAAACCAAGGCGCTGGCGCAAAGCCTGATCGACCGCCGCGCTGCGTTGGTTGCCGCCATCGGTTCGCTCGTTTCCGCCAACGCCGGCGCGCTGCGCATTCGTATTCACGGCGACTTCCATCTCGGCCAGGTGCTGGTCGCGCAGGGCGACGCTTATCTGATCGACTTCGAAGGCGAGCCGGCACGCACGCTCGAAGAGCGTCGTCAGAAGTCGAGCCCGCTACGCGACGTGGCCGGTCTGCTGCGCTCGCTGTCGTATGCGAGCGCAGCGGCGCAATCCACCACGGAAGCCGCGCCGCAACAGACCGCCGACCGCAAGCGGGCGTTGTTCGAACGTTTCCGCATGCATGCCGCCGAAACGTTCCTCAGCGAGTACCGCACGGCTGCCGCGGAGGCGCCGACGCCGCTCGTCGCGCCCGAAGCCGAACAGGCCTTGCTCGATCTGTTCCTGATCGAAAAGGCCGCCTACGAAATCCGTTACGAAGCGGCCAACCGCCCGACGTGGCTCAGCTTGCCCGTGCGCGGCCTCGCCGCGCTCACCAGCCGCCTGCTCGGCGATACTGGCACGCAGGCACACGATTCCTCAACCCAGGCGCCAGGCGCCGCCACACCGCCTAATCCGGCCGAGGGCGACTATGAGTGAGCACGATCCGGCCGCGGGCCTCCAACCGCTCGATATCGACGCGCTCGTCGAAGCGCGCCACCCCGATCCTTTCTCGCAGCTCGGGTTGCATCACACGGACGCGGGTCCGGTGGTGCGCGCGCTGTTGCCCAACGCCGCGCACGTCAGCGTAATTTCGCGCGCCGATGGCGCGCTGCTCGGCGAGCTCGAACAGTTGCGGCCGGGGCTCTTTGCCGGCCGCGTCACGTCCGCGGCGCCGTACCGTTTGCGGATCGACTGGCATGGCGTGGTGCAGGAAATCGAGGACACGTATTCGTTCGGTCCCGTTCTCGGCGACGAGCCGCTGGGGCGCCTCGCCGGCGGTGATCCCTACGCGGTGCTCGAATGCCTCGGCGCCCGTCCGATGGAAGTGGACGGCGTGCCGGGTGTGCGCTTCGCAGTGTGGGCGCCGAACGCGCGGCGCGCCTCGGTGGTGGGCGACTTCAATGCATGGGACGGCCGCCGGCATCCGATGCGGCTGCGGCACCAGGCCGGCGTGTGGGAATTGTTCGTGCCGCGTGTCGGTCCCGGCACGCGCTACAAATACGAACTGCTGTCGCGCGACGGTCACCCGCTACCTCTCAAGGCCGACCCGTGCGCGATGCAAACGGAGAAGCCGCCGGGCACTGCTTCCGTCGTGGCGCACGTCGACGAGGTCGAGCAGTTTCCGTGGACCGACCACGAGTGGATTCAATCGCGCGCCGACAAGCAGACTCCGCGCTCGCCGATTTCGATCTACGAAGCACACGCCGAATCCTGGTTGCGCGTCGCGGAAGAAGGTCAGCGCGGACTCGATTGGGACGAACTCGCGGAGCGGATGATTCCGTACGTGAAAAGCATGGGCTTCACGCACGTGGAGTTCATGCCGATTGCCGAGCATCCGTTCGGCGGATCGTGGGGCTACCAGCCGCTCGGGCAATTCGCGCCGTCTGCGCGCTTCGGCAAACCCGAACAGTTCGCGCGCTTCGTCGACAAGGCGCACGAAGCCGGACTCGGCGTGATTCTCGACTGGGTGCCCGCGCATTTTCCGAACGACGCGCATGGTCTCGTCGATTTCGACGGCACGCCGCTCTACGAGCACGCCGACCCGCGCGAAGGCTATCACCAGGACTGGAACACGATGATCTACAACCTCGGCCGCAACGAGGTGAGCGCGTTCCTGATCGCCTCCGGGCTCGCGTGGCTCAAGCGCTATCACGTCGACGGTTTGCGCGTCGATGCGGTGGCGTCGATGCTGTACCGCGACTATTCGCGCGCCGCTGACCAGTGGGTGCCGAACATTTACGGCGGCCGCGAGAACCTCGAATCGATTGCGTTCCTGAAGCGCCTGAATCACGAAGTCGGCTATGTGCCTGGCGTGCCGGGCGCGATCACGATCGCCGAGGAATCGACTGCATGGCCTGGCGTGACGGCTCGTGTCGAAGACGGCGGCCTCGGTTTCCAGTTCAAGTGGAACATGGGCTGGATGCACGACACGCTGCACTACATGGAAGAAGACCCGGTCTACCGCCAATACCATCACCACAACATGACGTTCGGGATGGTGTACGCGTATTCGGAGCGCTTCGTGTTGCCGCTGTCACACGACGAAGTGGTGCACGGCAAAGGCTCGTTGCTCGGCAAGATGCCGGGAGACAGGTGGCAAAAGTTCGCCAACCTGCGCGCGTATTTCGGTTTCATGTGGACGCATCCGGGCAAGAAGCTGCTGTTCATGGGCGGCGAATTCGGCCAGATGGCGGAATTCGACCACGATACGTCGCCGCATTGGCATCTGCTCGACGATGCGAACCACCACGGCCTGCAGAAGCTGGTGCGCGACCTGAATCGTCTGTATAGCGACGAGCCCGCGTTGTATCTGCTCGACTGCGAACCCGGCGGCTTCGAATGGCTAATCGGCGACGACAGCGGCAACAGCGTCTTCGCCTATCGCCGCACCGATGGCGCCGGCCGCGAACTCGTCGTAGTCTGCAACATGACGCCTGTGCCGCGAGTCGGTTACCGGATCGGCATGCCGCGCGCCGGGCGCTGGACAGAAGTGCTCAATACGGACGCCGGCGTGTACGGCGGCTCGAATATGGGCAACGGCGGACTGATCCACACCGATCCGCAATCGAGCCACGGCTGGCCGCATTCCGCCGCACTGACGCTGCCGCCGCTCGCGACGATCGTATTGCGCGCGGATTGACGCAGGTGCTGTAAGGCGAGCGCGCGGCGTGCGACATTTCGCGCCGCGCGCTCGTTGCATGAAGACCCACGATAGCGTTCAACAATCAGAACAGGAAGGGGAATCATGTCGCATGCAATGCCCGACCGGCTTCTGCCCGGCTCGCCCTATCCGCTCGGCGCCAGTTGGGATGGCCTCGGCGTCAACTTTGCGGTGTTCTCCGCGAACGCGCAAAAAATCGAGCTTTGTTTGTTTGATCCCACTGGCCGCAAGGAAATCCGCCGTTACACGCTGCCCGAATGCACCGACGAAGTCTGGCACGGCTATCTGCCTAACGCGCATCCGGGCACCGCTTACGGGTTTCGCGCGCACGGGCCGTATCAGCCGCAACATGGGCATCGCTTCAATCCGCACAAGCTGCTGCTCGATCCGTACGCGCGCAAGCTGGTGGGACAGTTTCGCTGGTCGGATGCGCTGTTCGGCTACCGGGTGCATTCGAATCGCGCGGACCTTTCCATCGACCGGCGCGACTCGGCGCCGGCCATGCCAAAGTGCGTGGTGATCGACGAGGCATTCGACTGGTCGCACGACAAGCGCCCGAATGTGCCTTGGGGTGAAACCATCGTCTACGAGACGCATGTGCGTGGTGCGTCCATGTTGCGTGCGGATTTACGCCAGCACGAACGCGGCACGTTCGCGGCGCTGGCTTCGCCGGAGTTCATCGACCATCTGCTGAAACTCGGCGTGACCGCGGTCGAGTTACTGCCCGTGCATGCGTTTCTCAACGACCGCTTTCTGGTGGAGCGCGGCCTGCGCAACTACTGGGGTTACAACACGGCGGCGTTTTTCGCGCCGGAACCGTCTTACCTCAGCACGCACCGGCTCGACGAAATGCGCATTGCCGTGCGCCAGTTGCACGCGGCCGGCATCGAGGTCATTCTCGATGTGGTCTACAACCACACCTGCGAAGGCAACGAGATGGGCCCGACCGTGTCGTGGCGCGGGCTCGATAACGCCAGCTACTACCGGTTGATTCCCGGCGACGAACGTCACCATATTAACGACACCGGTTGCGGCAATACCGTGAACCTGCCGCATCCGCGTGTGCTGCAAATGGTGATGGATTCGCTGCGCTACTGGTCGACGGCATTCAATATCGACGGCTTCCGTTTCGATCTCGGCGTGACGCTCGGCCGCGAGCAACACGGCTTCGATCCAGGCTCCGGCTTCTTCGACGCGTTGCGCCAGGACCCGATCCTGTCGCAACGCAAGCTGATTTCGGAGCCGTGGGATATCGGGCCGGGTGGTTATCAGCTGGGTAATCATCCGCCGGGCTTCGGCGAATGGAACGATCGGTTCCGCGACACCGTGCGCCGTTTCTGGCGCGGCGACGCCGGCTTGCGGCCCGATCTCGCCGCGCGTCTGACCGGCTCGGCCGATCTGTTCAACCGACGCTTCAGGAAGCCGTGGGCGTCGGTCAATTTTGTCACGTCGCATGACGGATTTACGTTAGCCGACGTCACCGCTTACGAGCAGAAGCACAACGAAGCCAATCGCGAAGACAACAACGACGGCCACAACGAGAATTGCAGCCGCAATTGGGGTGCCGAGGGCCCGAGTGACGACCCGGCGATTCTCGCTACCCGCAAACGCGTGGCCCGTTCGCTGATCGCCACGCTGTTGATGGCGCTCGGCACGCCAATGGTGCTGGCCGGCGACGAATCGCTGCGCACGCAGAACGGCAACAACAATGCGTACTGCCAGGACAACGAAATATCGTGGCTCGACTGGGAACGCGCGGAGTCGCCGGACGGACGCCAGATGAGCGCGTTCGTCGCGCGCGTGATCGCGCTGCGCAAGCACCATCCGCTGCTGCGTGAAACGCGTTTTCTGTTCGGCGATCGTGAAGTGCTGCCGGGCCTGTTCGATGTGGGCTGGTTCGACGAACGCGGCGATCCGCTCACCATCGAAGCCTGGCAGGACCCCGAAGGCCGCGCGTTCACACTGCGTCGCGCAGGGCCAGGCTTAAACGGCGAAACAGAAGTATTGTTGATGATGCTCAACGCCAACGAGAAAACACTGCGGTTTACGCCGCCCGCACCGCATCTGGAATGGCACGTGCTGTTAGACACTGCTGAACCGGAGAGCGCGCCGCATCGGCTGGCGGTTTCAGAGGTCGAAGTGGCCGCGCATAGCCTCGTGATGCTGGCCGCGCAGCCGGTGGGCGAAGCCGACTGGCAGGCAGGCTGGAAACCCGGCCCGCAACACGGGCCGCGGCTCCTCACGGCGCTTCCGCCCGATCCGGGTGCGCATCCGCCCAGTAACGATCCGTCGCCGACCACTTAGGCGGCAGCGGCGGCGAAGCACGGCGAGGCACGGCAACATGCAGGGCGGCCGCTTCATGGTGCGTCGGGTATCGCGGCGCGATCGACGCGTCACAACGCGGCTCGAAAGTAAAACTGAATGGTGACGAATCATGTCCGAAAGTCCGATTGATCCCCACGCGCATCATCACGCGCATTGTCTGCCTTTCGGCGCGCAACTCATCGGCGCGGCGGGCACGAAGCCGCGCACGCGGTTTCGTTTCTGGGCGCCTTCCTGCAAGCAGGTTCAGGTGGAAATCGAGAACGGACCCGCTCAAGGCACGCATGACATGACACCCGCCGGCAATGGCTGGTTCGAAGCAAGCGTCGATAGCGGCGCGGGCACGCTGTACCGCTTCCGGCTTGACGGCGAAGATGCGGTGCCCGATCCGGCATCGCGCTTTCAGCCGCAAGACGTGCATGGACCGAGCGAAGTCATCGATCCACGCGCGTACCGGTGGGAACAGACGGGCTGGCACGGCCGCCCTTGGGAAGAAACGGTGCTGTACGAGTTGCACGTTGGCGCCATGGGCGGCTATGCGGGCGTGCAGAAGCGCCTGCCTGCGCTCGCCGCGCTCGGTGTCACCGCCATCGAACTGATGCCGCTGAACGACTTTCCCGGCAAGCACAATTGGGGCTATGACGGCGTGCTGCCGTATGCGCCTGATTCCGCCTACGGCCGCCCGGAAGAGTTGAAAGCGCTGATAGACACGGCACACGGCCTCGGCCTGATGGTGTTCCTCGACGTGGTCTACAACCACTTCGGACCGGACGGCAATTATCTGCACCAGTACGCCCGCTCGTTTTTCCGCGAAGGCACACACACGCCGTGGGGCCCGGCGATCGATTTCGAGCGCAGTGAAGTGAGCGATTTTTTCACGGATAACGCCGTGTACTGGATCAACGAATATCGCATCGACGGTTTGCGTTTCGATGCGGTGCACGCCATCGACAATCATGCGTGGCTGCGCGAATTGTCCGATCATATCCGCGCCAAAGTGCAGCACGGCCGGCATGTGCATCTGGTGCTGGAAAATGAGCACAACAGCGCGAGCCTGCTGGAAACGCATTTCGACGCGCAATGGAACGACGACGCGCACAACACCTTGCACGTTCTGCTGACCGCCGAAACGGAAGGCTACTACCACGCGTATGAGGACCAGCCTATCCGCCGCCTCGCGCGCGTACTGTCGGAAGGCTTTGCCTATCAGGGCGACGCGTCGCCGATTCATGACGGCAAGCCGCGCGGCGAAGCGAGCGGACATTTACCGCCCACGTCTTTCGTGATGTTCCTGCAGAACCACGATCAGATCGGCAACCGCGCGTTCGGCGAGCGCTTGCGCAAACTGACCTCGGACGAAGCGTTGCGCGCCGCCACCGCCCTGCTCCTGCTGTCGCCGCAAATCCCGCTGCTATTCATGGACGAGGAATACGGCTCGACGCGACCCTTCCTGTTTTTCACCGACTACACCGGCGAACTCGCCGACGCGGTCCGCGAAGGAAGGCGCCGTGAATTCGCGCGCTTTTCGTCGTTCAGCGACGAGAAGCGGCGCGCCCAGATTCCCGACCCGAACGACGTGAAGACGTTCGCGGCATCGTCGCCGCCCGCGCCGGATGAAGCGCCACAGTACAGCGACGACGAAACGAGAGACCGGCTCGACTGGATGCATTTCTACAAATCCGCGCTGGCGGTGCGGGCCAAATTGATCACACCGCGTCTGAAACACAGCAAGGCGTGCGGCGTGACCGTGCTGACCGCCGCGAACGGCGGCGATGCCAATGCGCTCGTCGCTCGCTGGAAACTCGCCGACGGCGAGACGTTGTCGATTGCGCTGAACCTCTCGAAAGAGAATGTCGCGTTGGCCGAAAGTCCAGCCGGCAAGGTCATTTTCGAAACGCCGCCGCGCGTGCGCGAACAGGTCGATGTCAAGGTCTTGCCTGCATACGCGTTCGTCGCATGGCTGACGGGCGACGTCAGCGACTATGCGATCCACCACGACGCGCGCATTGCGGGTCAACAGGAGCGCCACGCGTGACAACCCGACGCCATCACGACACTGTCGTCACTCTCGCCTCGCGCGCCGGCTTCGAGGTGGAGTGGCAGGACGCGCACCATACGACGCAACATGTGCCCGAGACCACGCTCGCCGTGCTGCTCGAGCGGATGGGTTTGCCGTGCGGCAACGCTACGCAAATCCGCCAGAGTTCGGCTGCTCTGGAGGCCGAACTTTCGGGCCGCAAACTCCCGCCATTGATGACCGCGGAAGTCGGGCGCGGCATCGCCCTGCCCGCCGCAGCGATCAAGTCGGGCAGCCATTATCGGATCGAACTCGAAAGCGGCTCCATCATCGACGGCCGGTTCACGGCGCCCAAAGGCGAGGAAGCTTTGCTTGCACCGATCGACGAACCTGGCTATCACACGCTCGTGATCAACGAGCAACGGGTGACGCTCGCCGTCGCGCCGCCGCGCTGCTACACCGTCGCCGACGCCTGGCGCACGCTGCACGATCAAGACGCCGGCGACGACACGCCCGCGCCGCCGCTGTGGGGCATCGCGGCGCAGTTGTACGGCTTGCGCCGGATCGGCGACGGCGGCATCGGCGATTATTCCGCGCTGGCGCAGATCGCCGTTGAAAGCGCGAAGCGTGGCGCGCACGCGCTCGCCGTCAGCCCGACTCACGCCATGTTCAGCGCGGAGCCGAACCGCTTCAGTCCGTACTCGCCGTCGTCGCGTTTGTGGTTGAACGTCACGCATATCGACGCCGCCGCCGTGTTCGGCGCGAATGCGGTCCACGCCGCGCTCGAAGCCGCACAGGCCACCGACACCTGGTCGAAACTCGAAGACTTGCCGTTGATCGACTGGCCGAACGCGGTAGTGTTGAAACTGAAGGTCTTGCGCGCGCTGTACGAGCAATTCTGCGCGAACGATCGCGCGCAGAACACGGCGCGCGCGCTGGAATTTCACGGCTTCTGCGAACGCGCCGGACGCGCGCTCGAAGATCACGCACGCTTCGAAGCACTGCAGGCAGCGCAGTTGTCGCAGGAAGGCGGCAATGGACATTGGCGTAACTGGCCCGAGGCGTTGCGCGATCCGCGCAGCCCGGAAGTCGAAGCCTTCGCCGAGGCCCATCGTCACGAGGTCGATTTCCATCTGTTTCTGCAATGGCTCGCCGCCAAGGGCTTGTCGCACGCGCAGCATGCGGCGCGCGATGCCGGCATGTCCGTCGGGCTGATCGCCGATCTCGCAGTCGGCTGCGATAGCGCAGGCAGTCACGCATGGTCCTACCGTGACGACATGCTGCAAGGCGTATCGGTCGGCGCACCGCCAGACCTGTTCAACCAGGCCGGGCAGGCATGGGGGCTCACCACGTTCTCCCCGCGTGCCATGCGCATGCAGGGCTTCTCCGCCTTTATCGACATGCTGCGCGCGGCCTTCGCGCATGCCGGCGGCATCCGCATCGATCATATTCTCGGCTTGCGGCGGCTATGGCTCGTGCCGGAAGGCGAAAGCGCGCGTAACGGCGCCTATCTGCGCTATCCGCTCGAAGACTTGTTGCGTCTGATCGCACTCGAATCGTGGCGGCATCGCTCCATCGTGATTGGTGAAGATCTCGGCACCGTGCCGCCCGGCTTTCGCGAGCGGCTCGAAGAGCACGGCATTGCCGGCATTCGTGTGCTGTGGTTCGAGAGCGCGCACGACGGCAAAGGGTTCAAGCCGCCCGCCGCCTGGGATCGCAATGCAGTCGGCACGACGACCACGCATGATTTGCCGACTGTCGCCGGCTGGTGGCGCGGCAGCGACATTACATGGCGCAACAAGATCGGCCAGACGATGGCGCGCGCCGACGGCCGCGATCCCGAGGAAGCCGCCCAGGAAGAGCGCGCGAAAGACCGTGCATTGTTGTGGCGCGCGTTCCAGCAGGCCGGCGTGGCCGCGCACCACGTCTCTGCGCCGCCGCCCGACAACGCGCCGGTGGACGAAGCGCTCGCCTTCGTCGCCGCAACGCCCGGCCCGCTGGTGACATTCCCGCTCGAAGATCTGCTCGCGCAGGTCGAGCAGCCGAACCTGCCCGGCTCGATCGACGAGCATCCGAACTGGCGGCGCCGCGTCGCCTTGCCGGTCAATGAACTGTTCGAGAACGACGCCTTCTGCGACCGCCTGCTCGCGGTCGATCGCGAGCGCCGCGCCGCCACTGCCTCTGTTCCTTCTTCCAACGCTTCTTCGGAGCCTGATACGCCATGACCGTCCCGCGCTCCACGCTTCGCCTCCAGTTCCATCGAGGCTTTACCTTCGACGATGCCGCGAAGCACGTCGAGTACTTCGCCGCGCTCGGCATCAGCCATGTGTACGCTTCGCCCATCACAACGGCCGAGCCGGGTTCCATGCATGGCTACGACACCGTCGACTACACCCAGGTCAGCGCCGAATGCGGCGGCGAGGCGGGCCTGAAACGCCTCGTCGACAAATTGCGCGCGCACGACATGGGGCTGATCATCGACACGGTGCCGAACCATATGGGCGTTGGCGGCTCCAGCAACGCATGGTGGCTCGATATCCTCGAATGGGGGCGTCACAGCGCTTATGCGCGTCACTTCGACGTGGACTGGCATTCGCCCGATCCGGCGTTGCGCGGCAAGGTGCTGCTGCCCACGCTCGGTGCGTCGTACGGCGAGGAACTGGCGGCTGGCCGCATTGCGCTGCATTTCGCCGCCGACCTGGGGCGTTTTTATATCGGCTACGGACCGCACGTGTTTCCGGTGTGTCCGACCGACTACGCCTCGATCCTGCAAAGCGCCGACCGCTCCGATCTCAACGCGCTCGCCGAGCGTTTCCACGGACTGACGACCCAGCCCACCGATCATCCGCGCGCAGCCGAAGGCCGCGACATGCTGCGCGAGTTCGTCGCGCAGAACGGCGGCTCGGCGATCGAGTTCGCACTCGAAACGTATTCATCGGGCGACCCGGTGACGCGTGACCGCCTGCATCGGCTGATCGAGCGGCAGCACTTCCGCCTTGCGTGGTGGCGCACCGCGTCCGACGAAGTGAACTGGCGGCGTTTCTTCGACATCTCGACGCTCGCCGGTGTGCGCGTGGAACGGCCCGAAGTGTTCGAGGCCGTCCATGCGCTGCCTTTCCGCCTGTATCAGGAAGGCGTGGTGGACGGCTTGCGGATCGACCATGTCGACGGCCTCGCGGAGCCGCGTGAGTACTGTCAGCGTTTGCGGCAGCGGCTCACTGAACTGCGCGACACCGCGCCGTATGTGGTGGTCGAAAAGATTCTCGGACGTGGCGAACCGCTGCGCGACGATTGGCCGGTGGACGGCACGACCGGCTATGACTTCATGAACGACGTGGGTGCGTTGCTGCACGATCCGGCCGGCGCCGAGCCGCTCGCGCAAACGTGGGCCGAACTGACTGGCCGCAGCCCGCGTTTCGCCGACGAAGCCCTCGCCGCGCGCCGCAAGATCCTCGCGGAAAACCTCTCGGCGGAACTGGACCGCGCGGCGCGCGCCTTGCATCGCATTGCACGCGATTCGCTGACCACGCGCGATTTCACGTTCACCACGCTGCGGCGTGTGCTGACTGAGCTGGTCGTGCACTTTCCGGTATATCGAATCTATCCGCAGAACGGTCTGCGCAGCACGGCGGATAACGTCTATTTCGAGCAGGCCTTGGAGGGCGCGCGACGCTCGCTTGCGCGCGCGGACCATGTCGCACTCGAACGCGTGAATGCGTGGCTTGGCGGCAGCGTCGAAGAAGCGCCGGCCGGACGAAGCGGCGTGCCGCAGCAGCAAAGCCCGAACGGCGCGCCGCCGAGTCATGCCGGTTCCGCGCGGCGCACCGCGCAGACGCTGTTCTCGCAATTGACCGCGCCGGTTGCCGCGAAGGCTGTGGAAGACACGGCGTGCTATCGCTATGGCCGGTTGCTGTCGCGCAATGAAGTCGGTGCGGACCCGGGCGAGTTCTCGTTGTCGGTCGAACAGTTTCATGCGTCGAATCTGGAGCGATCCCAGCGCTTCCCACACGCCATGCTCGCGACCGCTACCCACGATCACAAACGTGGCGAAGACGTGCGCGCGCGGATCGCTGTCTTGAGTGAGATCGCGCAAGACTGGAGCGCGACGCTGCGTGCGTGGTCCACGCTGAATGCGCCGCATCGTCGTGCGCTCGACGGCAAGCCGGTCAGCAGCGTCGGCCAGGACACGAGCTACGACTGGGCGCCCGGCCCCGCCGCCGAAGCGATGCTGTATCAAACGCTGGTGGGTTGCTGGCCGCCCGACCTGCGACCGGACGACGAAGCCGGCGTGAAGGAACTGGCCGAACGCGTTGCGCAATGGCAATTGAAGGCGTTGCGCGAAGCCAAGCTGCAAACCAACTGGCTCGCCCCGGACGAAGCCTACGAAGCTGCCTGCCGTGAGTTCCTGTTCGACATCCTGGCGCCGCAGCGGCGTGACGGATTCCTGAAGGAATTGTCCGCGTTCGTCGAGCGAATCGGCCGTGCCGGTGCGCTCAATAGCTTGCAGCAAACGGTGTTGCGGTTGGCGTCGCCTGGGATTCCCGATCTTTATCAGGGCACCGAGTTGTGGGACTTCAGTCTGGTCGATCCGGACAACCGGCGGCCTGTCGATTTCGCCAAACGCGAGGCATGGCTCGCGCAAACGCCGCCGTCCGAATTCCTGTCGAGTTGGCATGACGGACGCGTGAAACTCGCAGTGGTGCAACGCGTGCTGGCATTGCGGGCGCATTTGCCCGAGTTGCTGAGCCACAGCGAATATCTGCCGCTCGCCGTGCGCGGCAAGCATGCGTCGAATGTGATCGCGTTTGCGCGCCGCCATGGCAATGCATGGGCCGTGGTGGTGGCGAGCCGGCTCGCTGCCGGTTTGCTCGGCGAGGAAGGCGATTTGCCGATGGTCGATCCCGAGAAATGGGAGAACACGGCGGTAGAGATGCCGCCCGACCTGTCCGCGAGAGCGCTGTTCGATTGGCTAAGCCCCGCGGCGCCCAAGGTCGATGAGAACGGATTGTTGTATCTGCGCGATGCATTGGGCGCCATGCCGATCGCGGTATTGGTGGAGGACGGCGTGCCACGCAGTTGATCCGCGAGATTGGCAGAGCGAAGGAGGTTTGAGCGGACGCGCTCAAACCCCCTTCTTATGGGTCTTTTATCGGAGGCAGAAGCGCAAGCGGCGTGATTTTCGGAAGCCGTCTGCCGGGCCTAGCGCCCCGCCGCCCAAAGCAGCGACAGCCCCGACGACAGCATCAACCCGTCGACCACCAGTTTGAACGTCGTGGGACTCATCCGAACCACGATTGTCCGGGCGGCAAACGAGCCGGCCATCAACGCGGAGCCGGTAATCAGGCCATCGATCACCACGTGTAAAGGCAAAGCGCCGAAATGATTGAAAACCGCGACTTTGGCGGCATAGACGGTCAGCGAGCCCGCCGCTTCGGTCGCAAGGAAAGCGCCCTTCACGAGACCATAGGACATGAAAACAGGTACCGTAATCGGGCCGGTAGACACGACGATTCCGGTGAGAAAACCCACCGCGCCACCAATCAGGGAAAGCTGCCACAACGAGAACTTGATGGCGCGCCGCGCGAGCCAACGCCGCGTGGGCACCATGGCGACAAAGAACAAACCCAACGCAATTTCGACCGCGTGCGGCGGCAACGCGAGCAGCGTGCGCACGCCCAGTGCCGCACCCGGCACGGCGGTCACACAGTAGGCGCCGCACGCACGCCAGTCGATCTCGCGCCACCACGCGAGAACCTTGCCGAAGTTGCCCATGATTGCCGCGATCGCCATGATGGGCACTGCCTGTTGCGGACCGAACAGCATCACGAGGACAGGCATCAGCATCATCGACGAGCCGGTGCCGACCACGCCGCTCAATGTGCCGGCCAGCAATCCGACGCACAGCACCAGCAGATATCCCATGTCGCCCCCAATGGTGTGGACGCCAATTCTACCTGCGCGACGCTGCAGCGCGCTCCTTCGGATATTGCCTCTCGCTGAGTTGGGCGGCGCAATTGCGCGTTAACCGCCTTCGTCGTCGAAAGTTTTCGGATAGACGCGCACGAGCACAATACGCGGCCCTTTCATCTTCTTGACCACCACGTCGAAGCGGTCGAACTCGATTCGCTGCCCTTCGGTGGGCAGATCGTTGAGCGCCTGAATGACGAGGCCGCCGACCGATTCGGCCTTGCCCTCGTCGATGTCGATGCCCAACGCACGTTCCAGCGACACCACCGGCAAGCTGCCCTTGCCCATCAAGGTGCCGTCGTCCATGCGGGTCCAGTCGGCGTCGCCCTGACGGAATTCGTCGTGGATCTGGCCGACCAGTGCACCTAGCAGATTGTCGAGCGTCAGGAAACCGATCGGCTTCTCGCGCTTATGGCCGACCAGCGCGAAGTGCGGCGCGCCCTTGCGGAAGCGTCGAAACAGTTCGAGCGCCGGCAAATCCGGCGTGACGTACTGCACCGGGCGCGCGTATTTGGAGAGATCGTCGAGCGTGCTGCCCGCGTGGCGGGCCAACAGCAAGTCCTTCAAATGGATCATGCCGGCCACGCGTTCGCCGGATGCGTCTTCGAACAGCGGATAGCGGCTGAAGCGGTGCCGCGCCACCACCTGCATGTTTTCGCGCAACGGCAGATCACGGCGCAGGCCGATCATCTCGTAGGCCGGACGCATGAGGTCCGATACGGTCATACGCGAAAAATCCAGCGAGTGCGCGATCGTGTTCCACTCGTCCTGGCTGTAGGCGCCGTCCGGCGAACCCAACTCCGTCGCGACGTTGGCGCGCCGGCCGCGCAGGATCAGCTTGAGTTCGTCGGTCGAATAGTGCGAGTCGTGGCCGTGATCGGCGTCGAGCCCGGCCAGTTTGAGCACAGCGTTGGCGCTCGTATTGAGCACCCAGATCGCCGGATACATGGCCCAATAAAAGCTGTACAGCGGCGTGGCGGCCCATAGCGAGACCTTCTCCGCTTCGCGAATCGCCAGCGACTTCGGCGCGAGTTCGCCCACCACGATGTGCAGGAACGATATGCACGAGAACGCGAAGAAGAGCGAGATGCCGTGGATCAGTTTCTCCGATTCGACGCCGAGAAGGCTGAAAACCGGCGTGAGCAATTCCGCGAACGCGGGCTCGCCGATCCAGCCAAGCCCGAGTGACGCCAGCGTGATGCCGAGCTGACATGCGGAGAGGTAAGCGTCGAGGCGTCCGTGCACCTTGCCCAGCAGACGTCCGCGCATGCCGTGTTTGGTGGCAAGGCTTTGCACGCGCGTCTGCCGCAGTTTGACGAGTCCGAATTCAGCGGCAACAAAGAAGCCGTTGAGGGCGACGAGAAACAATGCACCGATAAGGGCGACAACCTGGATCAAAGCGAAAGGCTCCGGCAACAAAAGTTGTCAGTATAGAGGGTGAAAGCTCGGTGAAAACTTTTCGCGCGGAGCACGCAGCTATGTCGAACCGCTCATTTCGCAGCCGTTGCGTTCAGCGGGACACGCAGCGCGAGCGTGGCCGTGGTGCCGTCGGTCGCGTCGCCTTGCTCGAAACTGCCGCCGTGCGCTTCCGCAATGCGCTTGCACAGCGCGAGCACCCACGCGATCCGCTTCGCTTCGCGCGGCTCGCGCGCCTGCTTGCGGGCAAACGCTTCGAGAACATGCGGCAGGGAGGGGGCTTCCAACGCGGCGCTGTTGGTTTCGTACGCGACGCTGGCGTGCCATGCGCTCGTATCCGCTTTCGTGACTAGCGTGACCGTGGCGCCTTCCGCGCTCGTTTCGACCGCGAACGTAAGCATCAGCCACAGCGCGGCCGCGAGGCGTTCGCGGTCGCCATTGAGCTGCTGGGTGGCAAGTTGCGAATCGACCGTGACTTCCACGCCGCGCGCGCGAGCGAGGCCCGAGCGGACTTCTTCGGCCGTCTCATCGAGTAACGGATGCAGGGAAAATGGCGCGTAGGCAAGCGCCAGGGATTTGGTTTCGGCGCGCGTGGCGTCCACGATCGTCTCGAGCAGCTTGACCTGCTGATCCACGCCATTACGAATGCCGGTGACGGCGCGTTGCGCGTTGGGGTCGTTCGCGTCGAGCTTGCGCTCCAGCACGTAGGCCCAGCTATGAATGGCATTCAATGGACCACGCAGGTCGTGCGACACCAGTGACAACACATGGTCACGCATGAACAGCGCGGTTTCAGCGCGCAGATGCGCGGTGCGTTCGGAGACGGCGAAGCCGGAAGGCACCAGCTTTGCGCCAGCATTTCCGGTTGAAGACGTTGTCACGATCGAGCCCTCTCAGGCGGTGCATGATGATTGAAAGAAGCCCCATTATAGGCACGCGATCCGGCGCGTTCAGCCTGGCCGGACGACCAGTGTTCACGCAATCCGCGTGCCACGCGGCATTCCTGGGCGACGCGGCGTCAACACGCCTACAATGTCGGTTTTTACGTTTTTGATCCAAGGAGCGACACATGTCGACTGTGACTACCGAATCCGGTTTGAAGTACGAAGACATCGTTGAAGGCACCGGCGCCGAGGCAGTGGCCGGCAAGACCGTCAGCGTTCACTACACCGGCTGGCTGACCGATGGTCAGAAGTTCGACTCGAGCAAGGACCGCAACGACCCGTTCGCTTTCGTGCTGGGCGGCGGCATGGTCATCAAGGGCTGGGACGAAGGCGTGCAAGGCATGAAGGTCGGCGGCACCCGCAAGCTGACCATCCCGCCGCAACTCGGCTACGGCGTGCGCGGCGCAGGCGGCGTGATTCCGCCGAATGCGACGCTCGTATTCGAAGTCGAACTGCTCGGCGTCTAAGTTTTTTCGCCGTTCTGTTGCCGCGCACCGTCTCGGCTATGAGTCACCCCGCCGTCACCGCACCTAGCGTTTCATTGCGCCGCTACGGCGCAATCGAAGCGTCGGACGTGCACGACTTTCATCAGGTCGTGCTGGGACTCGACGGCGCGATGGTAATGGCGGTAGGCGGCGTCGCGCACCGGATCGACGCCGGCTCCGCGTGGCTCATTCCGGCGGGCGCGCGACACGATTACGCGGGCGTCGGCGAGAACCGGCAATTGGTTCTGGACTTGCCGGCGTCGTCGCTCGCGGTGCCGGAACGGCTGTTCGACCGCGCGCGGGCCGTCACGGTGGACGCCTCGCTGACGCAGCTTGTACATCGCATCGCCGCGCACGCCACCGGCGGCGCTCAAGGCGACGATCTGGACACACGACGTTTTCATTGGGACGCAGCAGCACGCCTCGGCGCCGCGCTGGTGGCCGACGCGGGCATGACGGCCGGCGCACAGGAGGCCGGCGCCGGTCTCGACTTTGCGCGTATTGACCGCTGGTTGCGCGCGCATCTGTCAGAACCTGTGCGGATCGCCGACCTTGCCGCCCATTGCGGGTTCGGTATGCGGCGCTTTCATCAGCTTTTTATCGAGGCCTTCGGTGAAACGCCGCATCGCTATTTGCAGCGTCTGCGTCTGGATACGTCGCTCACATTGCTCGCCGATCCGCGCCTTTCGTTGACCGATATCGCGTTGGATATCGGCTTCGGCGATCAGAGCGCGTATACGCACGCGTTCACGCGACGTTTCGGGCTGGCGCCCGGTCAATGGCGGGCGTTGCGCCATTGAGTTTTTAGCGCGGTGGAGTTTGCTGCGCCGGGTTCTGCAGCGTGGCGTCTTGGCGCGCTGGATCTTCACGCGTGGCGGCGTGCCGCGTTGAGTCTTAGCGCAACGAGTTTTACTGCGCTGGGTCTTACTGCGTTGAGTCTTACTGCGTTGAGTCTTACTGCTTTGAGTCTTACAGCTTTGAGTCTTACAGCGCTGAGTTCTACTGCGCTGAGCCTCACCACACCGAATTTCAGCGGACATATTCACTGCGCGAGCCGCCCGGCAGAGCGGCCCGCTTGTCCCGCATCGAGCTTTACGCTCACATCTTCGTTCAACCCGCCAGACCGCGCTCCAGATCGCCCCGGATATCGCCGGCGTTTTCCAGACCGACAGCCAGACGGATCAAACCTTCGCTGATACCGGCCGCCGCGCGCGCTTCCGGCGTCACGCGACCGTGCGTGGTCGTCGCCGGATGCGTGATGGTGGTACGCGTATCGCCGAGGTTGCCGGTGATCGAGCAGATCTTCGTGTTGTCGATCACTCGCCATGCATTCGCGCGCATCTGCTCGGGCGTGTCGCCCTTCAGTTCGAACGATAGGATCGCGCCGCCCGCCTTCTGCTGACGCATGGCCAGCGCGTGCTGCGGATGCGATTCCAGCCCCGGATAGAACACACGATTCACAGCCGGATGCGTCTCCAGCCAACGCGCAATTTCGAGTGCATTCGCCGACTGCTTTTCAACGCGCAGCGACAGCGTTTCCATGCCTTTGAGCAGCACCCACGCGTTGAACGCGGAGAGCGTCGGCCCGGCGCTACGCACGAACGGGAAAACCTTTTCCATGATGAACTGCTTCGAGCCCACCAGCGCGCCGCCCAGCACGCGACCCTGACCGTCGAGGAACTTGGTGGCCGAATGCATCACGACGTCCGCGCCGAGTTTCAGCGGCTGTTGCAAGGCCGGGCTGCAGAAGCAGTTATCGACCACGAAAATCGCGTTCGACGCCTTGGCGATCTTGCTGATCGCTTCGATGTCGGCGACTTCGGTCAGCGGATTCGACGGCGTTTCGAGGAAGAACATCTTCGTCTCCGGACGCACGGCGTTCTTCCATGCGTCCAGATCGGTCGGATCGACGAACGTTGTCGTGATGCCGAACTTGCTGAAGATCTGCGAGAACATGCCGAGCGTCGAGCCGAACAGCGCCTGCGAGCTCACCAGATGGTCGCCCGCCTGCAACGCCGACATCACCACGGACATGATCGCGGCCATGCCCGACGCCGTCGCCATGCAGGCCTCGCCGCCTTCGAGCGCGGCCAGGCGATCCTGGAACATCGAGACGGTCGGATTCGTGAAGCGCGAATAGGTGTAGTTGTCTTCGGAATTCTTGAATTTTTCGGCGGCGTCCGCGGCACTCGCGAACACGAAGCTCGAGGTCAGGAAAATCGCTTCCGAATGTTCGTTGAAGTCGCTGCGCACCGTGCCCGAGCGGACTGCCAGCGTATCGAAGTTCAGGGAGTCGTCCATGTTGGTTCTGGTTTCCAATGTTCCATGGCTGCGTTCGGCGTGTGCGTCCCACGTACGGGAGACGCTCGTGCTGCCGAACGGCAGCGACAAAAAAGCCCGCTTTTGCGTCGGCATAAGCGGGCTTCATGTGCGGGGGAAAGCTGGAGCGGAGGTAGATGAATGCGGCTTGTCCACCATTCGCTTTAGCTGTTTCGGGTTGCCCCGCGTCCGCAAGCTGAGTTCAAATCGACGCAAGCCATCATGCTAACACGCTCGCGGCGTGGCGTGCAGCGTGCCACGCCGCGAGCGGCATCGTTCAGGCCGCGTTCAACCCACCGACAGTTGCAGATGCAGTTGCGAACGGGCCGGCGCGCCACCGTCGATCGCTTCGCTCGCGGCGTCGCGGTCCGACTGCGACGACGGCGCGAGACGCGCGGTCTCGATGCGGTCGAGGTACTCGGTAGTGACGTCGCCGGTCACGTAGTTGCCGTCGAAACACGACGCTTCGAATTCCTTCAGCGCCGGGTTGATGTCGCGCACCGCTTGCTTCAACGCATCGACGTCCTGATAAACGAGATGGTCCGCGCCGATCATGCGCGCGACTTCGTCGTCCGAGCGGCCGTGGGCGACCAGTTCACCGCGCGTGGGCATGTCGATGCCGTAGACGTTCGGGAACTTCACCGGCGGCGCCGCCGAAGCGAAGATCACCTTGTTCGCGCCGGCGTCGCGCGCCATCTGCACGATTTCGTGCGACGTGGTGCCGCGCACGATCGAGTCGTCGACGATCAGCACGTTCTTGCCCTTGAACTCGATGCCCATGGCGTTCAGCTTCTGGCGCACCGACTTCTTGCGCACAGCCTGGCCCGGCATGATGAAGGTACGGCCGACGTAACGGTTCTTGAAGAAGCCTTCACGGTATTCCACGCCCAGCTTCTTCGCGACCTGCATCGCGGCCGGACGGGACGAATCGGGAATCGGCATCACGACGTCGATTGGAACGTCGGGCAGTTCGCGCTTGATCTTCTCGGCGAGGTAGTCGCCCATGCGCAGGCGCACGTTGTAGACCGGCACGCCGTCGAGCACCGAGTCCGGACGCGCGAGATACACGAGTTCGAAAATGCACGGGTTCAGGCTCGGGTTCGTCGCGCATTGCTGCGAGTGCAGATTACCTTCGATGTCGATAAAAACCGCTTCGCCCGGCGCCACGTCGCGCACGAATTCAAAGCCGATACCTTCGATCGCCACCGATTCCGACGCCAGGATCCACTCGACGCCTTCGGCCGTTTCCTGCTTGCCGAGGCACAGCGGGCGGATGCCGAACGGGTCACGGAAACCCAGCAGGCCGTAGCCCGCGATCAGCGACACGATTGCGTACGAACCGCGCACCCGGCGATGCACGCCCGACACGGCGTTGAACAGCGCGGCCGGATCGAGTTGCAGGCCCGAGCTGGAGAGCTGCAGTTCGTGCGCGAGCACGTTGAGCATCACTTCCGTGTCGGAATTGGTATTGATGTGGCGCCGATCGATGCGGAACATCTCATCTTTCAACTGCTGCCAGTTGGTCAGATTGCCGTTGTGCGCGAGGATGATGCCGAACGGCGCGTTCACGTAGAACGGCTGGGCTTCTTCTTCGCTCGACGCGGAACCAGCGGTCGGGTAGCGGACCTGGCCGATACCGGTCGTGCCGGGCAGGCTGCGCATGTTGCGCGTGCGGAACACGTCGCGCACCATGCCGTTGGCCTTGTGCATGTGGAAATTGCTGCCGTTCGCTGTCGCGATGCCGGCGGCGTCCTGACCGCGATGCTGCAGAAGCAGCAGGCTGTCATAGATCAGCTGATTGACCGGAGAGTGGGAAACTACGCCTACGATGCCGCACATGGCATGTCCTTCAAAGGTACGAAATTCGTCATGGCGACCGCTGCCTGCAACGGAGTCCCCGAGGGGACCTGCTTCGGAGCGTATGCAAGTTACGCGACCGAACGTAACGGCAGCCGGTTTGCGCCGGAGTCCTGCTGCGTTTCCCTCATCACTCGCCTGATCGTCACACTCGGACGTAGGCAGCAAGCGTCTCGGGAAGCAGCGGTTTCATTACGTGCACGCCCTCGACCGCATAGGGCCGAAGCAAGGCGTTGCGCCAGAATTCCTGTTGGGGCAGTTCGGTCAAGCCAGCCAGGGCGACCAGAATCAGCACCAGAATGACCCCGCGCACGAGGCCGAACATCAAACCGAGCGAGCGGTCCACGCCGCTCAAGCCGGTTGCCTGCACGATGCGGCTCAAGAGGGCGTTCAGCACGCTCGCCACCAGCACCACACCGACCACCACCAGCGCGAACGCCAGCAGCCACTGGGTCAACGCGCCGCCCGGCCAACTGGACGGGATAAACGGCACGACGTAACCGACAAAGCGGCAAGCAATGAAAAATGCCGCGATCCAGCCGATCAACCCGAATATCTCGGACAAAAACCCGCGCCATGTGCCGCGCAACGCCGACAAACCGATCACCGCCATTACAGCGTAGTCGAAGGCAGTGAACATCGCCGACTTACTGTGCGGCGCCGCTGTTCGCGCCCGACATCAAGCCGGCCTCGCGAACCTTTGCAATGGCGGCGCTAGCCGCTGCACGGTCGGCGAACGGGCCGGCCCGCAGTAACGTAAGCGTGGAGCCGTCTGCCTGCTTACGATGTTCGGTATATGTGGGCACACCTGTCGCTTTCAACTTGGCAGCCCAGTTTCGCGCGTTGGCGTCGTTCGCGAACGCGCCGAGTTGCACGGCGAAACGGCTGCCGGCCGGCGAAGCTGGCGTGCCGGAATTCGCGTCCGCGCTGGCGGCCGTGTTCGTGTCGTCGGAACTCGTGGCCTGAGCGGTCGGCGCCGGAACGGTCGCGGCGTTATGCGTAACCGGGGGCTTGGCTGGCGCTGCGGGCGCCGCCGGCGTGGTGTTGGCAGCAACGGACGGCGCCTGCGGTTTCGTCGCCGGCTTGACCGCGGAGGCTGCCGCGGCGTTTGCTTCCGCGCTCGATTGTTTCGTGACGCCAGGTTGGGCTTGCTTGGCTGCTGCCGTGGCCGGCGCGAGACCGGATGCGGCGAGTGCTGAGTCTGGCGTGGGATTGTCGGGTGCTACACCGGCCTGCGTGTCTTCCTCGGCTTTGGCGAGCTTCGGCGCGGGACGGCTTGGAATGTCGATGGAGATGTCGTCTGTGACGGGCTTGGGGTGCGAGTCCAGCACCATCGGCAAGATGACGACCGCGGCCACGACCATTGCGATCGCGCCCACCAGGCGGCGACGCGCACGCTGCTTTTCCGGCAACGTAGGGTCGAGCAGCATCGCATCGGCGTCGACGGTGCGCTCCGTGCGGCGGGTTCGCCGCTCCACGCGCTCGCCACGGGCGGCCCGGGTGGAACTGGTATTTGCGCCGCGCCGGTTGGGCGCGTCGTCTTTCTTGCCGAACGAGAAAATTCCCATGAATCGCTTGGTTCGAGCCTGGCGCCCGTTCAGTGTTGCTGCGATTTACGGTAGGCCATGACGCCTGCTACCGTATAGAAACTGCCGAAAACCACGATTCTATCATTCTCTGACGCTCGTTTTAGCGCGTCTTGGAAAGCCTCTGCTGGTGTCGCGTAGCGCGTCACGCTGCTGTCGGCGCCCTCGCCCACGCCCTGCTCGCGCAATGCCGCTTCGAGCTCCTCCGCTGACGCCGCCCGCGGCGTCGGCAAATCGGTCACGCACCAATGGTCGATTTCGCCTTTCAGATGCGCCAGTACACCGGCTATGTCCTTGTCGCGCATTGCGCCGAACACCGCGTACGTGTACGGGAAGAAGCCCATGTTCCCGAGGTTTTGCGTCAGCACGGCGGCCGCATGCGGATTGTGACCGACATCGAGCACAATGGCAGGTTTGCCCGGCAGCACCTGGAAACGCCCGGGCAGTTCTACATTCGCGAGGCCGAGGCGGATGTCCTGGGCCGACACCGGCAAGCGGTCACGCAGCGCTTCGAGACCAGCGAGCGCCGCTGACGTGTTGATCAACTGATTCGCGCCGCGCAGCGCCGGATAGGCCAGCGCTGAACGCCGCATGGTCGGGCCGACGTAGCTCCATTGCTGGCGTTCGCTGCCTGCCTGGCCTTCGTAACGAAAATCGCGGCCGAACAGCCACAATTCCGCGCCGATTTTTTCAGCGTAATCGATCAGCGATTGCGGCGGCACCGGGTCCGCGCAGATCGCCGGCTTGCCCGGCCGGAAAATGCCGGCTTTTTCGAAGGCAATTTTCTCTCGCGTATCGCCGAGATAGTCCGTGTGATCGATATCGATGCTGGTGATGATCGCGCAATCCGTATCGAGGATATTGACCGCGTCGAGACGGCCGCCCAGGCCGACTTCGAAAATCACCGCATCCAGGCCGCGCGAAGCGAACAGGCTCATGATCGCCAACGTCGTGAATTCGAAGTAGGTCAGCGTGACCGGTTCGGCGAGGCTCAGCCGCGCCGTTTCGACGGCCTCGAAGTGCGGCAGCAGATCCGCGTCGCTGGCCATTTCGCCGTTCACCCGCGCGCGTTCGTTAAACGACAGCAGATGCGGTGACGTGTGGCAGCCGACCGTGAACCCAGCGTGCAGCAGAATGGATTCGAGGATCGCGCACGTGGAACCCTTGCCATTCGTGCCGCCGACCGTGATGACCGGGCACGCGAACGACAATTGCATCGCGTCACGCACCTGGGTGATGCGGGCCAGACCCATGTCGATGCCGACCGGATGCGCGGATTCGAGGTGCGTGAGCCACGCGTCGAGGGTGGGGAATGTGGTCATCGGGTGAATCGCGAGTGAATCGATTTGGCAGTATTGCGAATGTGCGCCGCGAGCGGTCGGCTGCGGCTGCGGCTGCGGCTGCGGCTGCGGCTGCGGCTGCGGCTGCGGCCAGAGCCTAGTCTCTGGGGCGGTTTATGCGCGGAAACTCACCGCCTCCGCCGGCCTTCGTCGGCAACCGGCGCTGCGTTGCGAGACCGTGATTATCCCGGAAATGACAGCGCGCCGCTTGATCCCTCACGCGGCGCGCTATTTTTACTGCTTTTTTTGACGGCGGGCGCGCTCGACAAAGCGCGCCACTCCACCGCGCAGCCGGCTTACGCCACCGCGTCAGCCGGCTGATGGCTCAACAGCGCCATCAATTGAGCGATCTCTTCACGCAGCTTGCGGCGGTCGACGATCATGTCGATCGCGCCCTTCGTGAGCAGGAACTCGGCGCGCTGGAAACCTTCCGGCAGCTTCTCGCGCACGGTTTGTTCAATCACGCGCGGGCCGGCAAAGCCGATCAGCGCCTTCGGCTCTGCGATCACCACGTCGCCGAGAAACGCGAAACTGGCCGACACGCCGCCCATGGTCGGATCGGTCAGCACGGAGATGAACGGCAGCTTGGCTTCGGCGAGCTTGGTCAGCATGGCCGTGGTCTTCGCCATTTGCATCAGCGACAACAGGCTTTCCTGCATCCGCGCGCCGCCCGATGCGGTAAAGCAGATGAACGGCACCTTCTGTTCGAGCGCGTTCTGCGCGCCGCGCGCGAAGCGCTCGCCGACCACCGAGCCCATCGAGCCGCCCATGAACGAGAACTCGAAGCAGGCCACCACCACCGGCAGCGTATGAATCGCACCGCCCATGACGACCATTGCGTCGGTTTCGTCGGTGTCGTCCATGGCTTCTTTCAGACGATCCGGATACTTGCGGCTGTCTTTGAACTTGAGCGCGTCGACCGGGACGATTTCCTGGCCGATTTCGTAGCGACCTTCCGGATCGAGCAGGCCGTCGAGCCGCTCACGCGCGCCGATGCGCATGTGATGATCGCACTTCGGGCAAACGTGCAGATTGGCCTCGACGTCGTTGCGGTACAGCACTGCTTCGCACGACGGGCACTTGATCCACAGGCCTTCCGGAATCCCCTTGCGGTTCTTCGGGTCGGTTTGTTTGATTTTCGGCGGCAGCAGTTTATCGAGCCAGCTCATATTGAATCCTTCTGGGGTCTACGATCGCGCAAACGGCGGGACAAGCCCGCCGCTCACACTACAGAAGACAAAAATTAACTGTTATCGGGCAGTCGCGATGCTATCCAGCGCCTCGCGCACCTCCGCGACGAAACGCGTGAGCGTCTCGGCGGCGGTGTCGGGCGCCGCTTGTTCCAGCAATTGCACGATACGGCTGCCGATCACGACGGCATCGGAAACTTCGGCCACCAAACGCGCGGTTTGCGCGTCGCGAATGCCGAAACCGACGCCCACCGGCAAGGGGACGCGCGACTTGATGGCCGGGATTTTACTCGCGATGCTGGAAACGTCCAGATTCGCCGCTCCGGTCACCCCTTTCAACGACACATAATAGACGTAGCCGCTGGCGATTTTGCCGACTTCCGCGATACGCTCGTCGGTGGACGTGGGCGCAAGGAGGAAAATCGGATCGATGCCGGCAGATCGCATCTGTTCGGCGAAGTTAGCACACTCTTCGGGCGGGTAGTCGACAACCAGCACGCCGTCCACGCCAGCTTCCTTGGCGGCCTTTGCGAAAGCCTCGGCCCCCATGCGCTCGATCGGATTCGCGTAGCCCATCAGCACGACGGGCGTCGTGTCATTGGTTTCGCGGAAGCGTTTGACGTCGGCGAGCACGCGGCGCAGCGTCACACCGTGCGCCAATGCGCGCTCCGACGACTGCTGGATCACCGGGCCATCGGCCATCGGGTCCGAAAACGGCACGCCGAGTTCGATCACATCCGCGCCGCCGGCGGCGAGCGCATGCATGAATTCGACCGTACGGGCAGGATCCGGGTCGCCGGCCGTCATAAACGGAATGAGGCCTTTCTTGCTTTGGGCGGACAGCGCAGCAAACGTGTTCTTGATACGGGACATGGAATTTTCTCGAATTGAGTTACTGCGCAGCGTGCTTATTGCACGCTCATTGCACTTCGGTCTGCCGTTGAGTTTTGGCTTTGACCCGGCGCGCCACCGGCGGAGCGGCAGCAGCGCTGACCCGCTCACGCGCGATCGCGCAGTAACTTTCATTGATCTCATAGCCGACGAATTCGCGCTGCTGACGGGCGCAAGCGACTGCGGTGGTGCCGCTGCCCATGAAAGGGTCGAGCACGCGGCCGCCCTTCGGACAACTTGCCAGCACCATCCGCTCGACAATTTCCAGAGGCTTCTGGGTGGGATGCGCGACGCGCTCGGCATGTTGCCGATGCAGACGCGAAACCGACCAGACATCCTTTGGATTATAGCCAACCTCGAGCCACTTACTGCCTTCGAACAACTTACGCGAACGCGCCTTCTTCGTGGCGGCATCGTACGGGATGCGGACGGGATCGAGATCGAAGAAGTAATCCTTCGATACCGCGAAAAAGCCGATGTTGTCGTGCACCGAGGTAAAACGGCGCACCGTTCCGCCCATGCTCGGCACACGCCGGTCCCAGATGATTTCATTGATCATCGTGAGTTTTGTCTTCAGGAAGCTGAAGATTTCCGGGGCGTACTGCCACGTGCAGAAAATGTAGAGCGAACCCGACGGCTTGAGCTTCGGAATAGCCAGCTCGAGCCAGCCACGCGTCCAGGCGAGAAAGTCTTCGCCCGTACGCATGTCGGAGTCGTTGCCGTAATCCTTGCCGAGCCCATAAGGCGGATCGCACAGGATCAGGTCGATCGACCCGTCGGGAATGTTCGCCACATCGGACAGGAAATCGCGGTTCAACAGCTGAATGCCGGCGGGCACCTGCGGCAACAGCAGTGCAGGCGCCTCGGCCGCCGGTACATCGGCGGCCGGCGTGGTTTCAATTGCCGGCTGCGGCTCGTCGAACTCGTCACGCATCGTCGCGGCGCTCAGAACTGAATGCCCGATCGCTCGGCGACCGTATGCATGTCCTTGTCGCCGCGGCCCGACAGATTGACCAGAAGGTATTTATCCTTCGGCAACGTCGGCGCGAGTTTTGCGGCATAGGCCAGCGCATGGCTGGATTCCAGCGCCGGAATAATGCCCTCGATGCGGCAGCAGTCGTGAAACGCTTTGAGCGCTTCTTCGTCGGTGATGCCGACATATTCCGCGCGCTTGCTCTCTTTTAACCACGCGTGCTCAGGACCGACGCCCGGATAATCGAGGCCCGCCGACACCGAATGCGTCTCGATGATCTGCCCATCTTCATCCTGAAGCAGGTAGGTGCGGTTGCCGTGCAGGACGCCGGGACTTCCGCCAATCAGCGAAGCAGCGTGGCGGCCGGTTTCGATGCCGTCGCCGGCCGCTTCCACCCCGATCAATTTCACCGATGTGTCGTCGATATACGGGTAAAAGATACCCATAGCGTTCGAACCGCCGCCAACACACGCGATCACGGCGTCCGGCTGACGGCCGACCAATGCAGGCATTTGAACCTTGCATTCGTCGCCGATCACGCGCTGGAAGTCGCGCACCATCATCGGATACGGGTGCGGACCTGCCACCGTGCCGATAATGTAGAACGTGTCTTCGACGTTCGTCACCCAATCGCGCATGGCTTCGTTCAACGCGTCTTTCAGCGTGCGCGAGCCGGATTCGACTGGCACGACGGTCGCGCCGAGCAACTTCATACGGTAGACGTTGGCGGCCTGGCGGCGCACGTCTTCTACTCCCATGTAGACCACGCATTCCATGCCGAAACGCGCGGCGATGGTGGCCGTGGCTACGCCGTGCTGGCCGGCGCCGGTTTCCGCGATCACGCGCGGTTTGCCCATGCGCTTGGCGAGCAGCGCCTGGCCGATCACGTTGTTGATCTTGTGCGCGCCGGTGTGATTCAGATCCTCACGCTTGAAGAAAATCTGCGCGCCGCCGAGCATCTCGCTCCAGCGCTGGGCGTGATAAATCGGCGAAGGACGGCCGACGAAATACTTCAGTTCGCGCTCGTATTCGGCGACGAAGTCGGGGTCTTTCTGGTATTTCTCGTAGGCTTCGCGCAATTCGTCGAGCGCGTGAACCAGCGTTTCAGCGACGAACGAGCCGCCAAATTGGCCGAAATGGCCTCTTTCGTCAGGCAAGTTATACATGGTGATCACTCTTCTCAGTGTGGCGCGCGGCTCTCGTGCGAGAGCATCGCAGCGCCGGAATCATTCAGCGTCCGCTGCGCGCACTGCGCGTACGAACGCCGCCATCCGGGCGTGATCTTTCACACCCTTGGCGCCCGGCGTTTCGATGCCGCTCGAGACATCGACCGCATACGGGCGCACGCGATGGATCGCATCACTGACGTTTTGCGCGCTCAACCCACCACTCAAAACGGCCCGACGCGCGAGCCCTGCTGGAATAAGTGACCAATCGAAGACCTTCCCGCCGCCGCCGTATCCTTCGACATGGGTGTCGAACAGAAGGCCGCTGGCTGCTGAATAGCTAAGAGCCGATTTTACCAAATCGGCCGGCTGAGTATCCGCCGCAACACGTAACGCACGCAACCAAGGCAAACCCGCAACGCCGGCAAGCGATTCGCACTGCTCCGCGGTCTCGTCGCCGTGAAACTGCAAGAGCGTGAGCCCGACGTTGCTCACCACTTCGCGAATCCAGTCCGGCGTAGCGTTGACGAACAGGCCGACCACCGAGACGAACGGCGGCACGTCGTGCACCAGCTCGACGGCCTGCGCGATGCTGACCGAACGCGGGCTCGGCGGGTAAAACACGAGGCCGATCGCATCGGCGCCGAGGTTGATCGCGTGGGCCACGTCGTCCGGTTTCGACAGGCCGCACAGCTTGATGCGCGTGCGATGCGGCATGGCCTGCTGGTCCGCACCGGTATTGGATTCGTTCGCGAAGTTTTCAGTTGATTTCATGTTTGCGCCTGCTCGGTCCATACGGTACTCCACGGCACGCTGCCCGTCTGCGGCGCGGGCACGGCGAATTGCTCAGGATAGCCCACCTGCGCCAGATACAAGCCGTCGGGCATGAAGGTCGGTGCGGCGACCTCGCGATCGCGGCTCGCCAGCACCTCGGCCATCCATTCGACCGGGCGACGGCCACGGCCGATGTAGACGAGACAGCCCATCAGGTTGCGCACCATATGGTGCAGGAACGCGTTCGCCCGAAAACGGAAATGGACGAAGTCGCCCTGCTGCTGCACGTCGATCTGATACAAATGCTTGACCGGCGTTTTCGACTGACATTGCGACGAGCGGAACGCCGAAAAGTCGTGTTCGCCGATCAGATGAGCGGCGGCGGCCCGCATCGCGTCGACGTCGAGCGCCGCATGCACCCAGCCGGCGCGCGTCGCCAGCATCGGCGAGCGCACCGGATGGACGTAAAGCACGTAGTAATAGGTCCGCTCGAATGCCGAGAAACGTGCGTGGAACTCGTCTGGCATCGGCTTGGCCCACTGCACCGAGATCGTCTTCGGCAGAAACGAGTTGGTGCCGCGAACCCAGGAAACGTCCGCACGGTCGAGTTCGGTATCGAAATGCACGACCTGGCCGAGGCCATGCACTCCCGTATCGGTCCGGCCCGCAACCACGGTGGGCACCGGCGTTTGCGCGAACTCGCGCAGCGCCCGTTCGAGCTCGTCCTGGACGGTGTTGCCATGCGGTTGCGACTGCCAACCGCAGAATGCCGAACCGTCGTATTGGACGCCTAGAGCGATACGCTTCACGACAACGGGGCGAGCGTCGAGAGCAACGCGCGGGCCTCGGTGCGCGTACCCGGATCGTTCGCCTCGATCACTTCGTTGATGAGCGCGCGCGCGCCGGACAGATCGCCGAGTTCGATGTACTCGGCAGCCAGATCGAGCTTGTTGCGGGCGATGCGGGTGAGATCGGCCGGCGTGAATGCCGGCAACGGCTCGGCCGGGCTGGGCGGCAACTCGAGGTCGAAATCGAGCTTCAGCGCGCCGAAGCCGGACGCACCGAAGCCGGCGCCGAAACCGGCGCCCAAGCCGGCGACGGACGCGTGACCTGCGGTACCGGCTGCGATCTCATCGGCGACGTGCGGTGTGTCGTTCGGGTGGTGCTCGGCGGCGGACTGTTTCGCCGTGGCTTCCGGCGATGCCACCGGTTGCGTCGACAGCGAAGCGGGGGCATGCACGCGGTCAGCGGATGACTCGACGCGCGGTGGCAACGGCATGTCGAGGCTGCCGAAGGCATCGACGGCATCGCGCGGAAACTCGGTCGGCACCGACGGCGCGTGCTCAGTCTGCGCCGATTGATGCAGTTCGACCGACGGTTCCTGCGGTTCGGCGGGCACATCGTCCCATTGCAAACGATGAACGGGTTCCTCGTGCGGGAAGGCTTCGTCGAGGGGCTCGGGCGGCGCCAGCGGCAGTGCCTCGGCGCCGAGTTCCGCGGCGGCGGCAAGGCTCGCGGCCATGGTCGCGTCATCGAAGTGATCGAGCGGGGGCGCAGGAAGGGGTTCGGGCGCGAAATCGCTCTGAGCGGACGGCGCGCTGTTCGGCTCGACGTGCGCGGATTCGGCGGATGCCGATGTTGTGTCGTGTTCGTGCCAGACGTGCTGGGGTGCGATGGGGTCTTGTGCGGGTGACGCTGCGTGGTTGGTGGATGCGTGGCTCGATGCGGATTGTTCAGTTGCTGCGCGGTCTGCCGCTGCGTGTTCGGCTGCTGCGTGTTCGGCTGCTGCGTGTTCGGCTGCCGCTTGTTCGGCAGCTGCCGCTTGCTCTGCCGCTGCCGGTTCTGCGGCTGCATGATCTGCGGCTGCACGGTCTGCTGCGGCCTGTTCTGCGGCTGCGGGCTCTGCCGCGGCCCGCTCTGCGGCCACACGTTCCGCCGCGCCCTTTTCTGCGGCCATACGTTCCGCCGCAGCCTTTTCTGCGGCTGCGCGTGCCAAAGCCTGCTCTTCCGCCTCCCGCGCCGCAGCCCGGCGAATTTCCGCGTCGCGTTCTGCTGCTACTCGCTCCGCCATCTCACGCGCCGCCGCGTCACCTTCCGCGGCCTCACGTTCAGTCGCCGCCAGCGCCGCCGCATTTCGGGCCGCCACCTCGTCGTCCGCGTCCGGCGTTTCGTGTACCGACGGAGTCTGCGCGCGCGCCTCAACAACCTCCTGCGGGCCCACTGACCGCCCGGACGCCGCCAAATCGCTCCCCTCCGACGCGGCTTCAGCCGCAGCGGCGCGCTCGCGCTTCCGGCGCCCCATACGCAACGCCGCGAGCAGCGCAACCAGCGCCGCACCAACCGCAGCCGCCACGCTCAGTTCCGTCTGCGACATGCCGACATCTTTCGACGTCGAAGCTGCCGGCGTAACGGCGTGACCGGGCGCAGCCGCCACCGAGGACGCGCCGGGCGCCGACGGCGCGACGCTGTTCGACGCGCCGCCCTTAACCGCCGGCGTACCGCCAATGCCATGCTTCTGCAATTCCATCAGCACGCGGTTTTTCAATGCGAGCAATTGCTGCAAACTCGAGACTTGCACACGCGGCTGCGAAGCCGGTTGTGCGGCGCTCGCCCCGCCAATTGTTCCGGCGCCAGCCGCCGAGGCGCCTTCAACAGGCTCGCTAGCTGAGGGCTGAATCGAGCCGGTCCATTCATGAGCGGTGCTGGCCGGCGATACTGCTGCCTGCGATCCGGCGATCGGCGCAGAGGACGCCGTACCGCCCGCCGTCGCAGAGCTTGCCTCGGCAACTGCACTGGCCGGCGCCGACATGGCAGGAGTGGCTGTCGTCGCAGACACGGCAGGGACGGCTGGCGTCGCCGCGCGAGCCGCGGCGCTTGCAGCGCTTGCCGCACTTACCGCCGCCGCATTGACCTGCGCGACGCCGCTCGCCGCAACTGTGCTCGGTGTCGAAGCGGGCGCAGCTGCTGCAGAACCAGCCGACGCAACACCCGCCGACGACGCAGCCAGCGCCCCCGAGGCGTCCAGCGCCGGCACCGTCAACACCGCACCCACGCGCATCCGGCTCGGGTCATGGCTCATGAAGGCGTTAGGATTCGCCTCGAACAGCGCGCGCGAGGCGCGTGCGAGGGTCGCCCGGTCGTGCGACTGCGTGACGGCAATCGCCACGTCGTTCAGCGACTGCCCTGGACGAACCGTGAATTGACCACCGTTCGCGTAGGAAACGGAGGCCGCGTCCGGCGCGCTCGCGGCGTCGCCCGGCGCAGCGACCGCGCTGCCCACGGCGGCGCTACCCAGCGCGAGAGCCAAAGCGGCGGCGGCCGTCAGTCGGCGCGCACCTTGATGAACGAACATAGCCCGAAGGGATGAGAGTCGAAGGTTCATCGGGACTCCTGGCGCGTCAGCGCGCAGCCCTTTTTTGCGGTTGGAGAAAGACAAGATAATCGGAGCACACAATGAAAAAAGCGCCGCGCAAGCGCGACGCTTCTTGAGTTTTCTACGCGTCGTGAGCGCGTAGTTTACTTTACTTGTCGAGCACAATGCGAAGCATGCGACGCAGCGGTTCCGCAGCACCCCACAGCAGCTGATCCCCGACCGTGAAAGCGGACAGATATTCGCCGCCCATCGCCAGTTTGCGTACGCGGCCGACCGGCACCGTCAGCGTACCCGTCACGACCGCCGGGGACAGATCGCGCATCGACGCTTCACGTTCGTTCGGCACCACCTTAACCCAGTCGTTGCCCGACGCGAGGATGCTGTTCACCTCGTCCAGCGGCACGTCCTTGTTCAGCTTGATGGTCAGCGCCTGCGAGTGGCAACGCATTGCGCCGATCCGCACGCACAGGCCGTCGACCGGAATCGAACCCGGCGTGCCCATGGCCGGCTTGCCGAGAATCTTGTTGGTTTCAGCGCCACCCTTCCATTCTTCTTTCGACATGCCGTTGCCGAGATCCTTGTCGATCCACGGAATCAGCGAGCCGGCGAGCGGCACGCCGAAGTTGTCGGTCGGCATGCGGTCGCTGTTCATCGCGCTCAAAACGCGACGGTCGATATCGAGAATCGCCGACGACGGATCAGCCAGATCTTCCTTCGCCGCACCGTACAGCGTGCCCATTTGCTGCAGCAGCTCGCGCATGTTTTGCGCGCCCGCGCCCGAAGCGGCCTGATACGTCATGGCCGTCATCCAGTCGACGAGGTTTTCGCGGAACAAGCCGCCGAGCGCCATCAGCATCAGGCTAACGGTGCAATTGCCGCCGATGAAATTCTTCTGGCCCTTGACCAGCGCGTTCTTGATCACGTCGAGGTTGACCGGATCGAGAATGATGACCGCGTCGTCCTTCATGCGCAGCGACGAAGCCGCGTCGATCCAGTAACCGTTCCAGCCCGCCGCGCGCAGCTTCGGGAAGACTTCGTTCGTGTAGTCGCCACCCTGGCACGAGATGATCGCTTCGCACTTCTTCAGGTCTTCGATGCTTGTCGCATCTTTGAGCTTGGTCTCGTTTTTGGCGAACGACGGCGCGTTGCCGCCCGCGTTGCTGGTGCTGAAAAACACCGGTTCGATAAGATCGAAATCGCCTTCCTGCTGCATACGTTGCATCAGGACGCTGCCGACCATGCCGCGCCAACCTACGAGACCTACGTTCATGACTTCATACCCTTCGAATGGAAACTTCCCCGCATCTTTGCCCGCAGTGACCGCGCGGGGAAGATGAGCGGGCACGACGGACGATCAGCGCTTCGTGATCGTTTTCGGGGTAATCGTTTTAATGGAAACTTTGGCGGTAATGGCGAGCTCAACCACACGGGCCGTTTTGCCGTGCAGTGTCGAAATCGAGGAGATTTGAGCTGTGTGCGCCATCGCTACAATATACACGAAAACCGGAATCTGGCGACGTCAATGTCCGCCGCTGTCGCCCGTATTACGCGCGAATCGGCCTCATTCGAGGCCAATTCGCGTTTTAAAGGCCGTTTGACGACCTGACTTCTGCTTGCTTCGCGCGCTTTTTTACAGTGCTGCGACGACCGCGTCGCCCATGGCAACGGTGCCGACCTGCTTGCAACCCGGCGTGAGAATGTCGCCGGTGCGGAAGCCCTGTTCGAGCACCTTTTTCACGGCATTTTCGATGCGATCGGCTTGCTCGGCCTTATTCAACGAATAGCGCAGCATCATGGCAGCCGACAGGATGGTAGCCAGCGGATTCGCGACGCCCTTGCCGGCGATGTCCGGTGCCGAACCATGCGACGGCTCGTACAAGCCCTTGTTGTTCTTGTCGAGCGAGGCCGACGGCAGCATGCCGATCGAGCCCGTCAGCATGGCCGCTTCGTCGGAGAGAATGTCGCCGAACATGTTGCCGGTAACAACCACGTCGAACGCCTTCGGCGCCTTGACCAACTGCATTGCCGCGTTGTCGACGTACATGTGCGACAGTTCGACGTCCGCGTATTCCTTCGAAACGTCGATCATCACATCACGCCAGAACTGCGAGGTTTCAAGCACGTTCGCCTTGTCCACGCTCGTCAGCTTCTTCTGACGCTTTTGCGCTGCCTGAAACGCGACGTGCGCAATGCGGCGCACTTCGGGTTCCGAATAACGCATCGTGTCGAAACCTTCCTTGGCGCCTTCGAACAGGCCGTCGGGCGACGAACGCACGCCGCGCGGCGCGCCGAAATAGATGTCGCCGTTCAGCTCGCGCACGATCAGGATGTCGAGGCCCGAGACGATCTCTTCTTTCAGCGACGATGCGCCGGTGAGCTGCGGATAGCAGATTGCCGGGCGGAAGTTCGCGAACAGTTGCAGATGTTTGCGCAGACCTAGAATGGCCTGCTCCGGGCGCAGCGCGCGTTCGAGCGAGTCGTACTTCCAGTCGCCAACGGCGCCGAACAGGATCGCGTCGGCTTCTTTTGCCAGCGCCAGCGTCGAATCAGGCAGCGGATGGCCCTTCGCTTCGTAGCCCGCGCCGCCAACCGGCGCTTCTTCGAGTTCGAATTTCTCGCCGAGTACATTCAGGACCTTGACGGCTTCCTTGACGATTTCGGGACCAATGCCGTCGCCCGGCAACACTGCGATCTTCATGCGAATTCCTTGAGATTTTCTTCGAGACTTTTGAGCTTGAATCCGTAAGCGGGTGCTACGCCCTTACGCCTTCAACCGACGATTCGGTGCGCGAGCCACGGCTGCTTCGCGATCCGCTCTGCTTCGAACTGGCGAATCTTGTCCGCGTGGCGCAGCGTGAGGCCGATGTCGTCGAAGCCGTTCAGCAGGCAGTACTTGCGGAACGCCGCGACTTCGAACGGATACTCCGTGCCGCCGTCCGACGTGCGCACGACTTGCGCTTCGAGATCGACCGTCAGCTTGAAGCCGTTGAACGCATACGTTTCGTTGAACAGGTGATCGACTTGCTGTTCGGTCAGCACGATCGGCAACACGCCGTTCTTGAAGCAGTTGTTATAGAAAATGTCGGCGAAGCTCGGCGCGATCAGCGCGCGAAAACCGTATTGCTCCAATGCCCACGGCGCGTGCTCGCGCGAGCTGCCGCAGCCGAAATTCTTACGCGCCAGCAGTATCGACGCGCCTTGATAACGTGGCTGATTCAGTACGAAATCCGGGTTCAGCGGACGCTTCGAATTATCCTGACCCGGCTCGCCGTGGTCGAGGTAGCGCCATTCGTCGAATGCGTTCGGGCCGAAACCCGTGCGCTTGATCGACTTCAGGAATTGCTTCGGAATGATCGCGTCCGTGTCGACGTTCTCGCGATCGAGCGGCGCCACGACGCCGGTGTGTACGATGAATTTATCCATGACGCTTGGCACCTGTTTCAAGACCGGGCGATGCGCGCGGCGGCCGCAAAGCCGCTCGGCGCATGGCCGGCAAAAATCAAAAACCGCTTATTTATCAGCGTGATTGCTGATCGAATTGCCGAGGTGCGACATGTCCTCGCCGAATCCGTGCACCGTGTTGCAACCGGCTAGACCGAGCAATAGCCCAGCCAGGGAACCGAGCGCGAAGCGACGCAATAGAGTGGTGCGATTCATGTTCTTCATCATGCGTATTTATCCAAGCTTGCGAATATCGACGAAATGCCCTTCGATGGCCGCGGCCGCAGCCATCGCGGGGCTCACGAGGTGGGTACGCCCACCGGCGCCCTGACGACCTTCGAAATTACGATTCGACGTGGACGCACAACGCTCGCCCGGCTCCAACCGGTCGGCGTTCATGGCGAGACACATCGAGCAACCTGGTTCACGCCATTCGAACCCGGCGTCGGTAAAGACCTTGTCGAGGCCTTCACGTTCCGCCTGTGCCTTCACGAGACCCGAACCCGGCACGACCATGGCCAGACGGATGTTCGGCGCCACGCGGCGGCCCAGTTTCTTCACGACGTAAGCCGCGGCGCGAATGTCTTCAATACGCGCGTTGGTGCACGACCCGATAAAGATTTTATCCGGCTTGATCGATTCGATCGGCGCATTCGGTTCGAGCGCCATGTATTTCAGCGCGCGCTCCATGGCGTCGCGCTTGACCGGATCTTTTTCACGGTCCGGATCCGGCACGCGGCCGTCTACGGCCGTGACCATTTCGGGCGACGTGCCCCACGTGACTTGCGGCACGATATCCGCGGCGTTCAGTTCGACCACGCGATCGAAGTGCGCGCCCTCGTCCGTCTTGAACTGCTTCCAATACTCGACCGCGTGATCCCACTCCACGCCTTCCGGCGAGAACGGGCGGCCTTTCAGATACTCGATGGTGGTGTCGTCGACCGCGACCATGCCGGCGCGCGCGCCCGCCTCGATTGCCATGTTGCAGACCGTCATGCGGCCTTCCATGGAAAGCGCGCGGATGGTCGAGCCGCCGAATTCGATCGCGTAGCCGGTGCCGCCTGCCGTACCGATCTTGCCGATGATGGCGAGCACGATGTCTTTCGCGGTACAGCCGCGCGGCAGCGCGCCTTCCACCTTCACCAGCATATTCTTGCTCTTTTTCTGCAAGAGCGTTTGCGTGGCCAGCACGTGCTCGACTTCCGACGTGCCGATGCCGTGCGCGAGCGCACCGAACGCGCCGTGCGTGGACGTGTGCGAATCGCCGCAGACGATCGTCATGCCCGGCAGCGTGGCGCCCTGCTCCGGCCCGATGATGTGCACGATGCCCTGGCGCAGATCGTTCATCTTGAACTGCGTGATGCCGTAGGCGTCGCAGTTCGAATCGAGCGTGTCGACTTGCAGCTTGGAAACCGGATCGGCAATGCCGTGGCTGCGGTCTGTGGTCGGCACGTTGTGGTCCGATACCGCCAGGTTCGCGCTAATGCGCCACACCGGACGCTCAGCCAGCTTCAGACCTTCGAACGCCTGAGGGCTGGTGACTTCGTGCAGCAGGTGACGGTCGATATAGAGAATCGTCGTACCGTCTTCTTCCGAGTGGACCACGTGTGTGTTCCACAATTTGTCGTAGAGAGTCTGTGCCATGGTATGCGGGGTAGTAATGACTGCGGGCTGACCGTGTCGGTCGATTATGCCACGCAGAATCCCGCTTTGGGCCGCTCAATCAGGAAGAAAACCGATAAAAAACAGGGAGTTGGGTGGTAGTGCCGATACCTGTATCGACGTTACCCGGCACGCCTGCGCGCGCTTGCAGCTTGCTGCACCGCCGCGTGATCCCATGCTCGAACGCGCGAAATCGAATCTGAAAACAAAATGCCCCGGCGGGAAAACCCGTCGGGGCATTTCTTATCAACCACATTCCGCGTCAGCTCGCAGCAGAACCGACTACTGCGAACGATGCGGACTTAAACCAATCAACGTTGCGCGATCGGCTTGGCTTCACGTTGCGTGTCGCCGATAAACAGCTGACGCGGACGGCCAATCTTCTGTTCAGGATCGGCGATCATTTCGTTCCACTGCGCAATCCAGCCGACCGTACGTGCCATCGCGAAGATACACGTGAACATCGAGGTCGGGATGCCCAGCGCGCGCTGCACGATGCCCGAGTAGAAGTCGACGTTGGGGTACAGCTTGCGCGACACGAAGTATTCGTCTTCCAGTGCGATCTTTTCCAGTGCCATGGCCAGCTTGAACAGCGGGTCGTCGTGCAGACCCAGCTCTTCCAGCACTTCGTGGCAGGTTTCGCGCATCAGCTTCGCACGCGGATCGTAGTTCTTGTAGACGCGGTGACCGAAGCCCATCAGCTTCACGCCCGAGTTCTTGTCCTTCACCTGCTTGATGAACTCAGGAATGTTGTCGACCGAGCCGATTTCTTCCAGCATGTTCAGCGCGGCTTCGTTTGCACCACCGTGCGCCGGGCCCCACAGACACGCGATACCGGCTGCGATACACGCGAACGGATTCGCACCCGACGAACCGGCCAGACGCACGGTCGAGGTCGATGCATTCTGCTCGTGGTCCGCGTGCAGGATCAGGATACGGTCCAGAGCGCGCACCAGCACGTCGTTGACCTTGTACTCTTCGCACGGGTTCGAGAACATCATGTGCATGAAGTTCGCGCTGTACGACAAGTCGTTCTTCGGGTACGCAAACGGCTGGCCGATGCTGTACTTGTATGCCATGGCGACGAGCGTAGGCAGCTTCGCGATCATGCGAATGGCCGACACTTCGCGGTGACGCGGATTGTTGATGTCGAGCGAGTCGTGATAGAAGGCCGACAATGCGCCGACTGCAGCGACCAGAATCGCCATCGGGTGTGCGTCGCGACGGAAACCACGGAAGAAGAAGTGCATTTGCTCATGCACCATCGTGTGGTTCGTGACTGTCTTCACAAACTCGGCGTTCTGCTGCGCGTTCGGCAGTTCGCCCTTCAGCAGCAGATAGCAGGTTTCGAGGAAGTCCGCGTTTTCCGCGAGGTTGTCGATCGGGTAGCCGCGGTACAACAACTCGCCCTTATCGCCGTCGATGTAGGTGATCGCGGAATTGCACGCCGCCGTCGACATGAAGCCCGGGTCGTACGTGAACTTGCCGGTCTGGCCGTACAGTTTGCGGATGTCGATCACGTCCGGGCCGAGAGTGCCCTTGTAGATCGGCATTTCAACGCTCGGCGAATTGTCGCTGAACGATAGCGTGGCTTTAACATCTGACGGGGTCATAGCAGATCCTCAATCGAAGTATGGAAACAGGTTTTCGATAATTGCACGCCTGGAACAACGGACAAGCGGCACACGGGCCGCTCAGGCATTCCGCAGCAACTCCAGCACCCGGATCACATCCGGGTCGGCAAGGTCGCCTTCCGGTTCCTTGCGCGCGAGCAGCAAGTCCATCAGGTCGTTATCGCTCAGCTCGAGCAGGCGCGTGAGAGCGCCCACGTCGGCATCGCTGAGGTCATGCTCATATCGGCCGAAAAAACGTTCAAAGATCAGATCGTTTTCCAGCAGGCCCCGCCGCGCGCGCCAGCGAAGGCGCGCGCGGCGGAGAGGGTCGGACTGATGCGATGTGTCGTCCATCTCAAACAGCGCGGCGAACCATCAATTCCTTGATCTTGCCAATCGCCTTGGTCGGGTTCAGGCCCTTCGGGCAAACGTCGACGCAATTCATGATGGTATGGCAACGGAACAGACGGTACGGATCTTCCAGGTTGTCGAGGCGTTCGCCCGTCGCTTCGTCGCGGCTGTCCGCGATGAAACGGTAGGCTTGCAACAGGCCGGCCGGACCAACGAACTTGTCCGGATTCCACCAGAAGCTCGGGCACGAAGTCGAGCAGCTAGCGCACAGAATACATTCGTACAGGCCGTCGAGCTCGTCGCGTTCTTCCGGCGACTGCAGACGTTCCTTTTCCGGCGGCGGCGTATCGTTGATCAGGTACGGCTTGATCGAGTGATACTGGTTGAAGAACTGCGTCATGTCGACGATCAGGTCGCGAATGACCGGCAGTCCCGGCAGCGGACGCAGCACGATCTTTTGCGGCAGATCGTTCATGTTCTGCAGGCAGGCCAGACCGTTCTTGCCGTTGATGTTCATGGCGTCCGAACCGCACACGCCTTCGCGGCACGAGCGGCGGAACGACAGCGTTTCGTCAACTGCCTTCAACTTCAGCAGCGCGTCGAGCAGCATGCGTTCGTGCGAGTCGATTTCGATCTCGTACGTTTGCATGCGCGGCGCTGCGTCCTTGTCCGGGTCGTAGCGATAAATTTCAAATGTACGCTTTGCCATTTCTGAATTCCTTTGACTTGTGCCTTAGAAGGTCCGCGCTTTCGGCGGAACCGATTCGACCGTCAGCGGTTGCATGTGAACCGGCTTGTAGTCGAGGCGATCGCCTTCGCTGAACCACAGCGTATGGCGCAGCCAGTTTTCGTCGTCGCGATGTTCGAAGTCGTTCTGCGCGTGCGCGCCACGGCTTTCCTTGCGCGCTTCGGCCGAAACCATCGTGGCGCGTGCCACTTCGATCAGGTTCGCCACTTCCAGCGCTTCGACACGTGCCGTGTTGAACACCTTCGACTTGTCCTTCAGATGGATGCTGTCGACGCGGTCAGCCACTTCGCGGATGCGCTCGACGCCTTCCGACAGCAACGCCGAGGTACGGAACACGCCAGCGTGTTTCTGCATCGTGCCGCGGATGTCGTTTGCGACCGATTGCGCGTACTCGCCCGACGAGGAGCTATCCAGCTTCGCCAGACGCGACAGCGCGAAATCAGCGGCGTCGGCCGGCAGCGGCTTGTGCTCCTTGATTTCCTTCACGTGCTTGACGATGTGATTGCCGGCCGCGCGGCCGAACACCACCAGGTCGAGCAGCGAGTTCGTGCCGAGACGGTTTGCACCGTGCACCGACACGCACGAGCATTCGCCCACTGCGTAAAAACCGTTGACCGGCTCTTCGTGACCCTTCGACGTACCCACGACCTGGCCGTGAATGTTCGTCGGAATGCCGCCCATCTGATAGTGGATGGTCGGCACGACCGGGATCGGCTCCTTGATACAGTCGACGTTCGCGAACTTCAGCGCGATTTCGCGGATCGACGGCAGACGCTTCATGATCGTCTCGGCGCCGATGTGCGACAGGTCGAGCAGCACGTGATCCTTGTTCGGACCCACGCCGCGGCCTTCCTTGATTTCCTGGTCCATCGAACGCGAAACGAAGTCGCGCGGCGCCAGATCCTTCAGGGTAGGCGCGTAGCGTTCCATGAAACGCTCGCCGTTCGAGTTACGCAGAATGCCACCTTCGCCGCGCACGCCTTCGGTAATCAGCACGCCCGCGCCGGCCACGCCGGTCGGGTGGAATTGCCAGAATTCCATGTCTTGCAGTGCGATGCCCGAGCGCGCCGCCATACCCAGGCCGTCACCGGTGTTGATGAACGCATTGGTGGACGCCGCGAAGATGCGGCCCGCGCCGCCCGTGGCGAACAGCGTGGTCTTGCCTTCGAGAATGTAGACGTCGCCGGTTTCCATTTCCAGCGCGGTCACGCCGAGCACGTCGCCTTCGGCGTCGCGGATCAGATCCAGCGCCATCCATTCGACGAAGAACTGCGTCTTGGCCTCGACGTTCTGCTGATACAGCGTGTGCAGCAGCGCGTGACCGGTACGGTCAGCCGCCGCGCAAGCGCGTTGCACCGGCTTTTCGCCGTAGTTCGCGGTGTGGCCGCCGAACGGGCGCTGGTAAATCGTGCCGTCGGCATTACGGTCGAACGGCATGCCGAAGTGTTCGAGTTCGTAGACTGCGTTCGGTGCTTCGCGGCACATGAACTCGATCGCGTCCTGGTCGCCGAGCCAGTCGGAGCCCTTGATCGTGTCGTAGAAGTGATAGTGCCAGTTGTCTTCGCTCATGTTGCCGAGCGAAGCGCCGATGCCGCCTTGGGCAGCGACCGTGTGCGAACGCGTCGGGAACACCTTGGACAGCACGCAAACCGACAGACCAGCGCGCGCGAGTTGCAGCGAAGCGCGCATCCCCGAGCCGCCTGCGCCGACGATAACCACGTCAAACTTGCGACGCGGCAGAGAATTCTTGATTGCAGCCATTCTTTTACACTCTCCAGAGAATCTGCGCAGCGTAGCCCGCACATGCGAGCAGCCAGACGATCGTCAGCGCCTGAAGGAACAGGCGCGTGCCAACGGGCTTCACATAGTCCATCCAGATGTCGCGGATACCAACCCAGGCGTGATAGAACAGCGAGAGCAGCGTGACGAACGTGGCGAGCTTCATCCATTGCGTCGCGAAGATCGACGCCCAGCCTTCATACGAAAAATCGCGCGCGCCGAAGAACCAGACGAGCAGGATCACCGTGTAGATCGCCATGATCGTGGCGGTAATGCGCTGGGCGAGCCAGTCGCGCAGACCGTAATGCGCGCCGACAACAAGACGCTTCGAACCGATTCGGTTATTAGCTGACATTTTTTAGAATGCTCCGAACAGTTTTGCCGCGAATGCAATGGTGAGCAGCGACGACACGACGAGAACCACGATAGAGGTCGACTTGCCTTTTTCCTTCGTGACCGCATTGTGGTTCGTGTCCATCAACAGGTGACGGACGCCGGCGCAGAAGTGGAACAGGAAGGCCCACGCGAGAACGAGCGTGATGAGCTTGACGACGATGTTGGAGAGGAAGCCTTTGAAGACTTCGAAGCTGAGTTCAGAAGTCAGACTCTGATCGAAGAGGTACAGCAGGAACGGAAGAAAAACAAAAAGCAGACCACCGCTCACGCGGTGCAAGATCGATACTCGCCCCGCTAGCGGGAGACGGTACGCCGTCAATATCTGCCCGATACCGATGTTCCGGAATTCCGGCCTCGGTTTTTTTACGGCTTCAGCCATGCTAGACCCCTACTATGTAGTCACACTAATCCGCAATTTTAGCGCCTTTTTATATCGCGCTGCAGCGAAAACCACGAGTAGTCCGTTGCAGCCTGCGCGATAAAGGCGCCGTCAAACAGGCACGCGCGTGGGACGCGGCGCCCTCATTCAAACCGTTTCAAACCCGTTTCAACTTAGATCGTTCTGATAGTAGTACCCGGTTGTGACATACCAACCACGGCGTACTTCGACCGGCCGGTCTCCGTATGTATAGGACACGCGCTCGACCGATAACAGCGGAAAACCCGCGGGCACGTGCAGCAGGTCGGCCACGGCGGGCTCGGCCGCCACCGCGCGGATCTTCTCCGTCGCGCGGATCATGCGCGTGCCGAATTCCGTCTCGAACATCGCGTAGAGTGGACCTTTATACTCCGACAACCGCTCGAGCGTGAGCCCGCGAAACACGGCGCCGGGCAGCCAGATTTCGTCGAGCACGGTGACTTCGCCGTCGAACTGCAGCAATCGCTTGATCAATACAACCGGATCGGCGGGTTTCAGGTCGAGTTGCCGTGCGATGTCAGCCGAAGCGCGCAAACGCCGGCACTCGAGCAGGCGGCTCACGTGCGGGTGCTCCGCTCCGTCATCGGCCAGCAATCGGAGGAAGCGAAACTGGGCGCGATCCTCGTTGTGCGTTGCAACAAAAGTACCCTTACCCTGCCGGCGCACCAGCAGGTTGTCGGCAGCAAGTTCGTCGATCGCTTTGCGCACCGTTCCCTGGCTGACCTTGTATCTAGCCGCCAATTCGACTTCACTAGGAATGATCTCGCCGGGCTTCCACTCGCCGCTTTCAAGGCTCTGCGTGATCAGCCCCTTGATCTGCTGATACAACGGGCTGAAAGTGGGCGACGTGGCCGGGGCGGCAGCGGGTACACCCTCGCCTGCGGCGCCTTGGCCGTTCGGATTCGTGGTGTTCGCCGGGTTCGAATTCATCCGCGCATTTCATCATAAAGGGCTGGGCCGCGTCTAGGGTTTTCCCCTCGATAGATATGTCTTATATAAGACATAAGATAATGTTGACTTTGTGTCTAGCGACTCCTACACTCCTTGTCGAACAAGGGTTTGCGGGTTTTTCGGAGGCTGTTTCGCGCAGCGCCGCGACGCCCCGGCAGCCACCCTGCACCATGCTGTTCCCACGCAGTTCAGGTTTCGATTTCGCCGCCATTCGTTGGCCAGACGCTTGCCGAAACGCGCTGTTTGCAGGAGCCCGCACCGTGCAACGGCTACCCGGCGCTTCGTATTCCCGCTCCCATGCAGTTGTACAGGTTTCCGGCACGGCGGTCTCGCCGCAACGCGCCGCTCGCCCTCGGCAGATTACGAGGCAGTCCGCGAACAGTGAATTCCGCCGTGTTTCATAACGCTTCGCTGAACGCGCATATAGAATGGCGTTTTCCCTAGCGTCTAACGCATCGTCCTGGAGATTTCTCAATGGCTAAGCCCGCAAAGCGCGTTGCCGTCACCGGCGCCGCAGGTCAAATTGCTTACTCCCTGCTGTTCCGCATCGCCAATGGCGACCTGCTCGGCAAGGATCAGCCGGTTATCCTGCAACTGCTCGACCTGCCGCAAGCACAAGGCGCCGTCAAAGGCGTCGTGATGGAACTGGATGATTGCGCATTCCCGCTGCTGTCGGGCGTCGTGATCACCGACGATCCCAAGGTCGTATTCAAGGATGCAGACGTGGCCCTGCTGGTCGGCGCCCGTCCGCGTTCGAAAGGCATGGAACGTAAGGACCTGCTGTCGGCGAACGCCGAAATCTTCACGGTTCAGGGCAAGGCGCTGAACGAAGTCGCCAGCCGCGACGTGAAGGTTCTGGTGGTCGGCAACCCGGCCAACACGAACGCTTACATCGCCATGAAGTCGGCGCCGGATCTGCCGAAGAAGAACTTCACCGCCATGCTGCGTCTGGACCACAACCGCGCGCTGTCGCAACTGGCGGCCAAGTCGGGCAAGCCGGTCGCGTCGATCGAAAAGCTGGCCGTTTGGGGCAACCACTCGCCGACCATGTACCCGGACTTCCGCGTTGCAACGGCAGAAGGTCAGGACCTGACCAAGCTGATCAACGACGAAGAATGGAACCGCAACACGTTCATCCCGACTGTCGGCAAGCGCGGCGCGGCGATCATCGAAGCACGCGGCCTGTCGTCGGCAGCGTCGGCGGCTAATGCGGCAATCGACCACGTGCGTGACTGGGTGCTCGGCACGAACGGCAAGTGGGTCACCATGGGCATTCCGTCGGACGGTTCGTACGGCATCCCGGAAGACATCATCTACGGTGTGCCGGTTACGTGCGAAAACGGCGAGTACAAGCGCGTCGAAGGTCTGGAAATCGACGCGTTCTCGCGCGAGAAGATGGACGGCACGCTGCAGGAACTGCTGGAAGAGCGCGACGGCGTTCAACATCTGCTCGGCTAAGCGGCTGATGCAGACAAACCGGAACTCCTGAGAAAACGCCGGGCATCCCCCAAGTTTGTTATCCCGCTTGGGAGCCTGGCGCGACGCGACAGGTCTGGGGTGCTCCCAGACATCAACGTGGCGAGTTCCGGTTTTTTTTGTGCGAACGCAGTTGTTCGCATCTGATTCGAGCGCGTTTTGCGTAGTTGCCGCGACGGTCTGGCAGAGCGCGCCCGAATCAGATTTCTCCAAACAGTTTTTCCAAACCCTACCCACGCCCTGACGCCGAAGATGCGCGCCCTCACACCCGCCGAAGTGCTGTTTGACGGCGAAGTGCCGCCCGCTGTGCTGCCTGCCTGCGATCACTACGCCGGCAGCGAAAAGCTGATGCTGAAATCGCTCGCGTTGCAGCAGCAGCTGGGCCCGGTGTTCGATATCACGCTCGATTGCGAAGACGGCGCGCAGGTCGGACGCGAAGCACAGCACGCGGAACTGGTCGCCTCGCTGCTCGGCAGCGAACATGACCGCTTTGGCCGCGTCGGCGTGCGGATTCACGACTTCGACCACGCGCACTGGCGAGACGACGTCCGCCTCATTCTGCGTGCCGCGAAGCGAGCGCCTGCTTACATCACCCTGCCAAAAATCCGCAACGTCCCCGATGCCGCCGAAATGGTCGCGTTCATCGAGGCCACGCGCCGCGAATTCGGCATCGAGCAACCGGTGCCGGTGCAATTGCTGGTCGAGACGCACGGCGCGCTGACGCGCGTGTTCGATCTGGCCGCACTACCCGGTGTGGAAGCGCTGAGCTTTGGGCTAATGGACTTCGTCTCCGCGCACGACGGCGCGATTCCCGACACGGCCATGCGCTCGCCCGGCCAGTTCGATCATCCTCTGGTCCGGCGTGCGAAGCTGGAAATCTCGGCTGCCTGCCATGCGTACGGCAAAGTTCCGTCGCACAACGTCAGCACGGAAGTGCGCGACATGAGCGTGGTGGCAAACGACGCCGCGCGTGCCCGCAACGAGTTCGGCTACACGCGTATGTGGAGCATCCACCCGGCGCAAATCGAGTCGATCGTCGCCGCGTTCGCGCCGCGCGACGAAGAGATCGCCACGGCCACCGAAATCCTGCTGGCCGCGCAGTCCGCCCAATGGGGCCCGACGCGCCATCACGACACGCTGCATGATCGGGCGAGCTATCGCTATTACTGGTCGGTGCTGCGTCGCGCGCAAGCCACCGGTCGCACCGTCCCGCAAGACGCCGCGCCGCTCTTCGCGAAAGTGGGCACTAACGTGCAAGCCGCATCATGAGCATGCGCGTCGATGCGGCGATCGGCACGGCGGCGCTGAATGGTGTACCTGTACACCGTCTTGCAATCGAAACACTGAATCATCTGGCGCTGCGGGCGAGCGACGTCGAACGCGTAGGTCAACCAGAAGCAATGAGCAGGCACAAAGGAGATTGCGGGAGATGAGCGAGACAACGCAAACCGCCGGTGCACAAGGCGGCAACGAACCCCAAAGCGGCTTCAAACCGAAGAAATCGGTCGCCCTGTCCGGCGTGACGGCAGGCAACACCGCCCTCTGCACGGTCGGCAAGACCGGCAACGACCTGCACTACCGCGGCTACGACATTCTCGATATCGCGGGCGCCTGCGAGTTCGAAGAGATCGCGTACCTGCTGGTCCACGAAAAGCTGCCGACCCAGGCCGAACTCACCGCGTACAAGACCAGGCTGAAGGCGCTGCGCGGCCTGCCCGCGAACGTCAAGGCCGCGCTCGAGTGGATCCCGGCCGCAGCACACCCGATGGACGTGATGCGCACCGGCGTATCGGTGCTGGGCACCGTGCTGCCGGAGAAAGACGATCACAACCTGCCGGGCGCGCGCGACATTGCCGACAAGCTGATGGCCTCGCTCGGTTCGATGCTGCTCTACTGGTACCACTATTCGCACAACGGCAAGCGCATCGAAGTGGAAACCGACGACGACTCGATCGGCGGCCACTTCCTGCATCTGCTGCACGGCGTGGAGCCGTCGAAGGCGTGGGTCGACGCAATGCACGTGTCGCTGAACCTGTACGCCGAGCATGAATTCAACGCATCGACCTTCACGGGCCGCGTGATCGCGGGCACGGGATCGGACATCTATTCGGCGATCACCGGCGCGATCGGCGCGCTGCGCGGTCCGAAGCACGGCGGCGCCAATGAAGTCGCGTTCGAGATCCAGTCGCGCTACCAGACGCCGGACGAAGCCGAAGCGGACATCCGCCGCCGCGTCGAGAACAAGGAAGTGGTGATCGGTTTCGGCCACCCGGTGTACACGATTTCGGACCCGCGCAACAAGGTCATCAAGGAAGTCGCGAAGAAACTCTCGAAGGAAGCCGGCAACACCAAGCTGTTCAGCATCGCCGAGCGGCTGGAGTCGGTAATGTGGGAAGCGAAGAAGATGTTCCCGAATCTGGACTGGTTCAGCGCGGTCTCGTATCACATGATGGGCGTGCCGACGGCGATGTTCACGCCGCTCTTCGTGATCGCGCGAACGGCCGGCTGGAGCGCGCACATCATCGAGCAGCGCATCGACAACAAGATCATTCGTCCGAGCGCGAATTACACCGGACCCGAGAATTTGAAGTACCTGCCGCTAAATAGGAGAAAATAGCGGTCGCTGTGCGCTTTCAAAGCGCGTGCAGTTTAACCACGCGGTCGCCAGGACCGGTAGCCCGCGGGATGTTTAACTGAAACTAGATAGAAAGGTTTTCTCCATGAAAAAGCTGATGATCGCCGCCGTGATTGGCGCCCTGTCCACGACGATGCTGGCCGTCGCGACTGACGCCGTCGCGCAACCGGCGACCACCACGAAGCCGGCAGCCAACGCTGTCCCGAAAAAACCGCAGCCGAAGCGCCTGATCAAGCGCAAACCGAACCCGGCCAAGGAAGCGAAGGTCGATCCGGTGCCGGAAGGCGCGGAAAAGTGGTCGTGCAACGAAGGCCTCGCGTTCGAACTGAAGGGCGACATGAAGCGTGACCAGATCGTCACGGTTCACTGGGCTAACAAAAATTACAATCTGCCGCGCGAAGCAACCACCACGGGCGCAGACCGTTTCCACGACGCCGCAACGGGCATGGATCTCGTCGTGATCCCGACGAAGGCCATGTTGTTCTCGGACAAGGACAGCTCGCGTCTGGCCGACGAGTGCAAGACGGCAGCCATGGTCGAAGGCGCTCCGGCTCCGACGCAATCGAACGCGATCAACAAGAGCAGCAACTAAGTATCGTCATCAGGAAAACGTCCCGATGTCCGCTCCGATTTCCAACGTGCGACCCGACCCGGATCAAGTCCTCGTCGATATCGTCGATTACGTGCTGGAGTATCAGATCGACAGCACGCTCGCGCTGGAAACAGCGCGTCACTGCCTGATCGATACGCTCGGTTGTGGACTCGAGGCGCTCACCTACCCAGCCTGCACCAAGCTGATGGGACCGATCGTGCCGGGCACGATCGTCCCCAACGGCGCGAAGGTGCCCGGCACGTCGTTCCAGCTGGATCCCGTTCAGGCCGCCTTCAATATCGGCGCCATGATCCGCTGGCTCGACTTCAACGACACATGGCTCGCCGCCGAATGGGGCCACCCGTCGGACAACCTCGGCGGCATTCTCGCGACAGCCGACTGGCTCTCGCGCAGCGCCATCGCAGCCGGCAAAGAGCCGCTGGCGATGAAAGACGTGTTGGTCGCCATGATCAAGGCGCACGAAATTCAAGGCTGTATCGCGCTCGAGAACTCCTTCAACAAGGTTGGGCTCGACCATGTGCTGCTGGTGAAGCTGGCGTCGACCGCGGTGGTCGGCCAGTTGCTCGGTCTCACGCGCGACGAGCTGATCAATGCGGTCTCGCAGGCGTTTGTCGATGGGCATGCGCTGCGCACGTACCGCCACGCGCCGAACACCGGTTCGCGCAAGTCGTGGGCCGCGGGCGATGCGACATCGCGCGCGGTGCGTCTCGCGCTGATCGCGAAGACCGGCGAGATGGGCTATCCGTCGGTGCTGACGGCGAAGACGTGGGGCTTTTACGACGTTCTGTTCAAAGGCAAGGCATTCAGGTTCCAGCGTCCGTACGGTTCGTATGTGATGGAAAATGTGCTCTTCAAGATTTCTTTTCCGGCAGAATTCCACGCACAAACGGCGGCGGAAGCCGCGATGAAGTTGCATGCGCAACTCAACGCAGCCGGAAAGCATGTGGACGACATTCGCAAGATCACGATCCGCACGCATGAAGCCGCGATTCGCATCATCGATAAGAAAGGCCCGCTGAACAATCCGGCCGACCGCGATCATTGCATTCAGTACATGATCGCCGTGCCGCTGATCCACGGCCGCCTGACGGCCGCGGACTATGAAGATTCGACCGCACAGGACGCGCGCATCGACGTGCTGCGCGCAAAGATGGAATGTGTCGAAGACCCGCAGTTCACGAAGGATTACCACGATCCGGAGAAGCGCTCGATCGCCAATGCACTGACGATCGAATTCAACGACGGTTCGACATTCGACGAAGTCGTAGTCGAATACCCGATCGGTCATAAACGTCGTCGCGAAGACGGGATTCCGTTGCTGGTCGAGAAGTTCAAGACCAACCTCGCGCGCCGCTTTCCGGTCAAGCAACAACTGGCGATTCTCGACGCGTCGCTGGATCAGGCAAGGCTCGAAGCCATGCCGGTCAATGAATACGTCGATTTGTACGTCATCTAGTCAGGTACAGTAGTTCCGCGATCAAACCAAGGAAAACACCATGGCCCACAACCTCCACAAAACGCTCAAGGAATTCGACAGCGGTTCCGGCAAAGGCAAGTTCTACTCCCTGCCGCAACTCGGCAAGGCACTGAACATCAAGATCGACCGCCTGCCGGTTTCGATCCGTATCGTGCTGGAATCGGTGCTGCGTAACTACGACGGCAAGAAAATCGCCGAAGAACACATTGAGCAACTCGCGAACTGGAAGCCGACCGCAGCGCGCGTCGATGAAATTCCGTTCGTGGTGTCGCGTGTCGTGCTGCAAGACTTTACTGGCGTGCCGCTGCTCGCCGACATCGCCGCGATGCGCGGTGTCGCGAAACACATGGGCAAGGATCCGAAGTCGATCGAACCGCTGGTCCCGGTCGATCTGGTCGTCGATCACTCGGTGCAGATCGATCACTTCCGCGAAAAGAATGCGCTCGACCTGAACATGAAACTGGAATTCCAGCGCAACAACGAGCGCTACCAGTTCATGAAGTGGGGCATGCAGGCATTCGACACGTTCAAGGTCGTGCCGCCGGGCGTCGGTATCGTTCACCAGGTGAACCTGGAATACCTCGCACGCGGCGTGCACAAGAAGGCTGAAGGCGCGGACACGGTGTACTATCCGGATTCGCTGGTCGGCACCGATAGCCACACCACCATGATCAACGGTATCGGCGTGGTGGGCTGGGGCGTGGGCGGCATCGAGGCGGAAGCCGGCATGCTCGGCCAGCCGGTGTACTTCCTGACGCCGGACGTGGTCGGCGTCGAACTGAAGGGCAAGCTGCGCGAAGGCCTGACGGCAACCGACCTGGTCCTGACCGTCACCGAACTGCTGCGTAAAGAAAAGGTCGTCGGCAAGTTCGTCGAGTTTTTCGGCGAAGGCACGAAGTCGCTGTCGCTGCCGGATCGTGCAACGATCGGCAACATGGCGCCGGAATACGGCGCAACGATGGGCTTCTTCCCGGTCGACGAAAAGACCATCGACTATTTCAAGGGCACGGGCCGCACCGACGCAGAAATCTCCGCCTTCGAAAACTACTTCAAGGCGCAAGGTCTGTTCGGTATTCCGAAGGCCGGCCAGATCGACTACACCAAGGTCGTCACGCTGGATCTCGGCACGGTGACGCCGTCGCTGGCAGGTCCGAAGCGTCCGCAAGACCGCATCGAAATCGGTCATGTGAAGTCGACCTTCAGCGACCTGTTCTCGAAGCCGGTGGCGGAAAACGGCTTTGCGAAGAAGGCGGAAGACCTCGACGCGCAATACACCACGAGCAATGGCGTCGACGTGAAGAACGGCGACATCCTGATCGCGGCCATCACGTCGTGCACGAACACCTCGAACCCGAGCGTGCTGCTCGCCGCCGGCCTGCTGGCGAAGAAGGCTGTCGAAGCCGGTCTGACGGTCGCTCCGCACATCAAGACGTCGCTGGCGCCGGGATCGCGTATCGTCACGGAATACCTGACGAAGACCGACTTGATGAAGTATCTCGACAAGCTCGGTTTCACGCTGGCCGCTTACGGTTGCACGACCTGTATCGGTAACGCGGGCGATCTGACGCCGGAACTAAACGAAGCGATCACGAAGAACGACATCGTCGCGGCAGCGGTTCTGTCCGGCAACCGTAACTTCGAAGCGCGTATTCACCCGAACATCCGCGCCAACTTCCTGGCCTCGCCGCCGCTGGTCGTCGCTTACGCGATCGCCGGCAACATCACGCGCGACCTGATGACTGAACCGGTCGGCAAGGGCAAGGGCGGCAAGGACATCTACCTGGGCGACATCTGGCCGACCAGCGAAGAAGTCAACGCACTGCTCAAGTTCGCGCTGGACGCCGACGCGTTCCGCAAGAACTACTCGGCGCTGACCAAGAAGGGCGACCTGTGGAGCAAGATCGAAGGCGAAGAAGGTCAAGTCTACGACTGGCCGAAGTCGACCTACATCGCTGAGCCGCCGTTCTTCGGCAGAGACTTTTCGATGACGCCGGCCGACAGCATCGCTGCCGTGACGAACGCGCGCGCACTGGGCATCTTCGGTGACTCGGTCACGACCGACCACATCAGCCCCGCTGGCTCGATCAAGGAAGACTCGCCGGCAGGCAAGTGGCTGAAGGAAAACGGCGTGCAGAAGGCCGACTTCAACAGCTACGGCTCGCGCCGCGGCAACCACGACGTGATGATGCGCGGCACGTTCGCGAACGTGCGGATCAAGAACCTGATGATCCCGGCGAAGGCAGACGGCTCGCGCGTGGAAGGCGGCCTGACGATTCACCAGCCCAGCGGCGAACAACTGTCGATCTATGACGCAGCGATGAAGTACATCGACGCCGGCACGCCGACCGTCGTGTTCGCGGGCGAAGAGTACGGCACGGGCTCGTCGCGGGACTGGGCTGCAAAGGGTACGCAACTGCTGGGCGTGAAGGCTGTGGTCGCACGCAGCTTCGAGCGGATCCACCGTTCGAACCTGGTCGGCATGGGCGTTCTGCCGCTGCAGTTCAAGGGCTCGGATAGCGTGCAGTCGCTCGGTATCACCGGCGAAGAAACGTACGACATCGAAGGCCTCGGCGCTGACTTCAAGCCGCAACAGGAAGTGACGCTGGTGATTCGCGGCAAGGACGGCAAGGAGAAGCGCGTGCAGGTACTGCTGCGTATCGACACGCCGATCGAAGTCGACTACTACAAGCACGGCGGGATTCTGCCGTTCGTGCTGCGTTCGCTGCTGGCTGCTTAAGGCTGGCGATAGCGCAAACAGCTTGGCTGTTTTGCAGGGGCTGCGTCCTGTGGAGGACGTGGCCGACTTTGAAGCCCGACCATTGGTCGGGCTTTTTTTTCGCCACTACTTCGGGATGCGACCTGTCTGGAACGCGTCCGGGTTGTCGGTGATCCTGCGCTGGGTCATGTGGACGCTCCAGTCGGTATCACCCGGCGTCGGCGCGCCGGCGCGCGTTGTGATTGTCGCGCGACGCATCTGCGCCGCCCAATCGAGCAGCGCCGCGCGCTCGGCCGTTTCGTTTGCGGACGAGGAGCGTGCAGTCCACTCGGGTGACTTCGACGCGGAGGGCCGCGTGGCCGGGTTGGCTGTGCGGCTCAATGCGAGGCGCCCGTCGACTTGCGCTTTGCTGAAGCGCACGATCGGAAGCGGGTGATCCGCCTTCGCGGGACGGCTTGGCGCCGTTCGATGCGTTGGCTCTCGCAGCTCGGCATGTGACGCGATCTGTTCGACACGTTGCGGCTTCGCAGTCGGGACATGGCCAAACGCCGTGCGCGGGGACGTATTAGTGGGCGTAGGCACTCCGGACGCTGCGGCCTTTGGTGTCGCATTGGTCTGCGCGGGCGCTCCGGACACAGCAGCCTTTGGTGTCGCCATTGAACTAGCCGCCAAGGCTTCGTCTTGCGCAATCGTTCCGGCGAATTCAGCTGGCGGACGAAGCGCCGCCGGCCGTGTTACCGCCGTGGCCACCAGCTTGCCGGCGTCGTGCGTCGTACAGGTGGTCAGCAGCCAGGCTAGCGCAATGCTGCAGCCCGCGAAGATCGCCGCTCCGAGCACATGATCCGACCGCGTCGAACGCGGGCGCACACGCCCCATCTCCAGGTAATACCTCGCTTCGGCCAGCTGTTCGTCGAAGCGGCGCGAGTGGTCGCGCCGTTGAGGCAGTTTATAGAACAACAGAAACTTCACGCCCGGTGGAAACGGCCCGCGACGTGCCGCCGACGCCCCGCGTTGTACCGCATTCTCGATTACCTGTTGCGCGCCGGTGCGTGCTCCGGGTTGCGGTTCGCGTTGCGCCGCGGTCTGCGCCGGCCGCCGCCGCGATCCGAAGGGCGGCGGCAACGCATCGAACGGCCGCGCGACCGGAAGCGCCAGATCGCCTTCGATCAAAGCCAGCGGTCGGCTCATCGTGAGGTGCTCCGGTATACGCAGGCCGTTGCTTCGAGTTGCGTGACGAGGGTTCTTGCGCGCGCCATTAGCGCGTCGGCTAAGGTGGCTCTGTGCTCACGAGGCGATACGCTCGCGCGCCGCAACGCGTCCATCAAATCTAGCGCGCCGACGAGACCCACCGCGCCACTCAACCGGTGCAGCACGCCTTGGAGATGTTCGAAGCGACCTTCACGAAGCAGCCCGCTGAGCCGCCCGAGGTCGTCGTTCATAGCCTCACGCCAGTTGGTGATAAACGCTTGAAGATCGACGCCCTCTTCAGACAAGGCATCCAGATAACGGCAGTCGAAGGGCTCGAAGGAGCCGCTCGTTGCGCGATCCAGTGACTGCGCGGCTCTGGAGAAAGGAGGCGTCTCGACGTTGACGCAAGTCGCTTGCGCGGACCACACCGATTGTTCGACGCAAAACGGCGCGTTGAAGATTGCTCGAGGGCCTTCCTCAAGACCGCTCGAGACGCAGAGTTCGCCGCACATACGCTGCGCCAATATTCTGCAAAGCGACAAACATGCTTCGGCGTCGCCAAGCCATCTGGCCATCTGTGGGTCTTCAATCGTTGGAGCGTAAAGTGGCTGCGGGACAGCGGGCGCGTGTTTGACGGGCGCATCGACCACGCTGATAAAAATTCGTTGCGAGTTCGAACTCAACGGCTGTGCCCGCACGACGAGCGAAATCTCTCCCTGCATGGCGAGTTGAATCGTTCGATTGAGCAAATGGAAAACGAGCTGACCCAGGCGGCCACCGTCGGCAAGAATCGTTTCAGCTACCGCTTGATCGACACACAGGCGCAAACGCAAATCGCGACGACGTGCGAATGGAGTGAGCAGAGCGATAACACCACCTATCACTTCGCGCAGATCCGTCATGCTCTCGTCGAGAACGAAAGCGCGGGATTCCAATGGCGAGGCGTCCAGCAGATCGTTAAGCGTTTGACTCCACGTACACGCGGAAGAACGGGACAGGCTCACAATGGTCATAGCCCACACAACCTAATCGACCAAACGATGCGAAGTCGCGAACTCGATGAGTCCGGCCAATGAAGAAAGACCGAGTTTTTCCTGGATGCGGCTCTTGTAGGTGCTGACAGTTTTGTCGCTCAAGGATAGGCGGCCGGCAATGTCCCGATTGCTCACACCGCGCGCCAGATATTGCAACACCTCCACCTCTCGCGCTGACAAGGCGCTCAGTCCGCTCACGGCCTCAGCTTCGGCGCTGTCAGCCGGGAAGCAGTCGTAGCCAGCCAGCACCGCCTCCACGCCGCGCATGATCTCTTTCATTTCCTGCGATTTGCCGACGAAACCGTGGACGCCCGAGCGCATTGCGCGCGGCGCGAACGTGGCCGGGTCGTGGCCCGACAACACCATCACTCGAATGGGTGGATGAACGAGCCTGAGACGGGGAATCACATCGAGCCCACTAATGCGCGGAATGTCGAGATCCAGTATGGCGAGTTCCGGGGTGTGCACCCGGGCCATCTCCACGGCGGTCTGGCCGTTGTCGGCCTCGATCACTTCTTCCACGCCGAGCAATTGCATGAGCTGCATTTTGATGACCATACGGAACGCCGGATGGTCATCGATAACCAGAATAGTTGACATATCTCCTAATCCTTCTGAACACGCGTTGCGACGCCGATTGTTGTCAGCGTCAAGCTTGAGAACGCACGTATGTGTGCGGGCACAATTGCCCGTGGCGAATGGTGGTACGACACGGACTCGTCGAAACGATCGACCTTCTGCGCGCTGTTGTTGGCACGCCGGAACGCAGGATCGTGTTAGCTGCAAGGGCACTAGGAACGCGCCGAGACAAGTTCGATCTCGACGCGGCGATTGGGCGCGAGGCATCGCCTCAAGACATCACGCCTGGTCTGCCGGCAATCGACCAGCGGGTCCGCACTGCCTCTGCCCAGCGCGGTCATCGGCAAGCTCACGCCATGCGCTCGCAGATATCGCTCGACCGTGCGCGCACGTCGCAACGACAAGCCAAGGTTGTATGACTTGTCGCCGAGGCGGTCGGCGTAGCCGGTGATTTTCAGCGCGTGCAATGCGGGAACGTCTCTAAGGTCTGTCGCCACGTCATCAAGCTGGCGCTTGCCGGCAGGCAAGATGGCGGCTTCTTCGCCGCCGTTGAAGCGGAAAAGCGAATCGGCCTTTAGCGTGATCTTTTGCTGCGACTTTGCAGCAGAGGCAAGAGCCGATGCGGGGGTTGGTATTGGCTGCCCGCATTGCAGAGCCCGTTGCGCCGATTGGCGCAAGTTGTCCTGCACCTCCGGCAAGCGCTTCTCGGCGTTGGTGAAGCTGCGGCGCCATGCGTCATGCCCGGCTTGCATCAGTTCGACCTCAGCGCACGCGAGCGGCAGCTGCGCCGGCGGACATGAAACGACGGCGGGATCCGACTTGATGGTATTAACGATTTTCCACAGATCGGGGCGCACCGTGGACACCGTGCGCAGGGCGGGATTGGCTGCGGATAACGGCGTGCCGTTTTCCAGACTCAGCGTGATCGTGGCCGCCTGGCCGATCGCTTCTTCGACGAAGCCCCAGTGGTCGTTAGCTTGGCGCGCCTGTTTGGCGGCAGTGATCCAGCATTGCGCCTTGGCGTGAAAATAGCCGTTCTTGTCGCCCGGCAACCGATCGAGCCGCGCTTGCAGACTGGTCAGCGCCGCACTACTGCTTGCGATGGGTGCGTAGGTGCTGACCCATTGCGCGTTGACCGCGCCTGCGGCTTCGTCTTGCGTGGCGCCGAAGCCGGTTTGCAGCAACGTGGCATCCTGGATGCCGAGTCGTTCACGCGCGGCGTGGTCCGCGCAGGCTGTCAAGGCCAGCGCGCACACGAGCACCGTTAGCTGGTGTTTCATTGATTCTCTGCGACGAGCGCATCTTCTTATCGACGGCTACGAGTATGAAGAGACGCAGATACGCAGGGAATGGGAACAATCTTAGAATATCGTCTGAAATTTGTTGCGCATCATGCGTTGCAAACAACAACGCGTTGCCGTTCGCATTGCATTCAGGCCTTGACCGCCCGTGCTGCATTTCGCCCACGCAGCCACTCGAGCGCCAGCAACAGGCTGGTCGAGAACACAATCAGAATTGTCGCCAGCGCCGCGATAGTCGGGCTGATGTTTTCCCGAATGCCGGTGAACATCTGACGGGGCAACGTAGTCTGATCCGCGCCCGCAAGGAACAGTGTCACGACGACTTCGTCGAATGAAGTCGCGAATGCGAACAGTGCACCCGAAATCACGCCCGGCGCGATCACCGGCAACGTGATGCGGAAAAACGTCTTCAACGGATTCGCGCCAAGCGACAAACTCGCCCGCACCAGGTTGTAGTTGAACCCCTGCAACGTCGCCGCGACAGTCGTCACGACAAAGGGCACACCGAGCGACGCATGCGCGAGAATCAGCCCGATGTACGTATTGGCCAGCCCGAGCGGCGCAAAGAACAGATACATGCCCACGCCGACCACCACCACCGGCACGATCATCGGCGAGATCAGGATCGCCATGAGCAAGCCTTTGCCGCGAAAATTCGCTTTGGTCAGTCCGATTGCCGCGAGCGTGCCGAGCACGGTTGCGACCACCGTCGCCGAAGGCGCGACGATAAAGCTGTTCTTGGCGGCCATGCGCCATTCATCGGATGCGATCAGGTTCTGATACCAGCGCAGCGACCAGCCCGGAATCGGATACACCAGGAACGTGCTCGACGAAAACGAGAGCGGCACGATCGCCAGCACAGGCAAGATGAGATACAGCAACGTCAGCACGGCAAGACCGCGCAGCGCGAAATACCAGACGCGCTCGACCCATGACGTATGCGGCGCGAACAATGGCTTGGCAAGTTTCATCGCAATAAACTCCGTTCAGCCGAGGCTCAGTGACGAACGCGTGAAGCGCCCGTAAATGACATACAGCACGAGTGTCGCGGCGAGCAGCAGACCGCCGAGCGCGCACGCCATGCCCCAGTTGATCGTCACGTTGGTGTAGTACGCGACGTAGTAGCTGACCATCTGATCGTTCGGTCCGCCGAGCAAGGCCGGCGTGATGTAATAGCCGATTGCCAGAATGAAGACCAGCAGCGCACCCGCGCCGATGCCCGGATAAGTCTGCGGCACATACACGCGCCAGAACGCGGCGAACGGATGGCTGCCGAGCGAGACCGCGGCGCGCTGATAGGTTGGCGGGATCGACTTCATCACGCTATAGAGCGGCAGGATCATGAACGGCAGCAGAATATGCGTCATCGAAATGTAGACGCCGGTGCGGTTGAACAGCAGCGACAGCGGATCATGCAACAGTCCGCTGCCGATCAACGCTTTGTTCACCAGCCCCTCGCTTTGCAGAATCACGATCCATGCCGCCACGCGCACGAGGATCGAGGTCCAGAACGGAATCAGCACGAGAATCATCACCAGATTCGCGCGACGTTCGGGCAGCGTGGAAATCCAGTATGCAAGCGGGTAGCCGAGCAGCAGCGCGAAGACCGTTACCGCGGCGCCGATAACAAAGGTGCGGCTGAACACGGCGAGATAGATCTGTTGATCGGGATCGGTCGGGATGATGTGGCCGAACGCGTCCTGTTTGTGATCCAGTGAAGCAAGCAAATAGAACGGCGAATACGCGCCGGAGTTTTTGGCTATCGCTTGCCAGTACGTAATGTCGTTCCAGCGTTCGTCCAGTTCGACGAATTTGGCGTGGACCTGGGCGGGCGTCAGCTGCAAGGGTTTGCTGTTGTCGTCGACGAACGGCATGGCGTGCGCGGATTTGGCGATCAGCGAGCGATAACCCGGAATCTCGACGTTCAGGCGTCGCGCGAGTGCGCCCATGCCGTCGCTGTCGGCGACTGCGGCGAGGTCGACGGCCAGGGCAGTATAGGCGGCGTCTGGTGGCGTGCTCTTGCGATCCCAGGCGCTCAACGCCGCGAGGGTATGCGGCAGCGCGTTGACCACTTCGGGATTCTGCGCGGCACGCGTGAGCAGCGCGCCGATTGGCACGACAAAGATCAGCAGCAGAAAGATCGCGAGCGGCGCGATCAGCAGCAGGGCCATGGCCCGCTTTCTGGATTCCGCGGCCTTCAGCTCGCGCTTGAGCCGGCCACTTGATTCAGGCGTCGAATCGGCAGCAATGGTCATCGAGGTCAAACCCGTCTCCTTTGTCGACCCGAGTTAGCGCTTTAGCGCTTACTCGGGTCCCATGCAAGGCTGTCGACCCGAGTTAGCGCTTTAGCGCTTACTCGGGTCCCATGCGTTCACTACAACAACCCAGCGCGGGTTCACCCCAAGTCAACCCGCGCCTTCACACCCACTCCCTACTTCGAAGCCCACGACGAAAAGCGTTGCTCCAGTTCATCGCCATGATCGGTCCAGAACGCGAGGTTCTGCAGCACCGCGTTCTTGCCGTTAGCCGGCGAGTTCGGCAGATTGGAGAGCGTCTTCGGATCAAGTGCCTTGATAGCCGTCACGTTCACCGGACCGTACGCAATGTTGTGCGCGTAGTCCTGTTGCGGCTTCGACGAAATCGAATAGGCGATGTACTTCTCGGCCAGCGCCTTGTTCGGCGTGCCCTTCGGAATCGCCCAGTAGTCGAGGTCGTAGATGCTGCCGTTCCACACCACCTTCAGGTTCTTGCCTTCCTTCTGCGCGGCATCGATCCGGCCGTTATACGCGGTGGACATCACCACGTCGCCCGCCACGAGGAATTGCGGCGGCTGCGCGCCTGCTTCCCACCACTGAATGTTCGGCTTCAGTTCGTCAAGCTTCTTGAACGCGCGGTCCTGGCCTGCCTTGGTGGCGAGCACCTTGTAGACTTCCTTCGGCGGCACGCCGTCGGCCATCAACGCGAATTCGAGGTTATAGCGCGCGCCCTTGCGCATGGCGCGCTTGCCCGGGAATTTCTTGACGTCCCAGAAATCGGCCCAGCCGGTCGGCGCCGTTTTCAGTTTGTCGGCGTTGTACGCGAGCGCCGTCGACCACACGAAGAAGCCCACGCCGCAGGTTTGCGGTGCTTCGGGAATCAGATCGGACTTCTTGCCGATCTTCGACCAGTCGAGTTTCTCGTACAGCCCTTCATCACAGCCGCGGCCGATATCGCCCGATTCGACTTCCACCACATCCCAGTTCACATGCTTGGCTTCGACCATCGCTTTCACTTTGGCCTGCTCACCGTTGTATTCGACAGCGGTGACTTTATTGCTGGTCTCCTTTTCGAACGGCTGGTTGAAGGCGACCTTTTGCGCGTCGCCATTCGCGCCGCCGAAATTGACGACCGTCAATTCGGCCGCATTGACTTGCGCGGCGCCCAGCGCGAGCGCCACAGCACCGACAGCGATGGCGCAGCGCGATTTCCCGATCTTGCTCATGGTGTGTTGCTCTCCTTTGGTGGTGTGCTTCCAGCTCAATACAGTGCGACTTTGTTATGTGCTGCCTGATCTGACCTGCCCGCGTCGAACACAGTGCGTATCCGGCGCATTCACGCCCCTGCGAATACCCGCAGATGCTCGGGTGCGAACTCCAGTGCGACCGGCGCGCCGGGCGCGAAGGTGTCGAGCGCGTCGGTGCCGAGCGGCACCTTGACGAAGCACTCGTCCTGTTCATGCAAACCACAGCGCATGCGCACGTGGTCGCCGAAATAGATCAGCCCGCGTGCCTCGCCGGCCAGCGCATTGGCGCCTGGCCGTGACAGGCCGTTGGCGAGCTTCATGCGCTCGGGGCGAATACACGCGACCGCCGGCGTACCCGCCCGCGCGCCGCCGATATTGCGACCGGTGAGCCGCGTGCCGTCGCTCAGACGGAATTCGCAGAACTCACCCTCGACATTCGCGATCGTGCCGCGCAGCTTGTTGCTGTCGCCGATGAAGTTCGCCACGAACTCATTGCATGGCGATTCGTACAGCCGATCGACGGTATCGAGTTGCTGCACGATGCCTTTATCGAACACGGCGACGCGGTCGGACATGGTCAGTGCCTCGCCCTGATCGTGCGTGACGTACACGAACGTCACGCCGAGTTTCTCGTGCAATGATTTAAGTTCGTACTGCATGTGTTCGCGCAACTGTTTGTCCAGCGCGCCGAGCGGCTCGTCCATCAGCACGAGCTTCGGTTCGAACACCAGCGCGCGGGCGAGCGCGATGCGCTGCTGTTGTCCGCCTGAAAGTTGCGCCGGATAGCGCTTTGCGAAGCTCTCCATGCGCACCATCTTCAACGCGTTATGGGTGCGCTCCGCGCGCTCCTGCGCCGAAATCTTGCGCACGGTCAATGGATAGGCAACGTTCTGTTCGACTGTCAGATGCGGAAACAACGCATAGTTCTGAAACACCATGCCAATGTTGCGCTTATGCGGTGGCACTGTGTTGAGCAGCGTGCCGTCCAGCCAGATCTCGCCGCCGGTGGGAAACTCAAAACCCGCCAGCATCATCAGGCAGGTGGTTTTCCCGGATCCGGACGGCCCGAGCAGGGTCAGAAATTCGCCCTGATAGATATCCAGATCAAGTTGTTTGACGACCAGCGTTTCGCCGTCGTACGTCTTGCGCACACCCCGAAAGCTGACGATCACGTCATCGGTTTTCATCGGTTAAGTCTCCTCTGCGGTCCGGCTGGCTCCCCCGCAAAGCAGCGGGATTGCATCCATTGCGTGGCTCACTATAGACCGTTACGGTTCTACAATATGGAACCATTTCATTATTCCGGATAGAACCACTTGGACACCGTGATCTTGTCGGATTGGCTGGCCGCGAGGCTCGACCGCACGGCCGCCGAACCGGTCTACAGGCAGACGTTGCGGCTCATGCAGCAAGCCATTCTGACCGGCCAATTGCCGCCGGGCACCAAACTGCCCAGTTCTCGCACGCTCGCCGAAGACCTCGGCATTGCGCGCAACACGGTCCTGCACGTCTACGATCAGTTGACCGCTGAGGGCTACGTGATCTCGACCACCGGCAGCGGCACTTACGTCGCCGACACGAGGCCGGACACGGCAGCCGTGAATACGCGCAAGAAGCCGGCGGTGGCGAGCGTCGACAAGGCAGGCAGTACGGCCACGGCAACCCCGAAGCCGCCGAAGCGCGATCTGGGCGACCTGTCGACTCGCGGACGGCGCCTGATCGATAAAGCCGGCGTGTCCGCCAAACAATGGGGCGCGTTCATGCCGGGCGTGCCCGACGTCGCGGAATTTCCAGCGCGCACGTGGAGCCGCTTGCAGGCGCGTTTGTGGAAGGAGGCCAATCCCGATCTGCTGACCTACGCGCCCGGCGGCGGCTACCGGCCATTGCGGCGGGCATTGTCGGATTACCTGCGCGTCGCGCGCTCGGTGAATTGCACGCCGGATCAGATCATCATCACCACCGGCATTCATCAATCGATCGATCTGGCTGTGCGCCTGTTGACCGATGTCGGCGACCGCGCGTGGGTCGAAGAACCCTGCTATTGGGGTGCGCGTAGTGTGCTGCAGTCATCGGGGATTACCCTTGTGCCGGTGCCGGTGGATGACGAAGGCCTGAATCCGCGCGACCAGGATTTGCAACAGCCGCCGCGCCTCGCACTCGTTACGCCGTCGCATCAATATCCGCTCGGCATGGTGATGAGCCTCGCGCGCCGCCGCACGCTGCTCGAATACGCGCGCCAGCACAACGTGTGGATCATCGAGGACGATTACGACAGCGAGTTCCGCTACGGCAGCCGTCCGCTCGCCTCGCTGCAAGGACTCGACGATGCCGGCCAGGTGATCTACGTCGGCAGTCTGGGGAAGATGCTGTTTCCGGGCCTGCGGATCGGCTACATGATCGCGCCGGAGCATCTGGTGGACACGTTCCGCACGGGCGTGGCCGAGTTATACCGCGAAGGTCAGTTGATGCAGCAAGCGGTGATGACCGACTTCATCATGGACGGCCACCTCACCTCGCACGTTCGGCGCATGCGTGCGCTATACGGCGAGCGCCGGCAGATTCTGATCGACGCGATCACCGCGCGTTTCGGCACCGAGTTGCCGGTAATGGGCGATGAAGCCGGGCTGCATCTGGTGCTCGGCTTGCCGGATCACGCGAACGATCGCGCGGTGACGGCCGCCGCTTTCGACGCCGGCGTGATCGTGCGGCCGCTCGCAAGCTACTACAGCAGCGACCCGCCCGCGCGGCGCGGACTGCTTCTCGGCTATGCCTGTGTGCCGAACGACAAGATTGGTCCCGCGTTCGACACCCTTGCGCGAGTCATCGAGCAAACCGCATTGAAGACGCCGACGCGCGCCGCTTGAGCGCCGGGTCTGAGTTCACTCACTTCAGGCCGAAGTCGACTCGCGTCGTCGCGCCCTTGTCCTTGATGCCCTCCGCGGTCAGCTTCGGCGCGACGATGAACACGCGGCTGCTGTCGATCTTGCCGTCCAGATACTGCTGCACGCTCTGCGCCCGCTGTTGCGCGAGCTGGCGCAGGCTGGCGTCATCGATCGGTGCGTTGGCGGCGAGCGCGCTCTTCATGTCGTCGTCCGGCAAGCTCTTGGTCAGGCCGACAAAGTTACGCGGTTTCTTGAAGTCCGCCGATTTGTAGGCCTTGCTCAGGTACTTGTCGTACTCCTTCGGATCAACGGTGACGGTCGAGAGATCGACGCTCTCGCCATTGCCCACCACGTCCTTGATCTTTTGCTGCTTGACGAGGCGGTCCACATAGCCGGTGCGCAACGCGGGTTCGTCCACAGCCGGATCGACGCGGCCAATCAGGTCCATGCGAATCGACGGCTTGTCGCTCAACGCCTTCACGATCGTGTCGAGCTTCTGGGTGTCGGCGTCCGTGAGTTTTGCCGAGCCCGGCTCGAACTCGACATAACCCAACTCCTCGCCCTTGCCCCCGAACGCATTGGCGATCAGAGAGAACGGCGCAGTCACCGCTTTTTCGAGCAGATTGAGCACCGCATGCCAGATCAGGCCGCCAATGCTGAATTCCGGATTCGACAGCGAGCCGGACACCGGCAGGTTCACGTCAATTTCGCCGCGCGAGTTCTTCAGCAGCGAAATCGCGAGACGCACGGGCAGTTTGGTCGCCGTATTGTTGTCGACGTGATCGCCGAACGTGAGTTGATCGATGAAAATGTGATTGTTCGCGTTCAGTTGATCGTTTTCGAGCTGGTAGTGCAGATCGACATTCAGCTTGCCCTTGGTGATCGGATAACCGGCGTATTTCGCCGAATACGGCGTGAGATTGGTCAGCTCGATATCGTGCGCGACCGCCGTGAGATCGAGCGCCGGTTTCGCAATCAGCGGATTGACCGTGCCGCGAATCGACAGCGGACCGTTGGCGGCCAGTTTCGCGGCGATGTCGACCGGCGCGGATGTGGTGGATTGCGTGCCGAACGCGCCGACGGTGCCCTGAATGCCGACCAGGTTCGCCGTGAAATTCGGCTTGATGAAATTGTCCGTGTATGTCACGCGGCCCTGTTGCAGAACCAGTTGGCCGAAGTGCAGCTTGACTGGGCTTTGCGGCGGCGTAGCAGCCGTGACCGTGGCGTTTGCGGCCGACGCCGGCGGCGGTGCGGATGCGGCCGACGCCGGCGGCGGTGCGGATGCGGCCGCCACCGTCGATGCCGCTTGCGGCGTCAGCGGCACGGGTTCGGCGCCACTCTTGTCACGCGTCAGCGATTGCGCGGCGCCGGATTCGTGCGCGACGACGTCCTTGAGGTTGAGCTTGCCCTGCGCGTCGAGCAGCACGCGCCCATAGAACTTCGTGAACGTGACGCGGCCCGCGTCGACCACGGTGCCATGCTCGTCGTAATCGGCTTTCAGGTTGGACAACGCGAGCGAGCCCCATCCCGCGAATGGATCCGAGGTCGCCTTGTCTAGCATGCGGACTTCGACGAGCGCCATGTCGCCGTGATAGGTCGCCTTCAGCGACTTCGCCTGGCTCAACGCGAGATCGCCGTCCGCATTGAGCAGCGCGCTCGCGATCACCGCATTCAGCTTGCTGCCGAAGTACGGTTCGAAGGCCGCCGCGTCGAGCCGGTTGGCATTCACTTTGACGGCCACCTTGAGCGGCGTCGCCGTCACATCACCCTTGACGCCCAGCGTGCCCTTCTTGTTCAGCGTGGCCTGCAGATCGACCGGCAGCGGACGGCTCAGGTCGTCGCTGATGTTCTGCACCTTCAGTTGCAGCGGCGTGATGTTCAGTTTCACCGGCTGCGGCGTGCTGTTGTCCGTGAAATTGGCGGTGGCGTCCTTCAGGATCAACTCGCCGATCTTGTAGCGCCACGCGGGCCCTTCCGCGTGTGCCTTCTTGACCGCATGGATCGCGGTGCGCTCCGGCGTGGCTTCGTGCTGTCCGCCAAGCGCGGCGAGGTTGATGCTGCCGTCTTTCAGACGCTGGGCATCGACCGCGAGCCCGGTCGTGTCGATGCTGGCCACTTCGGCGGTGCGCGCCGTCACATCCACCTGCTTGACCTTTGCGCTGCCTTGCGTGAGCGCAATCACCGGATCCTTGCTGCCGCGCGCCGCGAGCTTCAGCGACTGCAGATTCACTTGGGTGTCGGTGACCATCACGGCCGCCGGCAACTTCGACCAGTTCGCGCCGACATTGGCCGTGGCGGAGAGCGTGCCGTCCATGACTTGCGCCGCGGTCGCGGTGTCGAGGTACGGTTGCAACCTGGGCAGGTTCAACGACTTCAGGTCGAGCTTCGCGCTCGCCGTTTTCGCCACGAAGCCGAACGCGCCGGCCACACCGAGCGATCCACCGCTGTCCTTGAAATCGGTATTGAGCGTGTAATGGGCGGGTGCGGTGGCGAGCGTCGAAAAATCGGTCAGCGTCACGGCCAGTTTTTGCATGCCGGCATCGACGGGGCGCGACGCGGCGTAGTCGCGAACGTTGACTGTGCCGTCATTGAGCACGAAGCGCTTGATCGCCAGGTCCAGTGGCGGCGCGGCCTTCGCGGCGGCGGCATTGGCGGCGGATGCGGCAAGCGGCGCGCTTGCGGCCGGTTGTGCGGCAGCAGCAGCCGGTTCCGGCGCGAACATCTTCTCGACGCTCAGCACGCCGTCTTTATCACGCGCGAGATTGGCGGTGGGCGCGTCGATACGGATTTCGTCGAAGTGATAGAGGCTCTTGAGCGGCTCCAGCGTGGCGGCGGCCACATGCACGGCGCGCGCCGCGAAGAACGGCGCCTTGCTTTGATCCTGCACGTTCACGTCGTTCATATCCACGGTGCCCGCCACGCGCAGCGAAGGCGCGTCGTTGGAGACCACGAAGTTGAGCTTGAGATCAGTGGACAGTTTGCCGGACTGCACGATCACCGGCAGTTTGGTCGGCACGTAGGAGATGAGACGCGGCACATCGAGCCCGTCGAAGCGCAACGACACCTCCGACTCACGCGACGCGGCAAACGGCTTGGTCTTACCGTCGATGGCAAGCGGACTGCCGTCGATGCGCGCCCGCAGCAGCGGCTCGACGAAGATATCGGTTTTCGAAGGCAGCGTAGCGATGAACGGAATGCCGAGCTTCCATTGATCGATTACGTGCGTGGCGCCGAGGAGTTTGTCGTCGAATGTGATCTGGCCGTTTTCGAGGCGAATATTCGATACGGAAAATAGCGTCGGTTTGCTATCCGGCTTGGCCGGCTGCTTGGAGAATTTCTCGATCAGATCCGTGAAATTGAAACGCTGCGCGTCGTAACGAACAATATGGAAGCGCGGCGAATCGAGCTGCACTTCGTCGATGATCGGCGCCGCGCGAAACAGCGAACTCCATGACGGCTGCACGATGAGCCGCGAGATATCCACGAAGTCGCCCGCGCCGCCGCGCTCGCCGATATGCACGCGATCGGCTTCGAGCCGGAGCGTATACGGATTGAGCGCAATGCGGCCGATGGTGGCGGGACGGTCGAGTTGTTTGCTGAGCTGTTGCTCGGCAATGTGGCGAATCAGCGGCGGTGCAGCAAAGAAGCCCAGCAGACCGAACAATACAAGGAAGATCAGCAGGCCGGTCATGACACGCCGGGTGCGGCGTGACTGCGCGACATCGCGCACGGTCTGCATGGACGATGCTAGTGATGCTTTATTAAGGCTTGCCATGCTCGGTCTTGGGTAGTGCGGCGGCAAGCCCGCCGCGAAAACGAAAATCCCGCAAGCGGCAGTATAAGTCTTGAATGTTTCGCGGGATATAAATGTAAGACGAGGCTTACACATTCCCCTGCGCGATAGCGCCGCATGTCCGCCGGTCAATTGGCGGACATGTTTTGCTCGATGCGTTAGCGGGTTCTTAGCGGGTAGTCCGCGTGTGTCTCTAGCCGGCCGTCATTGAAGCACGGCTGTCACGTCACGGACACGCTGCTATCACTGACGCACGACGGCCGGCGGTTGCCAACTGCCGTCGGTGGCTTGCGCCTTGGGTGCGTACAGACGCAGCACGAGTTGCAGATCGGCGCGCGGCGCCGGCAGCCAGTTGCCGCTCTTGCTGCGAGCGGACGAGACGGTCACGTCGAGCGAGCCATCGCGATTGCGGCGCGCGCCATTGCGGTCGCCGACCGCGAGACGCGCCGGCGCGCTTTCGCCCAACGCGCCGTCTTTCGTGTAGGCGGTGATCGACCAGAAGCCACGCACCGGCGGCAACTGATTCGGCGCGAAGTGGATCACGTAACGGTTTGCGCCGTTGAGCGCACGGCCGTCGCTGTCCTGGGTGACGACAGCGCGAACTTCGTCGTCTTTCGTGCCGATACCCGGTTGCGCGTATGCGGCATAGGCGCGCAGCGCGTAGTCGGGACCGTAGGTGCCCACGCCGTCGCCGAACCAGCTCCAGCCGTTGCCGTTCAGCAGATTGGACGGCGGCGTGACGACGCGCTCATGACCGTCGGCAAGACCCGCCGTAATGGCTTCTGGCGCATTCGGCAGCTTGACCGGCTCGCCGGGCGTCACGCCGAGGTCGGAAAGGAATTTGAGCGCGTGCGGATCGGCCGGCGTCGGCGGATTGTCGGGCAAGGCCTGCGCGAGCCGGTTGAAGAACCCATTGGCATCGAGCGCGGCGACTTGCGCGGCCGGCGTGCCGGAAGCAGGCACGGCGGCGTCGGCGGCATTGCTGCGCGCGGGGGCGATGGAGGCAGAACGCGTGTCGCCCGCGTAGACGCTCAGCGGCGCGACGCGAATGGCGCGCTGTAGCTTGCGAACTACCGTCAGATCACGTGTGCCGTTCGACTGAATACGCACGCTCACCCATGCATTGCGAGTCGGCACGTCGACCCGCTTCACGCCTTTGGGCAACTCGCCCTGCCAGCCCGGGCCGACGAAGGCAATCGCCTGCGGCTTGATGCCAGCCGCACGAGTGGCGAACTGCGAACTGGTCGACCAGACCACGTTAGTCCACATGTCGAGCACGCGGGCATCCACGTAGCGGCCGTGCGAGTCGGGCAGCGCCACGATCACCGGTTCACTGCCGAGGTCCAGCCAGCCGGTCGAATCGAACGTATCGAGGCTCGGCTGCATCGGATTGGCTGCGCCGATCGGCGGCAATGCCTGAGCGTGGCGCAGGGTATTGAGCGGCGCGCGGCCCGGATCGGTGCCGACCGCCGCGTCGCGCGCGACGCCCATCAGCACCAGCGGATAGCCGAATACGTACGAATCGGCGACTTCGTCCTTGATCCAACCGGTGGATTTCTGCGTTGCGGTGGGAGTCGACGCGCAACCCGCCAGAAATACGAGGCCTGCGAGCGATGCGCAGGTCCAATGACTCGAGTACAGCTCTCGGCGATTTTTTATCATTCGTTCAGGTGGCGGAACGTGTGGTCCTAAGGGAGACGCCGGTGCGCGACGAACCCTGCTTGCGCGGCCTCCCAAAGCCCAACGCATCCAGTCCGCGGTTCGCGATGCCGACAACACCGGGTTGTATCGTATCCTTGGTCACCAGGCAAGCGCAAAGGCAGCAATAGCGCCGGTTCGCGCGCGCATACAGTCCTTTTTGCAGTACCGTTGACGTTTTTTTATTACATCCGCCCGGGCGTCGAAGCCTCGGGCGACTTTCATCGCTGCTCTTTCGCCCCCTCGTATCCGGAGCGCTTCATGTACATGCCTGCCCATTTCGAAGAGAACCGTTCAGAGGTTCTCCACCGCCTGATCGCCGAGCAGCCTTTCGGCGCGTTGATTACCCACGGACCGGCCGGACTCGACGCGAATCATTTGCCGTTCGAATTCGAAGCGCCCGCTGCGGGGAGCCAGTCCGATGCGGCGACGGGTGAGACGCACGGTATCCTCCGCGCTCACGTCGCCCGCGCCAATCCCGTGTGGCAGGAAGCCGCGGCGAACCCGGAAGCGCTCGTGATCTTTCAGGGCCCGGCCGCCTACATCTCGCCGAACTGGTATCCGAGCAAGCACGAGGCGCATCGGCAGGTGCCGACTTATAACTATATGGTGGTGCATGCGCACGGCCGGATCGTCGTGCGCGACGACGAGTCGTTCGTGCGCGGCCTCGTCGCGCGCCTGACCCGCAAGATGGAAGCCGGCGAACCGGTGCCGTGGAAAATGGGCGACGCTCCCGCCGACTTCATCGCGCAGATGCTCGGTGCGATCGTCGGCATCGAAATCGAGGTGACGCGCCTCGTCGGCAAGTGGAAACTCGGTCAAAACAAGGCGGCGGCCGACCGGCGCGGCGCGGCCGACACCCTGCTCGCGCGCTCAAGCGACGAACAGCAGGCGGTCGGCCAAGCCATGCTGGACGCGCCGCCCGCGTACTGAGCGGACGTTTCCGCGATAAATCAGCGCCATACCGGCGCCGTTGAAGCACGCACTGCAATTCGTCCTTGACCTTCCCATTATGGGAAGGTCAATACTGGCCTCATGATGCGGCCTGATGCCGCCACGAGCCTTGCCTACCATGACCGAACTTGCCACCGCCCGGCGCCCCGCGGATGCCGCCGACGCTTCCGCCCACACCACCGAACTCGACATCGGCGGCATGACTTGCGCCTCGTGCGCGATGCGCGTCGAAAAGGCGCTCGCCAAAGTGCCGGGCGTCGTGAGCGCGTCGGTGAATCTGGCGACTGAAACCGCGACTGTCGATCTGGACGGCGCAGCCGCCGGCCCGGACGCGCTGATCGCCGCCGTCAGGAAAGCGGGCTACGAAGCGACGTTGAGCGCACCGCCGGATACCTCCACCGCCGCCGACGAGGCCGCGTCCGCCGACCGCAAGCGCGACCAGACCCGCCGCGAGCTGGCCGCCGTGCTCGGTTCCGCCGCGCTGACGCTGCCGCTCGCCGTGCCGATGGTCGGCGAATGGTTCGGTTTGCACGCAATGCTGTCGCCCTGGCTGCAATTCGCGCTCGCCTCGATCGTGCAGTTCGTGTTCGGCGCGCGCTTCTATCGCGCGGCCTATCGAGCGGTGCGGGCCGGCGCGGGCAACATGGACTTGCTGGTGGCACTCGGCACATCGGCGGCGTATGGCATCAGCGTCTACGAACTGGCGACCCATCCCGGCGACATGATGCATCTGTATTTCGAAGCGTCGGCGGTCGTGATTACGCTGGTGCGCTTCGGCAAGTGGCTCGAAGCACGCGCCAAACGCCAGACCACCGACGCCATCCGCGCCCTCAACGCGCTGCGCCCCGATCGCGCGCGCATTCGTGTCGGCGCCGACGAGCGCGACGTGCCGCTCGCGCAAGTGCGGGTCGGCACGGTGGTGCTCGTGCGTCCTGGCGAGCGCGTGCCGGTCGACGGCGCGGTGCTCGAAGGCCGCACGCATATCGACGAATCCCTGATCACCGGCGAAAGCCTGCCGGTGCCGAAGCAGGTGGCCGACCCGGTCACTGCCGGCTCGATCAACGGTGAAGGCGCGATTGCCGTGACGACCACGGCGATCGGCGCGGAAACCACGCTTGCGCGCATCATCCGCCTCGTGGAAAGCGCGCAGGCCGAGAAGGCGCCGATCCAGCGGCTGGTCGATCGGGTCAGCGAAATCTTCGTGCCGGCGATCCTGGCGATTGCCGCGCTCACATTGGTGGGCTGGCTGATCGCCGGCGCGGACGGCGAAACCGCGATTCTGAATGCGGTCGCCGTGCTGGTGATCGCGTGCCCGTGCGCGCTCGGACTGGCCACGCCGGCGGCCATCATGGCCGGCACCGGCGTAGCGGCGCGGCGCGGCGTGCTGATCAAAGACGCCGAGGCACTGGAAACCGCGCATCGGGTGACGATTGTCGCGTTCGACAAAACCGGCACGCTGACGCTCGGCCAGCCGTCCGTCACCGCGTTCGAGCCGATTGGCGGCATCAGCCGCGCAGAGGCGCTGGAGCTTGCGGCAGCGGTCCAGCGCAACAGCGATCATCCGCTGGCTCGCGCGGTGGTTAAAGCCTATGAAGCAGCTGCGACGCAGCCCACCGACATGCCCGCGGCGATTGGCGAAGCCGTTGCGGCGCCCACGCAGACGCGCGCGCTGCACGCCAGCGCCGCACGCGCGGTCGCGGGCCGCGGCGTCGAAGCGGAGGTCGACGGCCGCACGCTCGCGCTGGGCAGCGGACGCTGGCTCAACGAACTCGGCATCGAATTGCCGCCTGAACTCGCCGCGCGGGCTCACGAACTCGAAGCCGCCGGCAACACCGTCTCCTGGCTCATGCAACGCGATCCGCAAGCGCCCGCGGCACTGGCATTGATCGCATTCGGCGACACCGTCAAACCGACGGCGCGCGCGGCCATTGAACGGCTGGCACGCATGGGCATCACGAGCGTGCTGGTCACCGGCGACAACCGCGGCAGCGCGGCGAGCGTCGCCAAGGCGCTCGGCATCGACGAATTCCACGCGGAAGTGCTGCCCGATGACAAAGCCCGCGTTATCCGCGACCTGAAAATTCGCAGCGCCGGCATTGTCGCGATGGCCGGCGACGGCATCAACGACGCGCCCGCGCTCGCCGCCGCCGACATTGGCATTGCCATGGCGACCGGCACCGACGTCGCCATGCATGCAGCCGGCATCACACTGATGCGCGGCGATCCGGCGCTGGTGGCCGACGCCATCGACATCTCGCGCAGGACCTGGCGCAAGATCCAGCAGAACCTGTTCTGGGCCTTCGTCTATAACCTGATCGGCATTCCGCTGGCCGCCTTCGGCCTGCTGAACCCGATGCTGGCCGGCGCGGCGATGGCGTTTTCGAGCGTCAGCGTAGTTACCAATGCGTTGCTGCTGCGCACGTGGCGCGGTGCGCAGGATGGTTCGGCACGCTAAGCGAGTACGAGCCTAAATACCCCGTACGCCGTACGGTTATTACGAACTACTTTCGAATTTTTAAAGAAGGCGGACGCAGCGGCCGTAAACCAGCCATCGATGCCGGTCATGCCTATGCATGGACCAGGCATTCCGCTTGTGCTTCTTTACTCCGCAACCGCCCATGGAATTTCTCTCTTTGCGCCGTGCCAGCGTTGGCGCGCGGCTCGCTATCCTGTCGTGCGTGCTGGTCGCGTTGATCTTCGCCGCGTTCACTTGGGCGCTCACCCGCACCGCCGGCAAGCAGATCAGCGACCAGGTGCTCGAACGCATCGCCGATAAAGACCGCTCGATCGCCGCGATGATCAAGTTGTTCGACAAGGCCTTATCGAACGAAGTCGACCGCTCGATGTCGCTGTTCGCGAGCTTCCTGCCCACCGGCTACACGCTCGACGAGACCCAGAAAGTCGATATCGGCGGTGTCGCCACGCCGACCATCAAGGCGGGCGACAAAGTCCTGAACCTGGACTTTTCCATCCCCGATCTGTTTCTCGAACGCAGCGGTGCGGTCGCCACCGTATTCGCGCGCAATGGCGACGACTTCGTGCGCGTTACCACTTCGCTGAAGAAACAGGACGGCTCGCGCGCCATCGGCACGCTGCTCGACCGCAAGGCACCGGCCTACGCACTGCTCCTCGCGAACAAACCCTATACGGGACTCGCCGCGCTCTTCGGCAAACGTTTGATCACCCAGTACCGCCCGATCACCGACGCGAGCGGCCGCGTGATCGGCGCGCTGTTCGTCGGCGTCAATGTGGACAAGGAAATTCAGTCGGTCGAAGACGGGATTCGCAATCTGAAGATCGGCGACAGCGGTTACTACTTTGTTGTCGATGCGTCGAAGGGCGCGGAGCGCGGCAAGCTGATCGTGCATCCGGCAGCGGCCGGCCAGAACGCCGACAACGCGAACGCACCGTATCAGCAGATGCTCGACATGAAGGACGGCCAGCTCGAATACAGCTCGGCCGACGCCACGCTCGGCGAGCGCGGCTCGCGCGACAAGTTCGTGTCGTTCGTTACCGTGCCGGAATGGCAATGGCTGGTTGGCGGCGTCGCGCCGCGCGACGAAGTGATGGCCGACGTCGTCGCCACCCGCAATGAATTTCTACTGCTCGGCTTCATCCTCGTGGGCGTGTTCGCGGTGGTGTTCCTGATAGCGGTGCGGCGCCTCGTGAGCCGTCCGCTTGAAGAAGCCGCCAAGGCGTCCGAACGTTTCGCCTCGGGCGATCTGAGCGTGCGCGTGGCGAATGGCGCAAACGCGCGCGCCGATGAAATTGGCCGCCTGATGCAGTCGATCGACGGCATCGGCGAAGGACTCGCGCGCATTGTTTCGCAAGTGCGCAATGCGTCGACGGACATGTCCCACGGCACCGAAAAGATCGCCACCGGCAGCGGCAACATCGCGGCGCGAATCGCCACGCAGGCGAGCAGCCTCGAAGAAACAGCGGCGAGCATGGAAGAGATCACCTCGACCGTGCAGCAGAACGCCGACCATGCCGCGCAAGCGAACACGCTCGTCACGCGCGCCGCCGACGCCGCGCTCGAAGGCGGCCGCGCGGTTGAACGCGTGGTGTCGACCATGGGCGAGATCAGCCGCTCGTCGCAGAAAATCGCCGAGATCACGACCGTGATCGAGGGCATCGCCTTCCAGACCAATATCCTCGCGCTGAACGCCGCCGTGGAAGCGGCGCGCGCCGGCGAGCACGGCAAGGGCTTCGCGGTCGTGGCCTCGGAAGTGCGCGCGCTGGCGCAGCGCAGCGCGGCCTCGGTGAAGGAGATCGAGAGCCTGATCGCGAGTTCCACGGCGACCGTGCAAAGCGGCTTCCGGATCGCCGAAGAAGCCAGTTCGACGATGCAGGGCATCGTTCAACAGGTCGGCCAGGTTCGCGCGATCATGGGCGAAATCAGTGTCGCTTCGCGCGAGCAATCGGGCGGCATCGAACAGGTGAATCTCGCCGTCACGCAGATCGGCGAAGCCACGCAGCAGAACGCTACGATTGTCGGCGAAGCGGAACTTGCAGCGGCCGAGTTGCGCGATCAGGCCGCGCGCCTTGCGCAGGTGGTCAGCGTGTTCAAGCTGGAAAGCGCGCGCAATTGAGGGTGAGCATCGCGGCACGGCGTTGCGTGCCGCAGCGCGCCGCGCGCCGTTGCAGCAGCAACAGCGTTTCTTCAATGCACCCGCTTCAGAATTCGACGTCCAGCTCGTCGATCTCTTCCACTTCCTGTTGCGCGTCGGCGATCCACTCCCGCATCTCGGGCAGCGCCATGATCCGCTGTCCGTATTCGACGATTTCCGGATCGAGCTTGACGTCGTAGGTGACGAATCGCGTCACCACGGGTGCGTACATCGCGTCCGCCGTGGTCCGCTCGCCGAACAGAAACGGCCCGCCATACTGCTTCAGGCATTCGCTCCAGATCGTCACGATCCGGTCGATGTCCGATTGAGCCCGCGCCCACACCTTGAAGCCTGGAAAATGCGCTTTGAGGTTCATCGGCAAGGCCGAGCGCAGGGAGCCGAAACCCGAATGCATCTCACCGCAAATCGAGCGGCAATGCGCGCGTGCGCGAATGTCTTCTGGCAGCAGCTTCGCGTCCGGTTTGAGTTCGTTCAGATATTCGGCAATCGCCAGCGTGTCCCAGATCTCGATGCCGTCGTGAACGAGGCACGGCACCAATATCGACGGCGACAGCAGCAGCAGTTCGGCGCGTGCCGCTGGATCGTCGATCGGCATGACGACTTCTTCGAAAGGCAATCCGCTGAACCGGGTCAACAGCCAGCCGCGCAACGACCACGACGAATAATTCTTGCTGCTGATAGTGAGCGTGGTATTCGCCATACGATTCTCCTCCAGATGAGGCGTTCGGTCGGCGCCTGACGCCATGCGTGCACGTTGCCGTGCGCGCGCGCACCAAAGCGCGGCAATTTCGGCCCGTTGCCCTGACTCGCGCAAATGCTATGCCAACGTGCAGGCAGGGCCGTCCCCGTGCTTATGCTGATTGGCACATGACTTGCCTCTATTTGGGTTCCATCCTCTTCAGCATTCGTGCGAAGGTTATGAACCTGTTCGCATATCCCACATATCAGGCTTTCGCCGACATGATGCTGCCCATGCGACACGGCGCAGCACTGATGAATCATTCGCTCGACGCATGGCCTGCGTTCGGCGAAACGTCGCATGGCCGATCGATCCGCGCCGCCTGCGAATTGTTGACACTCGCCGGTCTCACGCCCGTGCGGCCGCCGTTCGACATCGATAGCGTGGTGTCAGAGGGCAAATCCGTGGCGATCGTCGAAGAAGTCGCGGCGCACACGCCATTCTGCTCGCTCCTGCATTTCCGCAAGCAGACTCCGCCGTCGGTGCCGCAGCCCCGTGTACTGGTGATCGCGCCCATGTCCGGTCACTTTGCGACACTGCTGCGTGGCACTGTGCGCACCATGCTGACCGAACACGACGTCTACATCACCGACTGGCACAACCCGCGCGACGTTCCATTGAGCCAGGGCCGCTTCGGCTTCGACGAATTCGTGCAGCACGTGATTGACTTCACTGAAGCGATCGGGCCCGGCGCGCATCTGCTGGCCGTGTGCCAGCCGACAGTCGCCGCGCTGGCCGCGGTCGCGCTCATGGCCGCCGACGATCATCCCGCGCAGCCTGCCAGCATGACGCTGATGGCCGGTCCGCTCGACACCCGCATCAACCCGACGCGCGTCAACGACCTCGCGAAGAGCAAGCCGATCGAATGGTTCGAGCAGAATCTGATCAGCGCGGTGCCGTTCGGTTTTGCGGGCGCGCACCGGCGCGTGTATCCGGGCTTCGTGCAGTTGACCGCGTTCATGGCGATGAATCTCAACCGCCATCTCGATTCGTTCGAGACGATGCATTACGAACGCGCCAAAGGCGATCCTGCGAAAGCCGACACGATTCACACGTTCTACGAAGAATACTTCGCGACGATGGACCTGACGGCCGACTTCTATCTGGAGACTGTCGATACGGTTTTTCAGCGGCATGCGCTGCCGTTGCATGCGCTCGAAGTTCGGGGGCGTCTCGTCGAGCCGTCGAAAATTCGCCGCACGGCCTTGCTCACGGTGGAAGGCGAGAAGGACGATATCTGCGCCGTCGGGCAGACGCTCGCGGCGCAAGACATGTGCGACAAGCTGCGGCCCTATCTGAAGACGCACCACGTGCAGACCGGCGTCGGGCATTACGGCGTGTTCAATGGACACCGCTGGGAGCGGCAAATCTATCCGCGTGTACGGGCCGTAATTTACGACAATGAACCGCGCGCGGTGTTGGTCGGTTCGCGGGCGCGCACCATTCAGCCAGTGCCCGCGGCCAAGGCTGCCGAGGTCACGGCGGCAGCGCCGGCCGCGACGGCGGTGGTCGATGTGGAAGTGGATGCGGCGGTGAGGGTCGGGTCGAATGGATCGGGTGCTGCGCCGGGTGAAAGTTCGGCCGCTGCCATCAAGCCGCAGACGCCACGCGCTCCGCGCAGGCGGCCGCCTGCAGCGTAATGCACGTTTCCTGGTGCTTTCCCAGCGCCTGTAGCGGCGCTGTGTCGATGGGAGGTCTGCGTGCGTGGCCGCGCGTTGATACGCGCTGCACACGCAGACGCTTTCCCTTCGCTATGCCGCGACGCTCTTCCAGGGCGTCACCGCCGGCACGTCACACGGCCCTTCGACGTCGATCGATTTGAAATCGGCCGGTGAGACGATTTCGATGTACTCCATATCTTCCGAATAATCGAACAGATAGTGAACGATGCCCGGCGCCTGATGCACGCAATCGCCGGCGGCAACGAGCGTCTCCTTGTCGCCGTACATGAAGCGCGCCCAGCCCTTCAACATGATCACAATGTGGAAATCGGCCTCATGACGGTGCCAGCCGGTGCCTTGCTCTGGTGCGTGATTCGCCTTGACGAGTTGCGCGAGCACCTTGCCGCCGGTCGCCTGCGCGATGCCTAAATCACGGTACAGAAAAAAGTCGCGTAAGCCCTGATCCACGTATGACGTGTCTTGCGGACGGACATGGCTGAATTGCGTGGCGAATTCGGTGGACATGATCGCGCTCCTCGCGAGTGAGCCGGCAGTTGAAAACGACGCATTGGAGCGTCGGTTGCAAGCATCAAGCGGGCCAGTCCACTGGAGCCGGTTTTGCACGATTTGCAGGCGCTGCGCTGATTGCCGCGCCGCCTCGCGCGGCGCGATCTGGTTTCAAACGCTGCGGTGCTTAGGCGCTCGGGCGGAACATCTGGAACATGTCGCCGATTTCCGCATAGTCCCCGCGATAGCCGGCGCGCATGATCGGCTGCGCCGCATGCGTGTCGAACAGGCCGTCTTTCAGATAGGCCTCGTTGATGTGCACGCCGACCACCTGGCCGAGCGACAGGTAGTTGTCCATCGCTTTGCCGTCGAGTGTATGCAGACGCACCACTTGCAGCAGCTTGCACTCGAGCGCGGCCGGCGATTCGGCGACGTGCGGCACGGCGACGTTACGACCCGGCGCAGGCGTGAGACCCGCGAGTGCGAATTCGTCGACAGACGGCGCGACCGGCGCCGACGAACGGTTCATCTGCTCGGCGAGCGGTTTGGTGGCCAGGTTCCAGACGAATTCGCCGGTGGCTTCTATGTTGGTGACGCTGTCTTTACGACCTTCGCTGCAAAAACCGATGATCGCCGGGAAGGTGGCGAACGCGCCGAAGAAACTGTATGGCGCGAGATTCAAAGTACCTTCGGCGTCGCGCGACGAAATCCAGCCGATCAGCCGCGGTGCGACGATGGCTTTGAAGGGATCGTGCGCAAGGCCGTGGCCCGTGGCGGGATCGTAGAAGTAGTGGGACATGGCGCTGAGTCGGCTTGACGGATTGAGCCTGGATTGTGGGCTAGAGGGCATTTATACAGCAGAGCGGCGACCGCTGCTGGGCATGCAACGGCGGCGCGGCATGTCGTTGCTTTTGCCGCGAGGCATGTCGTTGGGATTGCCGCGTGGCATCTCGGTGAACTTGCCGCACCGCATCTCGTTACTTTTGCCGCCCGGCATGCCATGGCATTTCCCGCAAGGCACCCCGCGCCATTTCCGGTGACGCCGTGATGATGCGCAAGAAGCCTCGACCCCGTTCCGGCAATCAGCCGCCGTCGCCGTGTCCGTTCATCAACCGCGACTGATCACGCGGCGGCGTCCTTCTTTCACCTGCGCCAGATGCGCGTCGTCCCATTCGTAGAAACCGGCGCCACTGCGCACGCCCACGCGCCCCGCGTCGACCTGCTCGCGCAATAAGTCGAGCACGTCTTCGTCTTTGGCCAGTTCGGGCATCAGATGCGTGGAGATATCGAGGAAGGTGTCGAGCCCGCCCATGTCCGCGCCCTCGAGCGGCCCAACGATCCCCCAGCGGCGTCCGAGCGACGCCTTCATCACGCGGTCGACCACGTCAGGCGTCGCCGCCCCGGAGCGGACAATGTTCAACGCCTCGCGCAGCACCGCGAACTGCAAGCGGTTGCCGACGAAGCCCGGAATCGCCTTCGCCAGCACCACCGGCTCCATGCCGATCGCGCTCATCAACGCGGCGGTCTGCTGGGTTACTTCCGGCGCGGTCGCCGTGCCAGGCACGACTTCGACGAGCGGAATCATGTGCGGCGGGTTCCAGAAATGCGCGATCACGAAGCGCTCTTTCGCGCGCAACGGCGTGACCAGTTGATCGGGCGGGAAACCGCTGGTATTGCTCGCGAGAATCGCATCATCGGAGAGCAACTCCGTCAGCGCCGCATACAGGCGATGCTTCAGTTCGAGCACTTCGGGAATCGCCTCGATCACGAATTGCGCCGACGCCATCACGTCGAGGTGCGCATGGGTTTCGATGCGCGCCAACGCCGCTTGCCGCGCCGCCTGATCGATGCGCCCGGCGTCGATCAGCTCGTCGAGCACCGCTTCCGCCTTCGAAGCAACGCTCGCAAGACGCGCCGGATCGACGTCGTGGACGATCGTTCTGTGTCCGTGCAGCGCGCTTTGCGTCGCAATGCCGACGCCCATCAATCCTGTGCCAACTACCCCTATGACTGCCTTGTCCACGCCGCTCTCCCGCTGCCGTCGATAAAAGCTTCGAAGCATAGCGCAGCGCGCCGATTCTCAAGGCCGAACGCGACAAAGCCGGTCTTCCGCGAGGAAGGACCGGCTTTGTGCGCTTCACGCCGCGTCGCGCGGCGCCGTCATGCAGCCATTAGTAGCGCTGCGGCGGCGGACGATGGTCGCCGTGGTGGTGCGGGTCGTAATCGTGCGGGTGGTGGCGCATCCAGTCGTCATGATCCCAGTAGCGATGGCCGTCGTAGTAACGATCGCCATGCCAGCCGATATTGATCGACACGCCTACCGGCGTCATGTGCGGCTGACCGTAGACCGCCGGTCCCGGACCGTTCTCCACGACCACCCGTTCCTGGGCGAATGCGCTGCCGGCTGCGAGCAGCGCGCCGCCCGCCAGCAGCGTTGCAATGATCGAACGCGATGTCTTGTTAAAGGTTTTCATAGTGACCTCCCATCAAAGTTTTGTATCAAGCCGGCGTCCGTGCTCGATCGGCCTCGAACTGCAATCTCAGGCTCGAACCAGACGCCGTACGCTTGAGACCAACTTTAGCGGCGCAAACCGCGTGAAGACGTGAGCACTTGTAAGCGCTCATTTCAAAGAAAGGGACGGATGAACGGGCTGCGTTTTAGCGGTCAACGCCCGTCCGTCAGGCCATGCGAGATGATTTGACCGTGCGGCAAACCGGCGCAGTGTCAGCCGCCGTTACATTCATTTCGCGGTAGAAATATTCGGACAGCAGGCCTGCGGGAAAAAAATTGGCGCCAAAAAACAAAAGCCACGGTACGCGTTTCGCGAACTGTGGCTTCAATCAAGCGATGCGCACCCGAAGTGCGCGCCCGAACGCGATAATCCGCGCCTCAGGCCGGTGCAGCGTGGCTTTTAGTCGGTCAGCTTGATGCCGAACAACGTGGCTTGTGCCCTGCGCACGCGTTCTGCTTCGCGGCTGCGTGCTTCGTACGAGTACTCAGCGTCCAGCGGCAGATGGGGCGACGCAAAGAGGTCGCTGACCTTTTGGAACAATGCAAAGATGAAGCTCATGGCGACTCCCGGTTGGTTACTGCATTAGCTAGGGTTTTCCCTTAAGAAACATTATAGGGTTTTCCCTAGAGCAACGCTAGTGCAATGCAGCAATTTTTTGGCGTGGCGTCTTGTCACGGCGCATTTCTCACATTGTGCGTCGCATCATGACAACGTCCCCGTTTTCGGGCATTCAGGGCCGGAAAGGAGCGCCGCGCGCAGCGCGGTCTTTACGCGATTTCTGTTGAAACCGGCTTTGAGAGGGGAAGGGAGCGAGAAAACCGCCGGTCGGCGATCGTTGTTCGGATCGCCGCGGCCGGTGCGTTGCCGGCGCGGCGGTCACTGACCATCACTGCGGAATAACCGCTTTCGGCCTATGCGAATGCTGCGCCCGCGCGGCGCGTTTAGTATGCGCCAACGTGACGGCAGCTTGCGCAGGCGTGGCGGCGGCGGCCGCGCCGGAAGCGGCACTGGCGGCCGCTGCATTCGCCATCGCCATGTGCGTGTCGAGCAAACTCGCCATCGCCGCTTGCTGGTTCTGCATCATCTGTTCGATACGATGCTGCTGGGCAGTCGTTTCACGCGTCAGGCGCATCAGCAACACGGTCTGCGTGATGCCGATCGCAACCGTCACCAGCAACGCGCCCACCACGATCGACAGCATCCACTTCATGCGGCGCGAATGATCGGTCGCGGCGCGGCGCTGATCGGCGATCACGCCATACAGCGCGTCGACGGTATCGGCGAAGGCGGTGGCCCGCGCGCGATCGAGTTCCGGCGCGGCGCGCAGCGCGGCCGCGGCCGCTTCGGCGCGCCGGGCTTCGCGCCACGGCGCGCCGAACTCGGCGCTCGCTTGTGCGGATGCCGATGAATTCGTCGATGTCTGCGCGGCAGGCGTCGGCTCGGCGGATGCAGCGCTCGCCTGCGCCGAAGCGGGTTCATCCACCGTATTCGGGGGTTCAACTGAAGTCGCTTCTCGCGAAGCCGATGCCGATGCCGATGCCGCCTTGGCGAAAGTCGCAGCAAAACGTTGCGGCGCCTTGCTGCCACCCAGGGTCTGCGCGGACGCGGCATCCGTCGACGCCCCCGTCGTCGCCCCCGCCTCGGACGCCTGGCGCAGCGCGGTCACGCTGCGCGCCACGGTTGCTGCCGCCATGGCTGGCGTCAACGGGGCCGCCGGTTTCTCGTCGGCATTAGCATCCGTTGCCGGCTTCGTGTCGCACAAAGCCAGTTCGCCGACCGGCGAAGCCGTCGTCGCCAGCGGCTCCATTTCAAGCCCGCTCAGTTGCGCGTTGACCGGCATCGGCTCATCGGACTTCGCGGCGCGGGGCGCGCGGCGTGCCGGGCGCGCGTCGAGCGACCCGCTGTCGCCGGCATCGATCGCGCCGACCGCCGCCAGCACCACATCGGGTAACTCGAAACCGTGCAGCGTGCCTTGCCGGATGTCGATATTCATCGCTTCCAGCGTGGCGCGGGTGGGATCGTCGGGGAACAGGTCGAGCGTGCTGTCGTCGCGAGAGGCGTCGCTCAGTTGCGCGAGACGTTGTGCAGAGCGCGCGGCGCGCGCCAGCTTGTTTTCAGTTTCGGTCGAGACGGTGGCCTGACGCCGCTTCTTCGAAACTGTGCGCGAAGGCCGGGACTGCGTGGATGCTACGGAATCTGCCATAGAGAAAAAAGCGGTCGTCGCCGGAAAGCGGGCGCCGAGCACCGCTCGTCAATGCCGTTGGAATTTTTCGAGACCGCATTGTCGCATGGCCGCCCGCGCCCGCCGAAGCCATTCGCCGAGGATTCTACGTTTTCACGAAGTCGCGTCGTCCTGCCGGAACTGCTTCACGCCGTGCAGTTGTCGCAAGCGGCCGCAGATCGCCTCATATTCCGTATTCGACACGCGATGCAAGGTGATCATCACCTCGTCGCACTCGGGCGCGTCCTCGCCTTGCTGCATCACGAACTGTTTGACGCGCGGGCTTGCGGCGCCGAGTTCGTCGTGCAGCGAGTGGAAGGTCATGGTGCCGCGCTCGACGATCATCGTCAGTTGGCGCCGCTGCTTGACCGTGATGAAGCGGCGCTCGAGCGGCTTGATGCCGGCAAGGATGATCAGAATGATGATGGTCGCCGCGATCGACGCGGTGTACAGCCCGCCGCCCACCGCCAGCCCGATGGCGGCGACCGACCAGAGGCTCGCCGCCGTTGTCAGGCCGCGCACGATCTCGCCGCGCAGCAGGATCGAACCCGCGCCGAGAAAGCCGATGCCCGATACGACCTGCGCGGCCATCCGCGACGGGTCGAGCACCACGTGCTCGCCGCCCAGCACTTCGGCAAAACCGTAGGCCGAGACGATCATGATGAGCGTCGAACCGACGCACACCAGCATGTGCGTTCGTAGACCCGCGGCCCACGAAAGCCGCTCCCGCTCGAAGCCGATGACACTGCCGAGCGCCGCGGCCAGCCCCAGACGGGCGATGAGTTCGAGATTCCCCAACATTGTTTTTCCTCCTTATCGGCAATTATTTGAGATGTTTTCCGCACCGGCGCCGGAGTGCCGGCGGGACCTGTTTGCTTTATGCTAGGCCGCACGCCGCGAGGCGGGTTGCCAGGCGGTTGCCAGGCGGTTGCCACGCAGGTTGAGCCGGTCGCACTGCGAGTCGTCGTGCTGATTTCGGCTTGGCGGCCGGCAAAGCAGGTAGCATCCGCGCTCACCAGCAGGTTGGCCGGCGAATGCGCCGCGCTGCAACTTTGGCTACGGCACGCGCCCGTAGGCCCTTCGAAATACGCGTTTGACCAATTTGACTATGCAGAGCACGAACCCTTCCGCCGCTTCCACCATCGCCCTCGCGAAGAGGCTGCGCGACCACTTCACAGGCGTGGTGCTGCCCATGTGGCGGGGCCCGGGATTCAACGCCGCACTCAAGCTGCCCTACGAAGCGGTTAGCGCTGAAGGCCATCAGCCGCTACCTGCCGAGCGTTTCCGGGCCATGGCCTGCGCGCGGCAATTGTTCGTCTTCTCCCAAGCAGGCGACGAAGCTCACGCGCAGGTGCTGTTCGACTCGTTGGCGCGTACCTTTCAGGACACCCGCCACGGCGGATGGTTCTACAGCGTCGATTCGCAAGGCGCACCGCTCGATACCACCAAGGATCTGTACACGCACGCATTCGTCGTGTTTGCATGCGCGGAATATGGCCGGCGCTCCGGCAATCCCGACGCGCTGGAACTCGTGCATCGCACGTCGGCGGTGATCCAGTCGAACTTCGCCGCCGAAGGCGATCTGTTCAACGCCGCGCTGACCGCGGACTTCGCCGGCGTGACGGGCACGCCGATCCAGAATCCTTTGATGCACCTGACCGAAGCCTGGCTGGCCGCTCGCGAAGCCACACACGACAACGCTTTCGACGCCGCGTTGCGGCGCCTCGCCGGCGCGGTCGCCCGTCACTTCCTGCACGCGCCTACGGGTTGCATCGCGGAACTGCCGATCGGTGCGGCCGAGAACCGTCTGGAACCCGGTCATCAGTTCGAATGGTTCTGGCTGGTCAAGCAGGCGGGCGCCGTGTTCGAAGGTTCCGGTCTTGCCGAAGCGATGCCGCGAGCGTTCAGCTTCGCGCAGCAACATGGGGTGGACGGGGAGACAGGCGGCGTGTGCGCCTCGCTTGATGAAACCGGGCGGATGAAGGACGCGACCCAGCGGATCTGGGCGCAAACCGAGTATCTGCGTGCGCTGGCAAGCCAGGACGAACAGATAGCGCTCGCCGCGCTGCCCCGGCAAATCGAACGGTTCCAACAACGCTTCCTGCGTCCGCAGGGCTGGTTCGAGTGCAAAACGCCGGCCGGTGAGGTGGCCCGGGCAGACATGCCGTCGACCACGCCTTACCACCTGGCGACCGCCTATGAGGCCTTGCCGGCGTAAGGCCGCCGGTGAGACGCGCATCGTGCGGCTGTCTTGTGTCCGCCAACCAACCTGTCCGACGCTCCCGAGGCCGCTAAAAACTTGACCAACCCCGGTAGCGTCCGCGACTTGGGCACCCGAGCGATCGCGAAGCCGGCTGGCGCCGGCCGCGATCTCACGACGTCATGACGGGTCCGGACAAAAAGCCGACCGCCTGGCCGATCAGTACTCTTCGCGCTGCCAGGTGCTCCAACCGGAGTCGGCAGATTTAAAACGCATATAAGTTGCGCTTTGCCCGGTGGGGGTGTCCGACACGTCGCCATGCGGCTTGCGATCGGTCGTGTGGAGGGCGAAAGCCTGGCGGTCCGCGGTATCGACCGTAATACGGCCGATCGGGTCCGGGGCGCCTTCTTGAGGGGATTTAGACTCCAATATCGCCAGATAGGGGGTCAAACGACTCCAGAACGAGGTAAGTTCTTCTTGCAAATAATGTGTCAATGTTTTTCCTGGAAGAGTAATACAAGCAGTTTACCCTACCGGGCGGAGCGGCCTTCCAATTGCTTCCCAAGCCCGAAAAATGCCGATGCGGGGGAATACCCGAATACTGGTTGGTTGGCGTCCGTCATAAAGACGTGATACAACTCCTACTTCGCGCTCGATCTCGCGTTGAGAAATAGCGGTCGCGAATGCAACACACAACATTTACTGGATTAAAAATGGCAACAGGTACTGTGAAGTGGTTTAACGATGCAAAGGGCTTTGGCTTCATCACGCCGGACGACGGCGGCGAAGACCTGTTCGCGCACTTTTCGGAAGTTCAAGGCAGCGGCTTCAAGTCCCTGCAGGAAAACCAAAAAGTGACGTTTGAAGTTAAGCAAGGCCCGAAGGGCAAGCAAGCTGCGAACATCCAGCCGGCCTAAGTACCGTCAGGTACGTTGAGGCACCCTTAGGCGCTTGCGTCTAATGCAAAATGGCCCGCTTTGGCGGGCCATTTTCTTTGTCTGACGGTTTGGTTTTTAGCGCTTGCGCGGGCTAAATCGCGCGCATGCCGGACAACGAAAAATCGGCTGATGGGCCACGCGCTTCGTCGAATTGTTGCGTGCGCAACACAGATTCCGAAATTTCGAACACGGAAACCGCCTGCTTCAACTGCTGCGTCTGCTGATGCAGCGATGCCGCCGCTGCCGCGGCCTGTTCGACGAGCGCCGCGTTCTGCTGCGTCATCTCATCCATCTGTACTACCGCCTGGTTGACCTGTTCGATACCCGTGCTCTGCTCGAGCGACGATGCGCTGATTTCCGCCATCATCTGCGTGACGCGCGAAATCGAGGCGGACACGTTGCTCATCGCTTCCCCGGCATGCTCGACCAGCGCCGAACCGCCCTGAATCTCGGCGACCGATTCGCTGATCAGCGTCTTGATTTCCTTCGCCGACTGCGCGCTGCGCTGCGCGAGGCCGCGCACCTCGCCCGCCACCACGGCGAAGCCGCGCCCCTGCTCGCCGGCGCGGGCCGCTTCCACGGCCGCATTCAGCGCAAGAATATTGGTCTGGAACGCAATGCCGTCGATCACCGAAATGATCTCGGCGATCTTGTCCGAGCTCTGCGCGATGCCGCGCATCTTGTCGACCACCTCGTTGACCACTTCGCTGCCGCGCGAGGTCGCCTCGAGCGCGGTCTCGGCGAGCACGTTGGCTTCGCGGGCGTGCTCGGCGTTCTGACGCACGGTGGCGGTCAATTCCTCCATGCTCGACGCGGTTTCTTCCAGCGAAGCCGCCTGGCTTTCCGTGCGCGCCGACAAGTCGGCGTTGCCGGTCGCGATTTCGTCGGCGCCGAGGTGGATCGAGTCCGCGGATTCGCGCACGGTTTGCACGGTACGCGCGACGCTCGCCTGCATTTTCGCGAGGCCCGAGAACAGCCGGCCGATCTCATTGGTGCCGCGCGCGGCGATCGGCTGGTTGAGGCGGCCTTGCGCGATACGGTCGAAGTGTCGGCCCGCTTCTTCCAACGGCGCCACCACGCCCCGGCGCAGCGCCGCATAGACGGCGAACGTGCCGGCCACCAGCGCCAGCAGGATCACGAGGCTGACGGCGCGAAACGTCGCCATGCGCGTATCGATCGAATCGAGCGATGCGCGGCTCGCCGCGTTGCCGAACTGCACGAAGTTATGCGACTCGCCGAGGTAGGCGTCCTGGAACGACTGGGTCGGCTGGTCGAGAAAGGCCTGAATGTTGTTCGCGTCGAGAAACTGCACCAGTTCTGCGAGCGCGTCGTGCAGCTTCTTGTAGCGCTCGGCCAGGGCCGCGGCACGGGCGCCGTTCTCGTCGCCGGTCTTGGGGGCGCTCATGAAGGCCGCGAACGACTGGTCGGCGGCCGTCAACTGTTCGCGAGCGTGCTGCACGATGTCGGTCGGCTCGGAGCCACCCCGCACCATGCGCGTGCCGGCGCGCGAGAGATTGATGCGCGCGTCCATCAGATGCTGGGTCGTTTCGTTGACCGCGTCCACCTGCTTCAAGGCGATGTTGGACAGATCGTTCACGTCGTCATGGGTACGCGTGAGCGACCAGAACCCCAAACCGACCGTGACAAGCTGGAAAACGCAGAAAGCGGCCAGAACACACAACAGGCCGGATGCGACCTTGATCTTGCTGAACATCGTGAATACCTGAAGGCAAAGAATAACGGGAGCTACGTCAGGGTTAACGGCATCGCCGAGCCGCGCTTGAGACCAATTCCATCAAAGATCGTCTTACGCCCCCTTTACATCGGCCAACTTCACCATTGCAATCACTTCGCACAACAATGCATGGAGCAAATTACCGATTCCCCTTGACGCGGCGCGTGCGCGCTTCCTAGAGTGGGTAGGGACTGCACGACGCAGGCCAGTGCAGATTGCCATCGCGGGCTATGCCCGAAGGACTCACAATGACCGACCTCCTCGACCGGGCGCGCGGCGCACTGCATGCCCAGCCGTTCAGCATGCTGTTGGGCGCAGAGTTGATGCACACGGGCACCAACGAACTCACGCTGAGTCTGCCGATCCGCGACGAGTTGCGGCAACAGCACGGCTTCGTGCATGGCGGCGTCATCAGCTATCTCGTCGACAATGCACTGACGTTCGCCGGTGCGCTGCTGCTCGGGCCCAAAGTCGTGACCGGGGAATACAAGATCAATTACCTGCGCCCGGCCATCAACGGCACGCTGATCGCGCGCGCAAAGGTCGTCTATGCGGGCCAGCATCAGGCCACCTGCCAATGCAACGTGTTCGTGATGGAAGGCAACCGCGAAAAGCTGATTGCCGTCGCGCAGGGCACCGTGAACCGGATCAGCGAAAGCGGCGAACACGAACACGGCAACTGAGACCGTAGCCTTTCCTGAAGCACATCGCGCCCTCATCGAGGCGCTTGTTCACGTTTCGTCATTTAGCTAATATACGAAACGTTATTCTCCGATGGCTCCATTCGGCGCACTGCCTCATGACAGACGACCTCACGCGCATCAACGCGCTCGCGAATGCCAGCCGGCTCGCCGTCATGCGCTGGCTGAAAGAGCCGACGCTGCATTTCCCGTATCAGGACCACGCCGATATCGAAACGGTCGGCGTATGCTGCACGTTCATCACCGACAAGCTCGGCATCGCACCCGCCACGACCACGCGCCACATGCGCATCCTCGCCGATGCGGGACTCGTTCGCGCGCAGCGGATCGGCAAATTCACCTATTACAAACGCATCGACGCCGAGTTGCAGAAGCTCGGCCGCGACCTCGCCAATCTGTAGGCGCGCGGTATTCACGAGACCGCGCCGCCACCTTCCCGACAGCTTAGGAGCCACATGGACGAACTCACACTTGCCACCGACGCGGACCAGCGCGCGCACGCTTACCTTGCCGGTATCGGCAAACGCCGGGTGTTTCCGGACGCCGCCGCGCTTCAGCAACTCGCGGCCTTCGATGAAGCCTTCCCGCAACACGGCCACGCGCCCGTCGACGTACTGCGCCTGCTCGACGAAAGCGGATCGCCTGGCACGGTCGCGTCGAACGATCCGCGCTACTACGGCTTCGTGATCGGCGCGGTGTTGCCGGCCGCGGCGGCGGCCGAACGTTTGATGGGCGCGTGGGACCAGTGCGCGTCGACCTTCGACAACTCGCCGGTCGCGGCCACCATCGAGAAGATCGCGGCGCGCTGGGTGCTCGACGCCCTCGATTTGCCGCGCGACGCGGCGATCGGCTTCGGCACCAGCGCGACGGCGTGCACGCTCGTGTGCATCGCGGCCGCGCGGCGCGCGCTGCTCGCACGCAAGGGTTGGGATTTCGACAACGACGGCCTGGACGGCGCGCCGCCGGTGCGCGTCGTGATCTCCGAGATGGCGCATATCACGGTGAAAAAGGCGTTGCGCGTGCTCGGCTTCGGCATGAAGCGCGTGATCGCCGCGCCCGTGGATGCGCATGGCCGCATCGATCCCGCGCAGTTGCCGCCGTTCGACGACATGACGATCTTCTGCGTGCAAGCCGGCGAAGTGAACACCGGTGAATTCGATTCGTTCGCGGAAGTGATTCCTCGCGCCAAGGCGGCCGGCGCGTGGGTTCATGTGGATGGCGCGTTCGGCCTGTGGGCGCGCGCCTCGTCGAAACGGGCGCTGACCGAGGGCATCGACGGGGCGGATAGCTGGACCACCGACGGCCACAAGTGGCTCAACACACCGTACGACGGCGCAATGGCGATCTGCCGCGACGCGCGCGCGATCTCGGCGGCGATGAACAGTGACGCGGTCTATCTGAGCGGCGCGCATGACGCGCAGAAGAATTTGAACCTGGAGTTCTCGCGCCGCGCGCGCGGCATTCCGATTTGGGCCGCCTTGCGTTCGCTCGGCCGCAGCGGCGTGCAGGAGATGGTCGACCGGCATTGCGCGCAGGCTTCGCGAATTGCCGAAGGTCTGCGCGCCGCCGGCTTCGAGGTGTTGAACCGTGTCGTGCTGAACCAGGTGCTGGCGCGGGCGAAGACCGATGCGCAGACCGTCGCGATTCGCGAAGCGGCGCAGGCGTCGGGCGAAACGTGGTTCGGCCAGACTGTCTGGCAAGGCCGGCCGGCGTTTCGCATCAGCGTGTCGTCGTGGCGCACGGAAGACAAGCACGTCGATCAGTTGGTGGCGTTGCTTGCGCGTTTGCTCGCCGAGCAGCGCGCCTGAGCGACGCGCCGGCGGCACGCCTGTCGATCGTCGAGCGGCTCCGCTCGCGCAACGGCTCACGGAGCAGCGCCATCAAACCGCAGCGGCGCACACAAAAAAGGCGGTTCCTGCTCGACACAGGAACCGCCTTTCTTCATGCAGCCAAACTCGCCAGCGAGACTTACTCCGCCGCGTAGGTCTTCTGCGTTTGCTCGCCCAGACCTTCAATTCCCAGGCGAATCGTCTGGCCCGGCTTCAGGTACACCGGATTCGGCTTCACGCCCATGCCGACGCCCGGCGGCGTGCCGGTCGAAATCACGTCGCCCGGTTGCAGGCTCATGCACTGCGATACGTACGAGACCAGCTTCGCGACGCCGAACACCATCGTCTTCGTGCTGCCGTTCTGATAGCGATGGCCGTCCACTTCGAGCCACAGGCTCAGGTTCTGCGGGTCGGCGACTTCATCGCGCGTCACCACCCACGGGCCGATCGGGCCGAACGTATCAAAACCCTTGCCCTTGTCCCACGTCCCGCCCTTTTCGATCTGCCATTCGCGTTCCGACACGTCGTTGATCACGCAGTAACCGGCGACGTAATCGAGCGCGTTGGCTTCGTCGATATATTTCGCCGGCTTGCCGATCACCACGCCGAGTTCCACTTCCCAATCGGTCTTCTTCGAGCCGCGCGGAATTTCCACGTCGTCGTTCGGGCCACTGATCGCGCTCGTCCACTTGTTGAAGATGACCGGTTCGGCCGGCACCGGCAGATTCGATTCGGCCGCGTGATCCGCGTAATTCAAGCCGATACAGATGAACTTGCCGATCTTGCCGACGCACGGACCCATGCGCGGATTGCCTTCGACCAGCGGCAGCGAGGCCGGATCGAGCGCGCGCAGCTTGGCGAGGCCTTCGTCGGTTAGCGCGGCGCCGTCGATATCGGCGACCACTTTCGACAGATCGCGAATCTTGCCTTGTGCGTCGAGCAAGCCCGGCTTTTCCTGGCCCTTCGGCCCATAACGAAGCAGTTTCATCCTGACACTTCCTTTGAGTGGTGTTCGGTTCGTGGTTCAGCTTGGGTCGGCGTACCTCAGTTCGACCAGCCGCCGTCGATCACATGCGCGTGGCCCGTGGTGAACGACGATTCGTCGGACGCGAGATACAGCGCCAATGCGGCGATCTCTTCCGGCCTGCCGATACGGCCCATCGGCTGACGGGCGACAAAGGCCGCCTGCACGGCGTCCAGCGTCGCGCCCTGTGCCTGAGCCTGGTCGACGATCCGCTGTTCGAGCGACGGCGAAGCCACCGTGCCCGGGCAGATCGCGTTACAGCGTACACCACGCGTGATGAAGTCGGCAGCAACGGATTTGGTCAGCCCGATCACCGCGGCCTTGGAGGCGCTGTACGCGAAGCGGTTCGGCACGCCCTTCACGCTCGACGCCGCCGACGACATATTGATGATCGAACCGCCGCCGTTGTCCAGCATGGCGGGCAGGAACGCGCGGATCGTGCGGTACATCGCCTTCGCGTTCAGGTCGAACGCGAAGTCCCAATCCTCTTCGCTGCATTCGAGAATGTTGCCCGCATGCACGAAGCCCGCGCAGTTGAACAGCACGTCGATCGCGCCCAGTTCGGCGGCCAGCGCCTTGATCGCCGCGTTGTCACGCACGTCGAGCTTGCGGGCGTCGACCGGCTTGCCGGCAAGTCCGTCGATGCGGATGTCAGTGGCGATCACACGCGCGCCTTCGCGTGCGAAGAGTTCGGCGGTGGCGAGTCCGATGCCTTGTCCTGCCGCCGTGATCAGGGCCGTCTTGCCGGCCAGTCTTTGTGTCATCTACGACTCCAGTTGAATGGGCTGTGCATTTGCTTTTGCTTCTGCTGCTTGTCTCTTCCAGAAATCAAAGTCGATAAAACGCAGCGGCATTGCCGCCGAAAACGGCTTCGCGCTCGCCTTCGCTCAAGGAGCCGAGCAGCGTATTCGCCACCGAATGCCAGAGCAGATAGTCGCCGTTCAGATCGAGCACCGGCCAGTCGCTGCCCCACATCAACCGCGCCGGCCCGAACGACCTCAACAGATGCTCGACATACGGCTGTAGCGTTGCCTCGGTCCAACCGGGCGAGGCCTCAGTCACGAGACCCGACAGTTTGCAATGCACATTCGGCAGTTTCGCGAGCCGCGTAATCGCGTCGGCCCAGCCTGGATAACCGGCGTGCCCGTAGCGGATGGGCGGCTTCGCCCCGTGATCGACCACGATACGCAGCGCCGGAAAGCGCGCCGCGAACGTTTCGAAAGGCTCGACGTGTCGCGCGTAAATCAAGCCGTCGAACGCGAGGTCGTGTGCGATCAGCGCTTCGATCGCGGGGGCGAGATCGGGGTTGGTGATCCAGGTATCGTCGGGCAAATCCTGCAGCATCGGCCGCACGCCCTTGAACTTCGGCTCGTGCGCCAGCGCTTCGATCACGGCCGGCGCCGTGGGCAACAATAGCGGCACCCAGCCGACCACCCCGGCAATCGACGACTCATGCCGCGCGAGGTCCAGCAAATAGCGTGTTTCGTCGATGGTCGGGGCCGCCTGCACCACCACCGTCCGTTCAATGCCCACGCGCTCTCGCAACGGTTTGAGATCCGCCGGGCCAAACGTCCGGTACAAAATCTTCAGTTCCGGCGTGAGCCACTCGTAGTCGCCGCGAGCGGGGTCCCAATAGTGCTGGTGGGCATCGATAAGCATCGTCAAATCAACTCTCCGGCGCGGGCGCGCGGTTGTCGAGCAAGCCTTCGTCACGCAACGCGGACCACAAACCCGCGGGGATCGGCTGCTCGAACGACGCCGCGTTCTCGCGCAATTCGTCGGCACTGCGCGCGCCGGTCAACACCGTGGCGACCGCCGGATGCGCATACGGAAACTGCAAGGCGGCGGCCGCCAGCGGCACACCGTGCGCACGGCACACCGCTTCGAGCCGCGCGACGCGCTCGATCACTTCGCGCGGCGCCTCGCCGTAATTGAATTTCAGATCACCTTCGACGCCGCGCGCCAGAATGCCCGAGTTGAACGCGCCGCCTAACAGGATGCTGACGCCGCGTTCTTCACAGGCCGGCAACAGGTCGTCGAGCGTGGTCTGTTCGAGCAGCGTATAACGGCCCGCGAGCAACGCGCAATCGATATCGAACTCGGCCATCGCATCGAGTATTACCGCGCCTTCATTGACGCCGAGTCCGACGGCCTTGATCGCGCCCGCCGAGCGCAATCTGTCCAGCGCGCGAAACCCGCCGCCTTCGGTCAGTTGCCGCCAGTAATGGGGATGATTGTCGCCATGCGTGGCGCGGCCGATATCGTGCACCAGCAGAATGTCGATATCGACGATACCGAGGCGCTGCTGGCTGTCTTCGAACGAGCGCAGAATGCCGTCGTGCGTATAGTCGTAAATGGCTTCGAAAGGGAGCGGGTTTTGCCAGCCTTCCTTGTCGTCGAAAGGCGTGGTGCGCGGCACGAAGCGGCGGCCCACCTTGGTGGACAGCACGTAGTCGCCGCGCGGATAGCGCCGCAAGACGTCGCCCAGGCGATGCTCGGCCTTCGTGTTGCCGTAATGCGGCGCGGTGTCGAAATAACGCACGCCGGCGTCCCACGCGGCGGCGATGGTGGCGTGGGCTTCTTCATCGGACAGGTCGCGGTAGAGGCCGCCCAAGGGCGCCGTGCCGAGTCCCAATCCGCTCACCTGCACCGCCCCACGGCCGATGCGGCGCCGCTGCCCGATCTTCGATGCGATCGTTGCCGTCATTCAGCGCGTCTCCAGTATCGACCGGAGTTGACGCTTCAGCGCTGACTCCGGTTCCATTCGTGTTTTACCATGCACGCGCAGCATGTGCCCGCAGCGTGTACGACCTGCTTGCCGGAAGGCCTGCTGACAAACCGCTCAGTGCGGCTCGATCGCGACGACCCGGTGCTGCGGCGCGGCGCTCGAGGGCAAACAAGCCGGGCCGACCGGATCGAACGTCTTGTAGGTCAGGATGAATTCCTGATGGCCGAGCGTTTCCGACTTCGAGGCCGCGCCACCCGACACCGCCACGGTTTGCTCGAACACTTCGCGGCCTACTTCGTCGAGTGTGCCGCGGCCCTCGAGAATACGACCCGCGTCGACATCCATGTCGCCGGCGAGGTTGCGATACGTCGCCGGATTCGCGCACACCTTGATGACCGGCGAAATCGCCGAGCCGACCACCGAGCCGCGCCCGGTCGTGAACAGAATCACATGCGCGCCACAGGCGATCAGTTCGCCGATCTCCGCGTTGTCGCTGATGTTCGGAAAGCCGAAGCGCGGTTCGCCGTCGGGCACCACGTCGAGCAGATACAGGCCGCCGGTTGGCGGAATGTCGCCGGGTTTGACGATGCCGACAATCGGCGACGCCCCGCTCTTGGCATAGGCGCCCAGCGACTTTTCTTCCTGCGTGGTGAGGCCGCCGTCGGCGTTGCCGACCGCAAAACTGCCGTGGCCGAGAATCGAGTAATAGCGCGCTGCCTTCGCGACACAGGCAACGATCTCTTCACCAAGTTCGGGCCGTGACGCGCGCGTTTTCATATGGAACTCGCAACCCACCAGCTCGCCGGTTTCTTCGAAAATGCACGTCGCGCCCGCGTCGATCAGATGGTCGAACGCGCGGCCCACGGCCGGATTCGCGGTGATGCCGCTGGTCCCGTCCGAGCCGCCGCAAATAGTGCCGATCACCAGTTCGCTCAGCGCCATCGGTACTTTCTCTTGCGCGGCGAGTTGCCCGCGCACACCGCGAATCCAGTCGACGCCGTATTGAATCGTGCTGCGCGTGCCGCCCTTTTCCTGGATGGTCAGCACTTCGACGGGACGGCCGCTTGCGCGCACCACGTCCACCAGATAGTGCTTGTTCATGCTCTCGCAACCGAGCGAGACGAACAACACCGCGCCCACGTTGGGATGCGTGGTGAGCCGCTCGAGCATTTTTTCGGCATAGCTGTTCGGATAGCAGCCGGGAAAGCCGATCAGATGCACTGGCGGTTCGCGTTCGGCGGAAGGATCGTCGAACGCATCGAGCGGTTCGCGAAACTGCGTGACGATCTCGCGCGCGACGTGATGCGCGCATTCGACCAGGTAAGCCACCGCCACCACATTGCGGATGCCCTTGCGGCCGTCGCGGCGCAGGTAACCCTGCAGCGTGGGCTGCTGCGATGCGGCGGATGGAGATGCTACGGAAGTGTCAGTCATGATCATTCCAGCGCGGCGTCAAGGCCACGACATTGTGCTCACATCAGTGATGGACGAACTCGTGGCCCGCGTCGTGCGTATAGGTGGGCAGGTAGTCGCTCTCGAGATTGTGCGTATGCAGATGCGCACCGCGCGCCACTGCTTCCGTCACGTGACCGATCACTGCGCCGTAGCGCAGCACCTTGTCGTCTTTCGCGAGTTCATGGCGCGCCACCTTGTGACCGAGTTCGATGGTTTTGGTGAGCGTCACGCGCTCGCCTTCAATCTCGACCTGCGTGCCGCCGTCCAGCCGCGCCGCCGCGATCAGGCAGTTGTCGGCGGGGCTGAGCAGGATCAGGCGTGGGTCCGTTTGCATGGGGCGGCTGGTCAAGTGAGGTCTCCGGAATGCGTGTGCATTAGTTCTGGCCTTCGCCGCTTGCGAGGCGCGCCACCATCAGCGAGCCCAGGATGATCGCGCCGTAGATCGCCTGGATCCAGAAAGACGGCACCTGGGCAAGCGTCAGCAGGTTCTGCACGACGCCGAGCAGCAGCACGCCGGTGAGCGCACCGAACATGGTGCCCTTGCCGCCGTCGAGCGAAATGCCGCCGATCACCGCTGCCGCGAACACCGTGAAGATCATGCCGTTGCCCTGATTCGCGTTGATCGCGCCGACATAGCCGGTCACGATCAAACCGCCCAGCGACGCGAGCACGCTGCCGAGCACGAACACGCCCCACGTAATGCGCTCAACGCGAATCCCCGCGGCGCGCGCCGCCTCGGGATTGCCGCCGATCGCGTACAACGCGCGACCCAGCCGGTGATAGCGCAACACGAAGGCCGCGATCGCGAACGCCACCGCCGCAAGCCACACGGACAGCGGCAAACCGAACACGATGGTGGTCGCGAGCGTGAAGAACGACGGCGGCATATCGAACAGCGTGCCGCCCTTGGTCGCACCGACCAGCATGCCGCGCAGCACGATGAGCATGGCCAGCGTGACGATGAACGCGTTCAGCCGCAAACGCACCACCAGAAAGCCGTTGATGAAACCGATCACCGCGCCGACCGCCACGATGGCCAGCAAGCCGGCTGCCGCAGGCCATTGCAGGCCGAAGCCCGCGGACGCCGCCGGCATCACCAGCATCGCGCCCACGGCGGGCGCAATGCCAACCGTCGATTCGAGCGACAAATCGAACTTGCCGGTCAGCACGATCAGCGATTCGGCGAGCACGACCAACGCCAACGCCGCCGAGGCGCCCAGTACGCTGATGAGATTCGCTTTGGTCAAAAAGCTGGGGCTGACAAATGCGCCGATCACGATCAGCAATGCGAGCGCGGGCAGCAATGCCAACTCGCGCAGGCGCGCGAGTTCGGAGCGCGCGCGTTTGCCGCGAGTGGACTGCGCCAGCGGCTGAGCCTGAGCTTGCGCGGTGCCGAAAGCGGGACTGGGCACACTATTCTTCATGGAGACTGACTCCTTCAACGGATGCGATCAGGTCGTGGTCCTGCCAACCCGCCGGAAATTCGGCCGCGACACGGCCACGGAACATGACCAGCACGCGGTCACAGGTGCGCAGATCGTCGAGTTCGCCGGACACGACCAGCACGGCCTTGCCCTCTTCGCGCACGCGATCCACGACGGAGAGCAGTGCTTCTTTCGATTTCACGTCGACGCCCGCCGTGGGATCGATCAGCACCAACACATTGGGATTGGTGGCGAGCGCACGCGCCATCACCACCTTCTGCTGATTGCCGCCCGACAGGCCGGACACCACATGCTCCGGACCTTGCGCAACGATGCCGAGCGCGTCGATCATCTTCTGGCCAAACGCGTTCTTCTTCGCCGGCGGGGCGATGCCGAACTTGCCGAGCAAACGCGCGATCGTCATCGAGGCGTTTTCCGCGACCGATTGCGTGAGCACGAGGCCTTCGTGATGACGATCCTTCGGCACACAGCCAATGCCGTGCGCGAGCGCCGCGGGCACGTTGCCGGGCGGCAAGGTCTTGCCATCCACCCGGATCGCGCCGCGTTTGGCGGCACGCAGGCCGGCAATCGCTTCGGCCACGCTCGTACGGCCGCTGCTCGTCGCGCCGGTCAGGCCAACCACTTCGCCGCGCCTGACGGTGAACGACACGCCTTCGTAATCGGCGCCCGCGAGGCCGTCGACGTGCAGCGCGATCGCCGTGTCGGCGGGCAATGCGTCGCGCGCCGCCGCGTCGGCGACGGCCAGACCGCCGCGTTCGCCGGTCATCGCTTCGATCAACTGTTCGCGCGGCAGCGCTGAAACCGGTGCGCTGACGATATGCCGCGCGTCGCGCAGCACCGTCACGGCCTGGCAGATTTCATAGACTTCCTGAAGATGGTGCGAGATGAACAGGAAGGTCACGCCTTCGCGCTGCAACTCGCTGATGCGCCGGAACAGGCGCTTGATTTCGTCGCCGTCGAGCTGCGCGGTCGGTTCGTCGAGAATGATGAAGCGCGCGCCGTACGACAGCGCACGCGCGATTTCCACGAGCTGCCGTGCCTCCACCGTCAGATCGCCGGCGCGGGCGTCTTCGCGCACGTCGATCTTCCAGTGATCGAGCAGCTCGCGCGCGTCGCGCCGCATGGCTTGCCAATCGATCACGCCGCCGCGCAGCGGCTGCCGGTTGATAAACAGATTCTCCGCGACGCTCAGGTCGCGGATGATCGTCGAATGCTGATAGACACACGCCACGCGCTCGCGCCACGCGTCGCGATCCGCGATCGACGGCGCGGCCGCGCCGCTGAAACGCACCTCGCCGGTGTCGGGCTTGCGCAGGCCGGTGAGGATCGACACCAGCGTCGATTTACCCGCGCCGTTGCGCCCGACGAGCGCATGCGACTCGCCGGGCATCACGCGGATGCTCACGTCTTTCAGCGCGGCCGTCGAACCGAAGCGTTTGGTGACTTCGAACGCTTCGACGACGGGCACGGAGGGCGTGGAATCGCTCATTTGACGGTATTGCCCCACAAGGCTTTGTCGTCGACATTCGACTTCGTCACGAGCGGTGCGGGCAGTTGGTCTTCCAGAATGCCCGGCGCCAGCTGGATGATGTTGCTGCCGTGATCGGTCGGGCCCGGCTTGAAGGTCTGCCCTGCCAGTGCCGCCTTGATATAGAACAGCCCGTATTTCGCGTACGAATCGGCGGGCTGCGACACGGTTGCGTCGATATCGCCGCGGCGGATCGCGTCGAACTCCTGAGGAATGCCGTCGTTGCTGACGATCACGACGTGCTTCGCGTCGCCGACAGGAAAGAGCATTTGCTTGCGGCGCAGGGTTTGCAACGTCGGCGACAGATAGACGCCGCCAGCCTGCATGTAAATGCCTTTCACGTCAGGATTCGCGGTCAGCAGGCTGTCGAGCGCGGTCGCCGCGACGTCGCCTTTCCAGGCTGCGGGAATCTCCAGCACCGACACGCCAGGATAGCCCTTCATGCATGAGCGGAACGCTTCGGACCGGTCGCGTCCGTTGACCGAGGCGAGGTCGCCCATGATCTGCACGACCTTGCCCGACTTCACGTGATCGCCAATGTACTTGCAGGCCTTTTCGCCATACGCACGATTGTCGGCGCGGACCACCATCGCAACCTTGCCTTGTGTGGGCGCGACGTCCACTGCGACCACGGGCACGTTCTTCGCCGCGGCGGCGTCGAGCGCGCGGCTGATCGCCGCCGAATCCAGCGGGCCGACCACGATGCCCTTCGCACCGAGGTTCAGCAGGTTGTTCATGTCCGTGATCTGCTGCGCGGGATCGCCGTTTGAATTGACGGGCGCAAGAATGTCGAGGCCCATGTCCTTCGCGTACTTGGGCAGATAGTTGTTGTACGACTGCCAGAACGGCGACGTGAGCAGCGGCAGGCCGAGGCCGATCTTGCCTGCGTCGGCGGCCTGCGCGGCGCCGGTCACGCCAAGGCCGGCAAGACAGACGGCGGCCGCTGCGGCGGATAGCGAACTGCGGAACAAACTGCGAGCCGCGTGCGGCCCTTTCGCGAACGACATGGTTGTCTCCTGATATGCGTTGTTGAACTGCGTGAACCGACACGGAATGCCAGCACTTCGTCCTGCGCTTTCTTATCGAGGGCTCCCAAACCTGCCGATTCGCGCCAGGCCCCCGAGGGTGCGCGAACAATTTGGGATAACCCAGTGTTTTTCTTGTCGAGTATTGGCGTGCGTTCATTCACCAATGAACGTATTATTCATATACGGACTTTTCGAAGTCAAGCAATGTGCACTGCACCAAGCGTCCGTGTTTTCCCTGGACCGGTGTCATCTCGCACGAGATTCGTCACGCACTTACACTCACGCGCCAGATAATGAGAACTGCACACGGAACCTCGCTCACGATGGACGCAGAAGACAAAGACGACGCCGACCGTTATCGTGCCCCGGCGCTCGACAAGGGCCTCGACATCCTCGAACTGCTCGCCGAGCAGAAGGAAGGCCTGACGCGCGCCGAAATCACCAAGCTGCTGGGACGCAACGCGAGCGAGATGTATCGCATGCTCGAACGGCTGGTCGCGCGCCAGTACGTGGTGCGCTCGGCGGCGGGCGACCGCTATTCGCTCAGTCTCAAGCTGTACGCGCTCGCCCATCGTCATCCGCCGATGAACCGTCTGATCTCCGAAGCGCTGCCGCTCATGCAGCGCTTTGCCGATGCTGCCGAACAATCGTGTCACCTCGTGGTGTACGACCGCGGCAATCTGCTGGTGATCGCGCAGGTGGATGGCCCCGGTACGTGGGGTATGTCGGTGCGGCTCGGTTCGCGCGTCGGCCTGATCGATACGGGGTCGGGCCGCGTGATGCTCGCGTTTCAGAGCGTCGAGCAGCGCGAACAGATGCTGGCCGAACATACCAAGGTGAAGGGCGAGGTGACGATCGACCGTGACGCGCTCGAACAGGCTTGCGCGCGGATTCGCGCGGCGGGCTTCTCGCAGAAAGACAGCCAGCAGACGTTCGGCGTGACCGACGTCACGTTTCCGATCCAGGGGCCGTCCGGCCAGGCGATCGCGGCCCTCACCTGTCCGTATCTGCGGCGTATCGACGAATACGTCGCGCCGACGCTGGAAGCCGCCACCGCGCTGCTGCGCGAGACGGTAGAGGCGTTGTCGATGTTTCGTGAGAATGCCGCGTAGCGTGACGAACCGTCGCGTGTATTCACCGGGCTAAACAAGTACTATGCGAGGCCGCCCGAATTCCCTCAGGCAGTGGCGAATTCACTCGCATACGAAACTCTGCCATGCACGAGTACTCTCCCCGAATTGCACGTCGTCGATGTCTCGCTGTTGCCACTCTGGGAGCCGCCGCGCTCGCCGCACTGACAGTTAGCATGCCTGCTGATGCATTTCCACAGTGCACGGTCACCGGGAACGGATCCGTCGACTTTGGCACGATAGCGGTGCCGCACGATGCGCCAATTGGTTCATCGATTGGTCCGCCCGTGTCCATCACGTTGTTGGTAAGCTGTCCGCGTAATGACTATGATGGCGGACACGGATATTTTCTCCAGTACGCCGCCTACGCAGCTGTAAACGCATCCGTTCGCGATGTGTGGGATACGAGCTTGACGGGCATCGGAGTCCGGGTCACCGACGTCACTTATAACAACGCAATTCTGTCGCGTACACGGGAGGGGGATTTTGCGCCGGCCGTCGGGTCCGGGGTTACGTATAACGCCAACTATGTTTTCACATTTCAACTCGTGAAAACTTCGGCTGAAGCAAGCAACGGACAAATCCTCAACCTGGTGTTGGCGTTGCTGAAAAGTCACGACATTAGTCACAATGTCGACTCCGCGCCTCTCAACACTTTGTCGATCGGTACAACGACAATCGCCGCGAGTACCTGCGACGCGACGACGCCGTCTCTCACCGTCTCGCTACCGCCGGTCGCTGCGAATGCATTTCCCGCGCGGGGTGCAACGGCCGGCAATACGAATTTCAGCATTGGTCTGTCCTGCCAGCCTGGCGTCAACGTTTTCGTTACGCTGACCGACGCTACAGATTCGGGCAACACAACGAGCAATCTGACACTCACAGGCGATTCGACCGCCTCGGGAGTCAGCCTGCGTGTGCTGGACAGTGGCGGATCGCCGGTGAGCTTCGGACCAGACTCGGCGGCACCGGGTACGACACATCAATGGCTAGTCGGCCCGTCCGCGGACACGACTAGCATCCCGCTGACGGCCCAATACGTTGCAACCGGCAGCGTTGTACCAGGCACGGTAAATGGGCGCTTGACCTTTACGCTGAGCTATCAATAAGCCAGCACACGGACTGGAAAATCGCCCGGTCCCGCACATGGTTTAGAATGGCGACCCTCTCAAAAATCACGCCGCATGGGTTCGCTCATGCGCGCCCATCGATAAGCAATGGCGAAACTTCTGACCGATTCCGAATTCCAGCGTTTTTCCGAACTCCAGCAGAAGCAGTCGAGCTTCACGATCACGCCTGAAGAAGCCGACGAACTGCGCGACATCGTCGCTCACGCGCAAAAGCGCCGTGATGATCGCGCGGCGGCGATGCAAAGCATCGAGACCTTTATTCAGCAATTCGACATCAGCCCGGACGAGCTGTTTTCGCCGGAGCAGATCGGCGAGGCCGCGCGCACGTATGGCCTGATTCCGGCCGCGAAGAAAGAACGCGTGCTGCCGCCGCAATTCACGTTCAACGGCAAGCCGTACCAGTGGACCGCGCGTCCGCTGCCGGACGATATTCGCGTACCGCTGTTCGATGCGTTCAAGGCCGGTGAGTCGGTCAAGTCGTTCATCGCGACGCCGAAGGATGCGAGCCGTTGCGCGGCGACCATCGCGCGCCTGGAGCGCGAGACCGGCGCGGTGTATGGCGATGCATGGCTTGAAGAACTGTCGGTGACGCGCACGCAAGTCGACGAAGCTGCGGCCAAGCTGGCGGCCTGAGGCGGTTTAGCTCATTCACGCTTCCCGCGGCGAGATGCGTTCAGCGCCTCTCGCCGCTTCGATCACCGCTGCAATTGCCGCAGTTGCCGCGGCCGCGCCGCCGGCCCGTTGTACCGGCGACGCGACGGTGATCCATTTAACTCTGCGCTGTTGGCGCACCACCTTCCGCGCTTGCGTCGCCCGGTTCATCCAGCGCCATACGAAAGCCAACGACACCCGGATCCTCCGTCCGCGTAATCGTGAAGCCGCAAGCTTTGGCGAGCGAGATCATCGCCACATTCTCGCGCAGTGCCTCGCCGATCAGCCAATGCGTGCCGCGCGCCCGCGCGTATTTGATGATCCGGTCCATCAGCAATTGGCCGAGACGCCGGCCTTTCTGGTCCGAGCGCACCGCCACCGCGAATTCGGCCGTTTCGTTGTCGGGATCGGCGACCGCGCGCACCACGCCCAGTGTCCGCGAGAAACCTTCTTCGCTTCGCACGGTGGCGATCAGCGCCATTTCGCGGTCGTAGTCGATCTGCGTCATGCGCGCGAGTTGCGAGTGGTCGAAGCTGCTCACCGCGCCGAAAAATCGCAGGCGCAAATCTTCAGGCGTCATCGCTTCGACGAAGTCATGATGCGCGGCCTCGTCTTCCGGCCGAATCGGCCGCACCGTCACCCGCAAACCCTGCCAGTCCAGCGTCTCTTCGAAGCGGCGCGGATAAGGCACGATCGCGAGGCGGCTGCGCTTCGCCGCGACGCTCAATGAAGGATCGACCACCGTCACCTGATCGCGATACACCCTGAGCGTCAGCGTAAGTCCGACGAGTTCCTTGACGTCGCACACGGCTTGCGAGAGCCCCGTGAGCGCGGCCAATGCCGGTTCCGGCGCAACCAGCCGCGCGTACCGCGAGCGCGCGACGATGTCACGTGCGAGCATGGGATTGAGCGGCGGCAAGCCGTAAACCCGCAGCGGCTCGGCCAGGCCATCAACCGACGGCGCCGTGAAGCGGAATACGGGGCCGAAGTTGTCGTCGTCGTGAAGTTCGACGATGAGGTCGACTACGGGCTTGCCGGCTGATCCAGAGTTGGCTTCCGTGCCATCGGCGGCCTGCGGCGCCGTCTCCACGCGCAATCCGAATCGCTCCAGAAACCGCGCCGCCGCTTCGCCGGTGAGTTGGTGCTCACCTGCGGCGAGCGCTTCGCGTGCCTGGGCTTGAGCCGCGTCGATTGCGGCGGGGATTTGCGCCGGCAAACCCTCGGGCGTCTGCATCAGCAGTTCGCGTCCCATCCGATAATCGACCAGCCGCGCGAAGGCGCGCGCCAGCCGCTGCGGTGTCGTATGAACGGGAATGCCCTGCGCATGGAGCGCGTCGCGCGTGGCGGCATCCACGCCGCCGAAAAAGCACGCGAGCAAACCGCGATACGCGAAGCGCTGATTCGCGATCAGGGCTTGCGCCACTTCGCCCACCGGTGCGCTGTGCGTCGACGCATGCACGACGAACGCCGTGCCCGTACTGCGCTGGTTCGCGAGCAGTTCGAGGGCGGTCCCGAAATGCTCGGGGCGCGCGTCGTCGCCGAGCCGCAGTGGATTGCCGCCGATCGCATGCGGCAATGCCTGTTTCAATGCCTCGGACGCTTCGTCGGGCCACGGCGCGAGCGTATCGCCGGCCGCCGCGAAGGCATCGCAGGCGAGCGTGGCGAGGCCGCTGTCGCTCGTAATCAGCGTGGCCGTTGCACCCGCCGCCACGCGGCCCACGCCCAACGTCTCAATTTCGTCGAGCAAGTCGTCGAGCGAATCGACCCGCACCATGCCCGCACGGCGGAACGCAGCGGTGTAGAGTCCGTCGGCGGGATCGGCGCGGCCGGAGCGCAGCGCCAGCACCGGCTTGTTGCGCGCCGCCGCGCGAGCGGCCGACATGAACTTGCGCGCCGCGCGCACGCTGTCCAGTTCGAGCAGGATGGCGCGTGTGCCAGGGTCGCTGGCCAGATAGTCGAGCACATCGCCCGCGTCCACGTCCGCCTCGCCGCCGAGCGCCACGGCGTGCGAAAAGCCGAGGCCGCGCGCCCGCGCCCAGCCGAGCACGGCATTGGTCAGCGCGTTCGACTGCGATACCCACGCGACGCCGCCCGGCTTCACCGTGCACGACGGCGCGCCCAGATGGGCGCGCAGCGCCGGCGACACCACGCCGAGACTGCCCGGCCCGACGATCCGCAGCAGATTGGGCCGCGCTGCCGAGAGCGCATGCCGCAGCGCGAGCCGGTCGTCATCGCTGCGCACCTCGCCGACAATGATCGCCGCGCGCGTGCCTAAGCCACCGAGCTGACGGATGATGCCGGGCCACGTCGCCGGCGGCGTGCAGATCACCGCGACTGTGGGCGCTTCCGGCAGGTCGCCGGTCTCGCCGATCACGGCATGGCCGCCGAGCGTCTGATACTTCGGATTGACAGGCCAGAGCGGCCCGTCGAAGCCCCCTTCCAGCACGCGCGTCCACACCATCGCGCCGGTGCTGCCGGGCCGCTCGGAGGCACCGATCACGGCGACGGATTTGGGTCGAAACAAGGCGTCGAGATTGCGAACGGTCACGGGCGCTCCAGGACTGGGGACAGCGAGCCGCGTGGCGGCCGGGCATGCGTCTCCGTCAGCATAGGCGAAGTCGGGCGCTCGCGCGGCGCTTCTCCGCGAACACGGCGGTTGCGGCGCATCGCCGACGACAGCCCAGGGCGTGCAGCGGATATTTCTTATCGAGATCAAGCAAAATGACAGAGGCAAATGCGACAATCGCCAGGCCGCCACGATGGCGGCCTATTTTGAATAATCGCTGGCCCATGGTGATTCAAATCATGCGCGCAGGAGACGCTCCCAAGGACGTGTGCTTGAGAGACAACGCGCGGCTGGCGACGCACCACGAACTCGATCCGCCGTTCCGCCCGATATCCGCCGGCCGGACTGTGGACGACTAAAAGCAAGAGAAGGTGATTTATGCGGCGCTTGCCATCGCTGATCGCGTTGCGCTTCTTTGAAGAGACGGCCCGTCACATGAGTTTCAATCGCGCGGCCATTGCACTGTGCGTAACCCAAGGCGCCGTGAGCCGGCAAATCAAGCTGCTCGAAGAATCGCTCGGCGCGAAACTGTTCGAGCGCGACCACAAGGGCATTCGTCTGACGCAAGCCGGCCTGCAATTGCTGCCGTGCCTGTCCGAAGCTTTCGATACGATCGAGCGCGGCTTTCGTCAGATTTCGGTGGCCAAGGGGCGGCGGCGCCTCGTACTCGCCGTACCGCCCACTTTCGCCACGCAATGGTTTTCGCCGAAGCTCGGTTCGCTCGCGGTGGAGTTGCCCGACGTCGAACTGTCGGTTCGCACGGAAGCGCACGGCGACTTTCACTGTCAGATCCGCTTCGGCCGGCACGCGCTGCCGGACGGGCATTCCGAATTGCTGATGACCGAGCGCCATGTGCTCGTGGGCACACCTCGCCTGCTTGATCAACCGCTCGACGCGCTGCTCGAACGCATGCCGGCGTTGCATGTGCTGCACAACGACGCGCGGCTCGACCTGTGGCCGAACTGGCTCGCCAAGGCGGGCAGGCCCGCGCGTTACGCGGACAACGGCATCGAGTTCTCGACACTCGAGCAGGCGATTCGCGCGGCGAGCAAAGGCGCGGGCCTGGCGGTCGTGGACCGGAACATGATTGTGGAAGAATTGGCGGACGGCAGTCTCGCGCAGTTTTCGGATGTTGAAGTGAGCGGGCCGTTCGGGTACTGGCTCGATATTCCGCAGCGGCACGTGGGGCTCGAACATGTGCAGGCGTTGTCGGGGTGGCTGCGGGAAGAGGTGTTGATGGTGGATTCGCGGTGAGGAGTTGCTATTAGGCGTTGTGTTGTGCTGTGCTGTGCTGTGCTGTGCTGTGCTGGCACTTCCGCATCATGGGAATGGTGCGTCGAAGGGGCCCCGTGGTCCGGATGACTATGTTCTCTCGCACTTTCAAGCGGTGATTTACGCCTTACGCTCGAATTCCCAGAGAGCGGGCTGCGGTCGTAGTGCGCCGTGTGCATCCGGCGCGAAGACCTCAGGCATGCGGTCTCCCTTCTGCACTAGCACACCCGGCACATTGTGGCCGTGTGCCTTCCAGATACCGGTTTCGGGGCAAACCTGTCCGGTACGTACAGACACAGGCCCGGTCAGCGCGGCCGGCCGAGAGTGCTGGCGTGCGTCGAATTCACGCGCGAAGTTCACCAAATCCTTCGGATACAGAAGATGGTCGCGAAACGAGGTGTCGTCGAGTTCGAGCAGATATGCTGCTGCGGCAGCCTCCATCGCCCAGTAGCCAACGTAGCTCCCACCAGTTCCAGACTGGTTCAGATAGCCATCTCGGTAGCCGGGAGCATCCTTCAAGGCCGGGTACCAGTCGTCAAGATATGTCGAGATATCTGCAATGCTTTCGCCGTCTGTATCGCGATAGAAACTGTTGATGAGCGTGCGATACGGTTTATCCTGAAACCACTTATCCACATCGAATCGTCCTTCGATGCCATAGGCGAGAAGGTCCTCGTACAAAGTATCCTGCGCGCAATACGACGGGTCCAACATCCCGGTTATTCTCGGCAACAAGTCTCGCCGATGGAGAAGGTAACTCAAGCCGATTAATTGCATGGCCTGTTCATAATCTCCGATTTCGCCGAACATGAACGGGGGAGACGTCGAATCATCATCCGCAATTCGGCGCAACGCCGTGTACTCTTCATAGGCGCCCACAACATCTTCCAGTTCCGTCCGCATTGGCTGAATGTCTTCGCCGCCGGTGTATCGGAGCAGTAGCCCCCTGAGTCTGTCCGAGGCGCGCGACCAAGCTGCACCCGCACGCCGCTCCGACTCAGTCCCATTGGCAGGAAGTGTTTGGCTCCAGTAATCGACCGACTCTCTGAGAAAGTCCTTCAACCAGCGAAAGTACTTTTCACTCAGAAAGCGCTGTCGTCGACTTGTCGAAAAATCATCCATACGTGCACTCACAAAGTTCTGTTGTTCACCGCCATCGCTTTCCGCTTGACCGCAACGGCAACTTCCTCGTCACGATAGTGGTGCGTTGCCGGGACGTCGTGGTCATGATGCCCGTGCTCGTCGCCCTGAAACAACGCAGTTTCGTGGGCAACCGCGCTGGGCAGGTGAAACGGAACATAGAGGATATGTCGTGCATATCCTGACGACTGAATCTCTCTAGAAAGTACATCGCCCACCGCGCTGGACAAATTCTGACGAATCCAGTCATCGCTCATTTGTACAATGACACCACCACCGCCGCGAACATCTGGCGTTGTATTGCCAACCCGGTCTGTCGGCGCAGGAGTCTGCTTGCCAGGAGGACGTTTTCCGCCAGACGGCTTGCCGGACCCGGCAGAAACGGCGGATGCTGTCTGCGCGGCTGGCGGCTCCAGCAACTCCTCCGCGTCGGGACGCACCACATTCTTTACGCGAGACATGGCGGTTCCAAGCTTCGGCGTGATGTTCCGCTTGCCGTCCGGATTCTTTAACGGCCGGTCTACCTTGGATGACTTCGCCTCGACAATGGCATAGGGCTTGCCCTCGTTGCTCGCCGGTTTCGCGCGCCAGACTCCGTCGATGCCTTTACCTCGAGGGCGCAGGTCAAAGAGCTTGTTCAGCTTGCCGTGGTCATTCAACTTGCCTGGCGTCTCGGCGCCAGGTTCGCGCGACCACCGGCCCATCAGGCCCTGGTCGTGTGTTTCCCAGCCGCTGCCCCAACCAAGTTTCTCATAGCAATAATAGTCGGCGATGTGCTCGCCGAGGATGCCGGTAATGCCGTTTGTGATGTCGGCCACCGCGAGCTTCGCGTTCACGACACCCGGACTCGACGATGCGGACGGCCGGTTATGTCCCTGTTCGGCCTCGACCCCCACCTTGCCCGGCTTCTGCGTTTCTCTACGGCGCTCGAGCGTCGTCTCCGCCGACGAGTTCGGCTGCTTCTTCTTCCAGTGGAGGAGCTTGCGCTCGAGGAATTGCGTCAGCCAGTACGGCAGATTTGTCTTGACCCACACGAGCGCCTGCCTGAAGGTGGCCTGCGCCGCGACGGGCATTTCCTTAAACAACCATGACTTTTCGGTGTGCTCACGGGCACCAGTCAACACAGTCATGAGGACCGACGCGTCGAACAGCTTGTCGACCAATTCTTCAGGGCTCGTTTGAACCCCTGCACGCTGCAGAACCAGTCGCAGGATGTCGAAAAGGAGAGGGCCGTAGATGTCGGACTTGTGATTGACGAGACGGAACGTGCGCTTCACGCCGGCGCCGACCACAGGCACCCATCCGACCACGGCAAACACGAGGTCAATGCATGCTTCGACCTTGACCATCTCGTCGGTGCTGTCCCGACTATTCCACGCCGTCCAGACACTCCCGCTTGTGTCATACACGTTCTGTGCGACGTAGAAGAGCGGGAACGCATTCGAAGCCATCGACAGGACAATCTGCTCAACCGCGTCCTCAATCGCCTGTTGGTCGTTATCGCTCATTGCAGGTCCGGACGGCCAGAGAAACGGTTAAAGAGACTCGCGAGATTGTCGTGAGTAATTTCGTCATGACCCGCTGCGTGGAGTTCCTTCAGAACGTCGTCCGGCCCGAGGTCCTTTGCCTCCGGAAGAGGTGCCCAGGTGAAGGGACGTGCATCTTCACCGAAGAATGCTTTCACGGGGCCGGGTGGTACATCGTGCAGCACCGCATAGCCATTTGCATCGAGCTTGCCAGACATGACCCCGCCGTTTTCGAACATCACCTTGTACGGCGCATTCGGCACGGGCCTCAGCGAATCGTCGGCGAGATTCAGTTCAAGCTTGTTGTGCAGGTCCCCGTTCGGCAGAACTGGCAGGTCGTAGCTGGACTGCGTGGGTCCACTCAACGAATGCTGGCTGCCTTTGATGTCGATCTTTCCCGGAGCGTGAATTTCGATGTTTCCGCCGGCGATGCGAATGTGAGCACCGCCTGAGGTCAGGAGGATCTCCTGCTTCGCCGCAATTTCGATCTTTTCGGTCGCGGACAACAGCTTCACCGTCTTCTGCGCCGTCAATTCGACATTGTCGGCGTGCGCCCGAATCTCGACGTTGCCCTTCGCGGCGAAGAGTTTCATGCCGGCGTTCTGCGCAAAGAGACTGATGCTCTGGGCAACGCTCGCGATAAGCGACCTGCCGGTCGCAATATGGGCGCTCTGGCCGCTCACGATATTCAATTGCTCGTCAGCGGCGACGTGAGCAGTTTGCTGCGTCGACAGCGCGATGCCGGATGGGCTGGCGAAGAGCATGACAGGTTGTCCGAACGCATTCGCATTGCCCGTACCGCCGCCTGCCGTCCGGCCGCCCGAGGTTGCGCCTGAAATGCTGCCCTGCGTGGCCTCGGTGAATGCCTTCAGCGCGTCGTAGCCGTCCTTCAGGCTCCCCGCCTGATGGGTGGCGCTGGCTTCAGACAACACTTCAAGCACGCTTTCCGTATTGACGAGCTGTTGTTGTGCCTGCCTGACTTCGAGCTGCTGAGCCGTGCTCCCGGTGGCGGGGTGCGTCGAGAGGTACAGTCCCTTTCCGGCGCTGATAGCGCCGTAGGCATCGGACTTCAGCTCGAAGCCATTGCCGAGATACCGACCCCGGATGTTGCCCGTCTGCTCGATGAGATAGCCCAGTTGCAGGTATGCGTTGGTGCTGGACGAATGTAGGCGGGTGCGGTTCTGACCGGTCGCGTCATCCATGACAAGCTCGTTATAACCGCTGCCCTGGTATTCTTTGGACCGGTAACCTGAGAGCAGTCCATTCGAATGCCATTGCGGCTTGGTGGCACCGTTGTACACGCGCCCCGTCACAATCGGGCGGTCGCAGTCGCCGCCCACCCAGTCAATGATGACCTCTTCGCCAATGCGCGGAATATGAACCGCACCATATCCCCCGCCGGTGTCTGAATAGGCGGCCCGCACCCAGCATGACGCTTTCTCGTCGCCATCGTTCAGCCGGTCCCAGTGCATGCGCACCTTGATCCGGTTGAGCGCGTCGGTGTGGACCTCCTCATTCGCCGGCCCCGCCACTGTCGCCGTCTGCAGATACATGACGGGTTTGTGGTGCTCCAGGGGACTGTGATAGGGAACGGCGCGGCGCTGGGCTTCGATTTCGATCAGAAAGAATCCTACGCTCCCGTCGGCATGACGGACGATGTGCGTCTGACCTGTGACAGCGGGCGCGGCGCGCTTCGCCGCAAGCTCATGCTTCAGGCTATGCGGAAAGTCAGGCCCGTAGCTGGACACCGGTAAGTTGTTCTCAATGAACCAGGCCGTCTCGATGATCGCGAACTGCCGGTCATGCTCGCTGTCCCCGTCGTGCTCGGGATGGTCGGTCAGTTCAAACCACCGGCCGACATCCACTCGCCGAACCGCTCCGGCGCCGTAGAAGCGCTTTGCCTGCGACTCCCATTCCTCCATGCGCACTTTGGACAGTTGATCGCCGCGCTCCTGCTCGCCAAACGTGTATGCGCCCGTGTATTCATACACCTCCGTCTGCCGGGGCAGGTTACCCTGACCGTGCAGCGTGGAAATACTTGTACCCTTCGGACTGGCTGTAGGTGACGGTGACTTGTAATCGAACGTGCGGGTCGTCAGCGCACTGCTCTGCAGAGTGCGCGTACCGCCCCACTGCACAAACCCGTCCGCCTCGCTGCATGTGTCGGCACGATAGAACGACACGGTCCGCGGTGACAGCGCCGGCAGTGAAAACGTACTGTTCACGATGACCAACGTGTGCGACTGGCCGTCCGTCGCCTGTTCGAAATAGCCGTACAGCCCCTCCGCCTCCATCAGGCGATGAACGAAACTCCAGTCATCTTCGTACTGGACACAAAAGGAGCGCGAAGCAAGCTGCTTTTGCAAATCAAAGCGAAAAGCGCCTCGCGCCTGTGGATGCATCTTGAATACATCGGTCAATATCTCATCGGCCGATTTATCCTGCCAGATTCGCGCGTCTTGACGGAAACGCAGGAAATGCAACCATGGCGCAAATACGATTTGATAGCTGGTTAGTCCGCTATCTGAACCGAGTCGGCGCGCGGTGTGAACATAACCGTGATGCGGTAAATAAGATGCATCACTCTGCTGGACCCATAAGGTAACGGACTGCGCAATCAGTCCCTTGAGTTCAATACCAGCGGATGTTGAAATGACATCTACTGTGAAGTCATATTGGCGGCCAAGCCTCGAACGAGCCACGACGCGCTGCGGCAGCAAGACGTTGTCGCCAACCGGCGTGTCCAGTTTTAACAGTCGGCCCTGTTGAATCAGGCCTCCGGATAGCATCCTGATTATGTCTCGCGCGCCCATAAGGCCTCATCTTATTCAATGACAGCGCATCGGCGCTTCGCGCTAGTTTATAAAATGCCAGATGAAATTCACAGTATAGAATTGTCAAATTTGTACATTTTTACATTAAAGATAGAAAATATTATTGGATGAAAAATCCAATTAAAATGCAGATTATTCCCAATCTAAAAGTAAATAGCGCATTTAATTTATAACAAAGAAATCTTCTCAAAATTGAGAAGTTTCTGTTCATGCAATGCGAATGGAAGAAAATCAAACCGGCATGCGGCCGGCAAAACTGCTGCGCCCAAAGGCCGGCTCCCGCTACCGTCTGCCGATAGCGGCCAGGCGCTATCGCCGCATCACCCATTTGCTATGACTACACGGACGGTCGAGAGTCGAAGCGTGCAAGGCTAGCGGGCGTGGCCGTCGCTTCGTCCGCGCCGGGGCTCTCCGCGAGAAACGGAGGTGCTCAGAGATCGGCGACTAGCGGGAAATGACGGTACAACGCCGATTTCCCGGCGAAGTACCGCACGCGGCGCCGAGGAGTTCCGGACCGCCGCACGAAAAAGCTCTACTTTAAGAACGAAGGCTTGATTCGAAAGCCGTCCGCCTGTAGGGTTACAAAAAAGTCCTCACGCTTACGGCGACTAACCTATTGATAGTACTCGCCGGGAGCCTCGTTGCGACCAAGAGATGTTTTCAGTTGCTAGCAGGTCCAGCGTACCGGAGTTCGAAAACTGCAACAACAAAGTTTTCATCCGGCCGAGCCTACACGGCCTCGCTAACACGGCATTCTCGCCACGAGCTAGTTCTCCTTCGCATTGCATACAAGTCTTTCAATAAATTCATCAACAACCAGCGAAGTTTCGCGCGGCGGAGCACTCGAGCTCACACGCAATCTCGACGCCGTGAGGGGAATCTCTGGCGGCCAGTGCTCGTATGTCCATTTCGCGCGCCGACACTGAAAAGCCTCAACGGTCTCTGTAACCAGACTCAGCTCTCTCGCCGTTTTAGGAAGCTTTTGAGCGCGGAGGAATACGTTCAAGGAGCGGATGCCAACAAGCCTCTCGATGGCCATTCTCGTCACTCGCTGCGGCGGTTCGTCAGCTAAAATGCTCTCCGCCGCCAAACGTACCTGCTTGCTAATGTGCAAATCACGCGAGACCCAATCCACTTTCCTCGTTTTAGGGCTGGTAGTTGCCCGTGAGACATGAGCTGCTTTGCTAAAGCGCATCTTCGCTGCTAATTCGGGTGTTCCTGCGAAACTACGACGGTCTCCGCTACCACGAAGTATCGTTCCAACACGCGTTGGATTAATCTCCAAAAGGCGGGAGATAGCCGCCCGAGAATATCCCTTAGCGAAAAGCTCGTGCACTTTATTGACAAAAATGTCGCCGCATCTAGTGACCGTCAACTTGATTGGCTGCCCATCGGCGTCGACATCATTCAAGCGAGCTGTGAACTCGTAGCCGCATCCGCAAAGAAAACGTCCTGCTCGCCCGAATCTTTGATGTTTGACAGTCGTATAGCTTGTTATGGTTGGTGTACCAAAATGGTCGGCGGCTCGATTTTTACAACGCCAAGGACCGCTACAAATTACTACCTCGCTAGGATTTGTCACCACACAATCGCCAAGAAAGTAAGCTACTAAAACCCGCCGCAAAGAATGATGGTCCCTTCTACCAATTTTCACATTTGTTCTTACCCAATTTTTGACATCCCCCGCTTCGAATGTACAGTGAAGCAGTTCTAGCAACTTATCCCCGTAGAAATTTTTAAATTCACCATCCAATTTCAGTCCGTCAAGCAAATAGCTATTCTTCATGAAACCAGCACGGTGCAGTCTGTCAAGACACAAAACTCGCTGCTCACTCAACGTACCGGAGAACCTATCCTGGAGCAAGGCAACGCCGAGTTCAGAGATACGCAATAGCCGCGCCTGTTCGCTTCCTGATATCCCAGGCAAATAAGGTCGTGTTCTCATGTTTAAATCTGCGCCATGCAGCTCAGACTGATGCCCATGAACGGGTCGAATCTCGATATCCGTTTCAACAAGGATTTCTGCATGCCGAGCACAAAAATGCACGCCTTGCAATTGATGCGAACGACGCCAATACGTCTCGCCCCTAATTTTCGCATCCTCATCAAGACAGGCTCGACAAGTCCGCATATACTTGGGCATAGGAATGCCGCAAAAAGCCAATCCCAATCGGCTATATATACTCCCTCGTAATGCGTCCTCGCGCATCATCAAATCCGCCAATTCCTGCTGGCGGTCCGGACCTACGAACGCTGCGTAGTAGGGTAGAAGTGTTCTATTCCACACAATCTCGTCGACTGTTTCAGGGACCAATTCCCCAACACATCTCTTAAATTCCCGTAGACGGAGAGGGAACTCAACGGGAACATGACGAGCAATCGGACCATACACATCTCGCAAGGTCTCAATCCACGACCTGGCCATCGTATGGCGATGATGGCGAACAATTGCGCTGCAAAAAAGTTCGTCTTCGTAGAACGGTGGAAAATAGCCAATCATCCACAAACTCCAAAATCTCGAGGATAGTGAGTGAACTGCGAGAGATATGTTGTGGAAGCATTTAGGTAACGGTACTGTCTACGGTTACCACTCTCGCGTGCGGGAGCGCCTAGCAACGAGCCATTTCCGTCAAGCGTCGAATAACGCATAAGGCCCAACTACTGCTCCAGCTTTCGCGAATGCGTCATATGCCACGCCGGCGCTCCCAACCGTCCACGCGATGCGCCGCAAATCATCCGGTGGTAAACAGTCCATGTTGGAAGCAGCTTTCTTCCTACTCGCCCTTGAGCTCGCCCGGCCTGTGGACGGCTCTCTCGTCCGCAATTCGACTTGTGCATCTTTGCAGCCTCTTTCAGACGCGCCAAAAACGACATTGGCCGCCAACTCTGCACTCGCTGCATCCATCCCCGCATCTTTCATCAATTGGACCATCTTGCTCCGGCGCAGCTTTTCGTCATCCTCGACCGCGCGACGCAATTCGATGACGTCAACCCTGTCCTGCAGGACCAGTTGCTCACGCGCCAATTGCTGCTCGAAATCCAAGGGCCGCAGGTCATCGAACTTGGCGATACTCAGAATGTCTCCCGACTTCAATGCATCCAACATTGGCTTCAACAACTTGAACTCCTCGTCCGCTACCTCGTTCATCAGCTCCGGCGTGACTGCCTCCACTTTGTTGGCCATGGCCCGGTACTGCGAAAGCACGTAGAGTTTCACTGCCAGGTCTGCGACGCCTTGAGTACGCTCATAAAGAACGTCGGCCACCTCGGTAGTGAAATCGGTTATATGCGTTGTCCACTGATAACGCCACAATGCTTTCATCAAATAATCCCACTCTTTGTCACGCTCGAACCGAGGCCAGATTAGCGCCCCCATTCCGGCCCCTCGTCTTGCTTGACGAAAATCGACCTGCAACAAATGTTGTGCAGACATCGTCCCGACAAGAACAATAGGTGCCTCAGACAGATTAACTAGGGTCACAAAGAAATTGAGCATTTTCTCGACACCTTGCTGGCCAGCGGGGCGGATATGTTGAAGCTCGTCGAAAACGATGAGACCGATGGCGTGAAGACGCGCAATCTGGGCAACCTCAAGCAGCCGTTGCTCGGTCGTTACCCCCCGACCACCGAAGCGGCGTGCGTATTCAGTCCCGAGAACCTTGTCAACGTTCTTAAAAAAAGACAGACAGAGCTGCTTCACACTACCGTCGTGCGGGCATTCAACGATAATCCATGGAATCTGATAAATCTGGTGTTCTGGATGCCATATGACCTGAGGATATCGGGCGAGACTTCGCTTAAGGGTGCGGGTTTTTCCGGTCCCTGACACGCCGATGAGCGACATGGACATAGAGGGTGCCGGGCTTGCAAGAAGACTTCCATCAAAAACCTCTCCCTGACTCATCCGATAGATTTTCTGCATACGCGCCCTGAGTTCTGGCGTCTTCGGATTTCGCTTACGATATCCGGCCCGCATCATCATGTCGATGCGCATACCAATGTCTATGTGTCGTCCGAGCGGCTGGAAGAAGTCGAACAGCCGCCAAATCATCTGGCCGCGCATAGCCCGGGGAAGATTACGCTCAGATTCATCATACGGTGGAAATTCCTGCAGCGTTTGAAGCAAGAGTTTCTGCGAAGCCATTGCGGGTAGCGCTTCAATAAACGGATTTCCTGCGTACTCCGGGAGTGTTGCTGGAAGATATTGCGCTTCGACAGCGGCGCAATTCCGCAGCGGACCCAGCTCGAAAGATGCTTCTTTCATATGCTATTCGTCATCAGAGAGTTCAAATATGGAAGGCATCGCATAGCTCGCCTTTGATAGCTGCGGAATTGGCACGACGTTGTCGGATGTGACGCAATCAGACTGGCCGAAAGTAAAACTCTCCGTTTTTCGCTGCGCACTTCTCTCACGCTCGCCGTTACCTTTTATGTTTCCAGTACGCTCTGCCTTGCTACGTTTGTCTAGGCCCGACTGCTCCTTCCTATTCCTTGCCCCCTCGACAATGCGAGAAATCTCTTCTTCGCGATTGATTTTCTCTTCAAGAATGCCGTGTTCCGCTTCGGCCTCTCTCCGCCGTGACCTTCTTTGCACGCTGAGCAATTCCTGAAGCGACAGCCCATATTGCTCCGCGTCCTTGGTTGAAAGGCGGCAGACCTTGAATAGCCTTCTATCGCGTGGGTCGTGCAAGAGAATTTCATCCAGATTTCTAGGGTCATACGAAATATCAACCTTCCATTTACCGTCGCGCCGAGCCTTCGAAAACCACCCCTGCTCTAACGCGTATTGAGACAAATAGTGTCGCGAATGAAACTCAATTCCGGAGGCTGTAACAGTGGCCTTCGCCGTATGCATCAAGGCGAACCGCAGCGTGTCACGGTCGAATCTTTTAAGAGAGCCCGAACGCTTTTTAATGCCCCATTTCCAAAGTTCGTTCGGCGACGGCACGACGCCGTCACGCGACATTTCTAGCGTCAGCGGATAACCATCGATGATGGAAGCATTGTGCTCGAGAACTGAGTGGATAATTACGCGGAGAAAGTCGTCGAGGGTCAGCGTTGCGTCAAGCCGATAGTCGCGACCTCCACGCTCATGATAGTCAACATCGATATAGCCGTCGACCAGAGGCGCAAACTTCGTATGCAGTGAACGAAAATTGCGCTCAACGATACCCTTCCAGTCTGCGCGGTAAGGCGGTGTATTCTCGACCTTAACGTGAAGGACATTCGACAACCTTTCCGCGAGCTTCGATTCCAGCTCACCCCGGTCACCCAGAAGAACACTACTCAAACTTTCGCAAGGCCACTGCTCCGACTCAATCTCGATTCCATATTGCGCACAAAATTCCACTTTGTTCGAGCCGGCATTGAGCAACGCCATCATCGCCGCCGCCCAGGAAGCCTTTTCGACGCCTACATATATGCCGGCAATCATGCGAGACCACACATCGATAACAACATACAACACAGGACGACCAATGATGTCCTTCGGGCTCGCCTTCGACACAAGATATACGTCAGCGATAGTCGCATCTATCTGGTAGCGAAAACCCGGTCCGATTGCCTCATTAGTCGAATTTCCAAGAAGCGGACGGAGCGTCTTCTCCCAAAACTTTCTCCCTTTTCGCGCAACTACTTCTTGCCGTAGATTCCTCGTTTTCCGAAACCAGTAATCGAAGCTCCGATATGAGGGAATGCGGTCTACGTCACGAAGAATGAGTCGTCCTCCCTCTTCCGCGACGCAGTCGGAGAAAAATTTCCGTAGCATCGTACGGTAGACCCCACGCAAGGTCGCCTTCGGATTTTTAAGGTAGTAGTTTTTAATTACCACCTCGAATATCCTCCTGACCTCCTCGTCGACGTTCATTCCTGTTCCAGGACTGATGGAACGTGGTCGCCCTCGCTTCACGTCACTGGTTGCCTTGTCTTTTCCTAGGCCGCCGCACCTGTCCCAATCGCTGAGTAGGGCATTGCGGGTCATTCCCCGCTTCCAGTAATCAAGCAACCAGTTACGCACAGTATCCGGATGAACACCATGGACGGTGGCTGCGCTCGCAATCATTTTTGCACGAGTATCCGAAGCAAACACAGCTGGTTCGTCGCAGACCATCCCAGCAACGCATGCCCACGCGCGGTCTCGTCGGTCCCGAGAAGCGTTGCTAATCGCCTCTTCGACTGGCAGTCGAATATATGGGTCGTCGACAAGTAGCTCTAATCGTCCATCATCGCGAAGACCCTCCCACTCTGACCGCTTCACCCACTGGGGCATCGTCCGTTTGGCATCAACGTCGATTGCGACAAGGGCATCGGCTGACGAAGAAACCCAGAGCACCCGCATGCGGATGCCGGGCTCGACCAAGCTAACCAGCTCGTTTCGTAGGAATGTCAAGAGTGCTCCTACGCCGCGTGGCGAGCGGTAGCACCTTCGCTGCTTCCGGCCGTCACTGCGTGAAATGCCTTCTCGCGGAGACTAAGCGTTCCCATCTCGGCTTGCCATAGCTTCGTTTGAGCGGACGAAACCAGGACCCGACGTGCGAGCAGGTGTCGCGCAACCATCAGATGCGTACCCTCCGCGCAATTGCATCGAGCGTCGAGTTCATTGCACGCATCGTTTAACGGCATAGAGCGATAAGCGTCGGAGCTGACAGCCGACGCAATCCTGAATTTCGCGTCGTCGATAAAGCCGTATCGTGGCTCCTTGATATCCTCAAGGTCCCAACATCCGTACATCCAGTCCAACGCTTCGACACGGTCCGAGTCCAGTTCCCGCTCGGTGCTAATGTGCCATTCGATATCGCCTTGGGCCTTCCAGTATCGCCGCTCAATTTCAAGCTTCTCCACGACCCGAGGGTCATCGAGTTTCGCTGCTGGTTTAATCGCCCAGGCGAATAGCCGTCTCCCTCCCGCGTTTTCGACCACACACAGAAAATCGGTGGTCATGACCTGGATGTGCCCCGTACCCGGCTCACGTGGATGGGCAATACCTGCCTCTTCGGCAATAGTCTGCGTCCGCTCCAAATCAAGAGGAAACTGCTCCCGAATATCGGTCACCGCTTCTGCCCAATCAAGCAGTAGAAAGTGGCGGTACTCGATGTCAGAGAGTAGATGATGAACTCTCTTCGTGGTCCATCCGAACGGACGATGAACACGACCTTCACTGGGAACGTCCTGAATCGTAAGCCACGGCTTGTAGTCGGCTCCAGTCCCCGTCCCGCGTCCCTCGCGGATGTACCGTTCACGCTTGGCGCTATCGATTCCGTATCTGCGTTTAGCCACTATGCGGGCCTCCCGATTTTCGCCAGCCGTCACTGCGAGCGCTCAGCGCTAGGTGCAGAGAAGCAAACCATCGTTCGACCGCCGGTTTTCCATTGACGTGAGCGGCCATCCCGTGGCAGCTTTGCTCACATTCGACTGATTTCCGGATGTCTCCGAGGACTATATCCTGCGCATCATTAAGCCTCTCGCTCTCGAATTTATCGAATTGCAATTTCCTCATGTCCTTGGACGCAGTAATTTTCCGCTCCATTTCAAAGTCGTACAAGATACTCTCCATCAATATAAATCGCTGCATTCACAACTACACTTACGCAAGTGAGATAAAGACCATGTTAATCCTTACCTCCGCGAAATTACAGTGGTTAAAAAATCACGCAAATGCTGAGACGACGCCTATGTCTCGCATTGAAAACAAACCGGCAAGACAAGAAACTGATTTGAAAACATCTGCCAATTGAAAACACTAGAGATATATTTATATTGAATTCAATGAAATACCAGCTCGACACCAATATCAATGAGCGTTGATAACATTTTTATAAACGACGTCATAATTTGTAATTATCGAATTATCGGGCTCATGCATACACAAAATAATGTTGCATTCCCGCAACGAATGCCGCTTGGATTCGGTAACTGGGTATCGAGAAAGCAGCGGACATGCTAGGACGTTAGGCCCCGGCTCCGCTCGATAGTCGTCCGGCTGCGCCTGCGACGGCACAGGAGGAACTGATTTTCAGTGGAGACGGGGGTGCCGGCGAGAAGCGTGAACAGGCAGAGCAGCACCTGCAATCGATGCGAGCCAGAGTAGTGCTCCACTCATCGGAAATGTGCTCCGGGGCTGCCCCCCCGACTCGAAGGAGCGATTTCACCCATGAAGCAACGGGTTGCGACTACGGCTCGACGACAAACCTAAAATCGAGGGCTTAGCAGCCCTCTTGGGGCCATTCGTCCACCGAGCTCCGAAAGGCGGCTCAGGTCCGGCGGCCCCACGCAATCCACTATGTACGACGGAAAGGGGTAACCAGCGGAAGCCAGTATTGGAGGCCCCGCCGACTGCCCGATTCGGCAAAGCTCACTGACGCTAACTTAAACCGGCACTACCGGACACATGCCAAGGTATGCACAACGCCCGCAATGTCTGCCGGGCTTTGCGCTGCGGTCGTTTTCATCAAGGCGCAGAGCAGCCTTATATGCCCCGGTACGGGTGGGCGCTTTGCTCAGTTCGACGTCGATTTCTTTCTCCGCAACCAACGTGTGAAGCACCATCGGCCCCGATTGCGCGTCGACAAGGTCGAGAAGCATCGGCCTCAGCGTATCTTTTGCCTTGTCGGCCCCCCGGGCCGAAAATCGAATCAGGTGGTATTCCGGCCCAGAATTCTCAATCACCCAAGGCAGCTTCACTTCAATTCCGCCGATTCTCGCGACGAGCGAATCGCGTAACAGTCCCTCGTTGCGCCGAAGAACATCCAGCCCCCGGCGACACGCAATGACGGCGTCCCGGTGGAGTCCAGCGTCCTCTGTTTTCGAAGGGAGCAGGTGGCCGTCCCAAGCGGCAGCAAACGCATCCTTCGGCGTAGCACTGCCTTGAGCGATGGTTTGGAGCGTCTCCATTACGGCCCAACGGGCCCGTATTGAAACGTCCGTGTCCTGCTCACGTCTAAGCCCGAGGTTATAGCGGTAATGATGCTGCAAAGGACAACGGATATAAGCTTCAAACTCAACCAACGAAACACACTTCGGCGGATGTGTCCCAATTGCACCTGTGGCTGACTTAACCACGGCAGGTGCAATGCCCGAATCAAACTTTGTTCGTTGATAGTATTGCTTGCAATTACGAATCTGCGCCAGTCTCTCGCTCGATTTGCTAACGCCGCTTTCGTAAAGTTGAAGGCGGAGCTTGGCTCGAGACAATGCGACGTAGAAGAGATTGTTTCTCTCAATCGCCGACTCGAAGGCGAACTCTTCATCTGAGCTGCCCAACACCGCCGGAGGAACGAGGTGGGTAATCGGCTCAGACGCTCCCCATCTCGGCAGTTCGGACCCAAAAAACGCCGGGTCCACATAGCCAACGTGGACCGACGTAAATTCTAGTCCTTTGCTGCCGTGGACAGTGAGCAGACGTACCGCATCCATCTCAGAAGCTTCTGGTGGAAGCTCTCTGTCTGAATACGTCTCGCCAATGCGTTGTCGCAACTGCTGCCGCAGTAAAAACCGCGATAAACGAGCCTGTCGAACGTCTCCGTCTCCATTTCGAACGGAGTAAGCAAATTGCCAAAGGGCAATCCGAATAGTCTGCGCTTCGAGAGAACCGTCATCAGGATGGGGAGCATTAAACCGACGTTCCAGGAGCAAATCACAGACGAATTGCCATGGATTGGTGTTGCGGGTGATGCCACGCAGCAATGCAGCCAGGTTCTCACTGGCCGCGCATCCCATCGCTGACATTCCCTCAAACGTCTTTCCGAGCCACCGACCTCTCTGCCACGCGACATTGCCGTGCGAGAGTTCGAGCAGTTTTTGAATGTCCCCCCACGGCATCGAGAGACCCGGGATGTTTGCCAAGCCAACCAGCGCTCGAGGCTCCCTTTCACAAAACAACTGCATAAGGCAAACCATGCGCTTTACTTCAGGACGCTGCGCCAACTCCCCAATGTGCAAGACAGGAATGTTGGACCGACGAAGATAGTCCGACATGAATTCAACATCAGCAGTACGCTTGCAGAGAATTGCGTGATGTCGAAACGCTATACCTTCGCCTTCGTCGTTTTGCTTCAATACTTCCTGCGCAATCGCCTCGGCGATATCCGTTCTCTCGTCGCACGAAATCAGTTGAGGTAAGAATGAGCTCTGACCTTTGACTGCGGTCATTTCGTCTAGCGGCAGTTGGGCCTGCAATGTGTGAACCCGGCCAGCTTCGGAGAACAGGTCTAGAATTTCCTGCGAGCTTCTTCGGTTTGAGTCGAGCGAGTATTTTTTCGCACTGGACGTATCACCGTTTGCCTTAAATGACTGTTCGAACTTCATCAGGCTTCGTACTGACGCACCTCGCCAGTGATGTATCGCCTGACGAACGTCACCCACTACCCATAGCGATTTTGCTCGCAAAGCAAGCTGACGCACCAGCATCACCATCGCTTCGGTGACGTCTTGATATTCGTCTACGAGCACGTGTTCGAAGTGGTTTGCAAACTCAGCAACGCTATCTCTGTCATCTCGAATCCGCAGCGCAGGCGTGGCAACCAAGTCGACAAAGTCGACCATTCGCGCCTCCGAGAGCACACGCTCATGGAGCTCATACAGCGTAGCGATGTCCTCGCGTTCGCGCTCAAGCTCCTCTGGAGCAGGTTCAAGCGCCTTCAGTCTCTTTCTATACTCGTCCGGACTAACAAGCTCTTCCTTGAGTCGCTGGATGCATTTGAGGACCGCCTGAAGCCACTCATAAGGGTCCTCGACTCGCAGGTAATACTGCAAATCGACAGATGGTAGATTGCGCACAAGAAGCGTTACCTCGTGCAACTTGTCCGCAACGAGCACATCCTGGTCAAGGCCGAAATGTTGATGGTATTTTCGGAGGAACTCGAGACCAAATGCATGGAACGTCCCCGCCCAGATATCAGCGGCGCGCTCTATACCTGCGACACGAAGCCTCTCAACGAGTTCAAAAGCTGCTTTGTTTGTGAACGTGAGAACCAGAATGCGACTGGGGTCTACATTCTGCTGCTCAATCAGGTATTTGACTCTGTGAACCAGTGTGGTCGTCTTGCCAGTTCCTGGACCAGCAACAACATTCACAAATCTCTCTGGAGCCTCCGCAGCCGCCTTTTGGTCTGGGCTGGGAGCGGGCAAATCGCGAGGCGCAGCCGTCGCTGCCTTAGGAAGCAAAACGCCGTCCAGCATCTGCTGCCTGACCAACTCCAAGGGAAGCACAAGATTCTGTGCAATCTCACGAGGGCCGTGCCCTTGATTCCACAGAGTTGCTGCTACCTCTCGAGGCAGCAGCAACTCCCGGGCGAAGACATTTGCCTGCAGCTCCTGACGCTCGCGGGCACCATAAGCTTCAACCTTTATTGCTGCCGGCGTCCCTTCGCTTCCCAATAGCGCTTTGATGTCAGCAATGGTCAACTCTGGTTTGTCAGCGTCGAGTTTCCAATGTCCTAGTTCGTGTGCGACCAGATACGCATATTCATCGTCACTGACTGTATTCCGGACGTAGATGAAGCATTCTTTTCTCCGCAGGACAGCACCGCCACCGCCAAGCGCGGCATAGCTTGCCGGGACCTTCTCAATACACAGTTCAAGCTCGTCCTCTACGAACGAAAGTAGCTCAAGGCTGCCTGGCAGACCTGTCGCACAGTGCGTCAACAATTGCTGCCGGAGCTTATTGGCTTCGGTACGTGCCCGCTCGAATGGGTTCATGAATGACGTTATTCTTTGAACTTCATCAGTCTGATAGTTTCGTCATTGGATAACTCCAATGACCTGACTGCATCTTCCCATTTTTGAGGTTCAAGGTGTATGTGAGGCTTTCCCTCTTCGGATTTGAATGCTGGAACAGCAGATTCATCGAATGATTCGATGAGCACCTGCTTCAGTGCAATTCGAGATACGTCCAGATTTGTCGATATCGCATCAAGCAACTTTGGAGGTGTCTCGATAGTTCCCGAGAGCATTCCACTGACTAGAGATGCATAGCTTCCTATCCCTACGTCCACTGCCAATCGCCGAACCTTTGGTCCTTTTACAGTAGCAATAGCAGCTCGGGCCAATGCAAGTTCTGCCTCAGTGGCAGCCGACTGAGCAAGTCTTTGTTGCCGAGAGAGTGAATTGACCATACACATTGCAACAAGCTGGGACGATGATTTCCCATACTCCTTGGCAGTGAGTTTCAATCGGATAGATAAATGACGGTTCAATCTCACCATCCATTGAACAGTGTCATCTCCATCCAGAGCGGTCAATCTCGACTCATAACTAGAGAGCAGCTTTGTGGGACTATCGCTTCTGCTCCTCTTCTCAAATTCCTCAAACCCTTCCGCCACGAGTTCGCGTGCGACAGCAGCAACTGAATCCCCCCGAAGGTCTGCCAATTGGCCCACAGCCACTTGCAATGCCCTCTTGCTGCTTACGCCAATGGTGTCTTGCCGCTCTTTCGTACGGCTCGCTTCATTAGCATGGTGCTGAGATTCGCTATGCATAACTGCCTCCGTGGGCTCATTACCTTTATCGAGTATTTTTTGGTATTCAGTGTCCCAGCCTGTCTGGCTGTGTGCCCCTAGCACTTTGGAATTGAGAGTACTCATCATTTCCAATGCCGCTGCCTCCGCTGAGCCAGCCGATACATCTAGCACCTCCTCATTCGGAAGAGTGACGGTACAGCGGACAGCCGAATCCCGAGCATCCGAACGGAATTTCGCGTTCGCAGACAAGACGCAAATCAGTTGCGCCCATTGAGCAATCAAATGGGCCGCGCGCTTGGCATCAGTTTGGGGCAGAATCTTGGCTCGCATGCTGGACAGTGTGATGGTTTGTATTTAGTATAAGCATGTATCAACAATATATCAAACACGGGGGCCACCCTGATTCACGCTGAATTTTCCGCCGCTGTCAGAGCGGCTGTGCACCAATGGCGTGCAGGGGCCACGTTTGAGGATGCGTGCGAATCCCTCGCGGAGCCCGTCAGCCTTGGCAAGAAACTAAGCGCAGCCGTATCCGCCGAACTCGCGCGGACAGGCACGGACTTGAACGCTCTTCGAGAGCGGGCGTGGACAGAGGCGTTTCTCCACTTGCCCCGCACCTTTGAAGTGGTGAGCCTACCTGCGACGCCAGAAGGGTTTCTGCCACTTCCCGATGCAGAAGGTACGCTTCTCGCAAGGGCGTCGTCGATTGCCGCAATTGCGACGCTCGGGCTCGACACCGTTTCGTACGGCTCCGAGAACAATGGTGAGTTGTTTGTCAACCTCGTCATCATCCCGGGTGAAGGTTACTTCTCGGATAAGTCCCGCAGTTCGATGGACGGTCATACAGACGCGGTGAGCTTCCCGGTGCGTGGCCGGTTGGATAGTGAGGAAGCACGTATTGCACCCTCGCCGGACTTTGTTTGCCTGTCCGGTCTGCGAAACCCGACGAATGCGGAAACGACCGTGATGCCGCTCTCGCAGATTCTGCCGCAGCTTACGGACGACCAGATTTCAGAGTTGAAGAAGCCGCAGTTCATTATTCGGGCGCAAGGCACGTTCCGGGATGGGACGCAGCGCATCCTCGGAGAGGAACACCTGGTCGACGGCGGTGAGCTTCTTTTCGACGTCGATGGCCAACTGTGGGTTCGTTTCAGCCACAGTAACGCAGGCGCAGACGAAGAAGAAGGGGCGGCTGCAGATGCCGTCAAGGCGTTCGCAGCGGCGTGCAAGACCTGCGCGATTGGCGTCGCAATCTCGCCAGGTGACATTTTGCTCGTCAACAACCGTATTGGCCTGCACGGGCGAACGACCGTCGACGGTGAAGCCGGCGGCGAGTCGCGCTGGCTTCTGCGGACCTACGGGCTAGACACATCAGGTCTGAAACCGCAGCAGCGCTACGAAGATTCGCTTCATAAGCTCTTTCCCTGATGAGACGGGCCGCGATTTCGCGGCTTCGCGCCCAAGCGGGGCTATCGCAGTCCGCAGCCTCCATCTACTTGAAAGGCCCACTGTCCGAGAGTCGAGCTAGCTTCGGGTCACACAAACGGCGTTACAAGCGGCATAGATTGCCAAGTCCGATGTCGGGACGGACGCCACCGCCAACTTAATCGCCGCGCACCAGCGACGCGTCCGCGCGGTAAAACACGGCGACGCCCTTGGCAACAATTGAGACGCAGACGGACTCACCCCGCGCAATGGGTCCTCCAAATCACAAGTGCAGGATGGTCTAGTTGGCCACTTCCGGTAAAGCCAAGTTGCCTAGTTACGTCACGTACCCCCCAACATATCTACGGCTACACGACCGAGGCGCTGTCGATAGGCGGCAAGGGGCCGATTACCGCCACGAACCACGATTTACCGACGGGAGCTTACCTACTTCCGATTCATCGCTTCCCGAACCCAGGGCGGTGTGAACATGTCACATATCTCAGCAAACGCGCTGTTAGGCCCCTCCACCCTCGCATCGGGAAACGTCCAAGCGTGCCCTGTGCTCCGTTCATCGAGTACGATGCCGACCGGGTGTAGTTGCAACGAAAAATGTATCTCCGAGGAGCCTCGTTCTGACAAATGCGACATGAATTGACCATTCAGGTCCAGTACATATTCAGCGAGGGCGCGCAGGTCTTGACGAAGTCGAATGAGCATATCGGTCACCTTGCCCGGAGTCGATGCTGAGGTAACTCCGCGCCCGGGCGCAAAAAACGCCTTACCATCCAAGAACAAAGGAGCATCAACACCTCCTCTACGAAGAGCGTCTCGCTCTGCATCCGTTGGCGACGTTCCCGCCAATACCCCCTTCAACTCGAACTGCGCCAGTACTTCGGGCCAATTCCTAGCCACAATTCGGATGAGCTCCTCACGCGAGAAACGGAGCTTGTCCCCCGAATGTGGCAAAACATCAATAAAGAGAGCGAAGTCCGGTCCGAACAACACGAAGAGTAGCTGTCCGCTCCGGGCCGAAAAATATTTGCCCTCAATGCGTTCGTCAGACACGTGAAGATGGTGAATCCCCCAGTCAGCCCATAGGAGGTCCGTCCGTTCTGCCCTTCGCTTACCACTAGAATCGTTTCGCAGAAGGCCCTTGCTCTGGTACGGATTGATGTCGTCACCGTTGCGTATCGCCTCGACCAACGCCGCGAGCGCTCCGGCTGTCTTTTGGTCCAGTGTCTTTGGGAATTTGTCCGACAGGTATATTGTTCGGGGCCGAGGGTCCACGACCCTGAGTCGAAAATCGAACCACCGAACAAGAGGTGACTGCGGACCACCACCTCGCTTGTGGCGAACCCCGAACCCTTCGTTGAGTTGCGTGGCGATAAGAGCGACGTTACGTTGGAATTCGTCGCAGAGTTCTTCTCGTGTTTGCACGGTTAGTCTTGTCCGTCCAATAGGTGTTCAGCCAGCCGTTCGGCCGGCAGCCGAGGAGATGAGGCTTGCCACCTCTATCGGGCGTCGCCTCGGCCTCTAACACTGGACGGAGGCTTCTTCGCTGGAGCACGCGATTTCTTGCTCGATAGCGATTTACGTGTCACCGCGCCATCCTCAGTGCCGGTGACGGCCCTACCCTCGACTCCTGGACCTTCCGTTGCTGGGGAAATCTTTACTGCGTTAGCTCGTTCCTTCGCTGTCGATTGCCTCTCCGATACCAAGTCAGCTTCTATAGCATCGAGAGCTTTGCGCAGGCGCACGATATCCTCAAGAGTGTCCTTTTTCAGGACAGCACGCGGGTCAACCGACTCCTCATCAGGCGAATTAGAGCTCCTAGAAATCGCCGTAATTCTGACGATGTTGAGCTCTTTCATTAGCTCGCGTTCAAGTTTACTCAGATTGCGCACCGCCACATTCCGTTCGTCTCTCTCGTCTGGCAATCGCAGCACCAACATGGAACTGAGCAAAGCGGCCGAACTTGCCCTGAGCGCATCGACGGGGTCTTTGTAGTCTTCGAGACCGCCAAAAACGAAAAAGCCCTCTTTTCGAAGCGAGCGTAAGAGTTTGAGCGCACTACCGTACTCCTCCATCGGATTGGCGCGCCCCCTGAACGTCGCTCGATGCTCCCATAGCTTTAGAATCATCTCGCACGCCTCGCGGCGTGCGGCGATACCAACAGGCGAGGCGGGTTCGCACTCGGCCTTTACAATCAATTCCGCGATGTAATGGAGAAGCCACACTGTAAGTGTGTCGGGGTTACCGTGTTGCTTCAGCTCATCAACCAGAAATTTTCCAAGCTCCAACGTGTCCTGAGGCATCGAAGATGTCACCTTGACTTGTGAGGAGGAGGTACCGGACGAAGTATGAATCTTCTTTCGTCCTTTCGCTATACCGGCTTTCATCGTCAAACTTCCTATACGTTTTGACCTTTATGAGCAAGTCACATTGCTCTTTAAGCAATACCTCTTGCAGAGTATGCCCTCTACAATGCACACGCGCCCCACGTGAGCGAACGAAATCTTCTTCGTCTCTGCGATGTCGCTCTGGAATTTCATCCGCCCACTGCTCAGCATAGAAAATAAACTCAGACGTCGCCTTCTTCTCCCAACCGTAAGCGAACTCGTCGCTCGGCACTAGTTTCAGAGTCTTCCGAGTTTGTTTGCCCGGCTGCATGAAGTGCGGGGACATCCCAGCCGCAAAGTCATCCTTCTCGTCAAGACCCGCCCGACCATCACTCTGCTCAAGCCATCCTTTAAGCTTGAACGGTGCGTCGTCTATTTCATCCTCTTTGTTATCCGACGACGGCAAATAATATCCATGAGCATCTCCAGACGACTGCAACGCTCGAAGTAACGCTGGCGCACCTTTCGGCCCCACAAGACAAGATGTAACACGTACGGATTCGTGCAAACTGCCCCAATAGCAGTCGTAATCCGCGTACACGGCGTACCACCCATTCCGACTGCCCAAACCCAGCAGTCCGAGAACTTCCGTCATCGAGGGTTCGCGAACCCAATCCACGTAGTGGTCAGCCGGTATCCAGAATCGGCGCTCAAGTGGCTTCGGACTTCGCAAGTCCGACAACCACTTCACAGGTCCAACAGTGACGACGCTGCGAAGCTCGTCTGCCAGACGCTCCTCATCATTGTCGTAATCGCTAGAAGCGAGTGGATGTGACGTCAATAGTTCCCCGGCCGCGCACCACATAGCGTTCCATTCCAGGTGTGTATGAAAACGTTCGATGCGCGGCAGTTGACCATGGCTATGACGAGTTTCATAAGGATATCGCTTGAACTTCTCCTTGCGCGACTCTTCGTCCCATCTCCACGGATTGGATGTGACACCCCACTTGTCTACAATCCAACGCTCGGCTTCAGCGACGAAGTCAGCGAGCGATACATTGGCGAACGCCTGCGCCAATCCCGGATACCAATATCGAAGCGTGTCAAGTGCATCAAAGTGAAACCGACGCTCACCAGACTTCTCGGCAGCCGATTCATCGTAGCTCAGGTGCGTCGGACGCCGTCTTTTTCTCAAGTGAGAAACGTTGACCTTAGCAAGAGAGTTGCGTTGACTCCTCGCCAACGTCAATGCTCCTGCTTCCACCAACGCTGCGATGCCCTGCTTAGCGAACTCACGGACGACCAAATGCGGAAATGCCGCATCGTCTAGAATTGACAGCAGAAATGTAGCGTACTTACAGGCAACTATTGGACGGTCTTCGCATGCCCGAGACACCGCTATTGTCAACCAGAGACGAGCGGCAAGCCAGTAAAACGCGGCTCCCTCCGCTCTAAAGCTTGTTTCGGATGTAACGTGGTACTGCATGACCATATGGTCAAGAACATTCGATTGTTCGAGCCAGAACAGGCTCCTCGTAGCGTGCGCAGCGCGCCAACGCATCGCGAGGTCGGCATCGCTGAGATAGGCATAAATAAGTCGCGCAAACGCCTCGTCAACCTGATTTGGAATATTGACAGACTCGAAGCGGTCCTCCGGGCGTACCTTCTCGGTGAGTCGTTCGACATAACGATTAACAAAACTGGCAACATCTCCGTGACTCACCAGAACGGCAATTATTTCAAGGAGGTCGTAGATGCCGTTAGCGTCGAATTCTTCGATGTTTTCCGACAATCCGGCCAAGATGGCTGGATAGACGTTCTCCTCTGATACGCAACTTGCTTCTATCAAAAGGCTCAGCAATGGCTTCGAGCGCCATGCTCGGATAAACATCCTTAGCTTCGCAGAAATTAGCCTCGGCAAACCGTGATGGCACCAGTCCCGAACTGCCACAGAGTTCCCATACCAGCCAATGACGGCATCGGTGAGAGCCTCAATCAGTTCGTACCTTGTATCGCCTTGGAGCGCAATCTCTGAAAGATTCTGAAGATAAGAAACACGCGCGTTCTCTGGCACTCTACGCTGAACTCTCTCGTACAAGTCGCGGTGAACCGCGTAGAGAGAAAGTTCATCTCTAGCCTTGTCAGCAGCCGCATCGACAAACGTGGCGATGTCAGGAGCGGAACGAACATTGAGATTCTCCCAATCAAGGGCGTCTAAGAATTCACGAAGCTTCTCATCCGGATTCTTGCCGTCCGCACTCGCCGCCTCCACGTCGGTCCGGTCGCGCTTTCGTGCAGTCTTCAAGAACTCCTTGCGATATGCAAGATACGTCACCCAACGACGGCGTAGCTCGGTTGGTACCCCTGCAATAATAGCGTCGTCGACATTATTCCGTGGATTGGGACTACGACGGAGCGCCTCACATTCGGCCAAAATCTCGTGAACGGCAAAGCGAGCGTTATCATCAAGCTTTGATGCCGCGTATACAACACCTGAAACGAGGCCTTCCGGCACTTCGCTAAAGAGGTAACTACTAGCCGCCACATATTGCGCCGGTATTGCACCAGTCTTCACACCGGCGACTAGAACCTCGCTTAGTGCTTCGGAGATGCCAGCAAGTCCCTCGTCGTCCCACCGCGACGCCACCGCCATCGCCACAGGTGCATTCAATTCAGCCAGTCCTCGACAAAGCGGTCTCCAGGGGAAGTGGTCGTAGTCGCGAAGGCGTGTCCCGACCACTGTTCCGAATGAGGCCAATCCCAGCGCTGCATTTCGAGACTGCGTAGGCGTAAGTGCTTTGGACGAAACATTTGACAGAGTCTCAAACGTCCCAAGCAGCCGCATTTCCGCGATATCTACGTCTTCAAGAACTAGTACCGCTTTACTGAAAAGACTTCCCGATGTTTCCGGACTGCACTCCAGTAGCAACCGTGAGAGTTCGAATAGAGATGCTGCCTTCTCCGACGAGGTCGTCCTCAAATCAGTGATTCTAGGCAAGCACATATTGGCGAACATAGTTAGCGCACCAGATACCTCCGGACGCCAGGAGAAGGGACGCAATACACGCGCTTCGCGGCCACCGAAAGTAGCCTGACTCGAGCTAATCAACTCTGACGACGTCGAATAGTGGTCCGATGCGTCCATTGTCGAATGCGAGCGCAGCAGTCATTGCGTCAGCTACGACGAAGTGCATGCCGCGCGCACCTGTTCGAGATGACAGGTAGCTCGCGGCTTCGAGAGCCTTCGACCATCTAGCCTTAGCGGCACCGGCGAACTCTTCCAACTGACCGGTCACCACATACCGCGCGCGAGCCTGATAGAACGGAAGATAAGCGCGAAAGAACTCAATAGCGTCCGAGCGCTTCTGGTGTTCATCGTACGTGAGTTCACTATCGGAACTCCAGCCCATTGCTGTGGCACTCTCGACGTCGAGCAGTCCGTCGAGCGTCAAGCTCCCTTCGTCTAGCTCCGACAGAAGACTCTCAGCCCTCAAAATTACATCGATTAACCCGTGTTGCGATAACTCAAGGTGTCGCCAACGCGGTCGGTCGCCTTGGGCCATCTCGGTAAGTGCGGTATGGACGATGTCGATACCTTCACCGTTGCGTGCAAGAAGCTCGCAGAGGGTAAGGCAGTCTCCGAAGAGACCCGTATATGCCGCTCGACGCTGCCCCGTGGATTCGCGGAGCTTTCCCCGGACCTGCAGTCTCTTCAGCAATAAGCCGACCATGTCCAAATCAATCTGCCTCCCGGCTTTCGCCAGCAAGCTAGTGACATAGACTTTCGCCTCCGCAGGCATCTTGGGGTCGGCGAGAAGACCTTCGACCAGTTCGAAGTTGCCCTCCCCGAGCAACGCTGTGACAAACGCACGAAAAATCTCTTCACGTCGTGGACCGTGCCGCCGGAACCGACGCAACACCGCATCAACCCCGGTCCTCGCAGCTTCAGCACGATAGAACGCTGCCACATCAGCGGCAGTGGGCTGCTGTGAATACTCACGATACTCTCTATCGTCTGCTTGCTTATCCCTCCACGCCAAGAAAAAACGGCGCGCACGCTCAACCTGGAGAGACAAATTTCGCTTCGCATCTTCGGCCATTAAGTGACACAGGACCGGTCCGTTGGCTTGGACGAATCTCTCATCGGACAGAACCAATCTGTCCAGAGATTCTCGCGCGTACCTAGCCGACAGGTCAGGATTGAGCGCTAACGCCTTCGCAATCGCATCACTTGTTCTAAGCGCCTCAGCTCCCACCATCAGGATATACATGCTCTCGCTCGGGCTGCCACTGCGCGCGCAAACTCGGAGCGCACCCCGCATCCTTTCCAATTGACAGAGTCGTCGTTCAACCGGGTCCGCAAACAGCCGCCCCTCAGGCTCCTGTGTCGCGACCCTGAGAGCGTCTGCGTCTCTTCCCGCAACGATTAGTGCTTGCACGACATGGCGACAAGCGTAGGCACTGTCCTTCTCGTTCGCGAGGAGCCGCTCAGCAATCTTTGCCCGCACCAGCGGCGATTTGGAACTGCCACGTTGCGCAACGAAGTGTTCGAAATCCTCGTCCGAAAACGAAACGCAGTCATCTTTGATAACGAGCGTCCTACCCAAGTCTTCGCATAGGTCCTTCGCCCGTACAAAGTCTTTGTCGATGGTGAACGCTAATTCCACCAACGGAATCGGTCGAGGCAGCGAAATGAGCGCAGCGCACAAGACCGGAATGGAACCGGCATCGCCGCCTTTTCGCCATGCGTTCTCGAACGCTTGCTCAAATATTTCGTCTAACCCTTTTCCGCTGGGAAGCAGATATTGCATCGCTTCACCCGGAACCCTCGATAGCTCAAACGCGTATGCCTGAACACGCGGCACACCGCGCGTCAGCTCGTGAAATTCACGCGTCCAGTGTACGTCAGGTTCCGGAATATGTATGGCGACGTTGGCTTCAGTCTCACTCAGACTGAATGATTCAATGAGCTGCCCCTTGAAATTCATGGGCAGTTCGAGCTCCGCTAGCCGAGCCGTCCGCGCGGAGACGAGGATTCGAACATTGCTGGGTAGGTCGCCAAGTGAAGCTAGCTCGTTGACAAAGCAGTGGTCGTTACGCCGCTTCGCTGCCGCGACGGCGTTGTCCGCTGCGTCTACCGCAACGACCAGCAGGGCTGGCGGATTGCTCTCGTAGAGAATCTGCGCACCTTGGTCCAGTCTGTCCTTGAACGCCTTTGCTGCGTTACCTCGCTCAGAGATGCGCAGCAACCGAGGCACACGGAGGTCTACTGCAAGTTCATTCGAAAGTTGAGTGAACGCTTCTTGAGGACGATGTCGCGGCGCGCTATCGTCAAGGTAGCTACCCCCGCCGTAGCAGTCGTACTGGATGCAGATGCTTCCCGGCGGAAGCATCGTCGCAATTTGGGTAATCGTGGTCGTCTTACCGCAGCCCGCACCACCATGTAACGCTATCCTCTGCACACCATTGACGAGGTTTGAGACAACCGCCCTAGCAATTGGGCGCTCGATAGCCTGAGACACCGGTACTACGCGGTTAGGGCAAGGGTAGAGTGCTGTGTCAGAGCTTACGTCAAGGCGAGACAAAACAGTCGCTTCGGTGATGGGCGCACGGCTTGACTCGGGCAGCATTGCGTCGCTGATGAACCGATGCAGCTCGAGGTGCGACGGCTTGGAGTCTCCTTCGATGAGACGGTCTAAACACTCGATTGCCTTGCGTTCTTGCTCAAAGTTTGATTCCGCACCGCACTCGGAAAAATCCAGCAGGGATGCGAATAAGTTAAATTGCGCAGCGGTGAGACCGGTTGCCGTCCGCAACTTATGACCGTCTTTTCTTGCTTTCGACCTTTCCGCCGCATCCACGGGTCTCGACCTTCCGAGCGCCAAGAACACGTCAGGCGACACATTCTGATTGCTTACTAGACGAATGGCGTATTGAAGCAATGAATTCTGACCGGTACGAACGCCTTCAGCAGCCAGGAACGCTTCTGCAAGCTTCCTGATGACAGAATTGTTCCCTCTCTTCGCGCTGTTGCTGCTCAGACGAGCTACGGTCCACAGCGCCTCAGGGCTCGCGGATGAATACTTGAGTTGAGCGAATTCCGCCCACGTGGCCTCGCTCAGGTTGTGTCCCCCTGACATGAGGCACACATCGACGGCGGTCCACGTCCCTTCGTTAGGGGATGCAGATTCGCGCGGTACGCCTTCGACGGTGATTGCTTGGTAGCGCGGGTTCGGTTCGAGTAGTGAAAGCGCTTTCCGTAACGCCCAGAGTTCATGAAACCGGTCTCCGGCGTTAGAAGCTCGAGCGCCCGCGATGTCTCTTTCAACGCCTTTTGCCATAGTCTATTCTCTCATCCAATGTGACTAGAGCCGTCGTTCCCTTAGTTCCTGGGAAACACTCAGCACTGCGCGCTATCGACCCTGAGCGGTCGAGAGCACGACATGCGGTAATTCTTCGTCTTCTACCGTCGTCTCAATTGGTTCAATCCTGAGCCGATAGCTCAGTCGTGGTCGCCAGCGCGCGCGGCATCCACTCTGTCTCGCACGTGTGCGACAGCGCCTTCGGAGTGGAGAACACCATAAAACACCATCGAATACCAATTGTTCGGTGTTCTGTGCTCCTTGTCCGAGGCCTTTAGCCGCTGTTCCAGACCACGACGTACATCCTCAACAGTCACGTGCTCTTCATGGAGGTCAAACAGAAGAGCCTCCGGGTCACGATGAAATGTCGCCCATTTTTCGGACGCCCATGTGAGGAGGCTACTACGTTTTAGAATCGACTCTATGTGAAAGCGTAACGCGAGTACCTGCTCGGGAGTCAACTCTTGCTCGATTCCTTGAATCGTTGCTAAAGGCGATTTCAGCTCACCAGAGAATTGTACATACGCTAGACGACGCTCCAAGACATCGTCAAAGTAAGGATGCAGGGTTCGCTCCCCGTTCACCTCACCGCGATATCGGGTACCTCGCTTGCTATTGCAATCGCAAGCGGGAACGAGGTTAGGTGCAAAAATCGCAAATTCTGGATACACGTCTTTTGGAAATACATGGTCTAACGTACCTGCCTTCAGACTTCCGCACATGGCACATACGTCCGGCGAACCAGAAGTGCGAAGCGTGTCAAGAAATTCAAGACATTTCGGCGGCGACGCATAATGGCCTTTCAAGGCCTCGATGAGCGCTGGAGGCAACGGCAGAGGAGCATGCACGGTCCATGGGTCACCTCGACCCGCCACGTACTCGTTGTAACGCGCTTTCATGGCATTCAGCTGGACTGCGAGCAGAGGATAACTGTTTAGGCGCTCGTTCAGCGACATTTCCTCTAAGAGACCAGCGTCATTTTGCGGCGTCGGAACAAGCTTCTTCATTGACCTTGTTCCTTGCGCTTCTTAATTTCTCTTCGAAGTGCCATCACCGCCTCGGTTGACACCTCCCCTTCAATAGTTTCAAGCCATTTCTCGGCCACGCCAGCATCTTCTCCAAGATGTGCTTCCAACTGACCGATAAGCCGGTTCACGATGTCGTCGCCGAAGACAAAATGCGAAATCGCACCGACGTCCGCCCCAAACGTCCGTAATCGCGGTTTCGTTATCTCAACCACCTGGCTGGTGTCGTCAAGCCGGATGATATGAACCTGAGAATGCGGAACCTCTCGAACCAGATACGCAGAATGAGTAGCGATGATTGCAATTGAACCAGAGAGCTCCAGTACTCTATCCAGCATGGCCACCAAGCCGGTAATCAGATTCGGATGGAGATGAGTCTCCGGCTCGTCCATCAAGATGAGGGCCCCATTCTCAGCGTAAACACACAGCTGCGCAGCGAGCCTCACGAAGGATTGTTGACCGCTACTCAGAGGCAAGGACTTATTGCCGACTCTTCGCCTTAATTCCCCTCCCAAGTCGACCTGCATTCGAACCTTTGCAGTAGCTTGCTCCCCACCTGTCCAAAGGCGAGATAGACTAATTTCTTGCGCGACCCCTGTCGCGTTCGGCTTCGCATTAAGCACCAATTCATCGAAATCAAGTATCTGCGCGATACTCTCCGCGAAGATACTCCAGCGAAAGTTTTCACCAATCCGACGCACGTCTCGAGAGAGCTTCACCAATACTTCCGCTATTGTCTCTCGCTTATCAGAGGCGTTAGCCGAAACTCGCTTGTATACGTATCCGTTGGGAATTAAGGGCTCTTCCGGAAATGTCGCTTCTGCTTCGCCTGGCGTACACACAGCGACAATCCGACTCAGCCTAGAGCGTGTTAGGCACTTTGCGGGAGACCTAGTATCCTGGCGGGATGAAAAGAGCAGATCGCAAAGGGTATCCGACCGATGTGTCCGACGAAGAATGGAGCTTCGCAGCACCCTATCT